>JACQZR010000022.1 GCA_016213775.1 Acidobacteriota bacterium
CTTCAGAAGATCAGCCCCGAAAAATTCTCAGCGGCGCAGCGATTCTTGAGTCGCAGCAGCAGATCGAGTCATCCAAGATTTAATTTGTACTCAAGAGCTCCTCTGAGTTATAGAAATTAATTCTCGGACGGGCTCCTAGGCCCACGGCTCTTTAACGTAAGCACGCTGTGCGGCCTTATATCGCTCGTATGCTGCGTTCTCTACCTGGAGTTGATCGGCAAACTTTCCTGTTGGATGTTGCTCCATGGCGAGTTGCTTTGTCTTTGACTCCTCAATCATCCACTCATTCATTGCGCGAAGGTACGCCAGTTCGAGTTCTTGCTTTTTCGCCATTTTGCCCCAGTATAGCCGTTAGAAAAGCGGTGCCGGAAGGAAAGGCCGGATCCAGTTCCATCTGGCCACGCTGTTGCAGACGGTACGCGCGATGCTCCTAGGCCCAGGGGACGGCGGGGCAAGACCTAACCTGTAACCCCTACTGCTGACTCTCACGCCTTTAACACTGTCCCCAGCCGCCCGCAATTCGAGCAAATGTCCTCGCCTTCCAGGAACGATTGCCCGTGGATACCTGTCACTTTCGACATCAGCCCGGATGCTTGCTTCGTGAGAGTCTGAAGACAGCGACGGCAAAGCGGTTGGCCCTTGTGCTGCGAGTTCTAGAGCATCCATTTGTCCCATGATCGTCATCGTAGCAGAGGGTGTCAACGCCGGTTGAATATTCCCCAGTTCGATCCTGGCCGCCGGCTCCAGTCAAGCCCACAAGACCTGAATCGGAAGTACTAAACCTCGACCTCGCCGGCACACGACCACAGTGGCAGTACAGAGTTAGTTGATACTGATACGGCAGGCCCTTTGGCAGCCCACGTTTGAGCTTCAAGATGCTTATGCATCTATGAAAAACCTCATCTCGCGCACCTGCCAACTCGCATTCGGAATGTTGGCCTTCCTTTCGACGGGACTTTCCACCCCTGTCACGGTTACGAGTGCCTCAAATCTCATTCTCAACTTCAATGGTTTCGGGGGCGATCCTGTCCAAGTGATCAACGGGCTGACTGCTCAACTGTACCTATACAACTTCACGTTTACACCGGGAACCGGATCACACACCGGCCAAACTCAAGTCTCATTCCTCTTCGACTTGTCGAACACATCGTCGAGTCCGGTTTCCACAAGCCGCGTCAGCGGGATCGCCTTCAATACTGACCCCGATCTGGTCGACACCAGTGATAACTCTGTAAGCGGCATATTCAACACGATCGTCGTGGGGCCGAACCTCCCGAACCAGATCGGCACCGTGGAATTCTGCGTCACGGCTGTCAACTGCACTGGCGGCGGCGGATCGGGCGTGACCAAAGGGAGCACTGCCACGGGCAATACGGCCAGCTTGTACTTCGCCGCCAACACGTCGCAGATTACGATTCAAGACGCCTATGTGCGCTATCAGGACGTCTCGTGCACTACAGGAACGACGTGCCCGGGATCCGCAACCGGCAGCGCTGATCCATCCGGAAGCGTTCCCGAGCCATCCACATACGCGCTGTTCGGCCTCGGCCTGGCAGGAATTGTGGCTGCCAGGCACCAAAGACGCTGCGTTTGAAGTCGGGTCAAGCTGCCAAGCGGACTTGACTCAACGTTGACCTCGGTGTGTGTGTGTGCGGCAATGGTTGCCATCGATGCCGGTGAAACCGTATTTGATGGCCAGTGCCGTTTCTCGTACAACTCCAGTGTGCCGATTGACGTCGGATCCACCGAACAGGTTTGACAGATGGAATGCCACGTCATTGGACCCGTCGCACCCCATTGTCGGGCGCGGCGGGCAGCGGAACAAACTGCGGTAAGGGAAGGGAAAGAACAAGCCATCATCATTTAAACATTCAAGGAGCAACGCGTTCCCGCGCGCAACGGAGCCCGATGGGTTGCACGGAGAGACTGAAAACGGTCTCGTAATGGACCACTGGGCCGGCAGTTGCCACGGAGCCGCCGCGGACAGAACGAAATGGACCACTTGCGGGACCCGCGGGATCCACCAGCGGAGTAAAGGAATAAGGCAGCGGCCCAGCCCAGTCCTGGACCAGTTCGTGCACGTTGCCGATGGTGTCGAACAGTCCCCAGGCGTTGGGTTTCTTCAGACCGACCGGCTTGGGCGAGGTCTCATTCCGCCATGTGGTTTCGGCTGGAATGCCTCCCGCGTACTGGTCTGACGTCCCGGCGCGGGCCGAGTACTCCCATTCGGCGGCTGTTGGCAACCGATAGCGGTACCCGTCGTTGAGGGCACTGAGCTTCGCCAGGAACTCTTGTGCCTGGTCCCAACTGAAGTGGGTAACGGGCAGTGTCGCGCCCTGGACTTCACTTGGGTTGCTCCCCATTAATGCCTGCCATTGCGCTTGCGTGACTTCGTGTTTCGCCATCTCCATCTTCTTCGTAATGCGCACCAGTGCACGGGGAGCGCTGCCGCAAAGGGAGCGGAACGAACAACCCTGGATAAACTCACCGGGCGGAATCTCCACAAACGACATATCAAGAGGGCCGGCATTCGATGTGGGCGAAGGGATGATCTTCAGCGCGACGGTTCTGACATCGCCACCGAGTGTCGCCGTGAAAGTGAGCGGACGGGTGGCGGCAACGGTGCTGGCGGCGAAGTAGAAATCTGCTTCCTTTAATCCGGCGGGCACTGTGATGCCCGCGGGGAAATCGGTGAGGGCCGGATCGCTGCTTGTCAGCGTAATTCGAGCGCCACCGTCGAGTGCGGGCGGGGTGAGATTGACAGTGGCCAGCACTGTCCCCCCGGAGGTCAATGTGCTCGCGAACACGACAAACTCGTTCAGTCTCGGGGTTGCCGGCGTGTCGAGCCGTTCTCTGAGGACGCGCACGCCAAAGCCGACAGGTCCGGCAAACAACTGTGGAGTGTATCCGGACCGTCTCGAGACACGAAGATCCCGGCTGTAGATGTCACCGCCTCGCACAACTTTGCCGGTATCGGGCCACGATGTAGAGACCCCTTGCGGATCGACGAGCGGAGAAACGGCAGGATGTTCGCTGTATCTGCTGTAGAAATCCTCCACCATCTCTGCGACATTTCCGAGCATGTCGTACAGGCTCCACGCATTGGGAAGTTTTTCTCCCACGGAGTGCAGGGTTCCTATGTTGAACCATGCAATGTCACTCAGCTTGCCGTAGGCGCTACCCGTCGTGCCCGCGCGAGCCGCGTACTCCCATTCGGCTTCCGTAGGGAGGCGGTAGCGATAGCCGTCGCTGCGGGCGTTCAGCGCCACGAGGAATGGGCGAGTCATGAGCCATGTCAGCGGTGCAGCCGGCAAATTGGCTGCGATCTGGCGGGCGGGATTGGAGGCGAGCACAGCCTGCCACTCGCACTGCCTTACCTCGTACTTGGCCATTTGAAAAGTCTTGGTGATACGCACCAGATGGGCCGGTTTTTCGGCGGAAGCGCAGGCCGTGTCCCCAGGCGAACACCCCATCATGAACTCGCCGGGATTGATGTTGACGAACTGCATGCCGACGCCGCCTCCGAGGTCGGCGATCTCCGGACCGGTTGGCATGCCTGGGTAGGCGCGGCCAGTGATACGGGTAACAGCTTCCTCCATCCAGGCGTCGCGGTTGCGCAGAGCGACCGCTGCTGATGGCTTGATTTCGACATGAGGAAGTATGCCGAATGGATGAGTCGGAGCGGTGTTGGGATAGAACACTCCTGCACCCCGTATGGAAGCGCGGAGACCACCCGGCAGCGGAAGGATGGAAACAGGGCCGGCTGCACTTGCAGTGGTGCTTCCCACTAGCAAGGCGTTCGGCACTGCCTGTAACGCCATCGCTGCCATTTCTCCGGACCCCTGGGTGAGTTCATCCACCAAGATGAACACCTGGCCGCTGTAGCGCGGTTCCTGCGGGGTGACACGCAGAGTCGCTCCCCAAACGAACGCTCCGGGAGTGGCGGGATCGACATTCGCATAGCGGGCGAACTCCACCGGAGTTGCCACCAGGTGCCCGGCGAGGGTGGCAGCAAATGAACCGACCGATACGTTGCGCAAGTCGATGATGAGCCCCTTGGCAGCGGCGGCAGACCGAATATAAGCCGGCAGTTGCGAAGCGGACGCCGCACTCAGTTTGAGGTAGGCGACATCCGGATAGAGCATCTGAAACGCAAGTCCGGCGCGGTCATGGGCCAAGGTCGCGGCGGGATTGACTGCTGACGTGGAGACCCGGGTATCACCCGAGAATCCACAAGGCCCGCGAGTCATGTATTGTGCAATGTCCCGCAGCATCGCCGATTCATTGGAGGCCGGATAATAGGGCATCCATTGGTGCAGTAAGTCCTTCAAGGGAATCTCATCCAGTGCGTCGATCTCTCGTCCAATAGTCAGGTTGTGGACTCGATTCCCATCTGGTGTGAGGTACTGTGTCACTATCGCGCGGCCATCGAAGAAGCGGATACCGCTGGTGAACTGGCAGGGACCTGTGGGAGGACGAATGGCGGCGGCATCCAAAAGGGTAGTGGAGGTGTCGTGGACACGGGCGGCGAGTTGCATCAATTGTTGCTGCAACTGCTCTCGTGTGTTTGCTGACACGAAGGCCGGTATGAATTCCCGCAGCACGTCGTCCCAGTACCCGGCATGTCGGTCGGGTCGATCCGCCATGGCCTCGCGATGTGGGTAGTAATACTCGATGGCATTCCAAAAGCGGAACAACGCCAGTAGCTGATAGCCGGCATCCGGAAAATTCAACGCCGGATAATCGGGTTCGTTCCGGAAGGACGGATTCGGGGAACCCGGTGGAAAAGCAACGTAGAAATTGGCCCGCCGAGGCCTGTTGCTGTAAATGCCACGCAATATGGAGCTGAGTTGCGGCCCCAGCAGCGCTTCGTCGGAGAGCCAGTCGAGGTTCGGCACCTGCTGAAGGTTTTCAGGCTCAGTCGCACAGGGGGCGCAGTCGGGAACTGGACCCAGTGCAGCGATCCATTCCGAGATGGCGTCGTTTGCCGCATCGGCGGTGGGCGCGGCGAGCACCCGTGGAAGAAAGGTGAGCAGATCGTTGTCCCACTGGCGCTCAGCCGCGGCAACCGCGGGATGGTGGTACTTCAGGAACCCCCAGATCTTTGCCACTTTCCGGAGGTTCGCGATTTGCGGCTCAGTGAGATTTCGTATGGCAATTCCGGAGCCGGGTCCGCGGCCGTAGACGGGTGAACCAGCAGCGAGCCCAGCAGCGCCAGGACCAGGAGCCTGCCGGAGCCTTTACTCATTTGTTCCCTTTCACAGCCTCCACGCCTCGCAGGAGGACTTCATCGCGCCCTTCGGCGATGCCGCGGCGAGTGCGCCGTTGCAGCACGGTCGGCTTCACGCCGATACCGTGGAACTGCCCGCCATCGGTGCGCAGCACTTGCATGCCGGTCCAGGAGATGCGAAACCCACCAGGTAAGGTAAACGGATTGATATTGCCGTTTGTGCCTGCGGTGGTCTCTCCAACGATCTCCGCGAGTTTGTGAAACTCCACAATACCGAGGTCTGTCTCGGCCTGGCTGATGGCGCGTCCATCGGTGAGGAACGCTTTCTTCGCGGTCAAGTAGGGCCGTGCCGGGGTGAGTGTCCATCCCATGTCGAGGAATGACATTTCCTTCTGATCGGGGAGCGATGGAACGGGCACGCGGAACATACCGCTGCGCAGCGGTTCCTGGCTGAGGTTGACAAGGAAGGTTGGGGCAATCAGGTTGGGGTAGCCGCGCATATCGAGGACGATTCCCGAGGCGCGCTCCAGGCGGGCGGCAGAGGCGAACCATTCGGCAGTGGTGACACGGCTCAGATCCACATAGACGATTCCGGGTTCGAGGTCAGCAATCTTGTCCGGCCGCGTTTCACTCCAGTCGGCATCGTTGGCCCGGCAGTTGAATTGGATTGTACGCCGTGTACCTAATGCGGCGTAAGGCTCGATTTCCAACTGCATCCGGCGTGAGGCGCCGCACTCGGCGATTTCGAGAACACTTCGCCAGCGGATCCATTGGGGCGTCGCTCCGGATTGCAGCGCGTCTGTTTCCGTCAGAAGCGCGTTGATCTCCTTGCCATCGATGGATAGAATGCGGTCGCCACGCTGTATGTTCTGGCCCTGCGCTTCCTTGATGCGAGTGATAATCAGTTGCCCCTCGGCCCAAGCCCATACCACAGGCACGCCGTAATAAGCCGGCTTGGGATAGATTACGGTGCCATGGCCATCCTGCATGGCCGCCACCAGCCGTCGCATGGTAAGCGCGAAATCGGTCGTGCCTTCGTTCTCCGCTGCGCTTTGCAGTGCCTGCCGCAGTACGGCCGGCATATCGACCTTGACGGTGTCGAAGTATGGGTAGAAGTGCTGGAAGATATTCCAGGTGATGATCACGTTGGTGAAACGCGTGGCGCGGTCAGTAACGTCGCGCAGCCAGTAGTCGGTGGAGTCCGTGGCGGGTCGCTTCGGCAGCGTACCGTTGCCATCCGCGTACAACGACACCGGCACGCGCGCCGTCAGTCCTCCGCCGATCTGCGCTTCGTAGGGGGCGGCTGGGTCGAGGAATCCACCGGGAAGGCTATCCCCATCGACCGCGGCGAATTCCCGTTTACTCTCGTAGGGATTGCTTTCCAGCCTGACTCCGGAGTGGACCCAGCGCACGATGCGCACGCCGGTACCCTCGGGCCGCTTCCATGCTTCGGGCGGCTCCGGATTGTCCCCGTCCGGGAATAGCTGGATAGCCGGGGCGATCGGATCAAAGAGCAGTTGCAGCCGTTCCGCCAGTTCCGCTGGCGAGGCGGCGTCCTCCACTTTGCGAGTTCCATCGATGAGGAACGTGTTCCAATCGATGGTGGCCGCCTGATCGCTGGGGTGGAAATAGCGGACATAGCCCGCGAGGCGTGCGAAGGCCGCCAGATTCTCGAGTCCGGATTCCGAGAGAGGCCTTGGCGCCTCGGCGGGATCACTGCGGACGGTTCCTGTGATCTCGAGGGTGACATCGTCAAACCAGACCTTTCCGCCAGACGGGAGGAATAGACCGAACACAATGGTCTGCGTGTCTGACCCGGCAATGCCGTCGATCGTGTAGTAGTTCCAGGTATTGGAGGTTATGGGACGATTCTGCATGTTGTCGAAGAAGCTATATCCCCCGCCTATCTTGTCCACTCGAAGCCACATCTGTGCGCGCGCATTGGTTCCTTCGACTCGCACGGCGCCCTTGTAGCGAATTCGCTTGTTGACGTATGCGGCTCCAGGACGGCTCGAGCTGAGGATCCCGAGGGAGTTGGGAGCAGGCGTGGCCGGTGCCGTCACTACAACGCACTGTTTTCCCTGATGGCAGCCTTCGGTGGTGAGGACCCCGGTAAATCCTGGACCTCCGGAGGAGACAAAGCTCCAGGAAGGAGGCACGGACCCCGGATTGCCGGTTTCGAAATCGCCGTTGGGCGGACGGGATTGCCCGAGGGCGGTTGCGGCGATTAGGAGCGCGGCCAGTGAAAGTACAAGACGCTGACGCATGATAAGCCCTTTCTTTTTCTACAGATTCCGATAGCCGTGACAATGCCAGGCATCAACTCAACAAGCGACAATCCAGGAGAAAAGAGGACACACAATCGCTAATCTTGCGAGCTGGCCCGGCTGGGCTGCGGTTCGGCTGTCTGCCGCTGGACTTTGACGCGCTCCATCAGGGGAGCGCGGAACGTCTCAGCCCCAGAACGCGAAGCCATTCTATCTGCGCCGACCGCGGCTAGTACAACTCCGCACTAATGCCAGATGCGACACTGTCGAAGCCCCCAGCAATCAGCACTGTCCCATTTCCCAACAGAGTAGCCGTAGAGAAATAGCGCTTCGTCGACATATTCCCGGCTGCTGAGAAGAGCCCGGTTGAAGGATCATACAACTCGGCACTGGATCGAAACTCACCGCCGAATCCCGCGACAATCAGAACCTTCCCATTGCTGAGTTTGGTCGCAGTGTGCGTATCGCGGGGCACCGTCATGCTGCCTGTTGGCGAGAAAGTTCCGCTGGCAGGATCGTACAGTTGCGCGGCTGCGGTATACGGCTGTCCTCCCGCGATGAGGACCTTGCCGCTATTCAACAGTGTGCCAGACGCATAATGCCAAGCGTAACTCATACTGCCCGTCGGAGAAAAGGTTCCTGTTGCCGGGTCGTATAGCTCTGCTGTCGCCAGGATGGTTCCATTCTGCCCGCCCGCAATCAGGACCTTACCGTTCATCAGCAATACGGCTGCCGGCGCTCCGCGGCCGGCAGACATTGTTCCAGTCAGCGTGAATGTGTTCGTGGCAGGATCGAATAACTCTGCCGTCGCGGGGTACCCGAATCCGAGGCCACCTGCGACCAGGACCTTTCCTGTGCCCAGCAATGTCAAAGTGTGACTGAAGCGCGGAAACGACATATCGGCAACTCGAGTGAATAGCCCGGTAGCCGGGTCGTACAGTTCCGCAATCGCCGTCGCGCCGGGATTACGGCCACCCGCTATCAGAACCTTGCCGTTGGCGAGTAGCGTAGCCCGATGTTCATAGCGTCCGATGCTCATGCTTCCGGTCGGCGTGAAAAGACCCGTCGTCGGATCGTACAACTCGGCAGTCGTCAAATACTGTTCGGGCGCGCCCATCCCTCCGGCAAGCAGGACTTTTCCGTTGTTGAGGAGCGTCGCGGTGTGGCAGTAGCGAGCGGTGCCGAGCATCCCGGTGGCAATAAAGCCCGGCGAGCGCACCGCGAGCATCGCGGAACCAGTAACCGTTCCGGCACTGGCGGAAACCGTCGCAGCTCCGCTTGCCGCCGCCGCGGCCATTCCGCTGTTACTCTCGTCATTGCTCACAGTCGCAACAGCCGGCCAGGAGGAACTCCACGACACTGATGTCAGTATCCGCGTGCTGTTGTCGGCGAACCGCCCAGTGGCAACAAATTGCTGCGCCGCAGTCGGCGAGATGGTGGCAGTGGCTGGGGTCACGGTGATGGAAACCAAACCTGCAGGTGCCAGTGTCTCTGGCTCAAACAGCTCTGCGCTTGGTATGAAGTATCCGGCATCGTAGCCGCCCGTCAGCAACAGGCGCCCGCTCGGCAACAGTGTTGCACGGTGAACCCAGCGCGCGGCTCGCATGTTGCCGATGCTGCTGAAACTCCGGCTGACAGGATCGTAGATCTCGGCACCGGCGATTGGTGTACCACCCCCAAGTTGGTTGTAGCCGCCGGCTATCAGAATCATCCCATTGCTCAGCAAAGTGGATGTGTGAACTACGCGCGTGTCCAGCATATCCCCCACAGCGGTGAATATCCCCGTCGCGGGGTCGTATAGTTCCGCGCTGCGCAAACGTACTCCACTCACGGTTCCCATGTAGCTCCCCCCGGACAGCAGCACTTTGCCGTCATTGAGCAACGTGGCAGCATGGGAACCGCGCACCGCCACCATGCTTCCCGTGGCGCTGAATGATTCCGTCAGTGGGTCGAAGACTTCCGCCACAGTCGGAGAACCGGCGTACACCTGGTTCCCCGCGATCAACACCCGGCCGTCGGCAAGCAGGGTGGCTGTATGTCCTGTCCGCTCGAACAGCATGCTGCCGCAAAGATGGAATGTTCGACCTACGGGATCGTACACCTCGGCGGTTCCGGGAGATCCGTAGCCTCCCGTGGCGAGCACCTTGCCGCTCTTCAGCACGGTTAAAGTTGGTCCAATGCGGTAAGTCGACATGCTCCCCACCGCCGTGAACGAGCCCGTTGTTGGATCGTAGATTTCAGCCGTTGCAGTCGCCCCTCCTACTACCAGCACGGTGCCGTCGTTCATGAGCACTGCCTGGTGCTGGTAGCGCCCGATCATCATTGACCCGGTAGGCGTAAACAGTCCTGTTGCCGGGTCGTATAGCTCGGTGCTCGCCGAGTAGCCGGCAGTGGTTGATATCATGCCTCCCGCAATTAGCACCTTTCCATTGTTCAGCAATGTGGCCGTGTGCCCTGAACGTCCGGTATTCATGGTCCCGGTGAACGTGAACGCCACTTTCACCGTCAACGTCGTTTGGCCGGCGACCGGTCCCGATGCCGCGGAGATGGTAGTCATGCCCGATCCCTGTCCGCTAAACCGGCCGTATCCATGGTTCCCGGCGACCCCTGGCGCGGAACTACTCCACATGGCTGAGTTCGTCAGGTTCTGGGTCGTCCCATCCGTGTAGCTGCCGGTCGCGGTGAACTGCTTTGTCTGGCCAAACCAAATCGTCGGGTCGGCTGGTGTCACCTGAATGGTTGTCAAAGCGTATCCAAAGCCACTCAGCGATACCACCTGAGGACTGTTGCCCGCGCTGTTGCTGATCGTTACGCTCCCAATCCGGTTCCCGGGCGCCGTGGGGGTGAAGTACACGTTGATGACACAACTCGCTCCGCTGGCGAGACTGGCGGGACAATTATTGGTCTGCTGAAAATCGCCGGTGGTGCCGACGGCAATGTTGTTCACGTTTCCGTTCCCGGTGTTGGTCATAGTCACCGATTTGGCGGCGCTTTCCGTACCGGCCAACTGCCGGTCAAAAGTCAGACTTCCAGGCGAAACCGTCACTGGCGGCGCGACGCCGTTTCCGGTCAGGCTGAGCACTTGTGGGCTATTTGTCGCGGCGTCCGTAATAGTCACGGCTCCTGTTCGCGCACCCGTCGCCGCCGGAGAAAACCGGACACTGATCGTGCAACTGCCGCCTGCGGCCAGGCTCACGCCGCAGGTATTGGTTTGTGTGAAATCACCACTGGACACTATGCTTGTGATGGCGATTGGGATGCTCGAGCTGTTCGTGAGCGTGGCGGTTTGTGCGCTACCGGTTACCCCTACCGTTTGGCTACCGAAATTCAGGCTGCTGGAAAGGGTCAGATTGACGATACCGGTTCCGCTCAGCGGAATGACCTCCGGACTCAGAATGGCGCTGTGAATGATTGAGAGCAGCCCGCTGCGGACGCCCATCGCCGTCGCGATGAAGCTGACGTTGATCGTACAAGTGGCTCCAGGAGCAAGGCTCACGCCACAGTCATTCGTCGCGAAATAATCTCCGCTCGCGGTGATTCCTGCGATGTTCAACGCCACTGTCTGGTTGTTTTTGAGCTTCAAACCGAGCGTGGAGCCTGCGACACCTACGACACGGCTCCCGAACGAGAGACTGGTTGGACTTACCGTGGCAGGTTCCACTCCAGTACCGGACAAGGTGATCATGTGCGGGTTTCCGGGAGCGTTATGGACGATGGTGACAACGCCATTCCTGCTGCCGGCGGCTGTAGGAGTGAACGTCACCGTGATCTTACACTTGTTCCCTGGCGCCAACGACGAGCCGCAATCGTTGGCGGCTGCGAAATCCCCGGATGCGGTGATACTTGTAATGGACAACGAAGCTGTGCCGCTATTCGTCAGCGTCTCGCCCTTGGGGCCACTTGTAGTAAAAACCACCATCTTGCCGTTGAAAGAGATATCCGTCGCGGAAAGTGATACCGCGGGGACACTTTGAGCACTTGCCTGCATAGACAGGCTGAGAAGGAGGACGAGCGTTGGGGTCAGCAAGGTATTGCTCCTTTGGTCATAACTGGACGAATGAAAACGTCATGCCAACAAGCGTCAACGCCGCAGAATTGTGGTCACCTTTTTTGCAACCTGATGTATAATCTCCGCAGCACCGTGACCCTTGGCGATATTACGTCCGAGCTGACACGCCTGAAGGCCGGAACGCCGGAAGGTTGGCAGATGGTGATCCCGAAAGTGTACGATGAGCTGCGGCGCCTTGCCGCCGCCCGCCTTTCGCACGAATCGGAAAACCACACATTACAGCCGACGGAGCTAGTTCACGAGGCATACATGCGTCTGATCCACCAACGTCAGGTTGACTGGGCGAGCCGGACCCATTTCTTCGGGGTTGCGGCACAATTGATGCGATTGATACTGATCGACTACGCGCGTCGAGGCAGCCGCGCGAAACGGACCACGCCGGCGTGGCGAGTGGACGTCAGTTTCGTCGATTCCCGAACCAGGACGATCGACCTGGAAGCACTTGACCAAGCTCTCGACCGGCTCACCCAAGTCGATCCCCGTCAAAGCCTGATCGTCGAGATGCGCTACTTCGGCGGGTTGACGGTTGACGAAACGGCGGCGGAGTTGGGTATCTCGCCGAAGACCGTACGCCGTGATTGGAACGTCGCGCGCGCATGGCTCTACGGCGAACTGCATAGGGAGTCGCGTGAGTCCTGAGCGATGGGAGCGTGTCAAGGATATCTTTGACGCGGCTCTCGATCTCGATGCCGCGGCCCGGCCCGGCTTTCTCGCGCAGTCCTGCCTGGCCGACGAAGAACTGCGCGCGGAAGTGGAGCGCTTGCTCAGCCAGCACGAGCAGGCCGATTCTTCGTTCCTTCGCACACCCCCTGGCGGCGGTGTCATTGACAGTGGCGAGGAGGTCTCCCGCCAAGGCCTCACGCTGAACGGCCGCTACCGTATTGAGCGAGAACTGGGGCGTGGCGGTAGTGGTGTAGTTTACCTCGCCCGCGATGAACAGCTTCTCGACCGGCTCGTGGTGGTGAAGTTCCTGCATGAGCGTGTCGAGCGGCATCCGGTGCTCCGCGCCCGGTTTCGTAGTGAAATGGAGGCGCTGGCCCGCATCAGCCATCCCGGTGTCGTCAGCGTGCTCGATGTTGGCGAATTGCACGACGGCGCGCGATACCTCGTGATGGAATACGTCGAAGGCGTGACTTTGCGTTCCGAGATAAACGCCGGCGGTCTCGAGTTGCACCGCGCGGCCCGGCTCGTGCGCCATATCTGTGCCGCTCTCACAGCCGCACACGAGAAAGGGATCTTCCATAGGGATCTCAAGCCGGAAAACATCATGGTGCTGCGCGCAGGTGAAGAAGATGAGTCAGTCAAACTCATTGACTTCGGGATCGCCAAGGTAGAGCAATCTCAGTTGAAGGCCCGGACGGAAACATGGACCTTTGTAGGTACCATCAATTACGTCTCCCCGGAGCAGTTGCTCGGAAAGGCTGGGACGGCGACTGACATTTGGGCGCTCGGCGTGATTGCGTATGAGATGGTGACGGGCCGGCGGCCGTATCAGCCGGAGACGCCGTTCCATCTGTATGAAATGCAGCGCTCGCAGAGGTTCCCGGATCCCGCGCGTCTGCGTCGCCGATTGCCGGCGGGTGCGCGTGCGGCCATCCTCAAAGCGCTCTCGTTTCGTCCGGAAGACAGGCAGCCGACCCCGGCGGAATTCGCACGGGAATTCGCCAGTGCTCTGGATGCCGGCAGGTTTGGCGATTCACTCGCCCACGCCTGGATCGCGATACGCCGTCCGCGCATGAGACTGGTCACGCTCACGGCGCTGGCTGCTCTTTCCGTGCTCTCCGTGTGGCTGCTGGCGGGCCGCGTTGGAGGTCTTACGCGCTCCGGTTCGATTGCTGCAAACGGTGTGAGAGCGCTTGACCTTTCCATCAACACTCCGACCGGCGTCGCGATGGACAGCCGAGGCAACGTCTATTTCTCCGAATACGCCAATAACAGGGTCTGGCGCGTGGACCGGTCCGGGATGGCCGCGCCCTTTGCGGGAACCGGCCTTGCGGGGTTCACCGGAAACGGGGGACTGGCGGTCCGTGCCCAGATTGAAAGCCCGCGCACGCTGACCGTGGACGGGGACAAATACCTGTACCTCGTGGAGACTACCACTGACCGTGTGAGGCGAGTGGACCTGGCAAGCGGTATCATTTCTCACGTACTCGGAACGGGCCGCCCGCGCTTCAATGGAGATGGAAGGCCCGCTGTGGAGACGAGTTTCAGCGAAGGGCTCGGACTGGCTGTGGATTCACAGGGCAATCTATACTTCGCCGATACCAACAACCATCGAATCCGGCGCCTGTCGGCGGCGGATGGGCTGGTCTCGACGATCGCGGGCACGGGAACCGATGGCTCCACCGGCGACGGCGGACCGGCAGTAGCGGCGCGGCTCGCCAGGCCCTCCGGACTTGCGCTTCATCCGAACGGGGATTTGTATCTCTTCGAAGTGAACACCCAACGGCTGCGGCGGATCCGTGATGGCAGGATCGAGACGATTGCCGGGAGCGAGGCTGGTCCGATGGAGGGCCCTGCCGGCAAAGTCCGACTGGGACCGTCAACGGGAATTGCGATTGATCCTCAGGGCGAGAATCTCTATTTCACCGAAGAGTCGCTGGATACGGTGCGGAAGCTGCATCTCGCCAGCGGGCTGATCACGATCGTCGCCGGCAACGGCACTAGCGGGTATTCAGGGGATGGCGGACCGGCAAGGATGGCGACCATGGCCAACCCCACAGGCATCGCTGTGGATCGTGAAGGATTTGTTTATGTCGCGGAGGCGATGAGTAACAGGATTCGCCGCATTTCACCTGCGGGAGTGATTTCTACTTTTGCCGGGGGCAAGGTGCCGTATGCTCGCGATTTTCCACCCCTGGGTTTGATCCAGTTGGCGCGGCAGGCGAAATCAACGGCTCGCCCCCTGACGGTATTGCTCTCCCCATACCGATGGTGGTGAAATCGTTCAGGACGCCGATTCAAGGAATCCGACCACCGATTTCGAGGACTATTGATATGAGCACAAAAACAAGGGCCGCTCTCAACGTGAAGCTCTACCGTTCCAACCTCCCCATTGTCGAGGAAGGCGCTTCAGAGACCGTGCAGGCCGCAGCCGTGGCCGGCGGCGGCGTGCTGCGCTGCTTCCCCAGTTTCGTCGGACGCAAGTTTTGCCTCCCGGGAAAGAACCTGGAACTCGTCGACGAGGATTACTTCCCGGAAGGTCCCCACGGATGGGCCATCGACGAGCGCTGGAATGGCAGTGCAATCCTCGCCGACACCGGCAACGGCATCCACGGCGAGGGTCTTTGCCACTTCCACCATCCCGACGGTTTCCTCATCCCAATGGACGCGGCCGTCCACGGAGCCCCCAACTTCATGGTCGGCCCTATCTACCGCACCCTCGGTGGCACCGGCTTCTATAACAAGGAGTTCGACAACCTGTACCCGCTCGGCCACCACATGCATCCGTTCAAACCCGAGGCGTACAACTTCAATCCGTGGCGCAACAAGCGCTACAAGAACGATTGCCACACCTCCGTCGGCCTGCTCGACTATTTCGACGAGGAGATGCTCGCTGATGCCGTGCGCGACTTCATCGACGGCAAGGACAATCACATCCGCAGCCACGCCCGCCACTTCATGGTGCGCATGGGCACCGGCTTCTTCACACCGACGCGCATCCTCCACGGACCTGCCGCCGTCAACACCGAAGAGCCGCAGCGCGATCGCGACGACTTCCGCTTCTACCAGAGCCACGTGCTCTGCCCCGATGGCGAAGTTTTCCTCGGCCATGAACTGCTGTTCCGCCACCTCCCCGAAGGGCTCGAAGGCGAGGAGCGCGTGCAGCGGCTTGTCTCCGACATCGACATGCCCCGTAACCTCGACCCTCACATCGTGGAAAAGCACATGTTGATGCCCGTTCTTGACGAAGAGGTGAGCCACGGCGGATTCCGTGACGAATGGCGCGTGTATGGCAAGCCCTACGGCGATGAGTTGTTCAGCCTACGCCAGTTCGAACTGGCCCCGGGCGCCGAGACCGTCCTCACCGGACCTGCCGCGCTCTGTATCCTCCACTTCAGCCATGGCCACGGGCTGATTGGCAATCACAAGGTGGAAGTGAAGTCGGGAATCCGCCTCGGCGAACCGCTCGACGATGAGTTCGTCATACCCTACGCACCGTCCAAGGCGCTTGGCGGTGTGCGCCTGATCAACACGAGTGCCACTGAGCCGCTGGTGGGCACGCGCTGTTGGGGGCCCGAAGCCTGGGGCCACAAAATGCCCAAAGCGCCGTTTGAAACCTGGCCTCGATAGGCCGGCGACAATTACCGAGGTGCGGTGACGTCGACGGATACCGTCGTGGCTGCCGGCGATGCGGCAGTGGCTCGCCCGGCTTGTCCCGGGGTCGCTGCGGCGCGTCCGCCGGCAGCTTGCGATCCCGGCCTGGGTGCGGCCTCGTCGGCGGTTTTGCGTTTCGCCATTGCAACGGCGGGGGTAGCGCGAAAGCTCTGTGCCGCGAGGCCGAATTCCCCTGGGTCCCCAATCACCTGTCCGGGGCGCTCGCGCGAAAGCACAACCTGGAACGTTTGTCCGGCTGCGTTGGGCGGGAAACGCAGTGTCTCGGTGAATCCTTTGCGCGCGCGCACCGAGGCAATCACGCGCGTGGTGTTCGCGGCGGTGTTGCGAACCACCAGCGCCGCAAATCCATCCTCGGAGGGCAGAATTTGCACGCCCTCGGGCATCACCTGGTAATCGAAGGCGAGCAGCACAGGCGCGGCTTCTGCCTTCTTCACGTCTTCCTCTTTCTTCGCCTCATCACGACGCGCGGAGTCAGCGGCCACCACCTGTGGCGGCGGAGCCGTAGCGGCTGCCGCGGGTTGGGCCCGCTCCTCGGCGGCCTTGCTGACCTGCCCGATGACGACAGGCGCAGGCGCCTTAGGCGCGGGTTCGGCAGGGCCGGCTGCCACCTGCTCCCGTTTGCGCTGGCGCAGATCTTCCGATCGCGTCGCCACCTGCGTTTCAGCGGGTGTGGCGGCCGGGGGCGGAGGCGTAACAGCCGGAGCAGGGTGGGGAGCCGCCTGTTCCACCTTGGCGTACTCAGCCGCCGCCGGAACGCGCGGATTGCGGTTTGCCACCACCACCAGCACTACTGCGGCGGTAGCCACTGCTCCCACCGCGCCCCACGCCACTGGCGTCGTAAACCAGTGCACAATGCGCTGCCAAAGCGATTGCTCGGGAGTCAACGAGTCGATTAACTCGCGGCGGACTCCAGGCTCGTCCAGCAACTGCCGCAAGCCTTCGTCCTCCAACAGCGAATCGAACAGTTCCTGATCGTTGAGCGCGGCCTGATACAGTTGCTGCTTTTCGGGATCGGTAAGGTTACCCGCGGCGAACCCGCCGAGCAGTTTGCCGGGCCCATCGAGTTTGGGATTCGGTTTGTGATCGTGCTTGTCGCTCATGTGGCTGCCTCCCGGCTCGATTGGAGCCAACTGCCGCCAAGCTTCTCCAAAAGTTGCTTGCGGCAACGGAAATCCCACGTGTAGATGGTGTTGATGGATGGCGTCTGGAAGATACGCTGGATTTCGGGAAAGCTCTTCCCTTCCAGCTTATAGCGCATCAGATCGCGGCAACGCTCGCCGAGTGTCGCCAGCGCAGCCTTCAGACGCGCGACGTTCTGTTTGCGCACTGCCAAGTCTTCCGGGTTGGTGGCCGGGTCCGGCAACGGCAACACGTCCACCTGCGCCTGGTTGTGCTCGCCACGGCGAAAGCTGGTGCGGCCGGCCGACATCATGTGAAACCTCGCAATCTGCAGGGAGAGCGGCACTAGTTCCGTCAGCTCGGTGACGTGCGCGTACTTCTCCACCAGCAGGCGGAGAACCTCCTGGGCGACGTCCTCGGCCATCTCCCTACGATAACGAGATGCCGCGAACGCCACAATCCTTTCACGGAGAAGTTTGAGGACTTGTTCGCGATCCACTGAAAGACTTCATTCTATCGCGGAGGGGCGGCTCGATAGCGCTCTGTCACATTTCCGGCCGTGATTCCGCTGTAGAGTTGTGAGAGGTGTCGTAGGAGGAAACTATGCCGGACAGAGGAAGTGCACTACTGATGATCACGGCGCTGTTGGTGGCGCTGACGAGCGCGCTTGTGCCATCTCCCAAACCTGCTCCCCCCGAGCCGCCCAAAGGTGGCGCGGCGACGGTAACCACCAGGAATGAGGAACCCAAGGGCGGGTTGGAATACAAGGGACTGCCAGCTACAATCGCCCCGGTTCGGGGAGAATACCGTGCGCGGTTCTTCATCGAGAACACCTCCACTGCCGAACTGCGGATTACGCCACGGTGGGTAGGGCCCGTGGAAAGGAATGTCACGATCACGCCCGATATCGTCAAGGCCAAAGAAATCGTGCCAGCGACGCTGGCCATCGACGGTACGCCGCCGTTGGAGGCCGAGAAGAGTATGCTGCTGCTGGAGGACAAAAAGAACGCCAAGACGGAGAAATTTACGGTGGAGTTGACTCCGCCCGCGCTGGTGCTGGGAACGATGCCCGCCGCCGCCACTCTCAACTCCGAGCGGCAGTATGTGATCGAGTTCTTCCTTCGCGACAAGAAGGGTCAAAACGAGGTTGTCAAAGCCGAATGGTTCGGCATCAAGGGCAGCCACCGCAACGCCACCGGAAGCAAGCCCAGCCAGGGCGACAATTTCTCAGCCGTAAAATTGACCTTCGACGGGTTTCCGCTGGAGGAAAGTGAAAGCGGCTATTTGCAGCTTACTGTCTGCCCGCCCGGTAAGGCGAACACGGCGTCTTGCGTTTCCAGCGATTCGAAAGTGGATTTGCCCGCGCTGCCGCGCACTTTGTACGACACCAGCTTGTTATGGATTCCGCTCGCCTGGGCGGCCGGCTCCATTTTGATTGGGCTGGTATGTGTCGGACTGTCTGACAGGACTCTTCCGGGAGTGCCTGCGGAGTTGCAGTGGAAGATCGGTTCCAGCTTTGTAGCCAGCTTGAACGCCGGCACAACCATCCTTGCCGTGCTTGCCAACCTGGGCCTTTCGCTGTCGGCGCAGGGGCAGAAGTACACCAAGAGCGAGTATGACGCCTGGATCGCGCTCTACGGACTCGGAACCGCGCTGGCGCCCATCGTGTTCGGGTTGCTGCTCCGTTTCGAAGGCGGCAAATTGGTGGGCACGATGCCGGGCTTTCTCGCCGCCCATCTGTTGAATCTGTTCGGGGCGTTCGGCCAACTCTGGTTCAGCCGCGAACTGATTACCCTGTTGGGGAGGACGAACATGGTTTCCGGGCAGGTTGTTTCTCTGTTGCGGGTCCTTCCAGTTGCGTTGATGCTCTGCACCGTGTGGTACGTTTACACCTCATTCCAGGCGGTCAGCGTGAAGCAGGACGCTGGCGAGGAAGGCCGGCGGGCTGCCGAGGCGAATTGCAAGATGCTGTAAGTGAAACTTCAGCCACGCGTGAGAATTTCGCCGGCCACTTCTTCCACTTTTGCGGCATAAGTTGCAGCTATCTCACGTAGCGGAACGGGCGGCGCGATGCCAATCTTGATGGGAATCTCGTGACGCGATTCAGGAACGTTGCCCAGCACATGAACGAGTAACTGGTTGAGTTGCAGCCAAAGCTCCAGCAGTTGCGCCCATGGAAGCATCTCGTAGTTCTGAGCGGTGGTCCATTCCTGCTCCGGATAACTCACCGCCGCAACGCGCGGTTCCACCAAAGCCCGCGCAATCCACTGGTGGTGCGCCGTGGCGAGATCGATCAGGTGCCCAAGGGCCTGTTTGCGGGTCCAGTTCCGGCGCTTGAGCATCTGGCCGGCATCGTATTCGCTGATCGCGAGCAAGTACGTTTCCGTGAGCGCCACCTGTGCCGCGAGCTCTCGAGCCAGCGGTCCAATCTCGGGGACGGGAGAAGGCACAGGCGGCGTACGGGTTGCAATCGAGGCAAGCTGAGGCTCAATCATCTCGACCCGAAAACCAACTTCGCCGAGCACTTGGGCCGCCACACTGGCCTGTTCCATCAGGATTCCCGCGAGCATATGCGCCGGATGTATGTACATGGAATTCCGCCGGTCTGCTTCCTGAGCTGCGTGCACCAGGATTCTCTTGCACTCCATGTTCAGTGGGATGTCGAGGCTGGTCGTCGCTGCCGTTTTCGGCTGCGCGCGCGACTTGACAGCTTTGCGGACGGCCTCCCCGTCGATATGCTTCTTCAGAAACGGATCTTCGCGCACCATCCCCAGCAGCAGGTGTTCCGAGGCGATGTACTCCGCGCCGAACTGGCTCGCTTCATAACGCGCAAAGAAGATCACCCGCCGCGCCTGGTCGGTGTACCGCTCAAACATGGGGAAATGGTAGCAGGTTTTCCCAGTGAACCTAATTCTCTGTCGGCTTCTCCGCGTGTTCGATTGTGTATCGGTCGGTTGCGGTTTTTTGCCGCTCCAATCTCAGCCCAAGCTGTTCTCTAACTGCCGGAATGAGAGACTCCTCCGGAAGTCCATTGAGAGCCGCCACCGAACTCGGAAGAGGCACCGGAGTCCAGTTGAGTCGAAAACTGTATCGTCCCTCCAGTCCGGTCCGGTCGACCACCGTTGCTTGCAGGTGCACGCCGAGGAAACGGGCGAGAAGAGGCATCTCGACTCCTTGCGCACGAATCTCCCATCGCCCAACCTGGCGTAACTGGCGAGACGCCGGATCATGATCGGCGACGGCCATCTTGTGCCCCTTCTTTTCAACTGTCAACACATAGCCGGAAGCCTGGCTTGCTTCTGACGGGATTGCCAGTTGAAAGCGTTCCGCCAGGAGCCCCCTCAGACGCTTGAGAGTCAGCGCTTTCTGCTCGGCTGCCGAAAGAGCTTCGGGACCTTTGGCGATCACCGTATACTGCTCAGAACCGGTCCATCCAGCGCCGCCGGACAACTGCTCCGGTCGAATCTCGTACGCCAACTCAATAAGCAGCTTCAGGGTTACGTTCGTCGCACGGAGCCCGCCGCCTGGGGTGAACTCCATCGCGGGGCGGCCATCGTTCACGCTCCCGGGACGGATGGACGCTACCTCGAATCGTTCAGATTCATCCGGGATAGGTTGCGCCCGCAGTAATCCAGTCAGATGGCTGGAGGTTAAGACGAGTAATCCGAGGCATAACACCTTGGCACTGATGCTGAGAATCAGAGTGCTCACAACTAAGTCACACCAGGAATAGTCGCCCGGTGGTTCCTGACCGTTGATTCTATCATCCATGGCGACTAACTCGCTAATTGCCGCAGCGCCCAAACCGCATGCTCCGCCACCAATGGCATCGGCGACCGTGCCAGCGCCTCCAGCGGCGCCCGAAATCTCCCCACCCCGCTGTTGCCCATCGCAAGCGCCACGTTCCGCATGAATCCGGCATACCGCGCCCGCGAGACCGGCGTCTCCCGGAACATCGCCCGGAACTCTGGTTCCGTCAACGCCGCCATCGCCTCCAACGGCGGTTCGGCATTCCGCGGTTGAAAGGCCGGCTCCGTGGTCAAGGCAGCCCGGCGGTTCCACGGGCACACGTCCTGGCAGATGTCGCACCCGAACACGTTGCCCCCGATGTCCCCCCGGTGCTCCTCCGGCACCGCGCCATGCAGTTCAATCGTGAAATAGGAAATGCACAACCGAGCGTCCAACTGCCACCGGCCGTCCTTCTCCACCAACGCCTGTGTGGGGCAGGCGTCGATGCAACGGCGGCAAGTCCCGCAACGGTCCGGCGGCGGCCCGTCCGCTTCCAGATCAAGCGAAGTCAACACCTCGCCCAGAAACAGCCACGACCCCAGCCCTTGGCTGATCAGACAGGTGTTCCGGCCGATCCACCCCAATCCGGCCTCTCGCGCGTAGCTGCGCTCCAACAACGGCGCGGTATCCACGCAGATCCTGTAGTCAAAGGGCTCCACCTCCAGCAGCCGGCCCACCATACGCTGGAGCCGCTGGCGCATCCATATATGATAGTCATCACCCCAGGCATAGCGGGAGATCCACGCCAACTCCTCGGGTGGCCGCTCCCCGCGCGCCCGAGGGGCATTGTAGACCTTGCCAACAACCAGAATCGATCGCGCCGATGCAAGCAAGTTCTTTGGATCCATGCGGATAGCCGCTCGATAGTCGGTCAGGTATCCCATCCGCCCCGCCATTCCCGCTTCGGCCCATTCCCGGAACGCCTCCCCGTCAGAATGCGCCAACGCCCGTGCCACCCCGGCCGTTTCGAAGCCCTCCGAACGTGTTAACTCCTTGATAAAGCTGCTAGTAAGCATCACCGTACGCAATCTGTACAAAAAGTGTGAGCGCCGCCGGACTACTCGTTCCGTTCAGGTTCCCGTTTACTCCACACAATGATGAAAAGACGCATTTTAATTGAATCGCCTGTTGCGAGTGTAGCTCCTTCGTTATACTGCATGCTTGGACACGGCTATCCGTGCGCCAAAGGTTCTACAATCCATCGACAGACATCCTCCGGAGCGGCCGTTCTTGGCCAGTGTAATGGTATCTACGGTTTGCCGGAAGGGTGAGGAGACAAGGAATGCATAAGCCCATTAAGTACGCTGAAAAGCTCTTCACGTACGCCGCCAACGCAGCATGGGTGGTGTTTGACAAAGTCAACTCCATTAACCCGAACCCGTCGTTCACACCGGCTTGGTCGGAAAAACCCCTGCAGAAGTCGTGGGAAAAGACCAAGCCGCCACTGGGCTGGCCGCGCGAAACCGACTCTCTTTGCCCCAAGTGCGTTCCTGAGGCAAGACAGCAGATTCTCGACGGCAACAAGGATTGGAAAGACCTGCTCCACGAAAAGGTCGGCGAAATCAAAGCCCAGATCATCGAGCGCGACGGCAAGATCCTGATGGTGAAGGAATGTCCCAAGCATGGCAAGTTTGAAGATGTCATGGCTATAGACACAGCCTTCTTCCGTCACCTGGAGGAGGTTTTCCCGGGCCGCGACATCCGCGCGCACAATGACGAAAAACTCCACAACCACGGTTCGAGCACTGTGAAGCACGGGCGCGGCTCCGTGCTGACGGTGGACCTCACCAACCGCTGCAACATGATGTGCGACCCCTGCTTCATGGACGCCAACCAGGTCGGCTTTGTGCATGAGCTGACGTGGGATGACATCAAGCAGTTGCTGGACAACGCCATTTCGATCAAGCCGAAGCGCCAGATGTCGGTACAATTCTCCGGCGGTGAGCCGACACTGTCGCCCTACTTCCTCGACGCCGTGCGCTACGCACGCAAAGTCGGTTACACCAGCGTTCAGGCCGCCACCAACGGGATCGAGTTTGCAAAGAGTCCCGAGTTCGCCCGTCAGGCCGCTGAAGCGGGTCTTCGCTACCTCTACCTGCAGTTTGATGGCATCGGCAACGCAGCCAATTCGCACCGCGCCGTCGGCAACCTCTTTGATGTGAAACTGCGGGCGATCGAAAACGCCTGGAGCGCCGGTATCGACATTGTCCCCGTCACCACCATCGTCAACGGCATCAACAACGAGCAGGTGGGCCGCATCATTCAGTTCGCCCTCGACAATCCGAAGAAGATTCCGTTCCTCAGCTTCCAGCCGGTCTCCTTCACCGGCCGCGACGAAGCGGTTTCGGACGAGCGACGCAAGGCCCAGCGCTACACGCTGTCGCATCTGGCGCATGATGTGAAGAACCAGACCGGCCTCGGCGAACCCGTTCGCGACTGGTTCCCGATCAGCTTCATGGGTACGTTCTCCGATTGGTCGGATCTGGTGCACGGGCCGCAGGCTTCGTGGGGCCAGTTGAGCTGCGGTTGCCACCCCAACTGCGGCGTCGGCATGGCGATCATGGTGGACAAGGAAACCAAGGAATCGGCTCCGGTGACTGCGTTCCTGAAGGCGGATCAACTCGCCAAGGACGTTGCCAAGGTGAACGACGCAGCTCGCGGCAAGTGGCTTTCGATTGTCGGCATGATGCTCGCGGTGGCCCGCAACTACGATCCGTTCATGTCTCCGTCGCAGTTCAAGATGACCGATCTGCTGAAGAAGTTCGATAAGACCTTCGGGGCCACCGGTAAGAGCTACGGCAAGGTGGATGGGACGCGTACCCGCGCCGACATCGATGCCCGCCGCAACGACCGGTGGAACTTCCTCTTCATCGCCGGCATGTGGTTCCAGGATCTGTTCAACTACGATTTCCGCCGCACCGAGCAGTGCATCATCCCTTACGCGACGCAGGAAGGCGAAATCAGCTTCTGCGCCTACAACACCGGCATTGGCTGGCGCAATATCATCGAGAAGATGCATATGACCGCCACGCTCACTAAGTGGTACAACGACAAGGGCCGTCATGAGATCTTCGCCGGCGGCAAGCAGGTCAAAATGGCGAACGCCGAGCATTCCATGTTGCTCCGCGACGAGATTGTGACTAAGGATATCCAGCACGACCTGGATAAGCTGGGTATCGCCAAAACGGCGCGCGAAGAGAAGATTCGTGCCCGCGACGCCAAACTCGCCTCGCAGGACCCGAAGGAAGCCGAGATGGCGCGACTCTATCGCAAGCACGTGCTGAAGGAACCCGATTCGGTGGAGTTTGTGCCCCTCAGCGGGATTGCTCCAGCCAAGCCCGCGGCCCCGAAGAAGGAAGCCGAGAAGGAAGTCGGTAGCTTCGGCGATTAGTTCTATTTCGTGAGGTTAGTCCGGAACGGTCGTCAAGGGAGAGACCTTGGCGGCCGTTTTGCTATTCTGAGAGGTGCCCCTCCGCGTCCCCGGCAGCGAACGGAGGATTGTGTGTTCCCGGCTATCGTTGTTCTCTTCCTTTCTATCTCCTGTTCCGCTCAGGATGCGGCAGCGGGCAAAGGGCTTCGCTTCCGCGACTTCAACCTGGTGCCCGGAGCCTATCCGTCGGATGTCAATGATCAGGGCGTGGTGGCGGCGAATATCCCCGGTATAGGACCGGTTCTGATCGCGGCCGACGGCACCATCACAACTCTCGGAATCCAAGGCTCAATTGTGGCGATGAACAATCGCGGCCAAATGCTGCTTCAACGCGACCAGGAGGTGTTTCTGGTCCAGCCGGACGGCACCATGGAGCCGCGCAATCACGGCTATGGGTTGAATAACTTGGGACAAGTGGTGGGTCAGGTCTCGGGTGTGGGTGCGGTCCAGTGGGATGAGAACGGGACAAGAAGCGCGTTGCGCATGCCGCCAACCCCACTGGGCAGCCTCCCATATGCAATGAGCATCAACGACACCTGAGAGATTGCCGGCGCCTACTCAGAAGGCAGTGGGCCGTATCGGGTCTATCGGCGTACCACCGATGGTTTCTTCCGGGATGTGGGCCGGGCGGTTCGATTTCCCAGAATGGGACTGAGTAACAGCGGCGACTTGTTTTACTCGCATGCGTATGCGACGAGTCTGATAAACACCGAGATACGTTCCAGTACTGGGGCGGTCGTCTACTCGGCGTCGATCTCCGGCTTGCCTCCAACGGGTTCAATTCCGGTCTTTACCGCCATGAGCCCAAACGGGCGGCTGCTGATCGGAAGGTATGATCCCTCCCCCCAAACCCCGTTCCTGGCTGAGGTCTGCCCAGTGGAAGTCACACCGTCGGCAACCACCGTTCCGATGGAAGGCGGAACGGTCACCGTGTCAGTGAAGGCAGACGCCGATTGCGAGTGGTACTCGGAAGCTTCGGGCCGCCAGCGGGGCAACGGCGAGGTCAGTCTTACGATGCCCGCGTCCCAAGCCCCCAAGACATCGCATGTTTGGGTAGCCTGGCAGGACGTGGTGATCCTCCAAGGAGGCGGAGCTTGCGAATACAGGCTGCCTGGCACAGCTTACCTGATCGGCGCTGAAGGAGGCACGGTCCGTGTTCCGGTCACTACAGCACCCGATTGCCCCTGGCTGGCCACCGGAGGCGATCACGTGGACATCGCACCGGCCGCCGGAACAGGTCCGGGCGAACTAACGGTCACGGTCAAGCCTGGCGAGTCCCCGCAAGACCGGCGCTACTCCATCACAATCGGTGACGCGGTTCTGATCATCCATCAGGATCCGGCACCCTGCCGCCGGCAATTCACGTTTCCCTCAGAGTTGGGCGCCGGGTCCGGAGCGGCCATGCTGACGCAGCAGACCCAACCCGAATGCCATGTCTACTCCAATGCCGATGTGGATTGGCTACGTCCGGACATTCTGGTTCGGGATAGCCCAGCCCTATCCCATCAGATCTTTTTCTACGGATTGAATTCCATTGGCCAATCGCGCGCGGCTCAACTGAGAACGGGGAGCACTCTCGTCCAGACGCGGCAGCAGATCGCAGCCCCGAGCGACGCCCTGCTGGTTGAGCCGGCCCTATCCAAGGGGCCACGTCAGAAGTTCCGCTTCACGTTTGCCGAGCCTGCCGGAGAGCCGGAAGTTTCCATCGGCAAGGCATGCAACATCCACTACCGTGGAGGATTCTTTCCGTTTAACGTCGATGGCTCCTGCCAATTGAATGATGCGGGAGTCACCTCGGTGGCCGGACGCTTCCGGACCATCGATCTTGATGTGACTCTTGCCGAACGCGGCCCTTTGTCCATCGTGTCGGGAACTCGCTCGCTAGGCGCTTTCCTCGCCACCGACCGTGCGCCCGAGAGCCCGCGACTCACTGCGCCCAAACCGCCATCCGGCGCCACAGGATTCTCCATAGATTCCGATCACGGCTACGGGGGGACGTTCCGAATGGTGCTGGAGTCGGCCAACCGCCAGCCGATCCGCATCGCCGCGCTCACTTTCCAGGCGACCGGAAGAGACTTCATTAGGTCCTGCACCGTGGAACTGATCGTCGCCACCCGCCAATTCAGTCTCATCACCTACGACGGAACCGGCCAATCGCGAGCCGGCCCTATCGAACTGGGCGCGACCGGCACCCTCGAATCCGACGCCTGCATCGTCAAAGGTGTCGGCGGTGCGTTCACGGCGGTGAATCCCGATGGTTCTCGTGCCGTCTGGGATGTAACGCTTCTCTTCCGCTCCACGTGGAGCGGTCTCCACTTCGCCACGGTGGAAGTCGTCGGATCGGACGGCGTTCGGCTGAACCAGGGTGGCCAATACTACACGATCGACCCGCAGGTGAACACGCCATCCGTGGCCCTTTACTCGGATCTGCTGCGAGTGGGAATCTCCGCCAGCGCAGCGATCGCTTCGGCGCGAGTGGCGGCCGGCGCATGCCTGTTCGAATACGACCCAGCCGGAGGATTGCGGGCGGGTGCCGCCCAGCCCTGCCGCCTCGATCTGACCCGGTCAGCAGCAGTAGCTTCGGGTACCAATCTAACTCTCGTTCTGGCTTACTCGGGCGATCAGTCCGGCGGCGGATTGCGCCCGTTGAAAGTCGAGGCAACACCCGTCGGTGGAGTGGCCAGCGGCTGGTTCCAATTGGGCCAGGTCCCGGCGAGATAGCTTCGGCGTTTAGTCTTCGGCGATTTCATCGCCATGTCGTGGTGGCTCGCCGCCCTTACGTTTCAGGATCTTTCGAAATTCCCTTCGGTTACTTAAAGCCCTGCGCTCCTCAAAAAACTGGGCAGTGTGAATCGCTGAGATCTTCTCCGCCACCGCCATGACAACATACTGATTGATGCTGACCCCATCTTCCTTGCTCAGTTTCTCCAGCGCGGCTTTGAGCGATACAGGGAGGCGTAATGGAAAGGTGCTCGTCTTCGTCATCCTGAAATTCCTTTATATCTTCATCCTCTTCAGTGCGTCGCGTGGAAGCAACAACTCGATACCGAAGCGTGAAGGAGCATCGCCGTAGTGCCGGTGGTTGAAGGTAACGAGCGCATCGGCGCGCCCGTTGATTGCGGCCTCCAGTACCATCTCATCTCCAGGATCCTTCAACGCCGGCCTCCAAAGATAATGCACCGTAACCGGTTCGGACAGGGCAATCAAAGTATTCACGAACACGTCCGCTCTTCGAGAACTGAATCCTGACGCGAGCCGGTGTTCCGCCTGTTGGCAAATCGACTCATATTCCATTGCCAGCGCGGTGGTCAGCACCATGGTGCCAATTCCTTGTTCCAGCAAGTCAAGGATGGCCGCGGAGGCGCCTGAAGGGCTGGGCATGGCAGCCACAATCACATCAGTGTCGAGCACAACTCTCAAGTACGCCCATGATATCACATCGCGGGCGATGTCATTATCCCAAACTCCGCTAGCGCAGCGATCGCTTCGGCGCAAGTTGCGGCTCGAATACGACCGGCCGGGGGATTGCGAACCGGCGCCGCGCAGCCCTGCCGCCTATCGGCATCGCCCACGCCCGGCGCCGCTCCCCTTGCGTTCTTATGGGAATGCTCCCATAATGTGATTATGGGTATCCGACACAACGAGTTGCTTCCCGGCACTCTCGATCTCATGATCCTCCAGGCCGTCGAAAGGGCCCCCGCCCACGGCTACTCCATCATGGAGTCCATCTGGGCCGGCTCCGGCGAGCTCTTCCGCGTTGAGGAAGGTGCTCTCTACCCCGCGCTCCACCGCCTTCAGCTCAAAGGCTGGCTCAAAGCCCAATGGGGCGCGTCCGAAGCCAACCGCAAAGCCAAGTTCTACGAACTCACCGCGGCGGGGCGCAGACAACTCGTCCTGGAGCGCAAACGTTGGGATCGCCTCGCCGCCGGCATGACGCGGCTTCTGGAGTCCTGACATGACGCGGCTTCTCTTCAAACTCCGTGCCCTCTTCCAGCGCGCCCAACTCGACGCCGACCTCCGCGCCGAACTGGAACACCACCAAACCATGCAAGGCCGGCGCATCGGCCTTGGCAGCAGTCTCTACTGGCAGGAAGAAATCCGCAGCCAGTGGACCTTCATATCCATCGAAGCCCTCCTCGCCGATCTCAAAACCGCCGCCCGCCGTCTGCGCCGGGACCGTGCCTTCACCGCCATCGCCGTCCTAACGGTCGTTCTCGGCGTGGGCGCCACCACTGCCATCTTCACTCTCATCAACGGCATCGCCCTGCGTCCGCTGCCCGTCCCCGCACCGGCGCAACTCGTGCGCTTCGTCCTTACCCACCTGCCGCCCACGGAGCGCCATTGGGTGGACGGCCGCCCCGTCCCGGCGCGCGAGCGCTCCTCCGTTTCCTTCCCCTTCTACCAGGTCCTCACTCGCCACGACAGCATCTTCAGCGGCTTCTTCGCCACCGCCGGCACCGGCGACATCCACGCCGAATACAACGGCATCCCCCGCCAGGTCAATTTCGGAGTGGTCACCGGGTCGCTGTTCGAAGTACTCGGCATACAACCACAAGCCGGCCGCTTCTTCAACTCCTCCGACGATATCGAGGGCGGACGCGCCGGCACAACTTGGCCCGCCGTGATCAGCGACCGGCTCTGGACCTCCATGTTCCAGCGCTCGCCCGGCGCCATCGGGGCAACCATTACGGTCGACCGCGCCCCCTTCGTAATTGCAGCCGTCTGCCCGCCGGAATTCAAAGGCATCTCCCCGGGCATCGACCGCGATCTCTGGATTCCGCTCAGCTCCACCGAGTCGGTCTTCCCGCTCTACAAATGGCGCCGCCAACCCGGCGTTGGAGCACTGCGTGTCTTCGCACGCCTCAAACCCGGCGTCACACCGCAACAGGCGGCACGCTTCATACAGGGCATTTCCGCTACGGTGCTGCGGGAAACCGACGATCCCGGCCACAACCCCGAAGCCAGCCGCTATTGGCGGGCCATGCAACTGGAGACGCGTTCCGGCCAGAACGGATTCACTCCACTCAACTCCTACCTCGAACCACTCACCATCCTCATCGCCGCGGTAGCCGGCGTTCTCCTCATCGCCGCCACCAACCTCACCAGCCTCTTTCTCGCCCGCGCCGCCGCGCGTTCCCATGAACTCGCGATTCGTGTCTCGCTCGGCGCGCCTGCTCACCGTCTCCGCCGCGAACTGCTGCTGGAAAGCGCCCTCATCGCCCTTGCAGGCGTGGTCGCCGGCTATGCATTCGGCCAGTGGCTTAGCCGCGCGCTCCAGGCACTGGGGTCGTCCCCAACAACGGCGGTCAACCTGGACACATCCTTCGACCTACACACCTTCGCGTTCCTCGCCGTGACGCTTCTCGCCGTCACCTTCATCGCCGGGCTAGCTCCGGCCTGGCGAGCCGGCGCTGCAACCGCCGCGCGGCTCAAAAACAAATCCGGCTCTTTACGTTTGCGAGCTGCACTCATCATTCTCCAGACCGGACTCTCACTGGCGCTAATCGCCGGAGCGGGCATCATGACGGCTTCTCTTCGTTCGCTGCTCGCTGAAGACACGGGCTACGATCACGAGCAATCCGTCTTCCTCTGGCCCGACCTGTTCAACGCCGGCATCAGCCGCGAGCGCATGCCGCGCGCTTACCAGTCCATCGCCGCGCGCCTGCGCGCCCTCCCCGAAATCGCCGGCGCCGGCTGGACCGACCTGATCCCCCTCGCGGGCGGCCTCCGCAGCACGACCATCGAAATCCCCGGCCGCGACATGCCGCTCGCCCAACGCCATGTCTTCCTCATGAACGTCGGCGACGGCTATCTGAGTGGCGCCGGAGTCGCACTCCGCGCCGGCGCCGACATCGAGCCGCAATCGGCCAACCGCCCCACCTTCATCGTCATCAGCGAAAGCGCCGCTCTTCATTTCTACGGCTCCATACACAACGCGATTGGCAGCCGTCTGAAACTCAACAACGCGTTTGTCCAGATCAGCGGCGTGGCCTCCGACGCCAAGTACCACAACGTCCGCGAAGCCCATCCGCTCGTCATCTATGCGCCATATTGGCTCTCGCAAACACGGCCCGGTTTCAGCCTCGCGCTGCGCTACCGCGGCAGTCGCCAGACAGCCATCGCCGCGGCCACGCGCGTCTTTCAGGAGGAAGCGGGACGGTTGCCGTTCCTCGAAGTCCGCACTATCCAGAGCAGCCTCTCGGCCGCCGTCAGCCGCGAGCGCCTGCTCACCTGGCTACTATCCTCCTTCGCACTGCTCGCCCTCATCATCTCCGCCACGGGCCTCGCGGGCCTCCTCTCCTTCATGGTGGAGCAGCGCCGCCGCGACTTCGGCATCCGCCTGGCCCTCGGAGCTTCTGTCCGTCATATACGAGGTCTGATCCTCAAGCACTCGCTGCTACTCACCTCCGCCGGACTCGGCTTCGGGGCGCTGCTCAGCTATCTGCTGCGGCGGTCGCTCGACGCGTATGTCTTCGCCATCACGACCGCCGATCCGCGCGTCTGGTTGGGCGGTGGCGTGCTCCTGCTGCTGGCCGCGGTTCTCGCTGCCGTCTCTCCCGCGTGGCGCGCCGGACGCATCGACCCCGCGCCCATGCTCCGCAGCCAATAACCAACGTCCGCCCGCTACAATCAGTGACAGTGAAGCACCCCGCATCCTACCAGTGGCTCGCTGAGCATTACGACGAGATCTTCTCTTTCCGCTCCTGGATGGCGCCTGCGCGGGAGCGGATTCTCGAATCTATCCTGCTACGAGTACGAACAGGCTGCGACCTCGGCTGCGGGACCGCATCCACCGCAATCGAACTGGCGCGCGATGGCGTCCGGATGTACGCCGTCGATCTATCAGCGGTAATGTGCCGCAAGGCTAAGGAGAAGGTGGCGCGCGCTGGAGTCCCCGTCACCGTGCTCCGCGCCGATATGCGGACCTTCCGCCTGCCCACACCAGTGGACCTGGTTACCTGCGAGTTCGATGCCATCAACCACGTGCCGCTCAAGGGCGACCTCGTCCGCGTCTGCAAGAGCGTCGCTCGTGCCCTCAACCCGGGCGGGCACTTCTTCTTTGACGTCAATCATGAGCCCGCCTTCGCCGACGTTTGGCCGCTCACCTGGTGGATTGACAGGCCTTCGGTGGCCGTTACCATGCACGGCGGATACGACAAGCGGCGTGCTCGCGGCTGGGTCGAGATGGAAGGCTTCGTGCGCGAGGGCAAGCTCTGGCGCCGCCACCACGATTACATCGAGGAGGTCTGTTGGACCGTTGCCGAGATCCGCGCCGCGCTCACGGCAGCGGGGTTCGACCGCATCAAAATCTGGGATGCGATGAAATTCCTGCATCACGACAAAGGCCTCAAGAGGGGCCACCGCAGCTTTTGTCTGGCGCGCCGAGCCGTCTAGTTACAGCCGCACCCCCTTGGCTCGCAAAATCGGCAGCATCATCTCCTTGAGGTTCTCACTGAAGATCCGCTGCCTGGCCTCGTCGGGAATAGCGGCTCCATGCACTTTCGCGAGCTGCGAAGAGAAGCTACGCCCTCCGGTGTCACTGCCGTAAATGACCCGCCGCGCACCTAACTCCCGCACCGCCATCTCGGTGAATCCCGCCGTCGGGTCCGACCCCGCGAGGTCCACACTCACATTCGGGAACGGCCGCATGGCTCGCACTCCGATCTCCCAATTGCCGCCCGTGTGCCCGCAGATCAGTGGCACATTGGGAAAGCGCGCGGCCAGCACCGCCATGTCCATCGGGCTCGATTCGCCCGGCAGATTGCCACCGGTCTTGAGCCAAGTATGCTGGAAGATCACCGCCTTCAATGCAGCGGCGCGCTCAATGATGGGGTCGATTGCAGCATCGTTGCAGCGGCGCGCCACCCACAGCTTGATGCCGGTCATTGGACCGTCACGAACGCACCGGTTGATCTCATCAAGACTCGCCTGCACATGGTTCGGATTGACATAAACGAACCCAAACACGCGATGCGCAAAATGATTTACGCAGCGCAGGATGTAATCGTTGTGCTGGCGCAGTTGATCCGCTGTCGGATCGGTGTGCGCGAGCGTGCTCAGATAGATGCACAGCCGCTCTACCCCCATTCGGTCGGCCAGCTTCACCAACTCCGCCATCGACTCTTCCGGCGTGCGCCCGCCGAAACTCGCCGGATGACAGTGGAGATCCCATATCGTCATGGCAGTTCTCCCAACATGCGCCGGGCGTTGGTCTCGCAGAGCGCGGCGGCATCGAGGCCGCTCTCGGTGACCTTCAGCAACGCAGACTCCCAGTAGTAGAACGGCGCATGCGATCCGAATACCACCTGTGATGTGCCCACACTGTCTGTGAGCCGCCGTATGCCGTGGACTCCTTCCGTCATGGAGAAATCGAACCATACATTCTTCGCCTTGATCGCCGGAAACAGACGACAGTTCAGAATCTGCAACCGCAGCGTGGGGCCGACCGCGGCGAGCTCGGCACACGGGCGCCAGTCCACCGGAGCAACCTTCAGCCGTGGGTGCAGCGTGCGCTCGTCCTCCATCTCCAGCGGGATCTGCACCAGCAGTTTGCGCCGTGCAGCGTCGGCGAATAGCTCGCGAGCGGCGGAGTCGGCCAGCGTGTAGCCGTGATAGTTGGGATGCAGCCGTATGGCCGTCATGCGATACGCCTCGTGGCAGCGGCGCAGCTCTTCGCGCCAGTCGGGTTGCGTGGGATCGACGCAGCCCACCGGCGCCAGGATGCCGCCGCCGTACTCCTTGCATTCGCGCGCCGTGCGCTCATTCACAGCGCCCAGATCATGATGCAGCATCGCGTCGAACGACCCGGCAAGAGCGCGTGTAACTTTGTGTTGCTTCAGCTTCGCGACGAGCTTTGGAGTCTCATCCAAAGGCAATCGGCGAAACGGATAGCGCGACAGGGAAACGTTGGTGTCGAGGATGACTTGACGGGCGTTCATCTCAGTTCATGTCCTCCCAAAGTGTAACCCGAAGCACTCGGCGAGCATCCCTTTCATCAAATGGCGATAACACGTCGCGTTTGGCTGTCGTCGTGTATTTCGCTGCTGCCCGCCTGGGCGCAGCAGCCTGTAACCGTGCTCGCGACGGTTCGCGACAAGCAGGGCAACGTCGTGCGCGATTTGCCCAGGGAAACGTTCACACTTCTGGAGGACGGCGAAACTCGCGACATACAGACCTTCTCGCAACAATCCAACCTCCCTCTAACGCTCGGTCTGCTGGTGGATACCAGCGGCCGGCGCCCCCTCACCAGCGACGAGCGCCTGGCCTGTTGGAAGCTCTTTGAGCAGGTGCTGCGCGAAGACAGGGATCAGGCCTTTGTCATCCACTTCGATTTCGACGTGGAACTCCTCGCTGACCTCACCGGTTCCAAGACAACCATCCAGCGTACGCTGGACAAACTCGGAGCCGCCGCGCGTTCGCCACAATTGCAGCGCCGTGTGGAAGGCGGCGCTCAGCAGCGCCGCAACACGGGCACGAGCCTCTACGATTCCATCCTCCTTGCCTCCGACGAAATCCTGATCAAGCAACCCGGCCGCAAAGCCATCCTCCTCCTTAGCGACGGCGTCGACACCGGGAGCCGTACGACAATCGAAGATGCCATTGAGTCCGCGCAGCGCGCCGATACGATGGTCTATGCCATCCGGTTCATCGAACAGTCCGGCACCGGCTCCCGAGACCGCGAACGCCAACTCCCTCCGGGAGTGCGTCTGCCCGACGGAAGGAAAGTGCTCCAGAGAATCGCCGCGGAAACAGGCGGCGGGTTCTTCGATCTCACCGGAAAACATCAACTCGACGAATTCCTTCGCCGCATCGAGGAAGAACTCCGCAACCAGTACAACATCGGGTTCAGCCCCACCAAAGCCGACCCCGGAACGTTCCACACCATCAAACTAACTGCGAAGCAGAAGAACCTGCTTGTCCAGACCCGCGCCGGCTACTACACCTCCAGGTAGCGCCTCGTACAATAGAAGGATGCACCGCTTTCTTCTGCACAACGGGCAGATCCACGACACCTCCGCGAAACTGGTCACTCCGGGCCAGGTGGGACTGCTCAACGGCTGGGGCGTCTTCTCCACGCTCCGCGTGATGGACGGTGTGCTGTTCGCCTGGGAGCGCCACTATGCGCGCATGCGCAAGGACGCGGCCCTGATGCATATTCCGTTCCCTCAGGACGCCGGCGTCCTGCGCGACAGCCTCATTCGCCTCGTGGAAGCCAACGAAGCGTTCAACTCTACTTTGCGCGTTGCGGTGGTGCGCAACAAGGGCGGCATGTTCGAATCGCCTGGCCTGGACAACGAGTACGACGTTATCGCTTTTACCAAGGATCTCGCCGATTGGGGCGCCGGAGTCACGCTCGCCGTGCAGGAGCGAGCCCGCATGTCGAGCGCGCCGTTCTCAGGCGCCAAGATTCTATCCTGGTCGATGAACCTCACCTGGCTCGAAGAAGCCCAGCGACGGGGCTTCCAGGAGATGCTGCTGCTGGACGATCACGGGCTGGTGAGCGAGTGCACGTCGGCCAACATCTTTGCAGTGCACGGCACCCGCGTATCCACGCCGCCGCTCACCTGCGGCTGTCTGCCTGGCGTCACGCGCGCCGTGCTTCTAGAGGACATCCGGGTGGACGGATTGAACATCGAGGAGCGGGAGCTGCGTATGGACGATCTGGCCAGCGCCAGCGAGCTGTTTATTACTTCCAGTACCCGTGACCTACTGCCTGTGTTGGCCATTGAAGGTATCTCCGTCCAGCAGGGCCGCGAGGTGCGCGGCCGGCTCAATGATGCGTTCCAACAGTACCTTTGTTCCTATGTTTCCCAGTCTAGAAGTGTATTAAACTGAAGATTCACTCGTCCTATGTTTGTGAACTGTCCGAATTGCGGCTCGAAGCATATCCGCCATTCTCACTATCAATCGTTCGGTGAACGATTCCTGTCGCTATTCGGCGTTCATCAGTTGCGCTGCAAGGATTGCCAGCACCGCTTTGCGAGCAGAGTTTTCCGCCTGGTGGACCTTTACTGGTCGAAGTGCCCGCGCTGCTACCGCATGGACCTCAGCAGTTGGAACGAAGACCACTACCTGCCGAAGTGGGGCACGAAAGTCAAAATGAGACTCGGCGCCAAACGGCTCCGATGCGAATACTGCCGGCTGAACTTCGCCGGATGGCGGCCCGTGAAAATGAAGTATCAGTGGCGCCGCCGGAAGAAAGAGGAAACACCCGTGCCCGTAGACGTGGATGCTTCCGTGGACAAGCAAGTGAACGCGCAAGCCACTGCGACCGAGGTCTCCGAGCCACATGCCGTGGAACCAGTGGCCGTCCAGCCAGTGATCAAGGACGAGTAGCCGGCTCCGCCAATTCCATCTCTACCACGGCAGCACGCTGCCAGTGTTCTTCAAACAGGCCCTTCATTGCGTCACCCATCCCGGAGTGTTCAAACACCACCGAGGTCCAACTCGGTTTGGTGATCACCGGATCGAGCAAGGCGATGAGACCCTGTTTGCCGTCGAAGACGGCGAGTTTCATGGGCAGCTTCTCAGCCTGCCGCACCTCGACTCCGGCCGCTGTATAGTCGCGGAGGCGAGCCCTATGGACGATGTCCATCGGCGCCGATTCGAGCAGTAAACGGCAGTTGACGCCGCGCTCGCGGGCCCGGAACACCAGTTGTTCATCGAGTGGATCGACTGCGTAGGGCGGGCGCGAAAACTCGAGATACTCGCGCTCCACGTTGGCCAGCATCAGACGGTATTGGGCGCCACTTTGCGCCGGTTCGCTGACGATGCGGAGAAAGTCAAGAGTGCCTCGGCCTCCTTGCCCTGACGAGTACGCCGTGTTGAGATCGTGGATCAGGCCGTCGGCGAGGCGGGCCTGCTCCTGAACCTCCTTTTGCAGCCGCTGCTGTTGCCGGGCGAGATAGGACGGGACCGCGAGCGCCGGTTCCACCGCCGAGAAGAGTTTGGTCTTCTCCTGGACCACTTGCGCGAAGCCCTTCTCCACGAGGCTATCGAGCACTTCGTAGATCTTCTGGCGCGGGACATGCGCGCGCGCAGCCAGGGCAAGCGCCTTGAACCGCGGATGGCCTATCAGGACCATATAAGATCGGGCCTCGTAGGCATTGAGGCCAATCTGCTGGAGCCTGCGCCAAAAACTCTCGAAATCCATATCCGGCAAATCCCGTTGCAACATGACGAGATGTGAGCATATCAAATGGCCGCGATGATTTGGGAATGATTATGGCGGCATTATTTGGCTGCGGCGACTCCGAGGACGATGTCCCAATGGAATTTGATGAAGCGGTGGAGTTCGGATTCGAGGATGCGCTCCTGGTCGCTGTGGGCGCCGAAGCCTTTGGGGCCGTCCTCGCTGTCGGTGGCGGGGCCGACGCCGTAACATTGAATGCCCTTGGCCCGCAGGTAGGCCATGTCGGTTGCGCCGGTCTGCATCGTGGGCAGCGTGACGACGCCGCTGTAAACGCGTTTGACCGCGGCCTCGATGGCCTTGAAGGCCTCGCTGTCGAGGCGGCTGGGCAAGGCTTGCGGACGGGTGTCACGGCCCTCGCGCACGACCTCGACTGCGGGGTCGTTGACTACCTTGCGGACCTGCTCGACGAAGGCGGGGAGGTTCTCATCGGGCAGCGCCCGGACGTCCAATGTCGCCACGGCTTCCGATGGGATGACATTGACCCGGTAGCCGGCTTGAATGATGTTTGGCGAGATGGAGGTACGGATCATCGAGTTGTGGCCGGGCTCTTTTTCGGCGAAGTACTGTTGAATGGCTGCGGTCCTATCAGGGTTGACGATGTTGTTGTAGCGGGCGGCTTCCTCGGGAGTGGAGACGGTGGCGAGGCGTTCGAAATAGGTGCGCGTGGTATCGTTGAGCCGCATGGGGGGCTGCCAGTTGGCAACGTTGGCGACGGCCTGAGCGAGGTGCACCACGGCGTTGGTTTTAAGGGGACGGGAGCCGTGACCTGCGGGGCCGCGCGCGACGAGCTTCAGCGCATAGGGGATCTTTTCGGCTGTGGAGATGGAGATGTGATGCAGCTTGCCGCCGGTGCGGATGCCGCCGCCACCTTCTGCGAAGCAGTATTCGGCGTCGATCTTATCGAAGTGTTCCTTGACCATGAAGCCGATGCCGACGCGGACGGTGCCTTCTTCTCCGGATTCGGCGAGGAAGATGACGTCGCGGTCGAGCTTCACGTTCATGCGCTTGATCATGAGCATCATCATGAGGCAGGCGACAAGGTTGTCTTTGTCATCGACGGTGCCGCGGCCGTAGACGTAGCCTCCGTTGCGGACCGCGCCGAAGGGCGGGAAGGTCCATTTCTTCGGGTCGACGTTGACGACGTCGGTGTGGCCCATGATGAGCAGCGGCCGCTTCTTGCCGTTGCCCTTGATGCGGGCTACGATGTTGGGGCGGTGGGCTTCGAGGGCGAGCACTTCGTTCTGGATGCCTTCGGCGTCGAGCACCTTCTTTATGTATTCCACCGCGGGGAGTTCGCGTCCTGGAGGGTCGCTAGTGTCGAAGCGCAGCAGGGTCTGGTAGTGGCGCATCGTTTCTTCCTCGATGGCCGGCCAGTTGGGCGCGGGGGGCTGGGCCGCGGCCAGCGCGGTGAGGATGGTAAGCAGGGCAAGCATGGAGGATTCCTTTCTACTTCACGGCAATGATGGAGATCTCTTCCAACTTGGGATAGTGACCAGCGGCGGACCGTTTTCGTTCGACTGGGGGTAGCGGGGAGACGGTGGTTCTGGTGGGCGGCAGATTGGGAAAGTACTTAGCGTAGACTGCGTTCATTTTCGGAAACTCGTCCAGGTTGTCGATGTAGACGTTGCTGAGCACGACCTTGGAGAAATCGAGTCCTGCTTCTTCGAGGCCGTCGAGCAGGTTGCGCATGGTCATGCGGACCTGGTCTTCAACGTTGTCGAACCAGATGCCGCCGTTCATGCCGGGGATGAAGCCGGCCTTGGCGGAACAGTAGAAGGAATCGACCGCGAAGACGCAGGGGCTGGCAGTGGCGCTGGGCGGCATATTTTTCGGGCGCACTGCCTTGCGGTCGGCGAGGTTGCGGACAGCGACTCCGGTGAATTCGATGTTTGCGCCGAGCGGGAGGAACGACACCTGGATCGTGGCTCGTGCGGGCGTGTTTCCGAACTCGACCTTTTTGGCGTAGAGCTCATCGAGGACGCGGCGCGGGACTTTGGCCGTGTGATAGGGGTTGACGAAGACCATGTGCCGCCAGTCGAGGCCGGCGGCTTTGAGGATCTGGTCAATGCGGGTGAGGCCGAGACGGACCTGCTCGGCGGGGTCGTCGGGGATCTTGCCGGTGTCGATGTCGCGGCCGAGGAAGCCGGAGAGGAAGATGCGGCCATGGGCTTCGACGGCCGGCGCGATGTTCATGTTCTTGGGATACCAATCAGGGATGATCGGCTTCTTGTTCTTGAGGTCGCGAACTGCGATGGCGTTGATCTCAATGGGCGTCTCGGTGGGCATGCGGTGTACGCCGAGAGTGGCACGTCCGGGCGGGTTTTTTGTGAAGAACTCGCCCCAGACCTTGTTCATCAGTTCGTAGGGCGTGGATTCGTGGAGGTAGACCTGCGCGTAGACCACGTGCTCCATGGTGAGTCCGGCAGCTTCGACGATGGCTTTGACGTTAGTGAAGCACTGGCGGACGCGGGCTTCAGCGGTGGGCGCGAACTGATTGTTGAGATCGCGGGCGCCTTGGCCGGAGACGTAGAGGAAGTCGCCGGCGAGGAGACCGGGGCTGTAGGGGCCCACTGGTTTGGGGCCGTTGGCCGCGTAGACCAGTTTCTTTTCGGCGGCCGACAGTGTGCAGGCCGCCACGAGAAGAGCTAACAGAATGCGCGTCATGGCTACACCAGCTTCGTCCTTTTGATGGGGAGTTCGCGGACGCGCTTGCCGGTGGCACGGAAGATCGCGTTGCAAATGGCCGGGGCGATGACGGGGACGCCGGGTTCTCCGACGCCCGCCGGGAGATCGGTGCTCGGAACGATATGGACGTGGGTTTCGTACGGCGCATCGTTCATGCGGGCGACGGGGTAGTCGTGATAATTCGATTGTTGGATGCGGCCGTTGGCGGCTGTGATTTCGCCCATCATGGCGAGGCTGGTGCCGAATACGGCTGCGCCTTCAAACTGCGAACGGACGCGTTCGGGATGAATGATGGTGCCGCAATCGACGGCGAGGTCGACGCGTGGGATGCGCACCTTGCCTTGATTGTCGACTTCCACTTCCACCACAGCGGCGATGTAGGAGAGGAAGCTGCGGTGAGCCGCTATGCCGAGGGCGCGGCCCTTGGTGGGCTTCTTTTTGGCCCAACCGGATTTTTCGGCGGCCACTTCAATGACGCGGCGGAGACGGGCGGTGTCGACGGGATACTTGTCCTGGCCCTGATCGTTGTTCCAGTATTTGAAGCCCTCGGGCTTGATCTCGACTTTACGCGGTTTGCCGAGCAGATCGAGGTAGTATTCCACCGGGTCGCGGTTTGCGGCAGCGGCGAGCTCACCGATGAAGGAGTGAATCGCGAAGGCATGATAGACATGCGCGACGGAACGAAGCCAGCCGATGCGAACGTGATTTTTCGCAGGCCCGTTTTCGGCGCGGTGGTTCGGGATATCGAAGGGGAGGTCGACCCATCCCATGCCCATTTCGAGATCCATGGCGTATTCGGCTTTGGGATCGAAGGTGGTTCCGATGCTCGGGAAGACGCTGCGCTGGAGCCACGCGGTCGGTCGGCCCTTGGCATCGAGGACCGCCTTCATGTGCATTCCGGCGACGGAGTGATAGAAGTCGAAGCGAATGTCCTCTTCACGTGACCAGACCACTTTCACTGGTTTTCCCAGTTTCTTGGAGAGAATGGCAGCTTCGGCGACGTAATCGGGTTTGGACTTGCGTCCAAAACCACCACCGAGGAGGGTAACGTTGCAGATGACCTTTTCCTTGGGGATGCCAAGGGCTGGGGCGAGGGTTTCCTGCACGGCTTGCGGATTCTGAGTTGCGGTCCAGACAGTGCACTGGCCGTCGCGGAAATCGGCGACGGCGGCAGGCGGTTCCATGGGCGCGTGGGAAAGCAACGGAGCATAGTAGCTCGCCTCGTGCAGTTTGCCACCCTTGGCGAATTCGGCATCGACGTTGCCGATGTTGCGAACGACCTTTTGGGGCTTGCGAGCGGCGTCGAGCAACTCCTTCCTATAGGCGGCGGAATCGTAGGACGCGTGCGGGCCGAGGTCCCAATCGACCTTGAGAGCTTTTCGACCTTGCATGGCGGCCCAAGTATTATTGGCGATCACTGCGACGCCACCGAGGGCCTGGAAACTGTGAGGCGGCTTGAAGGCCTCGATCTGTACGACGTCACTGACACCGGCGACCTTTTTTGCGGCGCTGGCATCGAAACTCTTCACCTTGCCGCCGTAGACGGGGCAACGCTCGATGGAGGCGTAAACCATGCCGGGCACTTTGACATCCATGCCGAAGATGCCCTTGCCGTTGCAGATGGCATCCATGTCGTAAATGGGGATGTCCTTGCCGACGTAGCGGTATTGGGCCGGGGTCTTGAACTTGAGCTCGTTCTCTTTGGGGACCGGCTGCGCAGCGGCGGCTTTGGCGAGTTCTCCGAAGCCGGCCTTCTTACCGGACTTGGTGTGGACGACTTCGTGGTTCTTTGCTTCGCATTCGGCGGGAGGCACGTTCCACTGTTTGGCAGCCGCGCGTTCGAGCATGAGACGCGCGGAGGAACCGGCGACCCGCATCGTCTTGTAGAAATCGCGAATGGAGCAGGAGCCATCGGTGTTTTGCGAACCGTATTTCGGGTCGCCGAGGGCCTGTTCGATGGTGACGCGCTTCCAGTCGGCTTCCATCTCGTCGGCGAGAACCATGGGCAGAGCGGTTCGAATGCCGGTGCCCATTTCGCTGCGATGGGCGACGACGATGAGGGTGCCGGAGGGTTCGAGCCCAAGGAAGACGCTGGGCTTGAATGCGGATGTCGCGGCGGTGGCGGCGTGGGCCTGCTTGGGGAGCAGACTCGCGCCGAGGACAAAAGCTCCGGCGGAGAAGACGTCGCTCAAGAAGGCGCGGCGTGTGCGTTGAGAAACCTGATGGACGCTCATTATGCTTTCCCTCCCGCTGCGGTTTTGATGGCTTTGCGGATGCGCTGGTAGGTGCCGCATCGACAGATGTTGCCGGACATGGCCTGATCGATGTCGGCGTCGGTGGGTTTCGGTTTCTTCTTGAGCAAAGATGCGGCCTGCATGATCTGGCCGGGCTGGCAGTAGCCGCACTGAGGGACGTTGATCTGTTTCCAAGCGGTCTGGAGCGGATGGTCGCCCCTGGGGGAGAGCCCTTCGATTGTGGTGATCTCCTTACCGGCGGCGCTCTTCATTGGGGTGACGCAACTGCGGGCGGCTTCGCCGTTGATGAGGACGGTGCAGGAGCCACAGATGCCCATGCCGCAACTGAACTTGGTTCCGGTGAGTTCGAGCAGGTCGTGGATGTACCAGAGCAACGGCATTTCGGGGTCGCCATCGAACTGGCGGCCGGCGCCGTTCACCTTGAGTTGAATCATGGAGGTCTCCTCGGTGGATGGAATTTTCTGATTGTAGCCTAATGGCCGGTGGTGAACACAGATGAACAGTGATAAGGCAGGAAGACGGACTTTCATTTCTGCTCCTTGTGGAGGCGGTGGATCTTGTTTGCCTGCCAAACGGCCAGGCTGACGGCGATTGCCAGGTCGTCGTGCGGGGCTGTGCTGTGGCCTGCGAGGTCCAGGGCCGTGATCTCGTTGATGGCTTCCTGTGCGGATGGGAGCTTCGGATTTATCGTCAGTGACCTTGTTTGAAACAGTGTCGCGAGGTTGTTTAGCAGAATCGTTCTCGATACGTAGTGGAAGCCGCTGGATTCGGTTGGCGTTCCAGAGGCGGTGATGACCAGTTTCACGAGCGACGCTTCGACGGAGTTCGCGGTGAAGAAATCGAGGAACGGAAGGCCGGGGCCAGTGGCATCGACGACCAGCGTGGGTCGCGATTGGAACTCCGAGTTGCGGAGGGTGGCGCGCACGATGTTGGCGATGGCCGGATAACTGGAGCCGAGCGGGATGCGTGTGAGGTGGCGGACCCGCAACACGGCGTGGTAACGGTTCTGATAGGTAGCGTGGTCGCGGCCGGTGGGACGCGGGTAGTACTGGACGATGGCGATGGCTGCGGGGTCGGAGCGCTGGCCGAGGTCGAGGCCGATGTAGAAGCGCGAGTCGAGCACCGGGGATGTCGAGGGTAAGAACATGATGTTTCAATTGCTCCATTCGGGAATGTCGAGGTCGTAGCAGGCTTCGATGTCGCTGACCGGTATCAGCGAGTTCTGAGACGAGTGGAAGGCGCAGAGGTATTCCTGCTCGTAGAGGTGAAGCGGCAGGCGGGCGCGCTCCTGTGCGAGGAAATCGGGCTTGATGCGCGGGCAAGCGGTGGCGGGGACAGACAAGCGGAAGAAGCCGTTGTCATGGTTCATCCATTCGTCGTGGAAGAAGCCGTGTTTGCCATTAGGGGTGGAGAGGAGCCAGAGTCGGCCATTGGGGCAAGCGGCGAGCATGGGCAGGATGTCGAAGTAAAGTGAATCGGGCACGCGCGCCGCTTCGTCGATGATGATGAGGGAAGGTGCAGAGAAGCCGCGAATCTTGTCGCCGTTGTTGGGGAGCGCGACGATGCGCGCACGGTTGGGCAGCAACAGGGACGCGCGGTTGAGACCGTCGCCGCGGCGGCTGGACCCGAGCCTGGCGAGGAAGAAGGCACACTTGTGGAGAAGTAGCCCGGACTGGCGCGCGGACGGCGATGCGATGAGGATGAGTGCATCGGGCTGTCGAACGGCGTGATAGACGGCCATGGCGGCAACGGTAGTGGACTTGCCCCACTGGCGCGAACAACAGAGAATGCCGCGGGTGTGAGGGGCGGTGAGCACACTGGCTTGTTGGGAGTCAGGGGAAAAGCCGAGTGCTTCGATGGCGAATTCAACCGGGCCGGCGGGGAAGCCGGACGGTATCACGTCGCCCCCCCAAGTGTCGATCATACAAATCTCCCCTTCCAACCTATTTCCTGTAAGGGTTTGAGGAAATGACAGTTGGCATTGTAAATGATATCGCGGACCATGGCTGCTATTTCGGAATATGGTTCTAAGATGCGGCGGAGTTGCAGGGCGAAGTCATTCCAGACCGTGAAATGGAGTTCGTGCACTTCGCGCGCGGCTGCGTGTATTTCCCTTTTCGCAGCGGGTTTTTCCGAGCGGCGCGCCGGCGCGGGCTCATACGGCGGCGCATCGGGCAGACGATGATAGCGCGCCGGGAAGACATCCGCGAGATTGACTAACTGGGACCAGAAATCGAATGGCATGGAATTATCGATGCTCCTTAGTGCCCGGCGCGGTGTTATCGATTTCCGATTCCGACTTGGATGTTATTGGAGCCACTGGAGATAAGCCGGATGTTGGTGTTTCGGAAAAATCATCTTGCAAGCGACGGGCGCGCATGTCGGTGAAGTTGGAGTAAGTCCTGGTATATTGCCGGTTGAGGCGGTTGATGTGCAGATCCAAGCGATGATGCGCCGGGGTATTATCTTCGAGGGAACGGTAGGCAATGGCCCAGATAGCGGGGCGGTCCAAGGACTTGTAAGTGGAGGCAATGTCTTTGGCGCAGTTATCGGCCTCGAGACCGAGGAGGGCCTCCTGCATGGCTCCGGCGCGGAGGATCTGCCACTGGAGGGTGGCCATCTGGCGGACGAGTAACTGCTCGACGTGGCCAAGCGGCGAGAAGGTTTCAACGAAGGCTGCCAGGTGATTATTGAATTCGTCCTGCGAGTCGGCGGGCAGGAGATAATGAGATGCCGCGTGGGCCACGGATCGCTTGTTTGCCTGAGCGATGTTCCAACGGGCCTGCATGGCTTTTCTATTTTGTTCGGTCGGCTTCATATACGAGTTCCCTGATTTGGTTCTAGCAGGCCTCTCGAATGGACTTGATCAACTGCTAAGGTGGCGGTGTCTCTATGATGTTGATTTTGTTTGCGATAGCGATTTTCAAAATATTTGATTCGGGTTGTGACTGATAAAGTTCACTGACCTAATGGCCACCGATGGACACCGATGAAAACCGATTAAAGAGGCTTTGACAAACACGCTCCAATGGAGGTCCGGATGTATCGCGCAGCGGTTTAGTTCACTGTGTTATGGACTTCAAGGAGTTCATTCGGATCTCGGGCATGACGCACGTCAGAACTTCGCCGTACTATCCCCAATCGAACGGAAAGATCGAACGTTGGCACAAATCGCTCAAAGGAGAGTGCATCCGGCCGGGAACGCCGCTATCGCTGGAAGATGCCCGGCGTCTGGTGGAGGGCTACGTGGCGCATTACAACAGCGTCCGATTGAACAGCGCCATCGGCTACATCACGCCGAAGGACATGCTCGCCGGGCGTCAGCAGGAGATCCATGCCGAGCGGGATCGGAAGTTGGAGCAGGCGCGGAAACAGCGCCAGGTTCGCCGGCAGAACTCCGCTTGAAGAACGACGGGCACACGTTCAGAGTCGCCGGTGAAGTGGATAACTTCCGGTTGGCCGACAACTCGTTTCCTGATCGGTTAACACGTTTCCGACCAGCTTATTATCCGAAATTCCGGCCCGCCATCGACGATTGGATCCTATTTCCCCACCGGCGCCTTCCGCCGCAGCTCGTCGAAGAAGTTCAGCAGGAACGTCACATGCGTTGGACGGGTGGCGCCCGCGTTGTCGGACGCCATCAGTGCCGCGAAGCGCTTGCCATCCGGGGCAAGGTCGAAGTTTGTGGAGGTGCCGCCACTCCTAATTCGCGCCTCGGCCCACAATTGGGACTTGCCGGCAGCGAAGGAGGCATCCTTGGCCGAGTATGGCGTCATCATGATCCGGTGGTCCAGGGTCCGGTAGAACAATTCGCGGCCGTTCCGCGACCAGACTGCCATTACACCGCCGCCGGTGGACACCTGCCACTTGCCGCCGGGTCCTGGAAATGGACGGACATACACCTCCATAATGCCCGATTCGTCGGAAGTGTAAGCCATCCAGCGCCCATCGGGAGAGAATGCAGGAAATCCCTCAGTGAACTTTGTGCGCAGAAAAGGTTCGGGCTTGCCCGGCTTCGGATTGTCAGAATCGCTGCCTTCGAGAGGCAGTGTCCATATGTCCACACCGGTTGCGCCAGCCTGCTCTGTGAACGCCAGCCGTTTTCCGTCCGGCGAGAAGGAAGCGGGGCTCTCGTTGTTTTTACTTTGCGTTAGCCGTAGCGGTTCGCCGGCGCCATCGGAACGGATCCAATAGATGCCGTTATTTTCGTTGGCTCGGAACGCGATGTGTTTGCCGTCCGGGCTCCACACCGGCCTGAAGTTCGCGCCTGCCGCGAAGGTCAACCGTGTCATCGTGTCCCGCTCCCATTCGTAGACCCACACGTCAGGCTTTCCGGAGCTCATTACTACCATTGCCAGCCGCTTGCCGTCCGGAGCAAAGCGCATGTCATAATATGCTCCCGGCTTGGCAAGGATTGGCGTGGTCTTGCCGGCATTCTCCAGCCAAACGATCGGCCATGCCTGCTCCACCGACTTTCCGGCCTGGTAGACGGATGTTCCGGTCTGAGAAAAATCGAACTCCGCGCTTCCATGGCCCGGATAGGCCGTCACATCCTCCAATACGGGGACCGCGGGACCAGCCAACTCCAACCGGTCCAGATCCAGCGGCGCCGCAAACAGAACTCCCTGGCGCATATAAAGCAGGTGTCCGCTGGGGACAAAGCGCCCGAAATATCCCCCGCTTTGCAGCGTCTTTCTCTGGCCGGTTTGGAAGGAATGAACCTCGATCGTGGCATCCTCATAGTTGTTCGCCGTTACGCCGGCCACGAACAGCACCGCTTTGCTGCCTGGCAGCACCTGCGGATAGCGCAAACTCCGGTCCCGCTTTTGCGTGTTCAATTCCACCGCCGGTTGCGGCAATCCTCCAGCGGAGGAGATACGCCAGAGGCTGCTGGTGGCTCCCAGCGCTGCAATGATATTGCCGTCGTCGCCCCAACTGCCGCCGCGCGCCGTGGGCGCGTCGCACAACGTCACTGCGCCTCCCCCTTGCACCAGAACCTTCTTCAGCTTGCTGTCCGCGAAAAAGCCGACCCACTGCCCATCCGGGGAGAAGAATGGACTCACGGCATTTTCCGTGCCGGCGAGCACCACCGGCTGCTTCTGGTCGAGTGAGCGGGTGGCGAGCCGCTCTTTGCCGTCCGCCCCACTGATCAGGTAGACCAACCGGGTCCCGTCCGGGGATAGGATCGCCCGGGGACCGCCGAGACCGCCACTCAGGGAGCTTTCCGGCCCCGTGTCGACACTCAGCCGCATGAGCGGGTATACCACGGGACGGCTGGCGCGCCACCAGGCCACGAGTGAAACTACCAGGGCAACACCCAGACATGCTACTGCCACGGCCCACGGGAGCCTGCCCGTTCCGGGAGGAGGCCCTGCTAGGGGGACGGAGACGGACGCGGCTTCCTCCGGAGAGGAGAGCGCTTCCTCAATCTCGATCCGGGCGTCAGCGATGTCGGCCAGTCGTTTCTTGCGGTCGCGCTCAAGGCTGCGCCGCAGGAGCTTGCGTATCGCCGGCGGTGTCGTAGCCGGCAGTTTGGCCCAATCGAAGTCTGCACGCAACACCGCCGCAAGCGAGTCCGACACGGTTTCGCCCGGGAACATCTCCTGCCCGCTGAGCATCTCAAACAGCACGACGCCAAACGCCCAGATATCGGCCCGCTTATCGACGCGCATACCACGGGCCTGCTCGGGAGCCATGTAGCCCGCCGTCCCCATGATCATGCCGGCCATCGTGGGTGAATGCCCCCGTACCACCGTCAGCGCACTGGCCGGATCCTCGCCGGCATCCGTGGGATCGGATAACTTCGCCAAGCCGAAATCGAGCACTTTCACTTTGCCATCGGGGGTGACTTTGACGTTGGCGGGCTTCAGATCACGGTGAATGATGCCTTTCTCGTGGGCCGCTTCCAATGCTTCGGCAATCTGACGCGCAATGGCAAGCGCCTCGTCCAAAGGCAGCGCACCCTGGGCAATGCGGTCGGCGAGTGTCGGCCCCTCCACCAGTTCCATCACGATGGCTCTGTCTTCGATGCCGTGGATGGTGGCGATGTTCGGATGGTTCAACGAGGCCAGCAACTGCGCCTCTCGAACGAACCGCGCCATCCGATCAGGGTCATTGGCGTACGCCTCGGGCAGCACCTTGATTGCCACATCGCGGGCGAGTTTGGTATCGGTGGCGCGGTAGACCGCGCCCATGCCGCCCTCGCCTAACTTGGACGTGATGCGGTAGTGGGCAATCGATTGGGGGTCCATTCGGGTTTGGTCTCCAATATCCTATCACTTGCCCGCGCTCCCAACCGGTTTCGCGTGAGGGAATGTGTCACGGCGCATCCGGACAGAACACTGCATTATTGCATCATCGGTTGGCGGTCGAGGAGGCCGCTACGCGATGGCAAGAAGACATCCATCAAGAAAAGCGCGGGCGGTTCCGAAGACTGTCTTGCGCCTGCCAGATCTCGACCAAGCGAAGCTGGCTGTTTTGAACAGCTTGAGTTCTCACGACGCACAGCGTGGTTACCGCCACGCTATCGATGAGTTCATTGAATGGTATTGCTCAGAGCCGAGACTATCCTTCAGCAAGACTGTCGTTCTCCGGTATCGCATGCACCTGGAATCCCGGAAGCTCGCACCCGGAACAGTCAACCTGCGCCTCGGGGGCCGTGCGGCGTCTCGCCTATGAAGCCTCCGATTGCGGTCTCCTGAGCCCTGATCTGGCCGCCGGGATTCGGCGGGTGAAAGGCGTTCAAGAAACTCGGTGTGCGCTTGGGCAACTGGTTAACAGCCGAACAGGGTGAGAAGCTCTGGCAATCTCCTGATGTTGAGCGACTGAAGGGCAAGCGTGACCGTGCGCTGCTGGCTGTATTGCTCGCCTGCGGCTTGCGGAGGCACGAAGCTGTTGAGTTGAACTTCTCTCACCTTCAGCAACGTGAACAACACTGGGCCATTGTCGATCTCGTTGGGAAGGCCGGTCACACGCGGACTGTGCCGGTGCCGGACTGGGTCAAGCAGGTTCTTGATGACTGGCTGAATGCAGCAGGTCTCACCTCAGGCAGGGTGTTTCGTCGCGTGAACAGGGCTGGAAGAATTTGGGGTGACGGCATGACTGAAAAAGTCGTCTGGCACATCGTCCGCGAATACGCAAAGCAAGTCGGGATCGAAAAATTGGCACCGCATGATTTGCGTCGAACTTGCGCGAGGCTTTGCCACACTGCCGGAGGCGAACTGGAGCAGATCCAGTTCCTTCTCGGTCACGTCTCGATCCAAACCACCGAGCGATACCTCGGATGCAAGCAGCGCATCCGATCGGCGGTCAACGACAGAATCGGAATTGAGCCGAAGAGCTGAGAGCACACCGGGAGCAATAGTGGAAGGGTTGACGACGATTCGCTCGCAATTAGACTAAAACGCCCGCCTGGCGTGGGCTGTAGAAGGCGCGATTCGGTGGAACGAGGAAGGACTCGGGACGGCCCGCGCGGTGGCAGAGGCAACTCAAGAATATCGCGAAAGAATCAGACCAGATCGGGCGGTTCCTGGACGACTAGTGCGTCCTGGACAGCACACTTAGCACTCGCGGCCGAGATCTTTTCGAATCGTATTCGGGCTGGGCTCGGGAAGCGGGCGAAGCCGTGCTGTCGGGAACGATGTTCGAACGCAGACTGCGTCCGGATTGCCGCCAACCGCCCACACTCTGGTGGTAACGTCGAGCCGGTCGCCGTTTGATCCACCGAAGCAAGGCGACGCAAGACCCGGTCAGCGTCTCCTATTCAGGAGGTCTTACAGGACCCGTTACTCTTTGGGACCAGTCCTCCCAAGCGCGCTCGTATCCGTCTTGTGGTGCTGCTTTGCGGGCTTCTTCTGGGTCGAGGTACGTCACCTTCCCGCCGAGCAGGAGTGCCTGGGTTTGCAGTTTGGCGTTCATCATCATGTAGAAAGCCCGTCCGGTCACGACACGCAGTGATGGTCCGACGACGACCGCGCCGTGCCCGCGCATGAGCGCGGCTTCTTGCATCCCGAGTGCTTGCGCAAGTGCGCTGCCGTGCTCGGGCGTGCGTACGAGCAGATCGGTCATGCCGCTCTTCTCGCGCATCTCGTACACGGGGACGTTCGTGCCAAGGAATGCCGCCATGTGGAAAATGGGCTTGAGGGGGACGGTGCTCACACCGAACGGGATCAGGTCCGGAGCATGGCAATGAACGATCGCGATGATGTCTTTCCTGGCCCGGTAGATCTCGCTGTGGATGAACCGTTCCCAGATATGCACCACGGTCTTGTCTTCGACGATGGGCTTGCCATCCAGGCCATATTCGAAGATATCTTGCGCCGCAACGAGACTCGCGGCGCGTCGCCGTGACAACAGGAAGCGTGCCGGATTACGATCATCGCGAACGCTCACGTGGCCATAGGAGTCGAGCACCCCCTCGTTCGCGAGAATTCGGCTGGACATGACGAGTTCCTTGATCAAAACGGGGTTTGGAGTCCCGGTCACGCCTGGGAACTGCTTCCGGCTCTGGGCATGTACCGGCGACACACCGATGCAGAGCGAGGTAGTGACTAAGACTCCCCACGACCAGAGCACGCGGAGAGATTTGTCGGGCATCGAGGCGAGTATATCCTATAAGACCTCCGCCAGGAACGCGTTGTAGGGCCTACCAGCGGGCAGACATTCTCGACGTCGGTGCCTGATCTCCAGTTTTCGACTATTAGACGGCGTGACCGACACCCGGCTGGCACCTCGGTTTGGGAAGCGATCCGAAGTGGCCAACTTCCGTATAGCCGACCACTCGTTCCCTATTCGGCCAACGCGTTTTGAATCAAGTTGTCATCCGGAATTCCGGGCGCTGTCGACGATTAGATTCTATTTCCCCACCGGCGCCTTCCGCCGCAGTTCGTCGGAGAAGTTCAGCAGAAACGTCAGGTGCGTTGGCGGCTTCTCGCCGCTCGCATCATCGGGAAGGAGCGCCGCGAGGCGCTTGCCATCCGGTGCGACGTCAAAGTTGGGATTACCGCCAGTCTCCCGCAGGCGGACCTCGGTCCAAAGCCGGGGCTTGCCCGCGACGAAGGAGTCTCCGCTAGCCGAGTAGGGGACGGCCATTACGCGCTGGTCCGATGTCAGGTAGAGAAGTTCGCGGCCATTGGGCAACCAGAACACCCTTCGCGATCCGCCGGTCGAGATCTGCCTCCTTCCTCCCGGCCCGGGAAAGGGGCGAACATAAGCTTCCAGGCTTCCCGACTCGGTCGACCCATAGGCGATCCATCGGCCGTCTGGGGAAAACTTGGCTCCCCCCTCCATGAATGGCGTCGCCAAAAAAGGCTCGGCTTTCCCGAGCCGGATGCCGGAGCCGCCCGGGCTGGTATCTCCAATGACTGGAAGTGTAAAGATGTCGTCGCTTCCACTGTTACCAGTGCGGTGAAAAGCAAGGCGCTTTCCGTCTGGCGAGAAGGAATATGGGTACTCCAAAGGCTTCCCCTCGGTCAGACGTTGTGTCTCGCCCGATCCGTCGGAGCGGATCGCGTACAACCCAGGAGCGGCCGGGTTAGTGGATTGGAACACGATCGACTTTCCGTCGGGGGCCCAGACCGGATAGAAATTCACACCGGGAAGGAAGCTCACTCGCGACGGCGAATCCCCATCTAGATCCTTCACCCAGATATCGGAACCGCCGCCGTTGTACATCGAGTACGCCAATCGCTTGCCATCCGGAGAAAAGCGAGGCGTCGTGTAAGCGCCGGGTGGACCGTGCAGCGGTTGCGTCTTGCCGGAGCTGTCGACCCAGTAAATCGGGTACGTCGCCCTTGCCCCGGAACCGGGTAGATAGACAAAGGTTCCGTTCCGCCCGAACGTAAAATCCCCGCCGCCTTTGGTGGTGCTGCCGGCATCTTCCAGGATCGGAATGGGCGCGCCCACCGGCGACAAACCGACGGGATCGAACGGCACGGCGAACAGCGTGCTGCCTTCCAGATAAACGACGTGGCCCGGACCGGATGCTTGCGGCACGTAGCGGCCGGAGAATCCCCGGCGCTGGACTGTTTTTCGCTCGCCGGTCTGGAGCGAGATCACTTCGATGCTGGCCTCGGCTGGATTCGTCATTTCCGGAGAGCCAGTGAACAGGACCGCCTGGCTACCGGGAAGGACATCGGGCCAACGGTGGGTCGCCTCGGTGGGGCTAAGTTTGGTGAGGGCAACGGGCGATCCTCCAGCGGAGGAAACGCGAGAGAGGCCCTTTGCCTGATCGAGGGCCGCGATGATGTTGCCATCGTCGCCCCAACTGGCGCCCCTTGGGCTCTGTGCGTCGCAGAGTGTAACGGCGGCGCCACCTTCCACTGCAATCTTTTTGAGTTTTTCGCCGGCGAAGAAACCGATCCAGGCGCCATCGGGGGAAAAGAACGGGAAACTGGCGTCCTCGGTGGCGGCGAGCAGTGTCACCCGGTCCTGGTGCAGCAGGCGAGTATGAAGGCGAATCTTGCCGTCCGCGCTGCGCAGAGTGAGAGCGAGGCGCGTGCCGTCCGGGGAGATGGCCATCATGTTTGGGCCATTAACGGACCTAGCCAGCGGAGCACCAGCGGCGACTTCGGCGTGTAGGCGAACCAACGGGCGCAATGGCGCGGGGCGGGTGGCGTTGTAGTACCAGCCGGCAGCGGCGGCGATACATGCGAGAGCGAAAGCGCCCGCTACAGTCCAAGGCCGGCGAGCTGATTTCGAAGGCCCGGCGGTAGCAGTAGTTTCCTGTGGTGGCGTCCGCAGATCGAGCACGACGTCGCGCATGCTCTGATAGCGATCATCGGGGTCCTTCTGCAGACACCGCTTCACGAAACGTTCGAGCCAGGAAGGCGTGAACGGCTGCACCGCCATCGGCGCTGGATCGGCGGAGAGAATCGCGCCAAGTAGACTGGAATAGCTCTTGCCCTGGAATGCTTTCTGGCCAGTGACCATTTCGTAGAGCATCGCCCCGAAGGCCCAGATGTCCGACCGCGCATCCGCTTCTTTGCCGGCGAATTGCTCCGGCGCCATATATTGCGGCGTGCCCATGATGGTGCCCTCGGTAGTCAGCACAGCGGTGAGCGTCTCATCGGTGGGGCCGGGTTTGGCCTGCGATTTGGCGAGGCCGAAATCGAGCACTTTCACGCCGTCGCGCGTGAGCATGATGTTCTGCGGTTTGACGTCGCGGTGGGTGACGCCGGCGCGGTGGGCGCGGTCAAGCGCGTCGGCGATCTGGGTCGCGAACTTCAGGGCCTGGTCGAGGGGGATGGCGCCTTTTTCGATTCGCGCGGCGAGCGATTCGCCCTCGATTAGTTCCATCACCATGAACCCGCCCACGCCATCCTGATTCCCGATGTCGTACAGAGTGCAGATGTTGGGGTGGTTCAGTGAGGCAACCGCTCGCGCTTCCCGTTCAAAACGGGCGCGCAGGTCTGCGCGTTTGGCGATGTGTTCGGGGAGGACCTTGATGGCGACGGTGCGGTCCAGTCGCGTATCACGGGCTTTGTAGACTTCGCCCATACCCCCGGCCCCGATAGGGGCCGTCACGACATACGGGCCGAGCTTATCGCCAGCGGAAAGCGGCATTGGAATAGTCTATCCGATCAGGAGGCGGTCAAGGCCGTGAATACGGCGCATCCTTCCACTACTTTTTCAGATTCGCGGTTCGGCGCGCAGTCGAGGCTCCCCCAAAACCCAATTTCCGGGTGGCGACGAGCAGCTCCCTATTCAACCAAGACATTTCCAACCAAACTTAACCAGACTTTTGCCCTGAAATCCACGCCGCAATCGGCGCTTAGCAGTAGCAGGTGAGTACGCGGGAAACGCTAGCTGCCGGCACTTCAGACCTACTTCCACCTGGGGAAGATCCGCAGCGCGTTCCCTCCCAGGACCCCGCGAAGCTCGTCGGCGTTCAATTGCGAGCCCTGCAATCTCTGAATCGTATCAAGTGGGGAAGCGAACGGGAAATCGGATCCGAAGACGATCTGCGAGGCGCCGACGAGCGACTTCAGGGCGGTCATCTGGATCGGATTCGCCGAGACGGCGGTGTCATAGTAGAAGCGCCTCAGATGATAGAGTCTGGAGTTCGGCTTCGGCACTCGTGCCAGGCCCTCTGCGCTCGAGTCGGCGCCGAGGAATCGCTGGATGAGTCCGAGCAACGTGCCACCCGCGTGCGACCAGATGAAAGTGACTTTCGGACAGCGTGTCGCCGTACTCACGCGCGGCGGAGCGAGTTCACCGTCGTCGATCATGCTCCAGATCGCGCGGCTCGTGTCTGTGTTCCACTCCAGTACTTGCGAGCCTGTGCCCGGCAAGAGGTCATGACAGCAAGGGGCGGTGATCGGGTGTGCGTAGACGACCGCACGGCGGCGATTGAGTTCATCGAAAACGGGCTGAAATACGGCATCGCCCAGCCAGCGACCGCCGTAGCTCGTCAGGAGTCCGACCCCGTCGGCTTTGAGCGTGTCCAAGGCGTACGCAATCTCGCGAAGGCTAGAGTCCACATCCGGCAGAGGCAAGGCCGCAAGCAAGCCGAATCGGCCGCGGTGGTCCGACGTCAGCCGCGCTCCGTAGTCGTTCATCTCACGCGTTACCCGAAGAACGTTGTCGCGCGCGGCGACAGGATTGTCGCCGAACGGAATGTTGCAGGAGAGCATCGCCGTGCGTACGCCGGCCTGATCCATGGCTTCAAGGGATCGCGCAGGGGTCCAGTCCAACCGCAAAGGGCCCGGATTGCCTTTATCGAAGTTGGCGCGGAACGTATTCACCGCTTCCCGGCTGAACATGTGATGGTGTACATCCAGCCTTCGCGGCCCCGTTGGCGTCTGCGCGATCCCATTCGCAGCGTAGGCGCCCGCTGCAAGCGCGGCCACGGCTTCGCGCCGCGTCAGTCCGGGAGATCTCATTGGGAACACCTCAATAGTTCGTGAACGGAACGCATCGCGGCTGCCGACTGACTGCTTACGGGGCACCACACCATGAACGAGAGTTCTCTAGTCTGCTTTGCCGTATCGCTTCGCCGCCTCGCCAATCGATGGTCCGGCCTTGGCGAGGTCTTGCGGCTCCATAATCGGCCGCATCGAGACTCTTGCGTTGAACGCGAGAAACCAGGGCTCGGCGACCGCAGGAATCCGCGATGCGTCTTTTAGATCGAAAATGATCGCGCCCGACCGTCGACCACTGTCGTCCGAATAGAAATAGGATGCTTCCGGTTTCAAATCGGCAAGGATCCCCTCGATTGTGGAGCCCATGGTTCCAGCCTTCGCGGTCTGCATTTCCGGACTCAACGGGCATCGATACAGTCTAGCAACATGCGCATTGGTTTTCTCCTTAAGAAAAGATCCCTTCGAGTATACATGGCTGCTTAGTGAATGTTTGAGTGATCAGGATCCGCCCAACATGTGGATCACGCATCCGGAAGGTATGCCGACGGGAATCGTCTTCTGGAAGAGGCGAGGGTTGGTGGGGCTCTCGCCTCTTCTGCGTTTGGACGTCCGGCGTTGAGCATCGCGGGAGTCTCCGCGCCTCTCTAGTCCACCACCTCGGGTACATTTGCGATGATCGGTAGCGACCAATTTGCAGTATAATCTCCCCTAAAACCCAATGACTCACGAACTCAATCGGGTGGTTGGCCTGCCCGGCGGTATCGCCTGTGCGGTCGGCGTTGTCGTCGCTTCGAGCACGCTGGTGATGCAGGGCAACGGGTTTGGGACAGGGGGTCCCGGCTTCCTCATGGCAATGGTGTTGGCGATGCTCATCAACCTCTTCACGATGTGCTCGTTCGCCGAGCTCTCCGGAATGATTCCTCGAGCCGGCTCGCTCAATCACTACACACAAGCCGCCCTGGGACCGTTCGTTGCGATCGTGGCAATCATCGCGGTCTACATTATTCCCGCCATCTTGGGTCTAGGCGTCGAGGCATCCGTCGCCGGAATCATCGTCCGGGACGTCTTCTTGGACTGGATGCCGGTGAAAGGCTTTGCGATTGCTCTGGTACTCGTCTTTGTCGTCACCAACCTACGCGGAATTCGATGGTTTAACACGATCCAGATTGCTACGGCAGGCTTTATGATTTTTTCCATCGCCGCTGCGGGCATCATCGGGCTTCTCGGACTGGGATCGGGCACTCCCGTTGCGACGTCGCTCGGCCCTTTCAATCCTCTTGGGTGGGGCGTGTTGTCGCTGGTCGCCATGGCATTTTGGCTCTTCGCCGGCGCTGAGATGGTCACGGCGCTGGCTGAAGAGATCAGGCGACCTGAGCTCTACATCCCTTTATCGATGTTCCTGGGTCTCTTGATCATTCTTGCCGCGGGCGGCCTATACGGCCTCGCCTCGCTGAAGTACGTTGCCGCGGCGGACCTCGCCGGCTCGACCACTCCACACATCCACATGGCTGCGGCGATGATGGGACGGACCGGACAGATCTGGTTGTCGCTGGCCAGTATTCTGGCATCGGCCACGACCATCAATACGGTGCTGTGCGCGCTGCCGCGGATGCTGTACGGCATGGCCAAGAAAGGTCAGATGCCGGCTGTGCTGGGGAAGGTCAACCGACACCAGGTTCCGAGCGGCGCCACCTACTTCATCGCCTTCTGTATCCTGGCGCCGCTGGTGAGCGGAGCAGCGACAGCGGCCACTATCGTCACTTACATGCTTGCCGCGACATTTACGTGGGTGATCGGCTACGTCATCGCCCATGTGGATCTGTTCATCCTGCGCGCGAGGCGCCCTGAAATCCCGGGCGGTTTTCGGACGCCGTTGTATCCGCTCCCTCAGTTGTTGAGCCTGGCCGGTCTGGTGTGGATTCTGTTCAATATCAGCCCCGATCCGGCGCTCACGCGCAGCGTCTACACGATCGCGTTCGCTTTCCTGGGAGTATCCGTCGTCTACGCGTATCTATGGGTGCGATTCAAGGAAAAGAAAGGGCTGTTCGAGACCACCGCGATCGCCGAACTGGTAGAGGACTTTGGCGAGGGCCAGTCCGTTACGAAAACTCCCGAGCCTGCGCAGGTGCTGGAGCGCAGTGCGTAGCTGGCTGCCTACAACCCGCCAGGTTCGCGGAGCATCGCCGTGAATACGGGGCAATCTCCAGAACGTACTTCCCCAATCACCCGGAATCCGTGCCGTTCATAGAGCGAGATGTTGCGGGGATTGGATGATTCCAGATAGGCGCGAGCGCCGGTTTTGTCGCATCTGGCAGTCGCGTGCTTCAGCAGCGCGGAGCCAATCCCGCGGCCCTGGCAGATGGGGTCAACCGCGATGAGGGGCAGAAACCAGTGCGGCTCGTCTGGATGATATGCGCCCAGTTCTTCCAGCGCGGCCAATAGCTGAGCTTGCTTTGGCTCGCCAAGAGTCGAGGTCACCACCTGCCCCAATTCCTCCTCGTCGGGCGCAACGCCGGGCGGCAGCCAAAGCGCGGCGCCTCGAAATGCGCCGTCCGTCCAAGCGCAACCATTTTCAATGGCCCGACCGCCATAAGCATGGATGAACTTCGCCATGTTTGCCAAGTATGCCGCTGGCTCCGGCCAGCACCAACGGGCTACCGGGTCGCCGAGGAAACCTGCGACCAGGGTCGCTGCGATACGCGAGCGCTCCGACTCAAGCGCGGTTCTCACTTGAATGCCATTCATCGGTTCCACCTCAAGGGCTCCCGCCGGGAGTAGTGGCCATCAACGCTAAGCTTTCGCCTCGCGGAGGAGTCAGCGCATTGCCGGTTTCGCCCAAATAGAAACGTAGGTGAGAGATCAGGATCTCAACTCCGCTGACGAGCTGAGCAAAAAAGGAGATGACCGTGATCCAGTGTATCAACAAATGAGTGCGGAATGCCGAAGCATTTTCAGATCTTCCGGCGCCACGCCGTGGAGCATGGGGGAAGCATACCACGCCCCGTGGCGATGAGCCGAGATCAAGAGACAAGGGCCTCACGCCGATAGGCGGATAATGACGCACCGTTCCACTACTTTTGCAACTTCGAGGTTCGGCGCAGAGTTGAGGCATCGCAGAGAAGTAGAGGAGGACTAGCCGACCATCCGGGAGCCGGATTCGGACGGGGCTCGCATAGACCGAGCGGTTGAGGTGCGGCTCGTGTACCCCTTGGGGCGGGATGGTCCTGTGGTTGTCAGCGCTTACGCTTGGGAGCAGCGGCTTTCGCCTGCTTCCTGGGCGGTGCGACCTTCTTTGCCGGCACGATCACCTTGTGCACTGGCATCACGCTCGGCTCATTCAAATTGATCCCGAGTTGTTGAAGGATAGGCATCAGCTTCTTACCGAACTTGTCGAACGCCGCCTGCGATGTCCAAACATCGAACACCATAAGATCGTCTTTCGGGCCAAACGACGCGTGGTACGAACGTCCAGCCGGGTTGCCCACCCCAGCCTTTTTCAATAGTTTGATGCACTCGTCGTATTTCGCCGCAGACATACCAGCTTGAGTGAAATATACACCTATCGCCATGGACGTGCCCCTTTCTTGAGCCTCAACACCGCCTCAGCGGCGGCTGGTCATCGAAATTGTAGTACAAATTCTGTAGCCAAGTCCCGTCACTGTGGAACGGGGAGAGAATGTGACCCGCCCCGCGCCTTGAGGTCGATAGCTCCACGCTGACGGCGCATCCTTCCACGATCCCGTCGCCGACCATCCGGGCAATGTAGTGGAAGGGTGGCCGACCATCCAGGAGTTATCCCGCTAGTTGATACAGCGTACGGCATCACTGCGGCGGACCATGCCTGTCCTCACGATATCGGCGTACACGCCCGCGCACGGCAGCCTACCGAGGTCACCGAGGTCGCACCGATTGTGCTGAGCAAGCGTGCGCAAGATGCCCGGATCGTGCGGCAGACCGTCCTGCGGCAATGTGGTATTCACGCACCGTGGGACTGGGATGGACACCTTCAGCAGCACCTCATCTCCAATCGCCAACGTCCGCCCAAGCCAAGAATTTTCCGAAAACGGCTCGCCATCCGACTGGACCACGAAATTAGCACGGAACCGGCGTACATCGAAATTGCCTTGCGGATAAAGTTTGCTTAAGCCATCCAGTGTTCCGGTGGTGATCAAGTGCACGCAGGCGTAATCGAAAAACGTGCCGACGGGCGAAGCTCCAGCAAGCGGAGCTTCGGTCGCGCTTTCCATCTTGCCTCCCAAGGTTCCGGCAGGAAACTCCATCAATAAACCGGAAGGCGCAGAAGGCATCAGTGTTAAATCACGTCCTAGAGCCGCAGAAAGTTGGCGATCAGCGCTGCCGTCCGCAGTCTGCATCTGCTCCCCATCGGGTGAGTCAATCCTTACAGCGGGGGAGAGCGTCTCCAACTCCGGCTCGCTGACAAACTTGGGATGGTAGCGGAACAGAGCCGTAGCCCAGGACCGGGTCGGCGCGACACGGTTCAATGCCTTGTCCACGAGTGCGTAGGCGCGGTCTCCGAGGAGTCCCCGCTCCGTGATGAACGTAGCGGCAATCTCTTCTCCCGCCATGGACTTCACGGGGTAACGGTAGATGCGATCGATAGTGTCGGGCATGTCGTGAATTTTGTTTAGTTTATCTTAATTGCAACTTCACGCCATTGCAACTTCACGCCCGAGCCGCGTATCCCGCGCCTTGTACACCTCTCCCATGCCGCCCGCGCCGAGCAACGAGAGGACTTCAAAGTGGCCGAGTTTGTCGCCGGGAGAGAGTGCCATCTTTAGGTCAGCGTTAAGTTTATGCGGTCAGAAAGCGCCCAAGTCCTGGATCACGGCGTATCCGGAAGTTGACCGCGCTGGTTGCGGCGGCGCTACAATGATTTCGCCGGGTGAAACGGAAGCGGTACTGCGGGGACGCAACCATGCTGAGGGATAGTCCGGTGGGCTCATCGAGACGATGAACGGAGCGCGGCGGCTTCGCTTCTGCGCTCCCCAGACAGACCACATCGGATCGGTAGACCCTCATGCCTTGAAAATCCCCGCCCGAAGGGCGGAATTCCTCCTTCGGCCAAAGCGACCCTCATTTTCACGCTGAGCCAAAACACGAGATGGCTTCGGTGGAAACCCGAGCGGCGATAGTCGGCGTCGGTGGCTGAGGCAGGGAGTTCGTGGTCCCGGCGGAAGTGCTGGCGCGGCGCGGAGGGTGCGTCGAGCATCTCGGGGGTGAGTTGGTAAGCGGTCCAGATGGGAACTCTGTGCGTGTTGCTGAGGCAGAGGGTGAAGGCGGTGCGAGTGGCGAGTTGTTGATGGGGGGCGGTGCAGGCGGGGAGTCCGAAGCGGTTGGGTTGGGCGCTCAGGCTTTGGATTGCGAGGAGGAGGCTCGTCAGTAGCATCACAATTATTAGATCGGATGTTTTAAACATTTCTTTAGGGAAATGTTTTAGAATTTGAACTGTGTGCATCTGTGTGTATAGTGGACGGTATGATTCGGACTATTTCTTTACTACTCATCTACGCGGCGCTGGCTCTGACGGGCTGGGCCGCGGACGGGAAACCAGCGCGGGCGAAGAATGTCATTCTTCTGCTTGCTGACGCCGGGGGCATCCCGACGCTGAACGCGGCGAGCCTGCATGGGTACAACGCGCCTCAGAAACTGTTTGTGCAGAGTTGGGAGCACGTGGGACTGTCGGATACGTCGCCGGCGGGGAAGTGGGTGACGGATTCGGCGGCGGGGATGACGGCGATTGTTACGGGGCGGAAGACATGGAATGGCGTGATCAGCCAGGGACCGGATGGGGTGCGGGGTAAGAAAGACGGCACGGTACTGAAGACCATTCTCGAGATCGCGGAGGAGAAGGGACTTTCCACGGGCGTGATGTCGAACGTCTCGATCGCGGATGCGACTCCGGCGGCGTGTTACGGGCACGCGAACGACCGGAGGAACTGGGGGGAGATTTTTTTGCAGATCTTCACGCCGCTGTTTGGCGATGGTGTGGACGTGGTTTTCGGAATGGGGCGCAAGCGGATCTACGAAGAAGTGAAGAAAGTTGGGAAAGATCTGGATGAGGTGGCGAGACAGAAGGGGAGGCCGGTGTTCTCGTCACTGAGCGAGGTTCCCGCTGGTGCGGTGAGGGGATTGGTGGTGATGGACGAGCCGATCGCGCTGCCTGATGCGGCAAAGAAAGCGATTCAGATGCTGTCCAAGAATGAAAAAGGCTACTTCCTGATGATCGAGTCGGATGCCCATACGGACAATCCGGCGGCGGGACTGGACCGGCTGGTGGCGTTCGACAAACTGATCAAGGAACTGGCCGGAATGGTGGGGGACGACACGCTTCTGCTGTTCACGGCGGACCACTCGTTTGATCTGCGGCTGGATGGTGGCGGCCCGGACCAGCCGATTCTCCAGGACTGGGAGGCATTTCGGAAGGCCCGGGAACCCGGAGTAAGGAAGACGCGTCTGGCCGCACTGCAAATTGACGGCAAGCACACGGGCGAAGAAGTGCTGGTGGCGGCAAAGGGGCCTGGCGCGGAACGAGTAAGGGGGTTCATGCCGAACACACGGATCTTCGAGATCATGCAGCAGGCGTGGGGCTGGAAGTAGGCGGTACAACCTACTCTTGCCGTAGGGCGCTCATCGGATCGATTCGAGAAGCTTTCCTCGCTGGTATGTAGCCAGCCAGCAGCACCGCGCTCAGAAGGATGGCGACCGCCAACACCAATGCCGCCGGGCTATTGGGTTTCACCCCATAGAGAAAAGACTCGACGGATTTGGAGATGCCGAGGGCCAAGGGAACACTGACGGCGAGCCCTGTGGCTGCGAGGACAAAGGCCTCGCGCAGGACCATCCAGACGACGCGTCCGCGCTCTGCACCGAGCGCCATCCGGATGCCGATTTCGCCCGCGCGCCGGGCAACCGTGTAGGCCATGGTGCCGTACAAACCAATGCAGGCGATGAGCAATGCGAGGAGCGCGAAAGCGGTGCAGAGCGTGGCGAGGATGATCTCCTGGTTCATCGTTTGATCGATCTGCGCGGACTGTGTTCTGACATTGGCCACCGGCACGCGGGCGTCCGCCTGGTGTACGATGGCGCGTACTGTCTTGACGTACTGAAGCGGGTCGCCACTGGTGCGAAGGGCGAACGTCATATCATCCACTGGACGGTAGGAGCGCTGGCTAAACGGGAGGTAGACGATTTCACGAAACTCACCCTTGAGCGACCCATAGCGAGCATTTGCGACGACACCGACGATCTCGACATCCTGTTCGCTTAGCGGGGGACGACGCGGAATGGTGAGATGTTGACCAAGCGGATTTCGATCGCCGAAGTGAGTCTTGACGTAGGCCTCGCTCACGACTGCGACCGGAGTTGAGCCGGGCTGGTCACGGTAGTCAATGGCACGGCCGAGCAGCACCGGGATCTGCATCGTCGTGAAGAAATCGAGTCCGGTGGTGAGAACACGAGGATTCCTGCCGGGCGTTGGCTGGGCGCCAACCGGCAGCACCGGTCCCGCGGAGGTGCCTTCCCCGATCAACGGTATATCGGAGGAAGTGGCGGCGCGCACACCGGGAATGGATCGGAACCGCTTTTGCAGGCCGCTGTAGAACGTAGCGATTTCCGGATCCTGATGTCCGGCCTGGCGCGCGTTCATGCGGAACAGCAACAGGTTTTCGCTGTTGAATCCCAACTCGATGGATTGCAGATTCGACAAGGTCCGCGTGAACAGTCCGGCGGCAACGAGCATCAGGAGTGAAATGCCGATCTGAGCGGCTACCAGCACCTGGCTTAAACTGACGCGCCAGAATCGATGCCGCGGACCGGTCTGGCCTGCTCGTGCCTGCTTGAGAGCAGGAATTACATCGACTCGAGTGGATTGCAGGGCTGGGGCCAGCCCGAACAGCAGTCCGGTGAGAAGGGATAGGGCCGAGGCCGCGGCGAGCACATTCCAATTCAAGTTTGGATGGAGGGTGAAGTTCTCGGTCCCGTTGGCCAGCAGGAACGTGAGGAAGCGAATGCCCCAAATCGCGAATAAGACTCCGGCTCCGCCTCCGATGGAGGCAAGGAGCATGCTCTCTGTCAACAGTTGGCGAATGACGCGGAAACGTCCGGCGCCTATACTGAGTCGAACGGCAATCTCGCGTCTGCGCGCCGTGGCTCTGGCGAGCAGCAGACTGGCGATGTTGGCGCATGCGATGGCGAGGATCAGCGCCACCATTGCGAGGAGGACGTATAGGGGTTTTGAGTAGCGGCGGCGCAGGGTGTCGAGGCCTGTGGCGCCCTCGCGGACCAGGAATTGGGGAAGATTCGCGCGCTCGCGATCGTTGGCGGCCGTGGAGTCGACCCATTGGTGAAAGACCGGAGCGAGTGCGGCCTGGGCTTGGGAATGGCTCACGCCCGGACGCAGGCGGGCCATCATCTCGAGCCAATAGTAGTTCTGGGCGTGGTAGACATTGGCATCGCCGGCTCCGAACCTTTGCTTCAACAAGAGGTTGGTGTGAAGCGGGATATAGAAATCGGGCGCGGAGGCGGGATCGACGCCGAAGAACCCCGGAGGCGCGACTCCCGCGACGGTGAACGGGACGTTGTTGATGAGGATGGATTGACCGGGTGCACTGGTCACATCGCCGAAGCGGCGTTGACCGTAGGGGAAGCTAAGGACGGCGATAGCCGGTGCTCCGGCGCGATCGTCATCGGGCAGAATCAGACGGCCGGCAGCGGGCGCGAGGGCGAGTCCGCGAAAATAGTCACCGGAGACATACTCGCCGCTAGCCTGCTCGGCCTGGCCCTTCACCATCACATTGACCTTGCGTGTGGGGTAGTAGGCGAAGACACTGGAGAAGACCTCTGTGGATTTGGTCCGGATGAGCTCGAAGGCGGGAAACGGAAAAATTCCGCCTGTTTCTTTCCAGTTTGAATCACTCCATGTGCTGCCGCTCATGCTGCGCATAACGGAATCGCGTCCGGCGGGGTTCATCCCCCAATTGAGAACAGCGAGCGATTCGGCATGGGAAACGGGCAGCGAGCGCAGCAGGAGCGAATCCATGAAACTATAGATGGCGGTGTTGGCACCGATGCCGAGCGCAAGGGAGAGAATCGCGAGAAGGCTGAAGGCCTTGTTGGCTGCCATGCTCCGAAGCCCGTAGCGGCAGTCCTGCGCTAGTTGTTCCAGATACGTCCAAGTCCACACGGCGCGTGTTTCCTCCTGTACGAGGGTGAAGTTCCCGATGTCGCGGCGTGCGGCGCCGCGCGCCTCGGCGGAGGTGAAGCCCTCGGACTGACGTTCCTCGGCTTCCTCATCCAGATGAAACTGGAGTTCGTCGCGGAGATCTTCTTCCTTGCGGCGGCGGCGTAGCAAGGATCGCAATTTCAGAAAGAACGGGTTCATTGTCCCTCCTGTGTGAATGGATTCACGATCAATCGCATGGCTCGTGAGAACGTCTCCCATTTGGATTGTTCGGCCGTGAGTTGTTTCCGTCCCAGCGGCGTGAGGCGGTAGAATCTGGCCCGTTTGCCTTTGACGGAGAGCTTCCAGGAAGCGGCGATCCAGCCTTTCGCCTCCAACCGGTGGAGCGCCGGATAGAGGGAGCCGGTTTCCACCTGGAGGAGGTCTTCGGAGGTCCGCTGAATGTGTTTTGCGATCGCGTGGCCGTGGGATGGGCCGGCGAGTAGTGTGCGGAGGATCAGGAGATCGAGCGTGCCTCGCAGAAGGTCAACATGGGAGGGCGGCCCAGCAGTCATTCTGTAGATATCCTACTATAACTTGTGTAGAAATTCTACTATAAATGAAGCGGACGTGGCCGCGGCGGCGCTGAATTTACATTAGCGGCGTTTGGGCCCGAAGGCTTCCCAACCTGACGGGCAATCGTCGTGCATGGCCATGAGGCGGAAGTTCTCGATGAAGCGCGCGGCAAGCGTGTCGTATTTGCGGTCGAATTCCTCGCGGCTGGGCCAGGTGTTGGCGGGATCGAGAATGGACGATGGGACGCCATCGCAGCTTGTGGGCGATTCGAAGCCGAAGACCGGATCGAGGCGATAGGCGACGTCGTTGAGCTTGCCACTGAGGGCGGCGTTGAGAAGGGCGCGAGTGTGCTGGATGCTGATTCGCTTGCCGACGCCGAAGGGGCCGCCGGTCCAGCCGGTATTGACCAGCCAGACACGGGCGGAGTGGCTGAGGATCCTGGCCTTGAGCATCTGCGCGTAGCGGTACGGATGATGCACCATGAACGGGGCTCCGAAGCAGGCGCTGAAAGTAATCTCGGGCTCGGTGCCGAGGCCGATCTCGGTGCCGGCGATCTTGCTGGTGTAGCCGCTCATGAAGTGATAGACGGCCTGATCGGGGGAGAGCCGGGAGATGGGCGGGAGCACACCGGAGGCGTCGCAGGTGAGGAAGACGACGTTGCGGGGATGGCCGGCGCGTTTTTCGGGGAGCGCGTTGGCGATGAAGCTGAGGGGGTAGGCGCCGCGAGTATTTTCGGTGAGGCGCTCGTCGTTGAGATCGAGGAGGCGGGTGCGCGGATCGTAGACGACGTTTTCGAGGATGGTTCCAAAGCGCTGCGTGCAGGCGTAAATCTGCGGCTCGGCTGTTGGTGAGAGGCGGATCATTTTGGCGTAGCAGCCATCTTCGAAATTGAAGACGCCGTTGTCACTCCAGCCGTGTTCGTCGTCGCCGATAAGGGCGCGGGAGGGATCGGCGGAGAGGGTGGTTTTGCCAGTGCCACTGAGGCCGAAGAAGATGGCAGTGTCTCCATCGGGGCCGACGTTGGCCGAGCAGTGCATGGGGAGGACGCCGTCAAACGGCAGCATGGCGTTGAGGACGGTGAAGATGGTCTTCTTGATCTCGCCGCCGTAGCCTGTGCCGCCGATGATGGCGAGCCTTTCGGCCGGATGGAGAATGATGAAGGTCTCGGTGCGGGTGGAGTCGATCAACGGGCTCGCGTTGAAGCTGGGGGCGGCGATAACGGTGAACTCGGGCACATGGCGGCGATAGGCGTCGGCATTGTGCGGTTTGAGGAACATGGTGCGGGCAAAGAGGCTGTGCCAGGCATACTCGGTGATGATGCGGACGGGCATCTGGTAGTCGGGATCGGCGCCGGCAAAGCAATCCTGGACGAAGATGTCGCGAGCCTGGAGGAAGGCCTGGACGCGGGCCAGCAGGAGATTGAAGCCCTGCGGGGAGAAGGGCCGGTTGTACTGTCCCCACCAGATCCACTCCTCGCTGGAGGGCTCGCGGACGAGGAACTTGTCGGCGGCGGCGCGTGCGGTATGCTTGCCGGTATTGACGACGAAGGGGCCGTTATGGGAGATGCAGCCCTCGCCGCGGACGATGGCTTCCTCATACAGCGCTTCAGCCGGCAGGTTCCAGTAGACGCGCTTGAGGTTGCGGAGGCCGTGGTTGTCGAGGCCATAGACGCTGGCGGCGAGCGACGCCTCTTTCTGATTCGGCGATGGGGTGTCGGTTAGGATGTTCATGGGATGACCTCACATCCAATCGCGGACGAGGCGCCTGTCGCCTAGCGCGAGTTCGTTGGGCGCGGTGGGATCGAGCGCCCATCGGATGCGCTCAATGCCGTCGGTGATCTCCTTGACGGTGCCGCAGAAGCTGATCCGCAGATGTCCCTCCATGCCGAACTCGCGCCCCGGGACAGTGACCACGCGAACCTTGTTCAGGAGAAACTCGCTGAGCTTCTGCGAATCCGCCATGTAGTGGCTGAAATCGGGGAACGAGTAGAATGCGCCTTGCGGGCTGGTGACGCGAATTCCGGGGAAGGCGTTGAGCCGGTCGATGAGGATGTTGCGGTTGTTCTCCAATGTGACGCGAAGCGCGTCGATGGAGTTCTGAATTCCGTTGAGGGCGCCGACGGCGGCCCACTGCGAGGGTGTGGCGGGGCCGGAAGTTTGCTGGCCCTGGATGACGGCCATTGCGGTGATCAGTTCTTTGCTGCCGACAGCCCAGCCGATGCGGAATCCGGTCATGGCATACATTTTCGAGACGCAGTTGATGACGAGGAGCTTGGACTGATCGACCTCTTCGCTGGAGTAGTCGTAGCAGTTCACGGGCGGGCGTCCGTCGAAGACCAGGCGGTTGTAGGTGTCGTCCATGATGAGGTAGATGGAGCGTTTGGCGCAGAGCTCGACGAGCTCGGCGACGAACTCCTTGGAGTACATGGCGCCGGAGGGATTGTTGGGGCTGTTGAGGATGACGGCTTTGGTATAAGACCCCATGGCGTCGGCGATTTCGCGAACGAGCGGATGGAAGCTGCCATCTTCGGCGCGGACGGGGACAGGGACGCCTCCGGCGAGCTTGACCATTTCGGGGTAGCTGACCCAATAGGGGACGGGGAAGATGACTTCGTCCTTTGGATCGAGGATGGCGTGGAGGGCGGCCATGATGGCCTGTTTGGCGCCGCAGGAGGCGATGACATTTTCGGGGCGGACGGCCTTTCCGTAATGCTCCTCGGTGTAGCGGAGGATGGCTTTTTTGAGTGCGGGGATTCCGTCGGCGGGGGTGTACTTGATATCGCCGGAATTCAAGACGGCGGTACAGCTCACGATGGCATCGATCGGAGTTTTGCTTTTGGGTTCACCTCCGCCGAGGTGAATCACCGGCTCTCCTTTTTCGCGGAGGAGCGCGGCAGTCTGGTTCAGCTTGAGCGTGATACTTTCACGCAGGGTTCGGGCGATCTGGCTCAGGCTCATCTCGTCTGCAACTCCCACCCAGAGAATGAGGCATCCAGTCACAGCCCGCCGGTCGATGTAATTAGATGATGACGTATGGGCGGCGATTACGCAAGTCGGAGTCCGGCGATCTCCGCCGCCGCGGACTTCTGACTACTCGGGGATCTCGGCTTCGACTAGTTTGGCGAGAAGAACAAGCGATTCTTGCCAGCCGAGGTAGCACGCCTCAGCAGGAATGATGCCAGGCACTCCTTCCTGAACAATGTTCAACTCGGTCCCGGTAGACACCTTCCTGAGAGTTATCGTCACGTGCATGTCCCCTGGCAGACTCGGGTCGTCGAATCTGTCGGTGTACCGAATGCGTTCGTGCGGCACCAGTTCGACATATTCGCCTCCGAACGAGTGGCTGCGACCTGTAGTGAAATTCGTGAACGACATCTTATATGTGCCGCCGACCTTGGCTTCCAAGTGATGGACCTCTCCGGTGAAGCCATTCGGCGGCAGCCATTTCGCTTTTGCGTCCGCATCCAGGAATGCACGATAAACCCTCTCGGGAGTGGAACGGAGAACGCGGTGAAGCCGGATGGTATTCGTCAGCGAAACTGTGTCACTACCAGGTGAGGCGGAGGCCGAATTGCATCGCCCGGGCGCCGTTGCCGGACAGCGATGCGTCGATGATGCCCGTGGCGCTGTTGGGCGTTTTCGGGATACCCGGCATGTTCAGCGTGTTAAAGAAATCGACGTTGAGGCGGAAGAAGACGCGTTCGGTGACCGGGATCACCTTGAAGAGCGAGGAACTAAGCTCCCAATTGAAAAGGCCCTGGAGAAACTGATTGTTCCAGGGGTTCAGGTTGTCGTTGAAAGCGGTCCGCTGGAGCGAGCCGTCCTTCATGCGAATCCAAACGGTGTTGGTGTCGTAGAAAGGAAAGTTGGGGTCGGCGGAACTGCCGCCGTTAGCCGGTATGGGGATCAATGGGGCGTGCGAGGGTTTGTAATCGGACGGAACCCCCATCACCCCATTGGGGAGGCCGGTGCGCGGATCGGTGCTGTTGATGCGGTTGGCGGGAATGTACCCGTTGTAATAGAGATAGCCATCAAAGCATGTTCCGCTGCGGCAATCCTTGATCGGGTACTTGGTTCCGTATACCTCGACAGGATTCGGCTGCAGCCAGTTGCCGGTGGGGAGCGCCCACCAGGAGTTCCTGAATGTCCCCTGACCGGCAAGTTGCCACCCTCCGATGATGCGGTTGACGATCGGACCAGCCTGGCCCGCGATCCGTTTGCCGCGCCCCACTGGGATATCGACAATCCAGTTGTAATTGACGCGGTGTTTGGGGATGCCGGTATCGCGTTGATAGAACAGGAAACGGGCGAGTTCGTTGACGTCTGTGGGGACTGCGCCGGGGAGATAAACATTAGTAGAGGGGATAATGGAATCGCTCCACCCATTGCCACCCGCGCGGAAGTTGTTGCTCAGGACATAGTAGACCTGAAAACCGTAACCTTTCGAGTAACGCCGCTGGAGCTCGAATTGGAAACTTTGCGCGTTCGACCAGCCGGTCTTGCGGTATTCCTCTATGTCGCCGTAGACGGTTTGCTCAAAGGCGCGCCTGGCGGTGCCCTGGTAGATACCGGTGGGAAGCGGTAGCCCGGTGGTGGCATACCAGATGAAGGCGTTGGGCGCCTGATTGTAGGAGTAATACATATCCATGCGCGAGCCGTGAGTGCCGACGTACCCGACACGGGCGACCGTGTTGTTCAAGACTTCGCGCTCGAAAGTCAGGTTCCACTCATGGGCGCGGGAAGTTGGTTGATGGGGATTGAAGTAAGAGATGCGCGAATCGCCGCGGGAAACAGCGCCCGGCCGCGAAGTGTCGATCACATTGCGTGTATTGACGCCGGCGATGTACTGCGGTGTTGACCGCAGACCGTAGGAGACCTGCCTGTCGGGCGTCTGGGCAGAGTTAGAGTACGAGTAAGTGAATGCCGCCGTGGTGGGCGGATTGGACCGTGCTCGCGCGTCAAAAGCGCGCAGCGGCATGTCGTACGCATATAGCCCATAGCCGCCGCGAACCACCAGCGGACGCGGACCCGTGGTGAGGCGGTAGGCGAATCCCGCGCGAGGGTTGAAATCCAGCTTGTTGAGGTACATCAACTTAGTGGGAAGGCCGAATTCAGAGGGCAGTCCGAATTTCATTCCGATGGAAGTGTAAATATCCCGAATGGCCGGCGTTGTGGCCGCGTTCTTGTACATCACATCCCAGTCCGCGCCGTTGATCACCGTTTTTGACGCGGGGTCGAACCCGGTGAGGATGTCAGTGGATTCGCGCAGAGGGACGATTAATTCGTAGCGAACTCCGAGATTGAGGGTCAGGCGGTTATTCACGCGAATGTTGTCCTGAAGATATCCCGCGCCGGCCCCATCCCAACCCGTGTACCACTTGCGAACGAACTGGACGCGGTAGGAGGAGAGGATGCCCAGGTAAACGTCGGCAGCGTTGTGGCCGCTGAAGGGGACAGCACTGAAAGCGGTGCCGGAGGACGGATCAAAGAGCCCGGTGCCCTGTGACCCGAACGCGTATGAGCCGGAGACGAACTGCTGATCGGGAAGGATGTTCAGAGCCTCGTAGCGGAGGCGTCCGCCGAACTGCAGTTCGTGTTTACCCCAGATTTTCGTCATGTTCTGGTCAATGTTGTAGATCTGGTTGATTGCGTTGCGCCGGTTGGCGGCCGTGATGTATTCCATCCCGACGCCGGTGCCGGTCATGTTGGGGAAGCCGTATTCGTCGAAGGGGTTGGGAAGGCCAAGCTGGTCGGCATACTTCTTGTTGTCGCCGACGTTGATGAAGTTGAGATCTTCGGAGCTTACGTTAAACGAGGTCTCGGAGAAGAACGTGGGCGAGAAGGTGTGGGTCCAATTAACGACTCCCGTATAGTTACGGATCGGACGCCAGGTGCCATTAGCGGCATTATCCAGCGTGGTGGGGCTGTTATTATTGCCGGATTGAGCGAAAGAGTCGCGCACGCCCTTGGTGAAGCGGACCGAGAGCTGGTCGCGGTCGGAGATGCGGTGGTCCACCTTGGACGTAAGTGTCCATTCCAGGCGGTTGTTGGGGGCGAGATAGACGTAGTTATTTGCCACTAATGGATTAACGCCGGGAAGATTAGGAACAGGAGTAACAGAGTAGAGGTACTTGGCGAGCGGACTCATGCGGTTGGAGGGGATCTGATTATTGATATACGGCACGCGGACATAGTTGGCGGAAGCCGCACCGGTGCTCCAGGGATCGTACAGTGTGTAGCGGCGTCCAGCGCCGTCAACGAGGCTGGAGAAATCGCCGTCACGCCATTCCATTCTCGGAAGGGCTGCGCGCTTGGTACTGGCGGAGAGGCTGCGAAACGCTTCATAGGAGCCAAACCAGAACGTCTTGTTCCTGCCGTTGTAGAGTTTGGGAAGGACGACGGGGCCTCCGGCCGAACCGCCGAATTCGTTGCGGACGAGGTGGCCGGGGCGGGAGGAGAAATCCTGGCGCGTGCGGGCGACACCGAAACCCAGATTGTTGTTGCGCGCCACTTCGTACAGCGAGCCGTGGAATTTGTTGGTTCCACTGCGCGTGTTGACTATAACCGTGCCGGGGCGGTTGAGCTTGGCCGAGGAGTTATTCGTTTCGACGCGGAATTCTTCAATCGTATCCATGCCCGGCGGCCGTCCAGAGATTTCGCCGGTATCTCGATTGGCCAGCACTGCGCCATCCTGGAGAAATTCGACGCCCCAGCGGATGCCCCATACGCGGGGCACAAAAGACTCCCCGTCGATGCCGGGAGTGGTTTGGGCGACGAGGGTTTGGAACATCCGGCCGCTGATCGGCAGTTGTTCGATGCGCGCGCGGTCAGTGACTTGGGCAAGGGTGGCGGAGGTAGTGGTCACAAGGGGGACCACATCACCCGAGACGGTGACTTCCGTGCTCGTGGCGCCGACTTTCAGCCCGGCGTCCACCACCGCGGTCTGCCCGGTTTCCAGGAGGAAGGCGCCACGGAAAGCCTCCATGCCGGCCGACGAGATGGTAATCGACCACTGACCGTTTTGCACGGCAGGGAAAAGGTAGAAGCCGGCGGGGTTGGAAGTGGTGGAATACTCGCGTGCGGTTGCGGTGTGGACAATGGAGACTTTTGCGCCGGGGACAACGGAGCCAGTGGGATCAGTGATAGTGCCTTGGATTTTGCCGAGGGTCTGCGCCTGTAGAGAAAGCCCGGCGAGGAGAAGCGAGAGGATGAGTTTCCGACCCAAAGGGAGCATTGCGAAATGATAATGGAGGAGCACGTCAATTGCAATGGGGTGGATCGGCGTGTCGCGCAAAAAGCGGCGTGGAAAGAAAAGGCCAACTCGCCGGCCGGTGTTTGCACGGCTCGAAGAATTGGCACAACTGAACTGTTACTTTGTCTTCTGATGCGATCCGATGACGCCAAAGGTAATCGCACCCATCAAACCGTAAGCAACAGGCCAATTGCGGTCGGAAAGATATGCTGCGACGAAGAATGCGCAAAAACCGACGATAGCCCCAATCAGTAGATACCGTTTGTTCGTTGTCCCCTCCCTTGGCTCGCCTCAAGGCGATGTTTGTTGAACTCAGCGGCCGTAACTTCCGAAATACCATCCGGCATTTCGAAGAGTCTCGAGTCGGGTGCTCCCATGCGCACATCTCTCGTTCGTACAACCGTCTCGCTTTCGACACTCTTGCCGTCATTCGCCAGGAAGATATGATGCTCCTCCATGGGAAAGCATCCCAACAGCGGAGCGTAGGCGATGCGCGACAGGTACTTGCCAAGACCCGCATGCCACTCCGTGCCGTACTCGAACACTTCGATTCCCAAAACTTCTCCGCGGCCAAGAAAGACGACATCCGCATCGGCTCCGGCGCGAGCAGAACACCGCGCTCCGGTTGCCCATTGGAAGAACAGCGCATCCGCTTGCGCTCCGCGCGCGATCGAGCGCGTCACTTTTATCCTGTTCGCTCGATCCAGTTGGATGTGCTGCCGGGATGCAGCCAGGCCGCGCGACGGGCCAATAGTTTGAGTGACGATCGAGGTGTTTGCCGGTGACGACACTCACGCTTCTTTCAATCGTGAATTCCTGGGCCGTCGCCAGACGGCAGGTCAGCAGGATCAAGTCGAACCACATTGGCAGTCTACCCTCCGGTTTTCAGTCTGCTGCGCGGCAGTCAGCGAGCGCTATAAGCAAACGTGCGAAACGGCTTTAGAACGAATCATGGCCTCTGCAATTGATGGAATGAATCCGTCATCTCCGCGTAGATGAGCGGTGAGTCAAATGCAGGAACCGAACTCGAACGAGGTCTCAGGGTTGTACCCGACCAACGGCAGCGCATGCGGGCGCACCGCCGGTGACTTGTTGCCACTGGTCTATAACGAACTCCGCCGGCTGGCCCATGCCAGGCTTTACCACGAGAAACCGGGCCAGACCCTGCAGCCGACGGCCTTAGTGCACGAAGCCTACTTGCGCATCTTGCAGAATGATGAAATCGAGTGGCAAAGCCGTGCACACATTTTCTCCGCGGCAGCCGAGGCAATGCGGCGAATCATGGTGGAACGGGCGCGCCGCCTCGCTCGCATCCGTCATGGCGGCATGCTCCGGCGCGTCGCCCTGGAGGACTCTTTGGATCTGGGGGCGGACCCTGACGCCGCCGATTTCCTTGCTCTCAACGAAGCCCTGGAACGGCTGGAAGCCCGCGACACGGCCATGGCCAAGGTAGTCAAGATGCGTTACTTCGCCGGGTTGTCTGTCGAAGATACGGCACGCCTGCTCACCGCCTCTCCCCGCTCCGTCAACCGGCTTTGGACCAGCGCGCGCCTGGCTGCAGCGGGAACTGAGTCGAAGCCCGGTCGCTCAAACGAACAATTAGCGCCGCTCAATCGCAGCCGCTTCCATTCGGAATCTTGCTGCCTTATCTTCCTTTCCCCATTTACGATACAACTCACTGACACGTGTTTCCGCATGCTCAGTCCGGCGATGCTTCTGTCCGAACTTCTTGCGAATTGACCAGTACCCTTCACCACCAGCGGCTCCGCTTCTTCGAACCTTCCAAGGGTCGAAATGCACTCCCCGAGAAAGATCTCCGACTCCGCGGTTCTCCAGTCTCCCTCAACCAGCTTCTGGCGCCGGATTTCCAAGCCTTCCCTAAGAAGCGGTTCGGCCTGGTCCGGACGGCGGCGATCGACCATGAGCTTCCCCAGCCATGTCAGTGTGGCAGCCAGTTCGGGATGACTCTGTGGGAGCACCGCGCGCCGCAGATCCAAAGCCTGCCGATACAAAGGCTCCGCCGCCGCGTAGTCTCCCTGCTCATGTAGCACCCGCGCGAGGTTCGTCAATCCGAACCCGGCGTTGGCATGACGGGCGCCCTAGACCTTCAGTTGCATCGCCAGAGTCTCGCGAAACAGCCGCGCTGCCCCGCGCAGGTCCCCTCGATCCTCCATCACCAGCGCAAGGTTGTTCAGCGTCGTAGCCACCTGCGCATTCTCCGCACCGTAGCGTTGCCGCGCCAGTGACAAGCCAGTGCGGTACATCGCCTCCGCATTCTCCAGGTCCCCTTGCTGAAATAGCGACAGCGCCAGATTGTTCATCGCCGTTAAGCTGCGTGGATGATCTTGACCGAGCCGGCGCTTGCGGATCTCGAGCGCCTCCCGCAGCAGAGGCTCAGCAGTTTGCAGCTCGCCGCGCTCCACCAGGAATCCGCCGTAGTTGTTCAATGTATCCGACATGGCCACTTCGTATTCCGGCAGACCTCTGCGGATCTGGAGTGCTTCGCGATAAACTCTGTCCGCCTCGGAGAAATTTGCCCTCACGCGGAGCACCGCGGCGAGCTGATCCAATACAGCAGACTCCCCAAGACGATCGGCCCCGTTGGGAGACCGGCGGATAGACAACGCTTCGCGCAGGGCGTCTTCGGCGCCGCCCAAATTGTTGCTCTGGCGCAACGTCGACCCCAGCAGGAGCAGAGTTTCCGCGATTCGGTTGTCCCGCGTATTCAACCGCTTCCGCCGGATCGCCAGCGCCTCCCGCAACAGCGGCTCGGCGCCGCGATAGTCCCCTTTGGCGTCCAGAACGGCGCCGAGCTTGTGCAGACTGGCAGCCACGTCCGGACTCTGTGAGCCCAACCTCGCCCGTTGTAGTTTCAGCGCCTCCTCCAACAGCGGACCTGCGCGATCGTAGACTCCGAGATTGCGGTAAATCTGTCCGATGGCCATCAACAGGGAAGCGCGCACTTCGGGCTGGTCCTGGAGCGTTTCCGACACGCGCCGCGCGCTCTGATCCAATAGCTCACGCGCAGTGACCGCTCCCGGCCGACCGGCGAGAGGATCGGAGAGTTGGAACTGGCCCACGAGCAGGGCGGTGACTTGCTCCGCCTGAGCCAGCGCCCGCGCGACCCGCAACGACTGGACGGCGATAATCCCAACGAACCCTACGAGCAGCAGAACCGCGGTGCTCGCCACCGCAACCCCGACACGGTGCCGCCGGATGAATTTGCCAATCCGGTAGATGGCTGCGGGCGGCGCCGCTGTTACCGGCCTTTCCCGCATGTGATTCTCAATATCGGCAGCCAGTGCAGCCGCCGACCCATAGCGCTGCTCACGCTCGCGGGCGAGCGCTTTCATCACAATCCAGTCAAGATCGCCCGCCAGACGCCGGCGCAATGCTTCCGGTTGGGTTCGCCGCTGCAAAGCGGCCTCTATCGAGTGCGCGTCCGCCGCATCCACCCGCCGGCTCGGCAACGTTACCTCAACTTCAGACAAGATCCGTAACATTTCCCCCTGAGTGTGCGCGGACCGAAAATCCCGCGGCACGCATCCGGCCACTAACATATATAAGAGCGCCCCCAACGAGTACACGTCCGATCGGGTATCGACGTCAAGCGGCGAGTAAACCTGCTCCGGGCTCATGAACTCTGGTGTCCCGATGAGATCGCCGTAGCGCGTCTGCAACGGCCTGCTCCCCAGCCGGTTATCCAGCGCCTTGGCGATCCCGAAGTCAATGATCTTCGGCGCGGCCCGTCCGTCCTCGCCGGATACCAAGACGTTCGCCGGCTTCAAATCCCGGTGAATGATCCCGCGCTGGTGCGCGTGCTGCACGGCTTCGCAGACAAGCAGAAACACCTCCAACCGCTGACGGATCGTGAGCCGCTCCCAGCGGAAGTCTTTCGGAAATCATCGAACTCGCGAAGAAGTTTCCCGGCAGACCGCTCGTCTTTGCCATCATCGAAGACGGAACCTTCGCCGCCGGCGAAACCAGGATGAACCACGCAATGGTGGCCTATTGCAGTCCGTCTACCGGAGTCTGGATCATTGACCGCACTGGATATTGCGCCAGGTCCGTCGAAGCGATTGTTTCGGCCGTCTATGGAAGAGTGGTCAAAGTAATGTCCAATGTACGCCTGGACGAGGTTCAGTTACTGGAGGAGGCATCCATGGAAATTACCTCATCCGGCAAGGCGGTGTCCGCCAACCTCGTCGTGCCAATGGACGTCGCTGCCGGCGTTTATGACATGCGGCCTCGTTAGCCGGGACCCACGCTCGCTGCCATTCGCGCGAGGAGTCACGCGCGCGATGTTTTGCGAGAGAGAGACACGGTAATTAGGAACAGATGGGGGGCCGAGTTTTTCGCGGACGTATTTCATGCAGGGGCTCGAGCGCGGGCTCACACGGGAGTAATCAACCGGCGTCGCCATACCCTTCTTCACTAGAGGCAGCCTATCAGCGCCGCACGGCCGCCACGCGGAACCCGATGTGGTCGCTACTGCGTTCCTGCTCGAAGCGAAGACGCATAGCGGAGCGGTTGGCCCAACCGTCCTCGATCCAGGCGCCTCCCCGGCGGATACGGGAATAGGTGCCATCGCGGTTACGCTCCCCCGGATTGGCGGAAAGATCCGGGTCGGCGCCGCCCGGCAGTCTGCGATGGTACCAGTCACGGCACCACTCCCATACGTTGCCGTGCATGTCATGAAGGCCCCAGGAATTGGCGGGGTAACTACCAACTTTGACAGACGCGCCCTCCGATTTCCGTGCGCTGCCGCCAGGGTAGGGCGTCCCGATATTGGCTTGTGTCCGATTGAGGCGAGCGCCGAAGGAGGTGGCGGCGGAAGTCCCGGCGCGGCACGCGTATTCCCACTGAGCTTCGGTGGGAAGCCGGACCTCCCAGCTTTCGGGAAGCGTCCCGGACGCTTGTGCACGCGCCGTGAGGCGGCGGCAGAACTCATTCGCGTCCATCCAACTGACCCAGTACACGGGGACATCGGGGCCGCGGCCCTTGTCCGGCTCGCGGCGGAGGGCGCCCATCAGCATGGACCACTCGCCCTGGGTTATCTCGTACTTGCCCATCCAGAAGCCGCGCGTGAGGGTCACCTCGACCGGCTCCTCGTCCTCGCGCCGTTCTGGCTCTTCGGGAGGGCTGCCCATTCGAAACGATCCCGGAGGCGCCCAGCAGAAGCGAAGGCCGCCGATCTCGCGCGCTGCTCCCGGCCGGGTCCCGTCGAAGGGGTCGGAGGAGGTTTGCGCACGGAGCAGCCAGAACGCCGCACTCCCGGCCAGGAAGAGAGCGGCAAGCGAGGCAGTGCGGTCAGGGTTGATCGCCATGGATAACGAGTATCTCACCCGTGACAAAAGCCTGACAATCCCCACGATCTGGACCGATACAATCAGTTCTGATGCGCTCACGGCAATTCCTGTGGCTCTCCGCCGCGGTCCTGGCTCCATGCATCGTTCTTACTGTGTTGTTCCTTCGTCTCCTTGACCAGGAGCGGCAACTGGAATCCCGGCGCGCCACAGAGGCCGCCCAACAGCGTCTCACCAGCGCCCGCCAGAACCTGCTTGCGCAAATTGAGCCGCATCGGCTCGGCCAGACTGCCGGCTCACAGATTTCCTTCCGGGGGGTAATCGAAAACGGCCGCATCCGGATGGCTTGGGAGTTGCACCATTCAACCGAAGACATGAAGGCTCTCGAAAGCGCCGTTCGAAGCAACGACGCTGCCCTGTTCAGGCGCTTGGCCGGACTACCCCAGAGCGCAACGGATGAACATGGCGTGCCCGTGGCCGTCTACGCGATTCCGCATCTTGCGTCCGATGAACAGCAGCGTCAACAGGTGCGGCTCAGGGCCGAAGCCGCCGCCAATCCCCATCCGCTTTCCGCCATGGGACTGCGGCTCATCCACGCTCCAGCAGCCCTCATTGAAGCGGCTCAGCAGGGAGAGTCTTTCCGCCAGCAAACATGGAAGACGCTTCCTTCCGAAGGACAGTGGCTGGCCTGGGGACAGCCGTTGCAGCTCATTGGATTCGCGCCCAGCACGCAACCCGGCCAACTCGTTTTCCGCGCCGTCACTGCTCCTTCCGGGCTCGCCCTGGACAAAGGAGAATTGCTCGGGCCGCCCTTTGTAAACGTGCGCGCCCAACTCCCCGCCCCCGCGCCGGAAGACGGGAGCCGTAACCGGACACTCCTGGTGACGATGTTTGCTTTCACCCTCCTCGGCGCGCTTTTTGCCGGCGTACTCCTCCTTCGCGATGCCCGCCGTGAGCAGGCGCTCGCGGGGCTTCGCACGCAGTTCATCGCCGGCGTCTCGCACGAGCTCCGCACGCCGCTCACGGCTCTGCGCATCTTCATCGAGTCGATGAAGATGACGCCTGACCTCGACCCGGCCACACGTGCCGAATACCTCGATACGATGCTCCACGAAACCGAGCGTCTCTCCCGTCTCGTCAACAACGTGCTCGAATTCTCCCGCATCGAACGGCAGACCAAAACCTACACCCTGGCGCCCATCGCCCTGCGCGCAGTCATCGAGTCCCTGCTCGCCACTGCCGGCCCGATGCTGGAGCGTGCCGGGTTCACCCTGAAGGCCGACCTGCAAGACTCTCCACCCCTCATACACGCGGATCGTGATGCGCTCGAGCAAGCCCTCCTCAACCTGATCACCAACGCCATGAAGTACTCGGGGCGTTCACGCGAGATTCACATCAAAGTGGCAGCCGATGGCCCTCACGCCGCCATAGTGGTTCGCGACTTCGGCATCGGCATCCCACGCAACCAGCAGGACCGGATTTTCGAAAGCTTCTATCGCATCCCGTCCACCGAGAATAAGAACATCCAAGGCGCCGGCCTCGGACTCACCCTTGTCAAACACGTCATGGAGGGCCACGGCGGCGCTGTCACCGTGGAAAGCGAACCCGGCAGGGGAAGCGCTTTCCGGCTTCTGATACCACTATGAACCGCATCCTGATCGTGGAAGACGAACCCGCCATCCTGCTCGGACTTTCCGGCCAGCTCCGCCGTGAAGGGTACGAAGTGCTCACTGCGGATAATGGCGATGATGGGCTCGCCTCCGCACTCTCCGCCAAGCCCGACCTCCTCATTCTCGATTTGATGCTTCCCGGCATCTCCGGCTACGAAATCTGCCGAACGCTTCGTGCGCAGGGACAGCAATTGCCTATCCTGATGCTCACCGCCCGCGGCGAAGAAGCCGATCGCGTTCTCGGTCTCGATCTTGGCGCTGACGATTATGTTACGAAGCCGTTTTCCCTGCGTGAACTTCTCGCGCGCGTTCGCGCTCTTCTCCGCCGCACGCAACCGGCAGGGAAGGTGCAAGTGGAAGACGTCGAGATCGACTTCAATGCCTATGCCGCGGCGAAGAACGGAGTTCCCATCGATCTGACCCGCCGCGAATTTCACCTGCTGCGAGCGCTCACCGCAAAACCCAATCAGGTGCTCTCCCGTGATCAACTTCTAGACGCCGTAGTGGGTGAGGATGTCTACGTCTCCAATCGTGTGATCGACAATCACATTGTTGCCCTTCGCGCCAAACTTCCCGACGGCCACCTCATCACCATCCGCGGCGTCGGCTACAAATGGATTCCCTGACAAACACCTGACAGATGCCGTGGATCACTGTGACAAACCAAAATGGGACCGCCCTTAATCTGGCAGAGAAAGGAAGCTCAACCATGAAACGAATCCTACTCATCACAATTCTCTGCAGCAGCCTCGGGTACGCTCAGAAGCAGGCGGAGACCCTCTTCGAACAGGCGCTCATGAAGGAGCGCAGCCAGGGCGATCTCAAAGGCGCCATCGCGCTCTACCAGCGCATCGCCGCGGACAAGAACACCAGCCGTGCGATGGCAGCCAAGGCCCTTCTCGAAATGGCCCGCTGCCAGGAAAAAGAAGGAGGCGAAAATGCTCGCCGCACCTACGAACGGCTGGTAAAGGATTTTGCCGATCAGCCCGAAGCCGTGGCTGCCGCTCGTACGCGGATGAGTGTATTGGGCGCAGCCTCTGGACCACGCCTCCGCCAATTGTGGGCTGGTGGTGGTGAGGTGCACGACGAGGGCTCGATCTCACTCGACGGCCGCTACCTCACGTACACTAGCTGGGAAGCGGGCGACCTGGCCGTACGCGACCTGGTAGCGAACACTTCACGCTTGCTGACCCATAACGGTCCCGAAGAGGTGCAGCGCCTTACCCGTGTGCAGCAATCGCGCTTTTCCCCCGACGGCAGCCAGATCGCTTACACTTGGTTCCAGCTCAGGAGCCGTGGAGGGGAATTGCGTGTTGTAAACTCTGACGGTGCCGGTGTCCGCACCGTTGCCTGGCAAGGCTTCACAGCCTCCAACCTCGCCCTCATGGGCTGGTCGCCCGACGGCAAACAGGTAGCTGTTGCGGAGTATGGGCGGGACAATCAATGTGCCGTCTTCCTGATTGCTGTCGCGACTGGCGAAAAACGGGAGATCATGAAGCCTGGCCGCTGGAACGTGAATGGCGGAGGACGCACCTTCTCTCCCGATGGCAAATGGATCGCATTCACCCACATCGAACGCGGCAACGGGGATATCTATCTTCTTCCCGCATCCGGCGGCGATGCCCGTCCGCTGGTCACCCACGCCGCCAATGATCGCGATCCATTCTTTGCCGCCGATGGGAAATCCGTTTACTTTCTCAGTGACCGCACCGGCACGATCAGTATCTGGTGCATTCCGGTCAACGATGGCAAGCCCGCCGGTCCACCGGTCCTCGTGCGCCGCGAACTGTCCAACGCTGTGAAAGCTATTGGGCTCACGTCGAATGGTTCGCTCGTGTTCACCACCAACGTGGGCGCGGCCGACATTTACTCGGTGCCGTTCGACTTCACTGCCGGCAAGATGACCGGCGCACCGCAGGTCTTCTCTTCACAACACCCGTCTGGCAACACCGAACCGAATCTCTCCGCCGACGGAAAGCGTATGGTCTGGCACACGATAGATCCGGTCTCCGGGCGCGGCCCGCAATACGCGGTGCTACGCGACATGACCACCGGTGAGGAGAAGAACTTTCAAGTGCCGTCTGCCTCTGTGCCTTTTCTCGCTCCCGGTACCGAACGAATCCTGCTCGATACTCCTGGCAACAACTCTCGAAACCTTCTCTGGCTCGACCCGCGCACGGGAGGGACCGAACTGTTGCTCAACATAGCCTCCACTGGCTGGCACGTTTCCCCGGCGTTCAGCCGCGACGGCAAGACACTCTTCTATATCTCTCGCGACTCACAGTCCCGCACCATGGCGGTCCAGGCGATGGATCTCGCAACGCGGACTCCGCGACAGGTGGCCCAGGGCACAGAGTTTCAGGGATTGACCCTCTCTCCGGACGGCAGATTCCTCGCCACTGAGCGCTCCAGTGGCGATCGCAGACGAGAGGTGCTCCTCATCCCGCTCGAAGGCGGACCGCCTCGTGTCGTTTCCTCCATCGAGAGCCGCTTGTTCATAAACGGACGACCCAGCTTCACACCGGACGGAAAGACTATCTACACGAGCCGTGTCACCACGACGACACCCATCCGCTCGGAGCTTGTCAAAGTGGACATCGCCACCGGCAAAGTCGAATCCACGGGCCTGCTCATGAAAGGTATGGTCTTCCCGCAACTCGATCCCGCCCGCGGAAAGATCTACGTTCAGTCGGGTCTGCGTGAACTCGAGATCTGGTCGGCCGAAGGGCTCCTCTCCGCTCGCTGAGCGAACGCGGGACGGCCGGTTGCAACGGTTGAACTGGTAAGGATTCCTGGCTCGGATACGGTAGTGTTCGCAACTAACGTACTCGAGCCGGGCGATCCTTAGAGTCTCCAGTTGAGGCCAACGCCACGTGCATCCCTTCCAGAGTCCGGAAGCCCATGGTAGACCATACAAAGGTATAGATCCGTCGCCGCCTTGCGAACTGCTCCGCCAAGAGGTACACAAGGGCGGCTCCCCAGGCCAGCCGGCGCTTACAGGCGAAGCGAGCAATCCCCGGCGTGAGCGCCACCTCCACCTCACTCCTACAGATACTCCTTTGCGTTCGCAGCCATGGAGAGCAGCACTTTCCGATCCGGCACGGAAGCCCGCAGCATCTCCAATTCGTTCGCTGCCGAAACCAGCGGCAGCGCGACCTGCCCGCACCCGGCCACGGACCGGATCATCGCCATCATGATCTCAAAGCCCTTGTATGCACTCGCGAAATTGCACGGGTGGATCTTGCCGTCATCATCCAGCCAGTCCGCCATCTGCTGAACATAAGGCGGCATGTCCAGGTCATAATTCATGCATCCATCGCCGGACCAGGAACCGTTCTTGGTGACCGCGCGCCATCCACCGCCCGTCAGAACCTCGGCGAAGCCGTCCGTGCCCTGAGCTCCGACGCGGCATTTGCGCCACCAATAGTCAACCTCGGGCACATCCGGCGCGCCCGCGCCGCACTCCACCACGCCCCGCACACCGTTCGCGAACTGAATGAAGCCGCCGATGTAGTCCGGCGAAGGATGCGCGTCGGCCAGCTTGCCTCGGCCTGCAGCCTGTCCCATCACCCAATTCGCTTCGGCCTCGCCGTTGTACCAGCGCATGTATTCGATCAAGTGAGAGATCATGTGCATCATCCACCCGGTGGCGGTTCCGTACACGGTGTGGATGCGGCCCAGCGCGCCGCTCGCGATCACACGCTGCACCGCCTGATAATGCTCGCCGTAGCGGTGCTGATGGCTGACCAGGACCTTCACGCCGCTCGACTCCACCAGCCGCCGGACCTCGAATCCTTCCTCGGTGGTCAGCGCGACCGGCTTCTCCATGGCGATCAACCTCGCGCCGCTTTCGATCCCGATCTTGACCATCGAAGAGCGGACGTCGGCCATCGTGCAGAAGCAGAACAGGTCTGGCTGGACCTCGCGCGCTACCTGGTTTGCATCGGTCCCTTTCACCGCAAGACCGAACTTGGCGGCTGCGGCATCCAGCCTTGCCGGATTGATATCACTGATCCCGGCAACCTCAAACCGGCCGTTCGCCTGGAAGGTGGCGGCATGGTGCATTCCGCGCTTGCCCAGGCCGGCGATGACAACCCTGTACTTCTTCTCCATGGCTCACTCCGTGCGCGATTCCCACTCCCGCACCTTCTCCACCACATAATCCACTTCCTGATCCGTCAGTTCCGGGAACATCGGCAGGGAAATGCAGCACGCTGCATTGCGCTCCGAGTTCAGAATCGGCCCCGCGATCCTCGCCTGCTTGCCCCACGGATATCCTTCCTGCTGGTGGATTGCGATCGGATAGTGGCACTTCGCGTCGATCCCGCTCTGGTTGAGGAAGTTCAGCAGCGGATCACGATGCTCCCCCTTCTGTGTCTCGATGACATAGAGATGGAAGATGTGCCGGTATCCTGGAACCTCGTACGGCAGCGTAATCGACTTCGCGCCGGCCAGGCCGGCGGTATATCGGGCTGCCCGCTCGCGTCGCACGTCGTTCCACTCATCGATGTGCCTCAACTTCGCGCTCAGGATGCCGGCGTGTATGTCATCCAGGCGGCTGTTGAATCCGTAGCTGTGGCAAGAACGCTTCTCAGACCCGTGATTGCGCAGCCGGCGCACCACGCGATCCACCTGCTGGTTGTTCGTCACCACGGCGCCCCCGTCTCCGAACGTGCCCAGGTTCTTCTGAATGATGAAGCTGGTGCAAACCGAGTCGCTCAGCTCGCCGATCTTGAAGCCGTCTCCTGCGGCCCCGAACGCTTGCGCGTTGTCTTCAATCACCAGGAGCCCATGCTTGTCGGCGATCTTGCGGATGGCCTTCATGTCGGCGCACTGGCCGTAGAGGTGGACCGGCACCAGTGCTTTCGTCTTTGGCGTGATGGCGGCTTCAATCGCGGCCGGATCGATGCAGTTCGTCCTCGCGTCGGAGTCGACGAAAACCGCCGTCGCGCCCGCGATCCACATCGCCTCCGCCGTGGCGAAGAACGTGTTCGCCGTCGTGATGCACTCGTCCCCAGGCCCGATGCCGAGGGCCATGAAGGACAGCCACAGAGCGTCGGTTCCATTGCCGACGCCGATGGCGTACTTCATCCCGTGATAGTCGGCCAGCTCACGTTCGAAGCGTTTCAGCATCGGCCCCATCACGTACTGCCCGCTCTCCAGGACTTCCTTGAGATTGTCGTCTATCTCGGACTTGATGTTGTGATACTGCTGCACATGGCCATAGAAGGGCACCTGCATGGGGACTCCTTTTCAAGATGAGCCTAGCATATATCAAGACCACAAACCCGAATGCGGCATAGAGCCTGCGTCGGACTTCAGTTCCGCCCCATCCCCAGCGTCCTCGTGGTCTTGCGCAAGTCCGCCTGAGAGACTGCGATTAGGGCGCCAAACCGGCCCGACCCCGCGCTCAACGCGTGCAGCGCGTTCACGTTGATTCCCGCATCGGCCAGCCTGCACATCAATTCGGCGATCACTCCCGGGCGGTCTTTGCCTTTGACCATGATCCCCTTGCGTTTTTCCCCCAGTTGAAGGCCGGCCTTCTTGCCGGCGGCGCTAACCCCCTTGGTTCCCTCATCCAGAATGAGGACGATCTCGGCGTCCCACGTGGTCTTCCAGTACCCGAGGAAGCCCTCCAGGTTCATTCCCGCCTCCTTGAACGCCGTGAGGATCCGGGCCCCTTCCCCGGCCTTGTGCGGGATCACCGCGACATAGTATTCAACGAGGGAAATCTCGTCGGGCATAATCAATCACTCCTTCCACCGGTTGCGCCAGGAGATTTGGCGCCTTGCGACTTGTTTTCGCCGCTCTCCCTTCATCGCGCCGGTTCTCGATTAGAATCCGATATGCCTGTGGTTTGTCAAGGGCGCAACGAGCCGCAGATCCCCACCTTTGAATTCCACTAGCGCGCAAATAAGCGAGCGAGCGCTAGGCAAACATGGCCCCGCCAATGCCTGTGTGTGCGAATGTACACTCCACGCACCTTGACGGGGAATCGGCCTGGTGTCTTAGGCATCGCGCGTTGCGCGCCTTATTCTCAACCTCAAAACAGTCCGCTGCTGCCATCCGCGGCATCTTGCTCGCGGATGTATTGACGCACATGCTCCAGTTCGAATCCTACCGTGGACACTGCGTAGCCCCCTAGAAGTGTTCACCGGAGAAGTTCCTCTCCTTTCCGCACAATCGCGCGAATCTGCTTGGCCAGCACGTGGACGATCGGTCCCAGTCTCCTTGCGGGTCATCAAGCCGCTTTAAGCCACATAGAGAGGATTCTACTCCCGGAACGGTCAAACCTGTTCTGGTCAAACCAGTGGCTTACCGATTTCAGTTAGAGACCGGCTAACCGGGTCGCGGTTGAGGTACTTGGTTCCGGACCGCACGTTCGACAAGAACCGCAGTTAGTTCTGCTCGGTGTTGCAATGCGTCCGCTTCACCTAAACGACGGGCGCCGGAAAGCAGTAGTCTGTGAGAATGCGCCTGCTCCTGCTGCTCGCCGTCCCGCTGTTCGCCCAAACGCCTTGTGCCGACCTGGCGCGCCACCGCGACGTCACTGCGGCCGCGCAAACCGCGACTCACTGCCGGGTTTCCATCACACTCAGACCGTCAGCCGATTCGGGAATCAAGTCCGAAGTCTGGCTGCCGCCCGCCGCCGGGTGGAACGGCAAATTCCTCATGGAAGGCGGAGGCGGCTTCGTCGGCAGCGTCAACACCGGCGGGATGACGAACGCCGTTCGCGAAGGCTATGCGAGTGCGTCCACAGACACCGGTCACACCGGCGGCAGCGGTAATTTTGCGCTCGGCCATCCCGAGAAGATCGTCGACTTCGCCTATCGCGCCGTTCATGAAACCGCCGTCCGGGCCAAAGCGCTGATAGCGGCCTATTATGGACGTGGCCCACGCTTGTCCTATTGGGAGGGCTGCTCCACCGGCGGACGCCAAGGCCTGATGTCGGCGCAGCGGTACCCGGAGGACTTCGACGGCATCATCGCCGGCGCCCCCGCAAACAACCAGATCCTCCTGTGCGCCTGGCGCATGCGTCTGTTGATGACCGCGCTCAAGTCACCACAACACGCGCTGCCGCCCGAAAAACTGAAACTCCTCAACGACGCGGTCCTCGACAAATGCGACACCAACGACGGCGTGAAGGATCGTCTCCTCGAAGACCCCCGGACCTGCAACTTCAACCCGGCCGGCCTGAGGTGCAGCGGCGTCGAAAGCGCAACCTGCCTCACCGCGCAGCAACTGGAAACTGTCAACGCCGCCTACACTGACATACGGAAATCCACCGGCGAACTCCTCTACCCGCGCCTCCCCTACGGCGGTGAACTCGGCTGGCGCGTCCCCGCCGGCGCCACCGCACCCGGCGGTATGGACATCGACATGTTCCGATACATCGCCAATCAAAACCCTGCCTGGGACTGGCGCACGTTCGACCTGGAAAAGGACATTGAACGAGCACTCCTCCACGGCAAAGACATCCACGCAGTCAACCCTGACTTGGCGAAATTCAAAGCGCGCGGAGGCAAGCTCCTCATCTATCACGGTTGGAGCGACGGAGGTTCCGGCGGTGCGATCTCCGCCTTCAATACCATTTCCTATTACGAGTCCGTCCTGAAGCAGATGGGCCCCAATCAGGACAACTGGCTTCGTCTCTTCATGGTCCCCGGCATGGCCCATTGCGGCGGCGGCACCGGCGCCAATCAGTTCAACACCCTCGCCGCGCTCGAACGCTGGCGCGAACAGAACCAGCCTCCCCAATCCATCACCGCTGCCAGAGTCAACGAACGTGGCCGCATCGAGATGACTCGCCCTCTGTGCCCATACCCGCAACGAGCGGTCTATAAAGGAACAGGCAGTACCAACGACGACGCCAACTTCATCTGCAAAGCCAAGGGCTTGTAATGCAGGCTCAAATTGCGCTTCTTATTGAAATTCGATAAGATTGTTTTTCGATAAGGAGGAGGCTTATGAAAGTCTTGGGTAAGCGGTCGATCGCATCGTTCATCACGTCGGTATTGGACGTGGCGTGGTGGGGTATCGCCATTGGTTTGGTTTTGCTGCTGGTCCTGTTAGCGGGCAGCACTTTTCTCGAACTGCGCGGGGATAACCTGACGTTCAGCGTGCCGGTGGCGGTGCAACTGGACGCTCCGGTTCATGGGGCCAGCGGTGAGACCAGCGCGCACTTCGAGAAGCTGCAAGGTAATCTGCGGTTTCCGGCGAGGCAGGGCGCTTTCCTTTCCGGAAGCGTCGCGGTGGTAGTCCTGGCGTTCGGGTATATGTTTTGGATCGTCAACCAGCTACGGCACGTCTTTCGATCGCTGAGCCAGGGGTTGCCCTTCGTCATGGCGAACGGGCGCAGGATCAGGTGGATCGGGCTCGCGGTGATCTTCGGCGAGTTCGGACGGTTCGCCATAGTCTATTTCTGGAGTTACTACACCAGCTTGCATTTTGTGGCGGATGGTCTGCGTTTTGCTCCGTCTGTTGACATCAACCCGATCACCATCGTCGCCGGTCTCGCGATTCTGGTGATTGCGGAGGTCTTTCAGCAGGGCGCCCGGTTGCAGGAAGATCAATCGCTCACCATCTGAACATATGGCCATACACGTCAAATTGGACGCCGTGCTTGCACAACGCGGCATTACGCTCACGGAACTGGCCGAGCGCATCGGACTCACCTTGGCGAACGCCTCCATCCTGAAAACAAACAAAGCGAGGGCTGTTCGCTTCACCACGCTCGACGCGCTGTGCCGGGAGCTGAATTGCCAGCCGGGTGATCTGTTGGAATGGTTGGCCGACTAAGTTAGGATATACTGGACGCCTGTCCGGCATGCTGGAAATCGCGCATTACCGCATCCTCTCCCAAATCGGCGAAGGTGGCATGGGGGCGGTGTATCGCGCCACCGATACGAAGCTCGCGCGCGATGTGGCGATCAAGGTATTGCCCGACGCGTATGCCAGAGATCCAGACCGGCTGGCGCGGTTCCTGCGCGAGGCGCAGGCGCTGGCGTCGTTGAATCATCCCCACATCGCGGCGATCTACGGAATCGAAGAACGCGCGATCATCATGGAACTGGTGGAGGGGCCGACCCTCGCCGATCGGATCGCACGAGGTCCACTTCCCGTGGAGGAAACTCTCGCGATCGCGCAACAGATCGCCGAAGCCTTGGAAGCCGCGCACGAGAAGGGGATCATTCATCGCGACTTGAAGCCTGCGAATGTCAAGGTCACGCCGGACGGAAACGTGAAGGTGCTCGATTTCGGTCTGGCGAAACTGGCCGATCTCCGCGAGAGTAGCGATCCGGCGTCTGCGCCCACCATTGTCCGGGGAAATTCTCCAACGCTTGCGGGCGTCATCCTGGGAACCGCGGGTTACATGGCTCCGGAGCAGGCCCGTGGGGCGACTGTTGATAAGCGCGCCGACATCTGGGCCTTTGGCGTGGTGCTGTATGAGATGCTCAGCGGGCGGCCGTTGTTCGATTCGGGCTCGATTGCGGAAGCGATCGCCGACGTGCTGCGGGCGGATATCGATCTGAGTGTATTGCCGGAAGCGACACCCGCCGAGGTGCGGAAGCTAGTGCAAAGGTGCCTTGATCGCGATTCCAGGAGCCGTCTGCGCGACATTGGCGAGGCGCGGCTCGTGCTGGCGGGTCCGTTCGAGGCGCCGGCAGTCCAGGCGGCTGAAACGTTGGGAGTGCAGCGGCGCAGCGTCCTGCCGTGGCTGGTGGGCGCGGTGCTTGCCGCCGGCGTCCCCGCAGCCTGGTTTCTTAAGCCGCAACGCGACCTGCCGCTGATGCAACTCGAGATCATGCCGCCCCAAGGTGTGTCCATGGGGCCGACTGGCTGGGGCCAATTGCAGATCTCTCCCGATGGCTCCATGATCGTGTTTCAGGCACGCGATCGCGATGGGAAGGAAAAGCTGTTTCTGCGTACACTAAGTTCTGGATCTACCATCGCGCTGGCAGGCACCGACAACGGAAAGCTGCCCTACTGGTCGCCCGATAACCACCAGATCGCCTTCCTCGCCGATGGGCGTTTGCGGCGGCTGGAACTCGCAGGTAACCGGGTGGTAGATATCTGCGACGCCGCGACAGGAGTCTACCTGATGTGGCACGGCGACGGGAACATTTACGTTTCCACCGCCGAGCACGTCCTGCGCAAAGTCCGGGCCAGCGGCGGCACGCTGAGCGCGGTATTTTCCGAGCCGCAACATAAGGACACGGCAGGAGCATCTCCGGCGACGATCGCTGGCGAGAATACGTTCCTTTACCAGTTGTTCTCCGGGTCGTCGTCAAAGATTATCCAAGTGGCCGGAGATGGACGCGTACGCAAGACGCTGCTGCCGGCGGGTGAAGCGTCGGGAGCGCCCGCGTCGTTCGCCCGCGACTCCGCAGGGAAAGGGTGGCTGCTTTTCCACACCAATTTTCGGTTGACGGCTATGAGGTTTGATCCGCGAAAGGGAGGTCTCTCCGGTGATCCGGCAATCATCGCATATGATCTGCCGAACGGTCCTTCGTGGTCAGCGTCCAACAATGGCATTCTTGCCTATCGGAAACGAGCTTGGGGTTCGGATCGAAGACTGACCTGGGTGGATCGGAGAGGCGTCCCGGGCGCGGCCGTTTCCGAACAAGGCAACGTCTTTACACCCCGCATTTCGGCGGATGAGAAGGCGGTGGCGTTCAACCGAAATGATGCGAACGGCGGTGTCTATGTTTACGATGTCGTCCGGCAGACCACGACACGAGCGGTTTCAGAGTCGGGTAGGAGCGGTTACCCCATTTGGATGCCCGGCAACGATGCCCTGGTATACCGTGTGCTCCGCAAGGGTGTCATGCTCCAAGGAGTGCGAGGAACCGGAGGGGAACGGCTGATTCACAAGAATGACGACTCGCGTCCCACCGCGGCCTCGCCGGACGGGAAGTGGGTGTTGTCGTCGGAGATTCGCGCTGGCACGCCGCGCATGGTGGCGCTTTCGGTTGACGGCAGTAACGTGCTCCGGCTGAGCCAAGACCCCACGCATCATGCATCACTTTCACCGGATGCGCAGTGGCTGCTGTATTCGGCGCTGGTGAATGGACGGTGGGACGTTTTCGTCCGCCGGGCGCCGCCGGAAATCTCCGGGAAAGCTGGCGGCAGTGGCGGGTCGTCGCAACTGCAGATTTCGGCGAACGGAGGCCTTCAACCTATGTGGCGCGCCGACGGCAAGGAGATCTTCTATGTCGCTCCGAGCGGGATTCTCACGGCGGTGCCGGTGAACATCACTGGAAGCGGAGTTCAACTCGGCGTACCGGAGTCGCTGTTTCCCACGACATTGGGGATCAGTGCGACGTTTCAACGCGAATACGACGCAAGTGCCGATGGAAAGAGGTTCCTCCTTCCCCTGCAAGCCGCGGGCACGCAAGGCGAGGTGCCTATCACGGTGATCGTCAACTGGCCCAAGCTGATCGAAGGCAAGTGATCGGAAGCAATCCCGCGCGTGCAAGAACAAGCTGACTCGACGCAGTTGCATCAGCCTGCCCTGCCGGCACTCCCATCGGCGGACTACCTGCTTGCCGCTGGAAACAGCTTCACTCGTGAGCAACAGGAACTGATCAGGAAAATCTTCGACTCAATGCACAGTGCCATCGTCGTCTGATCGTGAGACCTGGGCCCGGCGCAAGAAATCTCGGGAAGTCCTTCTCTCCGCTCGATGGAGTCAGCCGGCGGCAGTTGACTAATCCATTCCCGGCTTACTTTCAGCGGTCCGAGCCGGGGGAATCATGATCTTGTCCTTGTCGAAGCCCATCCCTCGCAGAACGTCTTGAAATCTCGGATCCGAACGTAGGAAGTCAAAGCGCCTCGGTAAGACGTCGAGATAAGGCATGAAATAGCTACGGTCCAGATAGCCCTTCTCCAGGTGGCGGAAATAGCAGTCTGTGTAGCCTAAGGCGAGACAGAGATTCGCGGCTGCATGTGGCGTCACGTATCTGTCCTTGGACATCTGGTCGAGCCGGGCCAACAGTCGCTTGGCTTCCGCATCTCGCCCGGCCAACGCGTAGGCCTCCCCAAGCGCACCTATCATCGACGGGTTATTTCTGGATGCTACGAGCGCTTTCTCCAGGGCCTCCACCGCCTCCTGGAGCTGTCCTGTATCCATGTAGCTTAGTCCCAGGTGCCACAGCGCCCAAAGGAAGTTGGGCTCGACAGCGAGAACTTTACGGCACTCAGCGATTGCGTCCCGATTGCGTCCGGAGAGCCTGTAGATGCGGGCCACCTCGATCTTTGTGACGAGGGAGACCGGATCCAGGTCACGGGCGCGCTCCACCTCGGCAATCGCTTCGTCGAAGCGCCGCCACATCGCCAGGTAGTTGGCGTGCCAGACGCGGGCTGGGGTGTAGCTCGCATTCAGGTCCAGCGTGCGGCGAAGTTCCAACTCAGCGCCGGCCCAGTCCCATGCGTAAAGTTTGGCGAAACCGAGGGCGTTATGAGCTTCGGGGAGTTGCTCATCGATCTCGATGGCCTTCTTGGCGGCAGCGATCGCCAGGGGGCGATACTCCGCCGGCGATCGTCCGATGACCATTGTGCCTAACTGGTTGTAGCACTCCGCCAGGGCAGCATAGGCAGCCGCGTAGGCGGGGTCGGCGTCGATGGCGGTCCGAAAGTGGCCTACGGCGCGATCGAGGTCTTCTTCAGTTCGCTTGGTCCAATAGTGCCGTCCGCGGAGGTAGGCGTCAAAAGCCTCGCGGCTGGACGTGCCGGCTCTCATCAGGCGCGCATCTTCTGACGGAGCGATTTGGATCCGGATCTCACGCGCCACCGCGTGTGCCACGGCCCGCTGCATCTCGTAAATCGCCCGGAAGTCCAGATCGAAGCTCTCGGCCCAGACGGTTTCTCCAGTTCCTGCCCGATCCAGTTGCACACGGATCTGTACGCGCTCGCCGGCGGGGGCGGCGGATCCGGCAACAATGGCATCCACGCCGAGTTCTTTACCAATCTCGGCAGCGCCCTTCTTCGTTGTTTTATATTGGGCGGCCGAAGCGCGCGAGATCACACGCAGCCCGCGGAGTTTCATCAGATCCGCGGCTATGGCGTCGGTGAGTCCATCGGCCAAGTGATCATGGTCGGAATTTCCAGAGAGATTCCGCAACGGAAGCACCACCACGCGGCGAACCGTAGGCTCATCCGAGATCTTCGACGGTCTGGTTGTTACGAGAAACGTACCCGCAGCCGCTACGACCGAGGCGGCAATGCCCCACAGCCGCCACCGCCTGGCGGATGCGTCGCGCGCGCTTTTCCATCGGGTCAAGCCGGCCCGTAATTCGGATGCGCTCTGATGCCGGTGCACAGGATTCTTTTCGAGCGCTTTTAGAATGATGCGCTCGAGTTCGCGAGGGAAGCCCGGACAAAGTTTTCGAGGATCGACGGGGCGTTCGGTCAGGACGGCCTGGGTAATGACCGGACCGATCCGGCCTCGGAACGGGAGAACGCCTGTCGCAGCCTGGTAGAGAGTGGCACCCAAGGAGAACAGGTCGCTGCGGGCGTCAACCGACTCTCCTTGGATTTGTTCGGGCGCCATGTAGGGCGCCGTACCGATCAAAGCTCCGGCCACGCTAATCGTCCTTTGCACTGGCATCGCAACGGGAGCGGGATGCATCGACCTCTCCGGGGCTTGCCTTGGTTCCGACAACAGCTTGGCAACGCCGAAATCCAGAATTTTTGCCGTGCCGCCTGCACAAAGAAAGATGTTGGCCGGCTTGATGTCCCGATGGATAATGCCCTTGGCGTGGGCAGCTTCCAGAGCGTCCGCAATCTCGAGGGCGACGTCTACGAGTTCTCCGGCCGCAAGCGGGCCGTGAGCGAGGCGCGCCTTTAGCGTCTGGCCTTCGAGCAGTTCCATCACCAGGAAGGGCACTCCATCATGCTCGCCGATGTCGTGGATCGCGCAGATGTTGCGGTGATTCAACGCCGAGGCCGCGCGAGCCTCCCGATGGAACCGCTCCAGAGCCCGCAGGTCCTGGGCCAACTCGCGTGGAAGAAATTTGAGCGCCACATCGCGATCCAGCCGCGCGTCACGTGCCCGATAGACGTCGCCCATGCCGCCCGAACCAAGGCGTGAAAGGACTCTGTAGGGCCCGACCTGCGCACCTGAAAACTCGAAGCGCTCCTGTTCGCGTGCCAAAGCCGCGGCCTCCACCTGTAGAGCCGGACTCTCCAGAAAACCCTTCGCTTCGGCTTCGAGTTCCAGCATGAACTGCACTTCTTCGCACAACGAAGGGTCGCCGGCGCACGCCTCGTCGAGGAAGCGAGACCGGCGCTCTGGAGGCAACCGAGTGGCAGACTCCAGCAGCCGCTCGATCTCCCGCCGACGGTCAGAGTCCATCGGACGAAGCTACGGCTGACGGTTGGGCGCCCCTCAGTTCGCGCAGCAGCCACAGCTTGGCCAGCCTCCAGTCACGGACGACGCTGTCGCTGGAGATTTGTAGCACCTCCGCCGTTTCCTCGACGCTCAGCCCGCCGAAAAAACGCAACTCTACCACCTTACCCTTGCGTGGATCGGCTCGCGAAAGCGATGTCAGAGCCTTATCAATGACGATAACGTCTGTGATCCGCTCCCGAGAAACCACGCAAGCCTCATCGAGCGACAGGTGGAGGGCGCCTCCGCCACGTTTTACTCTCCGCCGGGTGCGGGCATGGTCCACGAGGATCCGGCGCATCATCTGGGCGCAGAGGGTGAAGAAATGAGACCTGTCACGGCAGGTTACCGTCCCGCCATCAATGAGGTGCAGGAACACCTCGTTAATAATCTCCGTTGTCTGGTACGCGTGATTAGCGGGCTCTCTTGCCAAATAGCTGCGGGCCACTCGGCGCAATTCCGCATCCACCATGTGCGCCAGGCGATCGAGAGCAGACTGGTCGCCCCCCGCCCAATCGTGGAGTAACCCTGTGATTTCGTGCCCTGATCCGGTGTCCATCGGCCCTGACCGAGTATATCACCGTTCCGCAATTTTTCTTGCACAAGCATTACGTCCTGAGACGCGATTTGTCGCGTGTAGGGTGCCGGAGAAAATTTTCGCAAGGAGAAACGCATGAAACGCAATACTCGAAGAGGAAACCTGTCGATGGGGGCTTTCGGCACAGTGCTGCTACTTGCCGTTGTAGCAACTGCTGCCCCGAAATACTCGGAATGGTCGGCACCGGTTAATCTCGGACCAGTAGTAAACTCGCCTTACTTCGATGCCGTACCGGCTCTCTCCAAGGACGGACTCAGCCTGTACTTCGTTTCTACCCGCCCTGGAGGTTACGGTGGCATGGATATCTGGGTTTCCCAGCGAGCCACGACCGATTCCCCATGGGGTACGCCGGTAAACCTCGGGCCCACAGTCAACACTCCCTATCACGATGGCGCTCCTGCCCTTTCTCGAGACGGGCACCTGCTCTTCCTCAATTCGAACCGTCCCGGCGGGGTTGGAGGTTGGGACCTTTGGGTTGCGGCTCGGATCCATACCCGTGACGACTTCGGATGGCAGCCGCCTGTGAACCTTGGCCCTGCCGTGAATTCCAGTGCCACGGAATGGCACCCCTCGTACTTCGAGAACGACGACGGGCTCCCTCAGATCCACTTCACGACCAACCGCGCCGGCTCTTTTGAGATTTATGTGAGCGAGCTCGGTCCGGGAGGCGTATGGGGAGCAGCTGCTCCGGTCCCAAGTCTCAATTCTCCTTCCTACGAGGGAAACGCTTTCATCCGCCACGATGGTTTGGAGGTCTTTCTCACCTCGGACCGTAACCTCCCGGGTCCCTGGTCATCCAATGACCTTTTCGTTTCGACGCGCATAGACACTCTCGCGCCATGGTCTGTTCCGGCAAATCTGGGCCCGATCGTAAATAGCACCTCTTCGGATAACGTCCCGAGCATTTCCGCGGACGGGCTGGCGCTTGTATTTGGTTCTGACCGATCCGGCGGTTACGGGGGCAGCGATCTTTACATGTGCACGCGTACGAAGATCGCGGGGCCCGAATAGCGAGTATGAACGATGAGACGCATCGCGGTGAAAGCTTCGCCTCTGCGCGGTCTGTGGAGACTTGAATCCTCACTTTATTAGGAGCCCTATGAACGGCTTCCGTAGAACGATCACGGTGACCGTGCTTGTCGCGGCACACGCCGTATCAGGCTTATGCCAACCGGTGGAGCAACCGGTGGAACTGATCATCGAGCTTGACAACACGGTGACATATCGCGGCGATGTGACGGACGCCGCCAAGTTCGGGCGGGCTCCCGGACCGACCACGCCTCTGCCCGCGAGAGCGTTCCAATACACTCACAACGTTGGCGACATCGTGGCGGTCAATGGAAAGCCAGCGAAAGGCCTCTTCATGAAGAGGGTTGCAGCCCTGTCACCACGGCTGGAATCCGCAGCCGGGCGAAATGATTGCAGACTACAGTGGTGATGGCAGCATACTTTGCGTCTGGCAGATCATGGGGCCCGACGGAACTTCGATTGGCAGCCTACTGGACGGCGGGGGTCCTCCTTTCCCTGGCCACACGATAACCGGGGGCAATGGAGCATTCTTCGGAGTGATCGGGATCCATCGCAACCTGGGGACGATCAGACCGTTGCGGGTTGCCTCGATCACCGAGGATCCAGCCAATCGCCGCATCCACGGCGGTGGAAGGTTCCGATTCCTCTTCCTTTTGTACCCGAAGCATCGTCCCGTAATAGACGTTTCGTCCAGCGGGCCCTCCGTGTTCCATGCGGATTTGTCACCCATAGCCGCCGCCAACCCCGCCGCGGCAGGCGAGGTTCTCATCGCCGCGGTCCGGAATCTCGGCCCCACTCGGCCCGACCTCCTTCCTCCAGGCAGCCGGCCGTTCAAGGCCGATCCGCTGGAGGACGTCAATTCACCTGTCGAGATGAGTGTGGGCGGGAAAGACGCGGAGGTAATCAACAAGGTGGGCTGGCCCGGCACGTCCGATCTCTATCGCGTCGACTTTCGCGTACCGCCAGGACTTTCGCCGGGGCTGGCAACCCTGCGAATCACCGCCGCGTGGATTCCGGGTCCGGAGGTGACAATTCCGGTTCGCTGAATCTGAGAACGGTTTCGGTCAGAGTTTGGTCAGCGTGGCAAATCGAATGCTTGTTTTGCTTTGAGCAGGCGATGGCATGTATCGCGAAGGGCCGACAATGCGAGCCGGCGCCAACCGTTATGACCTCGATCCAAGGCGCCGTGGCCGGAGTGGCCATTTCACCCGCGTCATGCCGCGACGTTGACCCAAATCAAGCGGCGATGAAGTAATCTCTCGAGAAGGCAGAGTTGCATCATCTCGCCATTCAGACTGACCGGCATGGCGCGGGTCTACGGCAAGCCTTTCGGAGTATCCGGCAGTGTTCGCTTCCCAGTGGAAGAAAGATGGACGATGTTGTGACACCGATCTGCTTCCCTTGCAAGCCGCGGGCACGCAAGGAGAGGTGCCTATCACGGTGATCGTCAACTGGCCCAAGCTGCTCGAAGGGAAGTGATCGGAAGGGAATAATCCCGCGCGTGCAGGCGGCTGACTGGGGTATATACTGGGCGGGTCTGGGAACAACGAGGAGGGGGAGCGATGAACAAACTGACTCGACGCACTTGGATTCAGGCCGCCGGTGCATCCGCCGGCCTAACGGCACTCACATCGGCGGACAACCTGCTTGCCGCTGGAAAAGGCAAGAGCGACTCTTTGCCAACGCAGCTTTACAGGAGTCTTTCGGATTCTCAAAAGGAAAAGCTCTGCTTGCCAGTGGATCACCCCAAACGTCAATACATCAGCAATTGGTGGTACATCCATCCCGAGCACCGCATCCCTGCCAGCTTCACTCGTGAGCAGCAGGAAGTGATCCGGACAATCTTCAACTCGATGCACAGTGCCGAGTATCGGGATGCGGTCAACAATCAGGTGTTGATTGACCAGTACGGCGAGGAGAAGAATGCTCCTTCCGCTGGTTTCTTCGGTACACCCGAAGACGAAAACTTTGAGTTCATCTTCACCGGGCACCATGTCACGCGGCGTTGTAATGCGCGTTTCGACAAGGGGCATGGATTTGGAGGGGCTCCCATCTTCTATGGGCACTATCCACACCCGGTGAAGAACGGCAGAGAGAATTTTACCGAGACCAAGGAGCACCCCGGCAATCCGTACTGGTATCAGGGCAGGATCTTCAATAAGTTTGTGCAAGCCCTGGATGGCCGGCAGCGGGCAATGGGGTTGGTGTCCGTCGAGCCTCGCGGGGAAGAGCCGAATGCTGTAATCCAGATTGCGACCGGGAAACGCGGCTTGCGCACTTCGGAGTTGAGTGCCGATCAGAAGAAATTGCTGCTTGAAACGATGCGCGGCATGATGGCCATGTTCCGCGAGGACGATGTGAAGGCAACGGTCGAGACCATCCGGAAGAAGGGGGTCATCAATCAACTCCAGGTTTCCTGGTATGGCGGGCAATACGACATTGGTTCCGACCAGGTTTGGGACACCTGGCAAATTGAAGGCCCGGATATGGTCTGGTACTTCCGCGGCGTGCCGCACATTCACTGCTATTTCCACTTGAAGGCCTAGACTGGCAGCCCGTGGCAGCAGTCCGAAAACACCGCTTACTGACGTGCGCGGCTCTGTATATTCAGCACGCTACCGGCACCACAGTGCGCGATGATCCGGCATCGGGAACAAGCGGGGAATATTTTTCGTCCTGTTCTAGAGGGCACTTGTGTCCTGCTGAATTTCAGGAGGCTCGCTGATGAAGAAGATGTTATGGGGTCTTGCGCTTTTCCTCTGTTCCGGAAGCGCGTTGCTCGCTCAATCGTTTCCAGGCACATGGCAAGGTGCCTTGAAAGTACCACAGGCACCGAACGGAGAATTGCGCGTCGTCGTGAAGATCTCGACGACAGCGGCGGATAAACTCGCTGCCGACTTCTACAGTATCGATCAACGGACTCCGGCAATTCCTGCCACCGCCCTTACAACAAACGGCAACAACTTTAAGATGACCATTGAGCGAGTGAATGGTCTGTACGAAGGCAAAATGAGCGCGGATGGTAAGACCATCAACGGCACATGGACGCAGCAGGGAAATTCGTTACCGCTCGATCTCACGCGCGCTACTCCTGAGACCGCATGGACCATTCCGGAGCCCCCGCCTCCTCCGAAGATGATGGAGGCGAACGCGCAACCGGAGTTCGAGGTCGCCACCATCAAGCCTTCGGATCCGAGCCGTCCTGGCTGGGGCATTACGGTAAATCCGAGTGGCGTATTGCGTACTCTGAACACCACCGTCAACGATCTGATCAAGTTCGGTTTTGACATGCATCCCAAGCAGGTCGTCGGCGCACCCTCATGGGCCGATTCCGAGAAGTTCGATATCGAGGCGAAACCGGACAAGCCCGGGATGCCGAGCGTCAAGCAGTTGAAGGGGATGGTCCAGAAGCTGCTGGCGGAGCGCTTCTCCCTCGCCTCCCACAAGGACAAGAAAGAGTTGTCTGCATACGCAATCACGGCGATGAAGAACGGCGTCAAGATCAAGAAGGAATAAAACTCCTCTATACCGATGCCCGGGTTTGGCGGACGCCCCCAGCGAGGATTCAACGTTCGCAACGCCACATTAGCGGAATTTGCTAGTGTCATGCAGGCGCAGTTCATGGATTTGCCGGTGATCGACCAGACGGAACTCGGCGAAACCCGTTACACCTTTGTGCTCACATTCACGCCCGATCCCGGAATGCGGCCTTTTGGCGGCGCCACTCCTCCACCGCAGGCGCAACCTGCCTCCATCGATCCCGAAGCGCCACCCGACCTTTTCAGCGCGATGGCGCAGCAACTGGGTTTGCGCATGCAAAAGACAAAGGCGCCGGTGGAAGTGATGGTCATCGACAAAATCGAGAAGCCATCTTCGAATTAAGGCGTGCGTCGCACCTGTTTGCGGGGTCATGAACGGCGTACGACCCCGCCCGCCAGTGTTGACAATCTACAATTGATGGTAATCTAGGTGTGATGTCCAGACCTACCGATCTCGTCCAAGGGACACTCGATCTTCTGATCCTCAAAACGATCTGTCTGGAGCCCAAACACGGCTGGGCTATCGCTAGGCGCATCCAGCAAGTCTCGCGAGAAGCTCTTCAAGTGCAGCAGGGATCCCTCTACCCGGCTCTACACCGGCTCGAGCAACAGGCATGGATAAAGGCCGAGTGGAAAACCACGGAAACCGGCCGTATGGCCAAGTTCTACTCACTCACGCGCGCCGGACGCAAACATCTCGAGAAGGAGTTGGAAAGCTGGACACGTCTGTCGTCGGCCATCAACCTTGTCATTCGCGAGGCCTGATATGCGCATTCTGGACAAAATCCGTTTACGCCTCCGCTCACTGGTCCGCCGCGGGTATGTGGAGCGCGAACTCGGAGAAGAATTCCGCTTTCATCTCGATCAACTGACAGGGGAGAACATCGGAGCGGGAATGAGCGTAACGCATAACGAAGATCAAGATGCAGCATTGCGAGGTGCTCCTTGGGGGCCTCCCTCATGAGGCCCGTGATTGCCTCCATCCATACCATCGCCCGTTCTACAGGCCCGGAGGCGTGCCGCAGGCGGTCCTGGAATGCCAGGGACATTTCACGCCCGTACTCGTCGCGAAATGCCCGGGGGTACAACACCAGCAGCGAACAAAGCAGCGCTCCCATGGCGGTTACTTCTTAATAGGCAGTAGTCCTGTCGCACGGGCATCTGCCAACAGCCTTTCCAGCCTTCTCGCTTCTGCCTTCGCAACCCGCCGTCCCAGTTTGCTCAGCCTGTAGTACCGCCTCCGCTCGTCATCGTGTTCGGGATCCGGCCGCTCCGATAGCTCCTCAATCAGGCCTTGCTCCAGCAGTCGCTTAATAGCTCCGTACAGCGTGCTCGGGCTCAATCGGACCGCGCCATCCGTGCGATCAGAGACGTCCTGCATCACCGAGTAGCCGTGGCGGTCGCGGTCCGCCAGCGATACCAGGATGTGGAAAGTGTCCTTGTGCAGGGGCAGGAAGGACTCAGGCGCCGGATCTTCCGGCTTGGAACGGCGAAGGGCCATAGCGGCACTATAGCGAATCTCGCTATAGCGAATCAAGTAATACTTGTGCCCGGCAGCTTCGCACAACTTCACTATTCATAGCGCAACGCCTGCGTCGGGCTTACGGATGCGGCTCGCCAGGCGGGCATCATCGCCGACCCGAGCGCCACGAGCCCAAACAGTACACTCGCACCCGCGATGGTCGGCCCATCGACGGCTCGGACTTCGTAAAGCTGGGACTCGATAAAACGGCTCAGGACCCAAACGCACGGAAGCGCAACAACTATTCCAGCGCCAATCATCACCAGCGCGTCTCGCGCAACCAGCCACACCGCGGAGCGTCTCGTGGCGCCGAGCGCCATTCGAATCCCGATCTCCTGCGTACGCTGCGCGGCCACGAATGAAATCACCCCGTACAAGCCAACCACGGACAGCAGGAATGCGATCGCTCCGAAGCCGCTCGACAGCGTCGCCAGCATCCGCTCGGTTGTGAGCGCCCGCTCGATCTGATCGTCCAGCGTGATCATATCGACGACAGGCAGGGCTGGATCTACCTGCCCAATGGTGGCGCGGATTGAAGCGAATGCCGCTTCCGGTTTTCCGCGTACTTTCACATAGAATGTGCCGCCCCCCGACTGCCGGTCCCAGTAGGGTACAAATGCCTGTTCGATACTGTCTCGATCGTCGCGCATGCTGCGGCGGCTGAAACCTTGCACCACTCCTATAATTTCAACGGTCGTGCGTGTGTCGGGGCGGTTGCCGAAGCCAATCCGATGGCCCAGCGGACTGCGGCTCCCAAAATATCGCCGTGCGAAGCTCTCGCTCACGATGATCGAACGATAGGCGCTCTCCCGGCTGTCGGGGTCGCGCAGATCGCGTTCATCGAAATCGCGGCCGGCAACCAGGCGCGTTCCGATGGTCGCAAAGAAACCCGGAGTTATCCGCATGAAGTGAACTGCGCGCTCGGTGACGATTCGCTGGTCAGACTGGATCGTTATGCTGCTGCTCGAAGTCCCGCCGGTCAGAATGTGCGTGTTCGCCACAGCGGCGCTCTCGACTCCCGGCGCGCTCTCGAGCTTTTCCAACAGTTCGTGCATGAGCCGCTTGGCGCCCGCCTCCGGATAACCGTTGCTGGCCGGACTTGCACGGAACATGTTCCGCTTCGCCAGCGCCCGAGGCCATCAGGTCGCCGACGCGCCGTTCGAGGTGATACCACAGTTCGCGATCGAGGTCCTGTTCCATCCTGCGCCGCCTCGACCCAAACAGATTAAGAATCCTCCGCATGGCTACCGCCCCTCGTTGAAGATCAGCCGGACTGCCGCTGTCAGCCGGTTCCAACTCTCTTTCTCCACCGCAAGCTGCTTTTCGCCAGCTCGCGTCAGCGAATAGAACTTGGCTTCACGGCCTGTCTCCGATTCGCGCCAGTCCGACTTCAACAATCCCTTCTGTTCCAGACGGTGCAAGGCGGGATACAGAGATCCCTGGTTGGCCTGCACCGCTTCGCGCGATACCTGGTGCAGCCGTTGCGCAATTCCATAACCATGAGCCGGCCCAAGGGAGAGCATCTGAAGCACCAGCATGTCGAGCGTGCCTTGCGGAATCGGAAAACGGGAAGAAGACATCAGTTACCTCAACCTTCGATGTAATGTATTACGCGTCATTACGTGTCGAAGGTCAAGGTATTCGGGTCACGTTCTTATAGACAACCCCACCCTTCATCACAAACGCCACACGCCGAACAGCCGTGATGTCCTTCCGAGGATCTCCGTCAAGCGCGATGATATCTGCCTGCAACCCGGGCGCAATCGAGCCGATCTGATCCGCCATGCCGAGCGCCTCCGCCGCCAGGGAATTGGCCGAGACCATCGCCGCCATTGGCTCCACTCGGCTATCGCGCACGTGATGAATGAACTCCTCGGCGTTACGCCCGTGCATACCTGATAGGGCGTCGGTACCAAAAACGATCTTCAGTCCGCGAACCTTCACTGCGCGCCGCAGGAACTCCTGGCTCATCGGCGCCAGATCTTTCATCGGAGCAAACTCCGCAACAGTCTTTGGAAAAAACGGCGTACCGGCAAATTTGTCCGCGTTCAGAAGATAGTTCTCCCAAAGAAGGCCGGCTTGCGGATCAAGATACGTCCCCTTTTCGGCCATCAGTTTCAGATCGTCGTCCGTCGCGCCGACACCGTGCTCGATTTGCGTGCAGCCGGCGAGAGTCGCTGCACGGACAGCCTCCCGGAAAGCGTGTACCAGCGTGCGCAATCCCTGCTTCTTCGCCTCATCACAGGCGGCGTTCAGTTGCTCCTGAGAAAGCGTCATCTTTCCCTGCCGCATGCCCCCAGCAGCGTATATCTTGATAAGATTCGCGCCTGCTTCCTTTTGTTTCCGAACGAACGCGCGAATCTCTTCTTCGGTCCCGCCAGGCGCCCCAAGCGCGTCCACCGCAGTAAGAATTCGCGGTCCAGGGAGCAATCCATTTGCTATGGCGTCGCGTAAGGCGACGCTGCCGGGCGACCCCATGTTCTGTACTGTCGTGAAGCCGGCCATCAAGGTTGCCCACGCGTTCGAAGCGTGCCGAGGTGCATCTTCGTTCGCACCGTCCTTGCCAAAGCTCGAAGTAATGTGAACGTGGGCATCAATCCAGCCCGGCAATACGGTAAGTCCGCGAAGATCGTAATCCCCCGGCCCTGATTTTGAATCAAGGGCGACGATTCTGGATCCCTCAATCACCACGCGGGTGTTTTGCCACACGCGCCCCTTGCCATCCAGGAGGGTGCTTGCGGCTATCACAATACGCTTGCCGGACGACGGTGCTTCTCGATAAACCGGTTGCCCCACCAAGAAGAGGCCAAAAACGAGCATCCACGGGCCGACTAAGAAACGCATAGTCAATTGTTATCCGACCCACGTCAAAGAAGCGAAGTAGCCTGTTTCATTCACGTCAGCGACGACGGGGGCCATAATGAGGCTGGAGGACAGTATGTGCCGTCTGCTCTTATTCCTTCTCTGTGCCGGCGCGTGGGCGCAAAGCGATCCGAACCCCTTGCAGATCCTGGAACGCGTCGCCAACAAGTATAAGAACCTCGATAGCTTCGTAATGATCGGAGCGGCCACCCGGCCGGTGTCTCCAGACGGAGTTGCCCAAGTCAAGGTTCAACGCGCGTACATTTCGCGGCGCCTCGTACCCGACGACGCGCCGCTCCCATTCATCGATGCCGCGGCCCGCTACAAAGACGACCCTGAACCCGCCTTCCTGATCTTCCGCGAGATCGCCGACCGTGTCGCCGGGGCGAAGCTGCTGCGCGGCGAAACGGCAATCCTCGGAGGCCGGTCAAGGCCGTGCGATGTACTCTCCGTTCACTATCAGGACAAGGCGCGCAACTCCGCGGGCGAACCCGTTGTCTACTGGATCGAGCGCGAGACCGGCACCGTGTGGAAACTGCAGTTCAGCGAGCGTCGGGCGTCGGACGTCTGGCAGTGGACGGTGACCCTCGACACATCGTCTGAAAATGAACCACCGCCGTCATGGGCCATGGTGCCGGCAAAGATGGTCACGAAGGAGAATACCCATTTGATCGGCCGTGACGCTCCCGAAATCACCGGCCGGACACTCGACGGGAGTTTGTTTACCCTATCGAAGCTCCGCGGCAAGGTCGTCGTGCTTGACTTCTGGGCCACGCACTGCGGCTACTGCTCTGAAGAAATGGCAGACCTCGAACATTTGAAGGCCAGTTTCGCTGGACAAGGAGTGGAAATCGTCGGCATCAACGAAGAGGATCCGGAACGGGCGAAGCGTTGGCTGGCGGAACGGAGGCGTACCCTGCCGGTGGTCTTCATCGCCCCCGAAACGGGTTTTAAAGCCTATGCTGTTGATTCCTTGCCCACCACCTTGATCATCGACCGCGAAGGCAAGGTCATCAGGCACTGGATCGAGTTTGCGAGCGGCGCGAAGATACGTCGGGTCATCGAGACTCTGACGGCTCGGTAGCGGGTCCCCAGCTCCATCAACGATTCGCCCTGAAGGCCCGTCATACAACATGATGTGTTCTCTTCCACGGCTCCTAACCGGCACGGTCTGGTGTATGTGCGCCTTTGGCCAGATACCCCAAGAGAAGCAAACGATCGTCAATCCGCTGCCGGAGGAGGAGATCCTGCAACCGTGCCGTTATCAAATGGTCCTGCCAGAGTCCACGAGCCCCATCCGCGCGGCCTGGGTGATCTTCGACCGGGGCCAGGACTATCTTCAGTGGTTCCACGACCGGCGTGTTCGAGCCTTCGCAAACGAACACCATCTCGCGTTGGTCCTTGCCATGCACTGCCGTTCCAAGGAGCGCGAGGACATGATTGTGCTGCCCGAGAAGGGCGTTGGGCGCGCCCTATTCTCGGCGCTCACCCAGTTCGCTGACTCCGAGGCCCGGCCGGAGTTGAAGACAATCGGCATCATTGCCATGGGATGGTCCGGGGCTGGCTCGCTCGCCGCGAGGCTTGCCGGCTACAGGCCTCCATCCAACTGCCGGATCAAGCGTTGCGCAGCCCGCAACTGATCATTGCAAATGGCGGCGACAACATCAACGGAACCGAGCGGCCCTACGGGTACTTCAAGAAGTACTACGAAAGAGGTGCGCCCTGGACCTTTGTTGTCCAGAACAGGACGCCGCACTGCTGTCTGCAGAACGCGCAAACACTCATCCTGGAGTGGCTGCGCGCGGTACTCCTGAGCGGAGAGCCTAAGCGCCTCGGCATGGGAGACCACGGATACATCACCGTCGAAACCGCGAAGGTTGTCGACGAGTGGAAGAGACCTGTATTCAATGCAGCCTCGAGTCGCATTGCGCCCAAAGGCAAGGGCAAACGCGGAGAACTCCAGTCGGGGTGGATGCCGTCTTCGATGTTTTCACGCGAGTGGCTCGTTTTTACCGGCAGGCCCGCTCCAGTCGCCGTTTGGAAACCGTAACGGCCCGTCTCGTGGATCCTACTCGCTGCGTAGGGCAATCACCGGACATGAGCTTGCACAAAGACTTTCCAACGTCACCCGTGTTCAGCAATCATAGATTGTAGAAAGCTTTTTATGTCGTCTACGGGTATTCGTCTTCTTCTCCCCGCCGTACTGACGTTCATTCTCCCCTCAGCAGCAGAGGAGTACAGTTTCGCCACCTACGGCTATACATACTTCGGCGAATGGTTCGCGCAAGCAACCTTCTCGCCCACCTCCTGGACTCCCGGCCAGCGGGTCGGCTTTACCACCAGGCTCGTGATCACTGAGCAGCATCTGCAGAACCTGATCAACGAAAAGATCAACGTCGACGGGTTCGCGCTGCTGGTCACCGCGGACCGCAGCTTCGACGCGAGCGGCTGGATTCGATTCGCTTCCGACGATCGCGTCTCCACTCTTCTCACACCCACCGGCCTTCCCATCGAGGGAGGGAATCGCGGCGCCATCACCACCCGCTTTGGTTATGCGTTCAAGACTCCCTACGATCAACTCGTCAAGGTGCCGCTGGCCGCCTGCGAGCGCACCGACGGCCGCCTGGAGTGCCCCTTCGCGGGCGAAGGCCCCCTGGCAGCCGACCTGCCCCCTGGAGTCTACCGTCTCCGCTTCGACTACGGCGTAACGGTTGGCACGCGCTACTACTCGCTTCAGGGCCGTTCCTTCGCCGCGCATCAGTTCTCCAAGTTCGGAAAGGCCATCGAGTCGCACCACTACTCGCCGCCGGTCTGGGCTTCCGGCACAGACGCCGCCGGCACCTTCATCGACTCGCTCCACATCCAGCCGCGCATTCCCTTCGTGCTTCTCAACGGCCACAACTCGAACGGCTATCGCGGCGTGGTGGCTGACGAGGATCGCCATCGCTTCAACATCGCTTCCCGCAACCTGATCCAGGACGATGTGATTCTGCCGCGCTACGACACTGCCGGCCGCCCGCTCTCGTATTCTCTGGAGCCGCAGTTCCCCGCCGACACGCGCGAGCTTCGCGACAACATCCCCTGGGACTACACCAAAGGCTCCATCAACGTCGAAATCACATCGCCCGATGGCAAGACCACTGACCTCGGCTCTTTCAACTACGCCGGCAACAGCGGACAGTGGCCCACCACCAGGAACAGCGTCATCACAGCCTGGCGCCCGCCCGCTTACGGGCAATACACAGTCAAACTCGCTGGCACCGTCTACGACGTGTGGGGCAATGCATACGTTGGAGGCGGAACCTACCGCTTCTGGATCGCCAACCGCATGACCATGGCGACCGCGACCTTCCAGGGTCAGGCCTACCCGGTCGGCGGCCGCTACGGACGCGACATCGGATTCTCTCCCGCAGTTGCGGCCGATGTTTGTGTCGACGCCGCCCTCTTCGTGAACTCCAATCCGAGCCAGGCCCGCCGCGATCGCTGGTGCGGCAAAGCCTCTCCCTCCGGCGTCTACGGATCGGCACAGGGCGCAAAGAATCTCGCCCTCGACGCGCCTGGCGAATACCTGGCTCACGTCCTTGCCACCTACACCGATTCCAAGGGGCACATGTGGGTCTGCTCCATGCGTCACGCCGGTGTCGTGTACCCGGCGGACAGCCCGATCGCCGCCCGTGGAAAGAAGTTCGCCGTCTCCGGTCAGTACGTCGAGCGCGGCGACACCAATTTCGAAGGTTGGTACGATTCCGCAACCGAGGTCGGCCAACTGGTGCACTTCAACTTCCCTTACAAGCCGGGTGACGTTCTGCTGATCGCGAGCGAGGGTCAGACCGCCAACAAGATCACCCCCGTCCTCATCTACGAGCCCAAGGACAACCCGCCCGCCAAGTGGGACACGGCGCTCAACGGTATCTCCAGCACCAATCTGCGCATCACAACGTCCAACGGCTACTCGCCGCATCAATACCCTGAGTTCATTCAGGATTGGGCCTACTTCTATGCCGCAGGCCCGCGCCCGGGGTTCATGTCTCGCTTCCTCATCGGCGAGAACGGCATCTTCGCTCCCTACTGGTCCACCAGCCCGAATTCGTTCGGCGGCCAGTACGGCGCTTCGGCCAACGGCGACATGCCCGGTGACATCTATCGCCTGATCGGAGGAGTCGTCGTGCGCAAGAAAGGGGAGCAGCCGCTCTACGCAGGCTACCTCGCCAGCGCGTTCATCCTTCCTGGCGGCTCAAACAACAACCGCGTCATCGCACCGGGTCAGGAGGATGTGCTCGGCCCCACCGGCCAATCGGCGCGCTTCTTCCTCGTGGGTACCCGCCCCGGCATGATGTACGAGACTGGCGCCAGCTTCGGCCCCGCCGTCCAGATCGACCCGATCGTGCCCTGCAATCTAAAGTTCACGCTCCGCTTCCCCAACGGGAAGGAGGTCTCCACCGCCGGACAAGGCGACGGCGCAGGCTCGTGGGTGGGGTCTCGCTGGACCCTCGACCAGCCTGGCGTGTACCGCTATCAACTGGAGGCCGATTGGGAAGGCCATACCGGTGTGATGCCAGGCCTGCCCCGCGAAGGCGGCGAACTCTATGTGATCGAGCAGGGCAAACCCGCGGACGCTCCCGAGTTGCAGTTCGATCTGCCGGTGGAATCCACCTTCGATCCGGCCCGCCCCTTCCGCATCTCCGGCTCATCCACTGCGTCTTCAGTGTACGTGGCAGCGGTGATTCCCGGTGCAGTGATCGACCAGGTGGAGATCCCCGTCGCGAACGGCAAATTCGAGTACACCTTCGATCCACAGCAGGTGCACGAGAAAACCCCGACATACGATGTTCAGCACCGCGTCACAGGCCGTTCGGAGTTAGGCGACATCGTCCACCTCACCTTCTTCTCCAAGGAGAAGCACCCTTCCGGCGCTGGTTACCATTCCTTCGCACGCGTCATTCTCCGGGGGAGCCGAGCCGTCTGCACGAGATGATCTCGCGAGCCGGGCGGCGGATCCGCTAGTGGTGCCGGCAGTGTCGCTGGCGGACTCGTTCGGAGTCTGCAAAAAATCCAAAAACCGCTTACTCACGCGCCTGGCTAACGAACAGCAAACAACTCCATTGTTCCCTCGATGATGATGGTGGCCTCCGGGCGAACGGTACCGGGCAGCCGCTCATAGGTCAACACCAGCCGCACCTGATCGCGGCCGGCAGGTGCGGTGAAGCGCAACCGGCCTTCCGCCAATTCCCCGGGAATGACTGGGTCGCCGGCAACCTCCGCCCCAGTGGCACGCATGCGCCAACGCACCCCGGCGTTCTTCACCAAACCATCGGAGCGGTAGCGATAGCGCAATTCATATGGCCTGCCGCCGCGAACAGCTACCACCTGCTCCAGCAAATCGGTCCGCTCTTCCTGCTTCCCATCCATCACAATGGTCAATTCGCCGGCACGCCAGCGATGCGCCAGGCCGGGACGCCATGGGAGGCGCCAATCAAACCCCTTACCAGTAGGCTCCCACTCGAACCTTGGGTTGGTCAGCACGCCATCGCCCGGAAGAGCACTCCCACGAACCCAACCCGCACCTGCCAGGGCGTTCCAAACGGCGAGAGCCTGCCCGGTCTCTCCCTGGTCGAGCAACTGATGGCATACCTCCAACGCCGCGGCGGAATCGGCCTTCTGCCCGGCGTTCACCAAGGCCAGGGACGCCGCGCCCGCAGCCTCCCATTTTCTCTGTTTCCCAAGCCACTCCACATAGCGGCCCAATACCTCGCCGAGCCCGTCCACCAATCGCCGTTGGATCTCGCCGCCGTCCGCACCCGACCGCCATGCCAATTGAAAGAGACCGGCGCGGTCGCCGTAGCTGCGCTCGGCCGCCAGCCGCATCCACTTCCAAAACTCCTCCGTGCGGTCGCGACGGAAGTAGAAGTTCGCCAGCGCCCAGCGGGGCTCAAACGTCGCATCCACTTCCGTGGCGCGCACCAGGTGACGCTCAGCGGCGGCCAGATCGCCATTGGACTCGGATTCCGCCGCCAGTTCGATCCAGACGGA
>JACQZR010000056.1 GCA_016213775.1 Acidobacteriota bacterium
GCAGCTTTCCACGGGAGATTCACTCAGCACCATCTGCTAGTGCTCCTGCGAATAGTACCCGGCCCGAGCACCAGCACTCCATCGCACCTCTCCCGCAACCGCGGGCAGTTGGTTCAACAGGGCCCGGAATAGCGTGGTCTTTCCGCATCCGTTTGGTCCGGTGACACTCCAGCGCTCGTAGCGATGAACCGCGATGTCCACAGGGCCCATCACTGGTGATCCAGGATGGCCAAACCGCAGTCCGGAAGCGTGCACGACGATTGCGGGCACGGAAGGAACATGCGCGAAATCCAAATGCGAAATCGCCTGCTCCTCCCAGGGCTTCGCCACGGTGGCTTCTAATTGGCGGCGCTCCCGCAGGATGCGTCCGGTACGTGCCACCTTCGCGGCTTTCCTGCGGTAGAAATCATGGGACAGCTTCGCTCCGGGTGGGGCTTTGGCCACCTTCGCGGACAACCGGTCCCTTTGCTCAGCAGCCCGTTCCGCCGCGGCAATGCGCCGCTGTTGCGTGTCGAAGGATTCCCTCTGCCGCGATTCCGCGTCGTCATGCTCGTCCATGGCAAAGTCATAGTTGCCCTCATGCATCACCGCGCGCCCTCGCTCCAGCAGGAGCGTCCGTGTGGTCACGCGGTTGAGGAACGCGCGGTCATGCGAAACGATGATGCACGAGATCTGCCTGCGCATCAGCCAGTGAGCCAGCCAGTCTCGCGCGGCCACGTCCAGATGGTTGGTTGGTTCGTCCAGCAGATATACGTCCGCCTCTTCGCGCATGGCGCCGGCAAGTGCTTCGCGTGTCTGCTGTCCGCTGGATAAGCCTGCCGGCTCCGGACGATGTAGCATGCGGATCCTGATCCCGTTGCGGCGAATGATCTTTCCCGATCCAGGCTCCAACTCGCCGGCCAGCAGTCGCAAAAAAGTCGTCTTGCCGCAGCCGTTCGCGCCCGCGAGACCGATACGATCGCCGGGGTTGATGGCCATCGTGATTCCCTGGAACAGATTGATCCCAGGATGGTGGGCGAAACTCAACTGGTGAGTGGAAAGGTAAGACATGATTTCCTCCGGCCAGGGCGGCCATTTGCGTCTTGAAGCAGCGTGGAAATGTGTCTTAGAGAATCATCGGTGTACTTTTCTCAGCTTACAGCAGGTGCTTTGAAATTGGCAAGAGTGAATTTGCCCTCCAAGAGAAAAATCACACGGCTGCTAGAATTGCCGCCCTGTTTCGCGCATGAGCATAGTAAGGGGAGAATATGACCCGCAGACAATCACTCATGCTGACCGCGCTGACGCCGATGGCGGCCGCAGCCTATGAGCCAATGGAGAACAACAACATGTTTGACGACATCTTCAAAGCCGCGATGGAAGCCAAGCGCGGATTGACGTTCTATGTGAAGGGCCAGACGATTGGGGGAGGTATCACCAAGATCGGTAACGGCTTTGTGGAAGTGCGCAGCCAGGCCGCATCACGCATCGTGATTCGCATCGACAGCATCGACGCTGTTTCGATGATCTAGCTTCGCAGCCGCCAGGCGAACCACGCCAAGCCCACAATCAGCAGGCAGAACGAAGCGACGCGGTGTGCCACCGGCGCGATAGCGGAGAAGATCTTCGCGCCGCGTGACAGCAGCAGCGCGAAGATGAGGACCGCCAGGATCTCGGCAATCGCCATTCCCGAGAGAACCGCCAGCGCGTCGTAGCCCGTGCTTGTGAGGTATAACGCGTACGAAAGCCCATGGAAGCCGCCGAGCACAAACGAGACGGCCCATCGCTGGCCCGCTTGGGGGAGTGTGAGAATCTCCACCGCGAGATAGGCAACCGTCAACGCCAGTGCCGCTTCGACGAAGCGTGGCTGCGGATTCCACGGCGTCCTGGGCACGATGAGTGCCGAGAGAACCTCGCCCGCGAGAAACATTGCTGTGATGAGCACCAGTTCCCTGCGACTGCGCGCGGCGAGCGCCAGGCATCCGAGGAACAGAACCGCGGCGCCACTCGAGAAGGCCCGCGCGAAGCCCGATCCCCATCCCACGACAAACAGTTCGAATGCGGTGGGTGGACGGAACCGCACCTGAGCCTTCGTTTGCGAAAAATCAAAAACGGCTTGATCTGTTTTATCGTCGCGATAGGCGCGCAACAAGTGAACGTGGTTGGGGACCGTCACGGAATGGAATGTGCAGACCACCTCCAACTCCTCCACCGGTTCCGGCCACTCATAGATCACCGTGCAGCGGAACGAGGCGTCCTTTTGATCCTCTCCGCATTTCTTTTCAGCGATCCTGCCCGCCACTCCGCGGCTGGAGAATCGAATATTCTCGAACAGCGCCTTCTCCGGACCGGTGACATGCTGGATCTCATACAGCGGCATCCGCAATTCATAAATGCCGCGGTTGGCCGACACCCGCAGATCCCCGTTGCTCATGCTGATGACATGGCCTTCCGCGCATGCGGCCAGCAGGATGATCAGAGCAAGCGCGCGCGGTATCATTCCAGCCGGCGCCTGGTGCGCACGTAGATCAGCCGCAGCGCGGCCAGCACTGGAGCGGAAAAGAACATGCCGGGAATGCCGGCAATCTGTTCTCCAGCCAGTGCTCCGAAGATCACGAGCAATGGATGCAACGCCAATCCCGACCCCATGAGGAATGGAGTGAGTACATAGTCTTGAAAGATCCGGTAAGCGACAAAGAACGCCACCATCCATCCGACGCCGCTGCCATAGCCACTGATCAGCGCCACAACGCAGGCGCATACGGCGGCTGCCAGTGGGCCCAGCACCGGGATGAACTCCAGTAGCGCGGCGATGGTGGCCAGCAAGGAAGCGTACGGCACTCCGGCGATAGAAAAGTATCCCGCATAGACCAGGAACGTGGCAAAACTCAGACCGAAAAGCGCCCGCACGTAATAGCCGAGCATGACGTGAATATCCGTCATCAGTCCGTCGAAGAATTCCTGATCCTTGAGCGAACCCACGAGGTCGAGAATGGAATTGCGAAGCATCTGCCCGTCCTTGAGAAAGAAGAAGCCCAGAATCGGAACAAGCAACGCAAATCCCAGATTGCTGATAGCGGCCACCAACTGGCCGATGGCCCCGCGCAGTATGGGCAGCGCCCGTTCCAACCCGCCTTCCACTTGCTCCTGCAGAACAATGAGAATCTTGCCGCGGAGAAACTCCAGCCATTCCGGCAACGGGGCCGTCGACATTTTCCCGGCCGTCTTCGCCAAGTCCGGCATGCGGCTGATCAGATTCGCCGCTTCGGCGCTCGCCCGGCTTCCGATAGCTGTCACCGTGGTGATGAGGACAGCGATGAGGACGGCGTATACAAGGGCCAACGTCAACGTCCTGCGCACCTTGGCGAACCGGTCGACGAGGGAAACGACGGGCGACAGGAGGTAGGCGAAGAATATTGCCAGAACAAAGATGAGGATTGTTCGCCGGGCCGTGTATAGGAAGGCTACGGCACCCACGGTCAACAACACGGACCAGGTGATGCGGACTGCCCTTGGTTCAATCCCCAGCATGCATCAGCCGTCAGTTGCCGGAGTCGACTGCCACCGGCGGGTTGTAGTAGAGAATTCGTTTACAGGACTCGCAGAATAGGAGGCCCTCGTCGCTGGTCCTGAGGTCTTGCATCACCTGCGGCCGGAGAATCATGTTGCAGGCATTGCAGCGGCCATCGACAGCTTCCGCCACTGCCACGCCGCGACGGTTCTTGCGGATCCGCTCGTAATTAGCCAGAAGGTCTTTGCGCGCCACCCCTGCCTTCTCCTGCCGTTCGGCTCGCATGTCGGCGAGCGCTTTCTGCGTGGATGCGGTCTTTTCACGGGCAGCTTGCTTTTCAGCATCTACCTGTTTCGCCTCCACGGCCAGCGCTGCCTCGGCTGTCTTGACGTTATCCGCCAGCTTCTCGGATTCGGTCATGAGTTCGAGAATGCGGTCCTCGTACTTGCGAATCTCTTTTTCGCAAAACTCGATCTCGTGCTGAAACGCGCGGTACTGCTCGTTGGTCTTCGCGCCGGTCATCTGATCCTTGAGCTTGGAGATCTTCTGTTGCTGGATCTGGACCTCGCCATCCAGTCGCTTCCGTTCCTTCTGGTTGCCGGCAAGCGCGGCGCGATCCATCTCCAACCGGCGCTTGTGAGAGTCGAGCTGCTTCTCGATTTCCTGGATGCGTTTTGGGAGAGCCGCGATTTCCCGCTCCAACTCCGCCGTGCGCAAATCCAGGCTTTGAATTCTCAGGACAAGGGAAAGATCAGGACTCATTGGAAGCTATTGGATTGTACCACGCTGCCGCCGCAGACTTCGCAGGATCGGGCCTCCGAGGGCGCGCATCGCCGGTTCCAGTTCCGGTATTTTGAGCCATTGGCTGGCCCGGTAGAACACCAGTAACCCAATCGGGATGGAGAACACAAGATTGATGAGATGTGCCTTCCGGGATACTCCGAGACCATGCATGACCGCCCAGTTGGTGAGGGCGACTGCAAGGCCCATCGCGCCCGCCGCAACGCCCACCTTCCAAAGGCTGGAAACCAGCAGCCGTCCGTAGATTCCGCCGAGCCGCCCACGTAGAATCACAAACTGAAACAGGAAAGTGAACAGTGCCACCACCGAGGTGCATAGCGCCAACCCGGCGTGGCCCAACCCCGCGTACCTGGTCAACGCAATTGCCGCCGCATAGTTGATGAGAATCGACGATAGCGAGACGAGCATCGGAGTTCGAGAGTCATTCAACGCGTAGAACGCCGGTGTCAGGATCTTTACGCCGGAGTATCCAAGCAAGCCAACGGCAAAGAATGACAGCGCATTCGCCGTCTGCTGCGTATCGTACGGTTCGAACTTGAGTCCTTCGTAGACAGCACCAATGATCGACTGGCCCAGGACCATCAGGCCCACTGACGAGGGCAGAGTGAGCAGGAACACCGTCGACAATGACCGCGACAGCGTTCGCCGGAACTCATCAAAGTTGCCCGCGGCCGCACTGCGCGAAATGGACGGCAGTGTTGCGGTGGCCATAGCCACTCCGAACAAACCCAGGGGCAGTTGCATGAAGCGGAAAGCGTAGGCAAGCCAGCTCACCGGTCCGTCCGCACCGCGTACCGGGTCAATTATGGACGAAGCGAAATTGGTGTTCACCATCACGTTGATCTGAACGGCGGCGTTGCCGAGAATCGCCGGGCCCATCATGTTGATGATCCGGCGCAGTCCCGGGTCGGACCAGTTGAACATGGGGCGAAATCGAAAGCCCGCTCGAAACAGACTCGGCATTTGCCACAACAACTGCAGTGCCCCGCCAAGCACGACACCATATGCCATCCCCTCAATCGGGCTGAGTCCGATGTAGGGCCCGGCGACAAAGCCCAGCAGCAGACCGAAGCCAACAGACCCGATATTAAACATGGTGGACGCGGTGGCGGGCACGCCGAACACATTGTTCGCGTTCAAAACGCCCATGGCCTGTGCAGCGAGTGCCACCAGAAGCAGGAAGGGGAACATGATGCGTGTCATAGTGACGGCGAGTTCGAACTTGCCGGCGTTCTCATGAAAGCCCGGTGCGAGCAGTTCCACGAGAAGCGGTGCTCCGATAGCGCCGATCAGGCAAATGGCTCCAACGAACAGGATGAGGGCCGTGGCCACGCGATTGGCGAGTAGCGCCGCTTCTTCCTTGCTTCTTGTTGCGAGATACTCCGTAAACACAGGGACAAAGGCCGACGACAGCGCCCCTTCGGCGAAAAGATCCCGAGTCAGGTTGGGGATACGGAAGCCCAGCAGAAACGCATCGTAGGCCTGTCCTGCGCCAAACAGCCTCGCCATGACGATTTCGCGCACCAAGCCTGTTATGCGGCTCATCCCGATCGCGATCGAGGCCACACCCGCGGAACGGACAACACTTTCCTGTGCTGTCACCGGCGGCTGCTTTGGTTCAGTCAAAGTAGAAATATCCGTCAAACTCCGTATTGCTCAAAGAACCGTGCGATGGTGCGAATGCCCGTATAGTAGTTATCCAGCTTGTACTTCTCGTTCGGCGAGTGCAATCCGTCATCCGGCAGTCCGAACCCCATCAGCACGGTGGGAATCCCAAGGTGCGACGCAAAATCGCCCACGATCGGAATGGATCCTCCGGAACGTGTCAACACGGTGGGCCGCCCCAATGTTTCGGCGAAGACTCGCGCGGCCACCGAAATCGCGGGATGATCCGGATTGACTACGATGGCTGGTCCGCCACTCAAGACACGGAGCGTCATCTTTGTCCCGGCGGGCGTGTTCTCGCGAATGAACTTCTCGAATCCGGCTATGACCTTCTCTGGCACCATGCCAGGCACCAGGCGGAAGCTGACTTTCGCCGTGGCTTTGGCCGGGATCACCGTCTTCGCTCCCGCCCCAGTGAACCCGCCGGCAATTCCGTGGACCTCCATCGTGGGGCGGGCCCAGACGCGCTCCAACACCGAATAGCCGGGCTCTCCCGTAAGCGCCGAGGAGCCCACCTCGTTGGCAAGGAACTCCTCTTCAGAGAACGGCAGGTTCTTCCAACTATCCAATTCCGCTGCCGCCGGCGCCTGCACATCGTCGTAGATTCCCGGCACCTGAATGATACCTGCAGCGTTCTTGGCCTTGGACAACATCTCCACTAGCGCGAAAACCGCATTGGGAGCAGCGCCGCCATACAGACCGGAGTGCAGGTCGCGCGACGGCGCGGAACATTCGACCTCGGTGTAGATGAGGCCGCGAAGACCGATGCACAACGTCGGGATCCCTTCCTTGTACAACGCAGTGTCGGAAACCAGCGCCACATCGGCCTGCAGCTTCGCTGGATTGGCGGCGACATATTTGGCAATGGATTCGCCTCCGACCTCTTCCTCGCCTTCAATAAGGAACTTCACGTTGACCGGGAGCTTTCCGTGCAAGGCCAGCAGCGTTTCCACCGCCTTGATGTGCATGTACATCTGGCCCTTGTCATCGGCGGAGCCACGCGCGTATATGTTGCCGTCGCGGAGCGTGGGTTCAAAAGGCGGAGTGTTCCATAGCTCAAGCGGATCGGGAGGCTGCACATCATAGTGCCCGTAGCACAGAACAGTCGGCTTGCCCGGCGCATGCAGCCAATCGGCGTAGACCAGCGGATGCCTGGCTGTGGGAATGATCTCCACATTCTCCATGCCCGCGGTGTTCAGCTTGGCCGCAACGAAAGCGGCAGCGCGTGCCACATCGCTGTTGTGCTCCGGTAGTGTACTGATGCTGGCAATGCGCAGCAGCTCATACAACTCGTCTAGAAAGCGCGTTTGGTTGTCGCGCACGTAGGATTCAATGGTGGAAGCCATGTTTTGAGACGTTGCCCCCATTATAGGAAACTGCACACGACTCCAGTTCGGTTACACTGTCCATGATGAACGTACCCCTCACGCCGATCCGTTTTCTATACCGGGCCATGGATCTGTTTTCCCGCAAAGTGGGCATTGTCTCCGGCGACAAGACCTACACGTATGGAGAGTTCGGCGACCGCGCACTGCGGCTGGCGAGCGCGCTGCGAAAGCACGGCATAGGCAAGGGGGATCGTGTTGCATTCCTCAGCTTCAACAACAATCAGCTTGTGGAGGGCTACTACGGCGCGCCGTTGTGCCGCGCCATCGCGATGCCGCTCAACGTGCGGTTGTCCATCCAGGAGTTGGTACCCATCCTCAATCACTCCGGCGCGCGCATGCTTTGCTTCGAGAATGATTTTCTTCCCGTGGTGGAGCAGTTGAAAGCAGCGTGCGGTGAAATCGAGAGGTTTGTTTCGCTTGATGCCAAGTCCGGTCCGGCGGACATGAGCTACGAGGAACTGCTCGCCGGCGGCACGCCGGACTACATCGACTACATGTCGTTCGACGAGAACGAAGTGGCGGAACTCTTCTACACCAGCGGCAGCACGGGCACCCCCAAAGGCGTCATGCTGACACACCGTTCGCTCTACCTGCATGCGCTGTCCGTGTCGACGGTTGGTGGTGATGCGAAGGACCTCGTCGATCTGCACACCATTCCGCTGTTCCACGCCAATGGCTGGGGCCGTCCGCAGTCTTCCACTATGTTGGGCTCGCGCCAGGTGATGGTTCGGCGCTTTGAACCAACCGGTGTGTTCCGGCTGATACAGGAGCATCGCGCCACCGAAATGAGTCTCGTGCCCACCATGGCAAATGCTCTGTTGAATGCGCCCGATCGCGGCGCGTATGACCTCACGAGCATGCGCCGCATCATGTTGGGGGGCGCGGCTGCTTCTCCGGATCTGGTGGCTCGGATGGAAGCGGCTTTCGGATGCGACATCGTCTCCGGATACGGGATGACGGAGACATCCCCGGTGCTAACTACGGCGCGTGCGAAGGGAACCGTCGATGAATCCGATCCGGCTGAGCGCCATCGCCGGCGGGCCATGGCTGGGTGGAGTGTGCCAGGCGTGGAATTGCGCGTCGCCGACGTGAATCTCAATCCCGTGCCCCGCGATGCGGAGACGATCGGCGAGGTGATCGCGCGCGGCGATCATGTGATGGAAGGCTACTACAAAGACCCCGCCACCACTGCCGCCACCATCGAGAACGGTTGGATTCATACCGGCGACATGGCTGTGTGGGACGAGGAGGGCTACATCCAGATCGTCGACCGGAAAAAGGAAATCATCATCAGCGGCGGTGAGAACATTTCGTCCATTGAAGTGGAGAAGGCTATCTCCTCGCATCCTGCCGTGTATGAATGCGCAGTGGTGGCTGCGCCCGATGAACGTTGGGGCGAGGTCCCCGCCGCGGTGGTTGTCTGCAAGCCCGGCATGAGTGTGACAGCGGAGGAGCTTGCGGCCCACGCCGGCGAGCGGCTCGGCCGGTTTAAGGTCCCCAGGATTTTCGAATTTCGCGAAGAACAGCTTCCCAAAACCGGGACGGGGAAGATCCGCAAAATGGTGCTCAAGGAGCACTTCTGGGCCGGCAAAGAAAAACGAGTGCAGGGCTGAGAGGCCGATGTCACTCCTTTCGCTTCGTCTCCAATGTGACATCGACGCCAAGGATTCGCTGATCGCTGAGTTGTACGGCTTGGGTACTACGGGCATCGTCGAGCGTGAAGAGTTGGGAGGCGAGTGCTTTCTCGAAGCTTTCTTCGGCACACAGGACGAGGTGGAGCTTGCTGCGTCCCTACTCGCCGCTCTTCAGCCGGAGTTGGTCGACCACGGCGCCCGCGACTACGTGCGTGAATTCCAGGATCACTGGCAGCCGCTAGCCGTGGGAAAGCGGTTGTGGCTCGCCCCGCCCTGGGATGCGAGCCCGGCACCCGATGACCGTCTGCGCGTGGAATACCAGGCGGGCATGGCTTGCGGCAGCGGCGCCCATCCCTGCACCCAGCTCTGTCTGGAGGCGTTGGAAGAGGCTGTGGCTCCCGGTGCGCGCGTGGTGGACGTAGGCGTAGGGTCGGGGATCCTGTTGATGGCTTCGAAGGCCCTGGGCGCCGGCCTGGTGGCGGGCTGCGACATTGATCACGACGCGGTAGCGATCGCGCGCGAGGCGACCGGCGAGACGCGGCTGTTCACCGGGTCAGCGCGGTCATTGCGTTCGGCGGCATTCGACGTCGTGGTAGCCAACATCAGCGCGGAGGCCGTGGAGACGATGTTGGGGGAGCTGCGGCGGATTGCCGCTCCGGGCGCGCGGGTGATTGTGTCGGGATTTCGGGAGGGGGATTTGCCGGGGGGTCTTGGGGTGAGTGAAGTCCATCAGCGCGACGGCTGGGCCTGCGCGGTTCTGCAACTCTAGTGCGTACATTCCTTCAAGTTAATTGCGGATTTTCCGCAGTTGAATTGCGGATATTCCGCAGTTAAGTTACGGATCTTCCGAAGTGCTATAGTAGAACTATCCGCAGGAGAAGTGATGTATGAGTCCCGGTGTCATCCAGAGAAGCGCCGTTCCGCAAACCCGCGCCGCCGCCGCCGAGCGCCCCGTCGTCCTCGTCACCGGACCGCGCCAGGCCGGTAAAACCACACTCCTGCGCCAGGCATTCCCTCATCTTCCCTATATCTCCCTCGATCTGCCTCACCTCGCCGAGCAGGCCGAGGAGTCAGGTCTGGAGTTCCTGCGCCCCTATCATTCGCTGATTCTCGACGAGGTGCAATACGCCCCGAAAATGTTCCGCTATCTCAAACACCGCGTCGACCAGGACCGCGCCCGCAACGGCCAGTTCCTGTTGACCGGATCGCAGAAGTTCGGGCTGATGGCCGGTGTTTCCGAGAGCCTCGCCGGACGCGTGGCGGTGCTGGAGCTGCAGACGCTCTCCCTGCGTGAGTTGGAGCACCACACCGGGAAACGCGCCGAGGGCGATCAATTGCTGGAGTGGATGGTGCAGGGCGGCTATCCGGAGATTCATGCACGCGGGCTCGACCCCTATCGTTTCTACGCCGATTATGTGGCTACCTACCTGGAGCGCGATGTGCGTCAAGTGATCGAGGTGCGTAATCTGCGCGACTTTGACCGTTTCCTGCGGCTGGCCGCCTCGCGCACAGGGCAGTTGGTTTCGTATCAGGGAATGGCCGGTGAGTTGGGCCTGAGCCCCAATACGCTAAAGGCATGGCTCGGTGTTCTGGAGGCGTCCTCCATCATCCGGCTGGTGGAGCCCTACTATCAGAACTTCGGCAAGCGCATGACCAAGACGCCCAAACTGTACTTCATGGACACCGGCTTGGCCTGTTTCCTCACAGGACTGCACTCCCCGGACGTGCTCCACAAGAGCACGTTTCTCGGTCCGATGTTCGAGACGCTGGTGCTCGGGCAGATGGTCCGCGCCGGATGGAATCAGGGTCGCCCGCGCCAGATCTACTTCTATCGCGATTACTACGGGACCGAGGTGGACTTTGTCATTCCGGAGGGCGAGAAACTGCGGCTCTACGAGTGCAAATGGTCGGAGATGGTCTCGCGCGAGTCCAAGGGATTTCACGCCCTGCGCGAGCTCGCGGGGAAGGAGAACATTCTCTCCGCCACCTACGTCACTCCGCTGCGCGGCAAGCGCAGGCGCGGGTCTTTCACGATCGCCGATTGTGTGGACCTGCTGTGGGAGAAACCCGGCCGCAGACGCGCCGGCTCCTAAGTGATGTGGCGCTGGTTGTAACGGCGGATGATCCACACGCCAACGATCAGCGCTACCGCGCATGCGAGTCCGCCATTCCAGCGCAAAAATGGCATCGGCTGTGTAAGCATAGCCGCTACTTCACCCGCTATGACGGCCCAGAACAAGCCGACCCCGACGGAGACAGCGTCCAGCGTACAAGTCAACAAAATCAAGACCAGTGCTCCCAGGCTGAGCAGCGTGCAGACGACCGCGAACGGCGTTTGCAGCGGCTCAGCAACGCGCGCCAATGATAACGCGAGTACTGTGGCCGTAGTTGCGATCAGGAGGCCCTTACGCCGCAGAAGAATCAGAGATCCGCAAACGAGTGCGCCGATCAGGCAAACCGCCAGAGCAGACTGTAGTGCGGCTTCAATCAAAGAGTCGAGAGCAGGAAGTAACGTGTCCATGTCCGGCGTGGAGGCGGTGCGCCATTCCAGGTGCTGTCCGGGAGCATGCTGCCACAGCCATGCGAGCAGGGAATTCATGCTGCCTGCCAACACTGCCACCGCCGCTGCCCTCGCCAGTGACGCCTCCGGAAGGGAGAAGAGCGGAATAGCCGCTTGACGAAAAGTGTCCACCGCCAGAACCGCAGCAAACACGCCCGCGCTTGTAAGCAGGACGCCCACCGCGAGACTGGTTCCCAATCGCCCGTAATAGTTCGTCAGAGGTGTGGAAGTGTCGTAGCCGGAAAGCCATGTAGGCGCGTCGCTGAGGTGCGACACGATGGCCAGCAGCAGCGCGGCAATCGCGGCTATCGTATATGCTCTCCAGTGAAATCGCTGTTCGCGAGCGCCCAGACGACGGAAGAAAGCAGCCGTCAACGGAACGCCTATGATGCCCAACACCGCGGAAGGCAGAAACGACGTGAGGCGCGTCTTGTGGAATTCGCGCGACCAGGCTTCCGGAAGTTTGAAGAACGGACGGAATTGGCAGGGTTCGTCGCCGATCATTTGCAGCGATACACGCAGGCGCGCTTCACCGGCCGTGAATGCGGTGCTTTCCCAGACGAAAGTGTGATCGGTGCGGTTCTCGCGTTTCTCTTCCTGTGCATCCATCAGCTTGTACTGGTGAACCGCCAGCCCCTGTGCGGCAAGGTAAAGCTCACCGATGCGTTGGGCCTCCTCCAAAGAAGGCTTCGCGCCCGGCGCCTTTTCGTCGAGAGTGTGATCCCAGCGATACACCTTGCCTTTGGCGTTCACATAGAATCGCCACTCCTCGGCATTGAGCGGTTGGAAGAAACGCACCTGCCACACGGCATGCATCAAGTGCTCCGCGATGAGTTGATTCGCGCGTTCCGGGCCGGCCTGCTGGCGCAGGTACTCGAATTCGACGGACTGCAGGTTTCCAGAGAAGTCACTTACGATGCGCCATGCGGCAGGGTCCAGCTTGCGAGCGCGCATTTCCGCTCGCGCGGCATCCTCGGCCTGCTCCCGCGTGACGTTGATGGTTAGGAATTCGCCGAATGTGCTGGGCCGCAGTAGCAGGGCCAAAACTGCAACAACGCCTGTGGCAAGGAATAGCCGGCTGGGTGGCCAAAGCATCGGGATTGGCGGCCGTTCCACTGCCGCTGGAAGCTCGGCCTCGGACGGAGTTTCCTTTTCCGGCGCCCCCTCGGATGTGACCTGCGGCCCCTTCGCGAAGCCCCCATTGCACCGGTACAGATACACGACGGCCAGCAACGGAGCCGCAATGGCCACTGCCACGATGGCGCCGTGCGCGCGATATGTCCAGCTCTCTGCCCGGAACAGCGACAGCCCAATGAGAAACGCGTCGATCATGTAGTGCCACACCAGCGTGGCAACAATGCCGTAGCGGCTCATGACAAAGCCCGCCGCCACGCCGATGATCCCCACCTCGACCCCGCGCACGTACCCTGGCTGTTGCGGATAGTTGGCATGAAGAAAGCCCCAGGTGAAGGCGGGAATCACAATTGCGAGCCACCGCAGGCGCACCAGTTTCTGCAGCATCGGTATCGCAAGATAGCGAAACCAGAACTCTTCCGCGGTTGACGCCATAAGCGCAATGGCGAGCGGATACACCCATGGCAGCGGAGTCGCGAGCATGTCCGAATACTGAACGTCCTGCGGGCTCCAGACACCAAACTTCGCGCCGTACAGATAGAACGCCGTCAGGAAGATCAGATGCCCGGCGAACATCGTCACACCAGCCAGGGTGGCGCGGAAGAACGTGCGCGTGCCCATTTGCGCAGGCAGGAAGGCCGTATCCGGAGCGAGGTGCTGCGGCCATCCGCGGCGGTATAGCAGATAGCCCGCGGCCAGCGGCGCCGCCACATAGATCAGCACACCAGACCCCGAGCCTAACGCCTGCAACACACCCAGCACGATCATCTCCAGCAATGTCGAAGTCGTGGACATACTGTCGATTGTGAAGGGCAAGGAATTGAGCCCGCTCAACAGATTGAAACCCGCCACTACAAGGCTCAGGATCAGCAGCGGACGCCAGGGGATGAGCCGCTTGCGCAATCCATCGAAGAGGAAGAACAGCGCCCCGGCCCCCAGCAACGCGTAGAGGCCCTGTGCAATGGACGCATACAGCTCATTGCTGGAACGAAGCTTCGAGAAGTCGCGCTGCCACTGGTCCGGGATGAAGAGATACTCGCGATAGCGGCCCACTTTATCGCCGTGGACTTCTATGACGCGCCGTATGGTGGCGTCCTTGGCGCGGAACCCTTGCTGCTCCCAGGTGAACGAATGATCGCCTCGGTTGGGACGCGATTCCGACTCCTCTCCCACGAGTTTGTGCGGCAACGAAGTCTGGCCTTCCAGGAACGCCTGCGCGAGCAAGCGCGCGGACAACCGGTCCAGGCGCTGGCCGGGATCGGTCTCGGGAATGCGATGTTGAAAGCCGGATAGCTTTCCATCCGGCCGCAGCCACACGACGAGCTCTTCCTTCTCCGGCGGTTTGAACCAGCGCGCACGCCAGCGCCAGACAGGGGCGTCGCTCTGCATCAGCCGGTTCGCAGCCTCCAGGCCCAGTTCCCGCTCCAGATACAGGCGTGCGTCGTCGTCAGGATCGAAGAGCGTAATGTTGTAGAACTTCGAGGTCGCCAGTGCGCGTGTTTTGAGGAACTCCTCAGCCTGCCGCGTGATCTGATCGCGGGAAAGCGGTAACTTGAGCGAGGCCTGTGGAAACGCCGCATCGTAGTTGTACGACACGTATGCCGCGCTCGCCACCAATGCGAGAGCGGTACATGCGATGAAGCGTTTATCAGATACCTCTAATCTCGACCCCATTCATTCCCACCGAAACACGAAGGGCCGCCATTGCCGGACTGATGTACAACAATGACGGCCCGCTCAACTGAAGCGATTCGCTGTTACTTCTTCTTCACACGGCTGCAGGCCATTTCGGCGCCGCTGATGTCCACTGCGCTCCCCCCCTCTTCGATGTAGGCGATCTTGCCTTCCATGTCGACGAGGAATGTGGCGCGGTTGGCGATTCCACGTTCTTCCATCAGCACTCCGTAGGCCTTGGCCACGCTGCGTTTTGAGAAATCGCTGAGCAGCGGGAAGGACGCTTCGGTTTGCTTGGCAAAGACTCCTAAGCTCGGCGTGTTATCCGTGCTTATACCGAACACCTGGGTGTCCATGCCTTCGAACTTTTGGATACCAGCCTGGTACCCTTTCATTTCCTTCGTTCAGCCACCTGTGAAGGCCGCGGGAAAGAATGCCAGAATGACGTTCTTCTTTCCGCGGTAGTCGGAGAGTTTCACAGGCTTATTGGCCGTCGAGGGGAGAGTGAAGTCCGGCGCTACATCCCCGACTTTGAGATGGGTCTTGGGGGGCGCGTTTTGCGCGTGCATGCTTGCGGCCGCGAGACTGCCGGCAGCGAACAGAAATTTTCCTCGGGTCATAAAGCCTCCAGAGTTGAAGGTATCAGTGGCCCGATGGGTTGCGCAACTACGCCACGACTTGCGGAATCGGCACGCCGTATACATCGGTGAGCCGCATGTTGCGGCCTTGATAGGCGTAGGTCAGCCGCGTGTGATCCATGCCCAGCAGATGCAGAATGGTCGCGTGCAGATCATGGACCGTGATCGGCTGCACCTCGGCTTTGTACCCGAAATCATCGCTCGCGCCGATGGCCTGGCCGCCCTTGACCTTCGCGCCGGCCATGAAGATGGTCATCGTGCCGGGGTTGTGATCGCGCCCCACGCCGCGTTGAGAAATCGGCATGCGGCCAAACTCGCTCTGCCAGATGACAAGCGTATCGTCCAGCATCCCGCGTCCTTTCAGATCAGCAATGAGACCCGCGATGGGTGTGTCCACCTCAGCCGCATGGCGCGTGTGGTTGTCCTTCACGTTCTCGTGAGCATCCCACGTGTCGGTGTTCTGATTGCCCAAACCGCCGTGATAAAGCTGAATAAACCGAACGCCGCGTTCCACCAGTCGCCGCGCCATCAAACACTGACGCCCGAACGGCGCTGTAACGTCGTTGTCCAATCCGTAGAGCTTCTTTGTTACGTCCGATTCGTGATCCATGTCGACGGCTTCGGGGGCGCAACTTTGCATACGGTAGGCGAGCTCGTAGGAGTTGATGCGCGCCGCCAGATCGGAGTTCGCCGGATTGCGCCGTTCGTCAAGAGAGTTCAGTTTCCCGAGCAAGTCGAGCCGTGCGCGCTGCTGCTCGGCGGTCACTGACGCGGGCGGTGTCAGATCGACGATCGGATCGCCTGCCGAACGGAAGATGGTTCCTTGAAAGACGGCGGGCATGTACCCCGCGGTCCAATTGGACGGCCCACCGAATGGCCCGCCGCGCGCGTCATAGATGACCACATACGCGGGCAGATTCTGATTCTCTGAACCGAGTCCGTAGGTGACCCACGCGCCCACGCTCGGCGCACCCATACGAATACTTCCGGTGGCGAGCTCGTAGCTCGCCATCACATGATCGTTCGATCGCCCGATGACAGAACGAATGAACGCCATGTCATCCACGTGACGGGCGACATTAGGGAAGATCTCCGACACCGGCATGCCGGACTTGCCGTATTGCTTGAAGGTGAAAGGCGACGGCATCAATGGCCCGGGATGCCCCTGCCTCACCACAATCTCGCCCTTCCCGGAAAGCGGCTGTCCCGCGTACTTGTCCAACATCGGCTTGGGATCGAAGGTGTCCATCTGGCCGACGCCGCCGCTCATGAACAGCGAAATCACCGCCTTGGCGCGCGCCGCGAAATGCGGCTTCTTTGGCGTGAACGGAGTCTCAATGGAACCAGCCGACGGGCAGCCCTTCTCACCAGCCAGTAGCCCCTGCTGGTTCAGCAGCGCCGCCAGTCCAAGCAAGCCCATCCCGTTACCGGATTCAGAAAGAAACTGGCGCCGTGAACCGAATCCTCTCTTCATTGCTTACCTCATGTACAGGAATTCGCTCAGATTGAGAAGCACGTGCGTGAAGTCCTCGACGGTGTTCTTTTCCAGGAATGCCATCGCCAACTGCTTCTCCTCGGCTGTGGGCGGACGGTTCAACGCCAGCTCGTAAGCGAGATTCACCTGCTCGCTCCTGTCCTGCGGCGAGAGCTTCTTCACCCTGTCCGCAAAGTGGCGCGAGTGCTCCAACACGAAATCATTGTTGAGCAGTGTCAGGGCCTGCGTGGCAACCGTGGAGATGTTCCGGCGGCCGCAAGTGATGGTTTGATCGGGCAGATCGAAAACTTCAAAGAAGGGGAAGGGCAGTCCGCGCTTGCGATACACGTAGACGCTCCTGCGCCAGGTTTGCGGGCCGTTCTCCTGAACCTTCCAAATCCCCTTATTCATCGAGTGCAACGTTTCCTGCGGCAGCTTTGGGAAGACCGGCGGGCCTTCCATTTTCGCGTTCAAGGTGCCTGCCGTAGCGAGGATACTGTCGCGCACGATTTCCGCTTCCAGCCGCTGTTGGCGGAAGCGCCACAGCCACGCATTCTCCGGATCTTTCCGCACATTCTCTTCGTTCCCATACGCCGATGCCATGGTGTACGCCTGGCTGTTCATGATCAGCCGGTGCATCTTCTTGATGCTCCAGCCCTGCGCGCGAAACTCAACCGCGAGCCAGTCCAGAAGCTCGGGATGCGTCGGCGCTTCGCCCGTCTTTCCGAAGTTATCCAGCGTGGGCACAATACCGCGCCCGAAATGATGATGCCAGATGCGGTTCACCATGACGCGCGAGGTGAGAGGATGATCCGGTGAGGCGAACCATTCGGCCAGCGCACGGCGGCGGCCTGATGTCTTCCCGTTTGCCGGAGGCAGCTCAGCGGGCACTTCGCGATTGGTGAGTACCGTCACAAAGCCCGGCTTCATTAGCGACCCGCGGCTGTACATGTCGCCGCCGTACAGGAAGTAAGAAGGAGGCGCGATGTACTTGCCGGGTCCCTTGTGGAGGAACGAACCCTCAGTCACTTCCTGCTTAATGCCTTTCCCAGGCGCGGGTTCATCGCCTGCACCATCGGGCGTGAAACGGTAGTCGCCGTCGGTGATGCCCATAGCCATCGGGATCGGCTTTGGACGTTGTTTGTCGAGGGCCGCGATTTCCGAGCGCAGCTTACGCACCTGGGCCAGTTCCTCCGGCTTCAGATGCCGCGCCACCTCTTCGCTGCTCACGCGCGTCGTGCGGATCACCTGATTTGCCAGCAGGGCCTGACCCGGCGTCCGCTTTTCTTCCGGCGTATTGATTGCCTCCTGTACGTTCTGCGGATACTTCTTATATTTGTTGCCAACCAGCCGCAGCTTGTAAGGATCTTCAATCTCGGCGATGCGCCGCTTGAGGGGCGACTGCTGCGCTTCCACATCCTCGATCTGTTTGTAATAGGCATCGGCCTGTTCTTTGGGAACCAGCGGATGGTCCACTTCCACAAAGCCATTGAGCGAGGACTGCAGCTTGTAGTAATCGCGCTGCAGCACGGGATCGAACTTGTGGTTGTGGCAGCGGGCGCAGTGCACGGTGAGCCCCATCACCCCGCGCCCCAGCGTGGCAATCATGTCATCGAGGTATTCAAAGCGGAACTGGGGATTGTCCTTTTCGCGGAAGCCGACTTTCGCGTAGTTCCGCAGGAAGCCAGTAGCGGTCAACGTGTCATACGTAACGTTGTCCACCTCATCGCCGGCAAGCTGTTCCATCAGGAATCTGTCGAAGGGGATGTCCTGGTTAAACGCGCGAATGACATAGTCTCGATAGCGCCATGCATTGGGACGATCGAAGTCGTGCTCGTAGCCGTTGGAATCGGCGTAACGCGCCACATCCATCCAGTGACGCCCCCAACGCTCGCCATAGTGCGGAGATTCGAGCAGCCTGTCCACCAACAGGCTCCAGGCATCGGGACGCGTGTCAGTCAGGAAAGTGCGAACGTCATCGGGAGTTGGCGGCAGACCCGTGAGATCCAGATACGCCCGCCGAACCAGGGTACGTTGATCCGCGGCAGGCGCGGGAGTCAATCCACGTGAGTCGAGTTGCTTGCGCAAGAAGGCGTCAATGGGGTTCCTGGACCATGCTTTGTCAGCCACGGCCGGAACAGCCGGACGCACGGGCACTTTGAACGACCACCATTGCTTCGCACCGGCGGGAAGCGGCGAATCCTCTAATTCTTTCAACGGATTCTTCGCAACCACTGCGCCGATCTCGCCATCCCAAGCCGCTCCCTGCTCGATCCACATCTTCACCGCGTTCACTTCCGCATCCGTCAACTTGCCGCCCATCGGCATGGCGGGCTTTTCCACTCCGGAGATGCGCTTGAACAGGATGCTTTGCGCGGGGTTCCCTGGTGTGATGGCCGGGCCTTTTTCTCCGCCCTTGATAGCCGCGGCGCGATTCCGCAGATCCAGCTTCCCCATCTGCATCGCAGTGCCGTGACATTTCACGCATTGTGCTTCTAGAATAGGTCTGATCTCTTTGTCAAAGGAAACGGGAGCGGCCGGCAGCGCTGCCCCCACGCACAGAAGCAGGGAGAGATTTGCGACACACATTGTCCTTGGCACGCTCATAGCCTTGTCAAGGATTATATGCCGAAAGAGGGCCGGATGCCACAACGCGAGTTTTCCAGCGTCGCCGAACTGCAGAGTTATGCAGGCCAGGAGGTCGCCATCAGCGATTGGTTGGAGATCACCCAGGAACGAATCAACTCGTTCGCCGACGCCACCTCAGACCATCAATGGATCCACGTCGACACAGAGCGCTGCAAGAGGGAATCGCCTTTCGGAACCACGATCGCGCACGGGTTCCTTACGTTGTCGCTGCTCCCGATGTTCTCCTATTCCACCATCACCATCCGCGAGAGCTTCCGCCTGACGCTGAACTATGGGTGCAACAAGGTGCGTTTCATGTCACCGGTGAAGTGCGGAGTTCGCATCCGCGCACGGTACACACTTCTGGACGTGACCTCCGTGGAGGGGGGCTGGCAGTCGCGCTGGCAAGTCGCTATCGAGATTGAAGGTCAAGAAAAGCCCGCCTGCGTTGCCGAAACGATCTCGCGCTATTATGCCGCGAGCTAAGCTTCCTTTTTCTTCAGTTGCGAATCGTTGTCAGCGATGAACTTGCGCAGTTCCTCGCTCCGTTCCAGCAGTTTCTCCCACTGTTCCTTGTAGAGAGTGACTGGGAAACGGCCCAAACCGTACACGGAGACGGCTCCTTTGTCGCTTACCTTGAAGGTGATCGACCCCCGTGCGGCCGGCTTCTTTAGGGCCTCGTTCTCCGCCTTCAGTCTCGCAAGTTCTGCAAGAAGTTCGTCTTGGTTGCTCATATCTGGGTTATTCTAACCCTTCCCGCGGGTAATTTCCAGCGTGGCACGACGAATCTTACAAGAAACTGTAACCGCTACACGCTGGCGATATGCTTTGCGGTATCCAGATAATGGCGCAGGCGGCAGATCTTGCCTTCGCCGTCGAAGGTCCAAAGATGCATCTCCTGATCGCGATATCGCTTGCCGCCCGGAGGCGTCGCATCGATTTCGAATTCCGCCGCTACCTGCCGCTCCCCCGCCATGATGTTGAGTACGCGGAAGTCGTGGATCTCGAAGCGCGCGATGAGCGAGAAGAACTCGCCAACCGCTTCCCTTCCCGTTCGCGCGGTCATCCAAGGCACGCCGGCCTTTTGGGCCGAGTTGTCGGCCCACGACTCCCAAGCTACGTCTTCAGAAAGGTGGCCAAGAATGGCTGCGATGTCTCCCCGCGCGAACGCGGCATATACCTGCTGTACCGTTTCCAGAGGGCTCATAGCCATTAGTACGCGAACCCGGCCACCGTTGGATTCCCAAAAAAGAAAATCCCGCTCCCGCGCAATCGGCGGAAGCAGGATTTGGATGCGGTCGCTCGCGGGCGATTGTTTACGTGAAACTGCGGATGGCCGCTGCTTCGTCATCATGGCATTCAAACACCGTATACAGCTTGGTGATCTGCAGCAGATCCTGAATGCGCTTGTTCAACGACAGCAGCTTCAACTGCCCGCCCTGATTTGTCACAGTGGTGAATGCGGAAACCAACTCACCGATGCCGGAACTGTCGATGTAGTTGACTTCGCCAAGGTTCAACAGAACTTTCTTGTGGCCGGCGTTCACCGTCTCACGGATGGAATCGCGTAGGGCGCTCGTGCCTTCGCCCAATGTCACGCGACCAGCCGCGTCGATCACGGTGATGTCGCCTACCTGCCGGGTGCTCAATTTCAAACTCACAGTCTTCCTTCCTCCTCGAACTGAAAAATCTTCAGCGATCTGTCTTGTGGCCCGCGGGCCGAAACTCTTAGGGCCGCTACGGTGACAGGTGTTTCACCATAGTCACTTCCGTGCCGTTCGGACTGAGACGGCGGACCTGAAAATCGTCAACGAATGCCTGCATCAGAAGGATACCTCTTCCAGACTCCTTGAGCAGGTTCTCCTTCGCCAGCGGATCGGGCACCTTGGTCATCTCAAAGCCGCCACCTTCATCGGATATGACGATTTTGAGGCTGGTATCCTCCATCCCTGCGGACAGCCGCACTTTCTTATGCGCGTTGTATTTGTTTCCATGGACCACGGCGTTCACCATTGCCTCGCGCAAAGCAATGCCGATCCGGTGCATGGAGTCCTCGTCAAAGCCTGCCCGGCCCGCGATTGCCATCACCGCTTCTTCCGCCGCGTCTACGCTTTCCAATGCGGAATCATAGACGGCATCGAGACGCTCACCACCCACTGGGAGCTCAGTGCCAGGATTGCTCATGCCATCTCCGCCGCTGGATCATGTTCAAAAAGACGAACTTGCACAATAGAATAGGTACGGTTGAAAAGTCAAGCCGCTTCGCCGGGGCGAGTGCTCCCTGTTCCTCTAGATAGCTCATTCCCAGGGGGAAATCCGATCACACAGAAATCTCAGAATAATCTCAGACGAACGCCGCGGAACTTGAACGATGATGGAGCGGTATGTCAATGTTCCGAGGCATCGGTTTCCTTCTTGTCGTCACCGCGTCTGCGTCCGCGCAACTTCCCATCCCGCTCACCCCGGCCGCGCCACGCGTTGTGAACGTGAACGACCTGAGTCCAGGAGATGGCGCGACTCTTACCTCCACTCCCAACGCCGATGGCTCACTCGCGGTCACACTATCCCGCCCTGGGCAGACTGGATCCGGTTCATTCAAGATTGCGCCACCCGCATCGGCAACGGGTATCGATGGCTCGACTGTCGTTTCGTTTTCTCCGGCGGCAGAATTCAATATTAGCGGCACTTGGAGCGGCCAGAGCACCAGCGCAGCCATGGACGTTTACGCCGGCGGCACCCAACTCACGGCATGCCGGACTACCTTCGCGGCCACCCTCCGCACCAACATCTGCCGCCTGTCATCTGTCCCCACCGAGACAGTGAATGGGACCAGGTTCGCCTACATCGAGACCGTGATCACGGTGGTATTCGGAATTGGCGCAGTCGAGAAAGCCCTGCTCGTCCGCTTCTATTTCACTCTGGCAAGTGATGGCTGTCCCGCGGCGAATGCAGATTCTGCTGCCAATTCCAAACCTGGACCTCGCGCCACCACTACCCCGAGTTGTACCCCACAGGACTTGGCAGTCGACAACATTGTAGTCGTACAGTCAGTACAGCGATTCGACCTTGGAAATCCTCTCCCGCTGGTTCCGGGCAAAGCGACGCTGGTGCGTGTCTTTCTGAAGAGTCTCGGGGAAAACGCGAAGAACATCGGCCTGGTGACGGGGACGCTCTCCGCCGCCGGGTTCAACAGCCCAGTGTCCGCACTGAACGACGGCGTTGCCGTAGCTCCTCCGCGGCCAAGTCCGGATGAGCAATATCACTCGCTCAACTTCCTGCTTCCGGAGGAATGGACCAAGGTGCGTTCGTTGGATCTCTCGGCGACGGTCAAGTTCGACGGGCCGGCGGAGATCCACACGGATAACAACACCAAGAGATTTAGTATCAGCTTCGACCCTTCGCTCGATGAATACCTCATCGTGGATGTGTTCGATATCTGTTTCCAGGGCAAAGACGGGCAGGAATGCCCCGAGGCTGCCTACGCGGCTGACGCCATCACCCGTTCGGCCTTCCCCATTGCGGAGGACAAGTTGGAGTTTATTGCATGGGGGTTTCTCGGAGGCCGGATTGAGTGGCCCGGGCCCATCCCGAAGGATGAGTCTTACGAAGACCAGAAGTTGTGGAATCTCGCCGATGTCTACCGGACGATCCTAAAGAAGGCCCGGAAGAACTCCAGGAACCACCACGTCTTTTTCGCTCTTCCCGGCAGACTGCAGACCTTGGATGCCGGCACCATCTCTTCCATCTTTTTCGACGACGATTGCCCTTCCGTGACGGGTAACTGCCTCGAAAGAACGCAGCGATACCTGGCCCAGAGTCTGGGGGAGACCTTGGTTAGCGACTATTTTTCAATACTACGAGGGTCGATCGACGCTTATGGTTGGGACTCCGGGAATCCCAACTCCATCGTGAGATCCACTTCCCCGCTGCGAATTGACTCAGATCGAGGCTGGTTCAGCCCGGAATTTTACGAGCGCTTCGCGAAAGCCATCCGCCCTTCCCCTGTCCAGCCGGCTCGACTGCGAGAAGCTACCGATTCTCCCGACACGCTGGTAGTGAGTGGGAGACTGGCGGACTTCGGCAATCAGGGGCAGTTGGATCCCGCGCTGCGGATTCCGGGTGCAGGGGCGGAGATGGGCACCAGCGGAACTTTTTGTGTGCGTCTACAGCGTGCCACGGGCGAAGACGTCGATTCCTGTTTTGACATGCGGGATCCCGCCAAAAGCTCTAGCCCCTTTACGGTTGAACTGCCTTACTACGCGGACGCTACGCGTCTCTCCTTGATCCGCCGCGACAGTCCCTCGAATGAGCTTGCCTTCTACACCGGCGGCGAGGCGCCCGTGGTGTCGTTCGCCGCCCCGCGCAAAGGTGATGTTTGGCAGGGCAAGCAAACCCTCGTCTGGTCCGGCTCTGATCCGAGCGGCAAGGAAATCACCTACACACTCCTGTATTCGAGCGATGGTGGTGTGAACTGGCTTCCCCTGGGTATCCCGACGACTCAAGGCAGCTACCTGCTCGACACAACTCGCATCAAGGGCGGAACGGATGTGTATTTCCGCGTCGCCGCATCGAGCGGTCTGGCAACCTCGATTACAGACGTAGGGCCCGTGGAGATCCGCCAGAATCCGCGCCTTGAAGTAGACACTCCCACGGTCGACTTCAGCAATCAAACGATAGGCGGTATCGGAGTTACGGGAATTCGTCTCCGAAACACGGGAACGGGCCCTTTGACTGTCACGCCTACATTGCCGCCTGACTCGCCGTTCAGCATCTTTGGCTCCCCGCGGCAGATTACGATTGGCTCCGGCGGTTCGGCGGAGATTGCCGTGCGCTTCCGTCCCGGCACAGCCGGACAGCATGAGGTCCCGCTCACCCTCACCGCTCCCGATTCCACCACCACTGGGATCAGTCTCCGCGGGTCGGCGTTCAGCTCGCCTGTGCCGGCAATTGTGACCCCCGCGAGTTTCGACTTTGGCCGCGTTCCCATGAACACGTCACGCGATGTTCCGATCACCGTCCGCAATGATGGCCGGGCGCAACTACGGATTCAATCGGTAACCAGCAGCAGCACCGCTTTCCAGGCGGATCCCCTGAACGTCGATCCGGAGAATCAGGCCCAACTGTTGGTCCGTGTGCGGCCGGCCTCCGCCGGGGTGATTGCCGGGCGGCTAACGCTGCGCACGAACGACCCCACCCGTGGCACGGTCACCATCGACGTCACCGTGACTGGAGATGCGCCGGCGGGTCCGGCGATTGCGCTGAACCCGGCGCCTCCGTACAACTTCGGCAACGTTACTGTGGGTGCTACCGGGAGTATCAACGTCACCCTTACCAATTCGGGTACCTCGGCGCTCACGATCAATTCACTCACGAAATCGAATACCGCTTTCACGCTCGCCGATGGGTTGCCTCTGACCATCAATCCCGGACAACCTCGCACCATCACGCTGCGTTTCTCGCCCACCGCCGCTAGCACGATCACTGACAACTGGACGTTCGTCACCAACCCGGCCAATGGACTACCTTCGTTTACGGTATCGGGTACCGGTGTGGCCGGCGGAAGTTCCACGGTTCTCGAAGTGCGCGCGGGCAATCCGTTGGCCCCCATCACGTCCTGGGATTTCGGCAGTGTTGCCGCGAACAGCCAGGGTTCGGTGACGTTCCAGGTGAACAATCGAGGGACCTCGTCCGTCATCGTGAGCACCAGTTTCAGTAATTCGCGATTCAGCCTGGGCGCACCGATTACGTCATCGTTCGCAATCGGCGCCGGGTCGTTTGAGAACGCACAGATCCTCTTCAAGCCGGTGGACGCTTCCGCGCAGACAGGGACTGTCACCTTCACGGCCGGTAGCCAGATTGTGCGCATCGAGTTGCGTGGCAACAGCGCGGGTGGGACCGGTGGGGGCACAACCAGCGCCACCCTCTCCGTCGATAAAGGTGACTTCGAAATCACTGCGGGCTTCCCCGCTGGCGGGGTCACCGGATCCTTTGTCAATCGCCTGACGCCGCCCAGCTACCCTGCAACATTGCGAAGCGTTCTCGTCTTCTTCCCGGCCGGCGAGTTGCCGCTGAACACACCAGTCACGATTCTCTCCGCGGCCAACTTGAGCGGCGCCGGCGGTCCGCAACTGACAGGGATGAGCTTCACACGCACCAACTCCACCATCACCGCACAGGAAAGCTACGTCGAGATCCCGGTGACACCGGTGACCATCAGCAGCGGCGATTTCGTAGTGGGATTCTCGGCCGTGAATCCACCCAACGTCTTCCCAGTGGTGGTCGACACAGTCGCCTCCAAACAGCGGTCTTACATCAGCCAGGATGGGGCCCTCTTCCGTCTGGTTGATTCCACCAACATCGGGGCAGGCAACTTCGGTATCCGTGCCCGCGTCGATCTCGGCTCGGGCACAGCGCCCACCACTTCGATCACAGCATCGCCATCCAGCGTCGACTTCGGCCCAGTGGCGCAAGGGACGACCTCGCAGCCCAGCCAGATTCTCATCACGAATACTGGCGCCACAACCGTCAACCTGACACTGAGCACCGCGCCGCCTTACGCGGCAAGTCCCGCGTCCGTTTCCAGTCTCGCCGCGGGCGGCACGAGCACCGTGTTCGTCACCTTCAGCCCATTCAGCGCTACTCCCTCCACGCAGCCAGGAACGCTGACAATTGCGTCCGCCGGAACCGCCCTTGCCACGGTGTCACTCTCCGGTTCGGTCACCACTAGCGGTGGTGGAGGGACCCCTGGGGCCGGATGTGTTCCCGCCCCGGCGAATCAAGTCAGTTGGTTCTCCGGTGACGGTAGCGCATCCGACCTCGGTGGGGGGAATAACGCCACGCTCGTTGGTGGCGCCACTTTCGCACCCGGCCGTGTCGGCCAGGCCTTCCAGTTTGACGGAACCACCGGCTACGCCCGAATCGGCAACCCTGCCAATCTGCGCTTCACCAACGCCGTGTCGATCGAGGCGTGGATCAATCCGCGCGCCACGCGTACTGGGGTTCTCTCCGCTATCACCACGAAGTGGGCGCAGATCTTCGCCGACACCCCCGACTCCGATTCCTACGGGCTCTGGCTGAACACCACCAGCGCCGGCGTGCGCCTGTTCAGCGCGCTGCATCTCACCGGCGCCCGCGAGCCCAACGTGGAAGGTGGGACAATCCCACTCAACACCTGGAGCCACGTCGCCATGACCTACGACGGCGCTTCCGGCCGATACACGCTGTATGTCAACGGGCAGCAAGTGGCCGCGCAGACTGTTCCCGGCCAGATCTTCGCCAGCAATCGCAATGTTCTCATCGGACGCGAGGATTCCTTCCTGACACGCAACTTCGATGGCCTGATCGACGAGGTTGGTCTCTACGGCCGTGAATTGTCCGCCGCGGAAATACAATCGGTGTTCAACGCCGGCACAAGCGGGAAATGCAAGACTGGTAGTGGCGGCGGCGGGAGTGGCGGAGGCACGCCAGGCGCAGGTTGCCCCAACGGAATCGGAACCAGTGCCATCCCCGGCCTCCCGGCGCGGCCCACCTGCGCCGCCTTCGACACTACAAGCCCGCTCGCTGCCAGCCTCGCCGGATTGTTCCTCATGAACGAAGGGTCCGGTGCGGTCACCAGCAACCTGGTAAATGGAAATACCGCGTTTTTCTCCGGAAGTGCTATCCCTGCATGGAACCCAGCCGATCCCTCCATTACCTTTCGCGGGGGCGCGTCAGGCAACAGCTTCCTCAACGCAGGCACAGACGCCGTGTTCGACCGCATGCCCGTCAACAGGTTCACCATCGTCGCCAAAATCAACGTAGCCACTCCCGGCGCCTACGGCATCGCCGAAAAGAATGACGGCAACTCCGCGGACGGTTTCCTCTTCGGGATGGAAGCGTCCGGCGATCTCAAGCTGACAGTGGAGAAGTCTTCCAATATACGTGTCCTCGCTACGGGCGGCGCTATCCGTACCGGGCAGTGGATGCAGGTCGCCGTGACGTGGGACGGCAATGTGGGAACCGCAGCGGCCGGCCGGCTCTATGTCAACGGTGTCGAGCAGTCGAAGGTTGTGAACAACAATGGCAGCGGTACTCTCGGGTTTGCCGCCGCCACCAATCAGCCTTTCAGAATCGGAAGCGGCAGTTTCGACAGCCTCGGCTCCATGAACGGCAAGATGGCCTATCTCGCCGTGTACAACGGCCGCATCCTCAGCTCGGCGGAGATGACCCAACTCGATGCCCGTCTGCCCATCCGTTGATCGCTCTATTGTTGGGTTTCGGCGGTGGAGACGATCTTCGATTCGCTCTGGAACTTCCGGAAGCTGTCGAAGCGCACATCCACGTCGCCCTGCAGCTTCTTGATCAGCCCCAGCCGCGCGTCCAAAGTCACCTGCACCGTCTTCGGCATCCAGACTTCGTCATTCACCCGCGTCTGCTCCAGGAAGAACTTTGTTCCCTTCCCTATGCGCGCGAGCACCAGTCCGAAACTCACCGTGTCGATCGCCTCGGCATCAATGCGCACGAGCTGATACTCGGATTTGTCCACCCAGAGTCTGCCGCGGAACTTCTTCAGAATATTCGCCCGCGGCACCGAGGAATGGAACCCCTCGCGGGGCGTCGCTTCGATCATCCATGCGGGCCGGCCACCAACAGCTTCCTCACCCAGCAATCGGAAGTTGTACGCGTTCGGAATCTCCTGCGCAAACTCGCGCTGCCTGCGTCGATCCTTTTCGTGCCCGGCCAGTCGTTTGTTCCGCTCCGCTTCCGACTCCTTTTGCCGTTTGGCCACGAGCTTATCGAGTTTTTCCTGCTCCTTGCGAAGCTTGTCTCCTGTGAGTTGTTTCCCGTCCTTCTCGATGAGTTTCTCGTAGCTTTGCCCGAACAGGATCAGAACTTCATGCGCTTCCTGTTCGGTCTTCCTGATGTTGCCCTTGGAATCTTTCTCGCGCACAGTGGCACGGCTGATGTAGGTGTAATTCTTCGATTTCTCCCAGTTCGACTGATCGTGCGATACAGCGCGCTTCATGATCTGGTGCGGGTCCAGTGTCTGCGCGCCCGCGGTGGAAAGCAGCGTCAACGGCCCGAGCAGTGCGAACAGCATATACGGACTAGACGCAACCGTACGTGGTCAGTTCCAAAAACGTCGTCAAGAGACAGACTATTTCCAGAATTGAAACCACTTTCGCGAAGCCTCTGGATGAGGCATCGGTGGTAGCGGGTCTCCGGTGAGGGTGGCCAACGGATTCTCTACGCACAGCAGCCCCGCATAGTTGGGGCTGTACTTCCTGGACAACCACTCAAAGGCTACATCCATCACCGGAGGCCGGTGCTCGGTGTCATGCCCGTCGCTGGCAATGAAATGCACAAGGTTGCGTTTCAGCAGCTCCAGCGAGAATTGCCTCGCTGTGTTTCCAAACCGCCCATTCAACGATTGGGCTGTAACTTGAAGGTAACAGCCCTCCGCTACCCATTGCTCGAGTTGCGGCAGCCGCATCTGAAGCAATTGATTCCGTTCCGGATGCGTGATCACCGGGTGGATGCCGGCCTCTTCGCGCATGCGGCGGAAAATCTCACTGGTCTCATTGAAGATCAGCAAGTCCGAAAACTCGACCAGCAAGTAGTTCTTGTGGTTGATCGTATACTTGCTTGGGTTCGCGATGGCGTCCTGAATATTGTCGAAGGTGAGATGAAAATCGCACCCTTCAAAGATTCGCGGTTTCCCGTTGGTGGCCTTGGCAAGGGTGACCACCCGCTCGCGGATCAGCTCCGGCTGGAACTTGTATGTAAGATCCGCATGTGGTGTCGCGACAATATCCGTAGTCCCCGCCGCTGCCGCCATCTCAAGCATCGCCACGCTCTGCTCCAGGCTCTTGGACCCGTCGTCCAGGCCATAGAGGATGTGGCTGTGGATGTCGATCAGATGAACATCTCCTCGTCGCTGGTAGCTTGTGCCACGCTCGGACGTCCACCTTTCAGCAACTGACCCAAAGCCGCGCGAATGCCCGCCGAAATGCCGGTGATTTCCTTGAGGGGCCTCATGACCCCGTTATGCACAGTGGCCACGGTCTCCTGAACCCGGCCCATGGTATCGTCGAGCACCATCTCCGCGCGATCCAACTGCACTTTGGCGCGAGAGGAAAAGTCAGTGAGCAGCGCTTCCACCGTCGCTAACTGAGCTCTGGTGGCATCCAACACAACGTTGGCTTTCTCCGTGACTTCGGTCAATTGTTTTCGGCTCTGTTGCAGTGTCATTTCCGCGTCTTCCAGCACCGCTTGTGCGCGCGGCAGGAACGCCGCCACCTGCTGTTGCAGCAGTTCAGCGCTTCGACGCATCTTCATCACAGCTATTCCCTGCAGCAACTGGCCCACTGCCACCATTCCAACAAAGATGGTCAGGAGGATAATCACGGTATCCTGCGACATGTACGATCGGTACCCTTCGTTAAGTGTTAGCCTTCGCTCCCGGTCGCAGTGGTCTCACGGTAGGCTTGTTTGCCGGCCTCAACCGCTGCCTTCAACTGCTCCCGCTGGCTTTGTACGGCGCTCTTGCCTTTGTCGATCAGTTCTGTTGCTGATTCTTTCAGCTCCTCACTGCGGCGGCGCAGGTAATCCTTGCCTTCACCAGCTTTGGAGCGGATGATGTCGCGAGTCTCCTCCCCCGATTTCGGGGCAAACAAAATCCCCACGGCCACTCCGATACCAAGGCCCAGGAAAAAATACGATAGCTTCTTATCTTCGTCCATTGCGTTACTTCCTTTGCTGCCCATAGTGTACCATTTGATCGAAGCGGCCCATTAGCAGAACATGCCATGCGAGTCAGGAAGAAATTGTCCGAAGCCGAGTTGTTTGACTATGCTCTGAAGGCGCTCAGCGCCCGCGCCAACTCCGCCGGCGAGTTGCGCGAAAAGCTCCGCCAGCGCGCCGAGAGAATGGCAGACATCGACCCTATTCTCGCGCGCCTCAAGGAATACGGCTACCTCAACGACAAGCAGTTCGCCGAGAACTACGCGGCGCGCCGGCTGGAGAATGAGGGCTTTGGAAAATCCCGTGTGCTTTCGGATTTGCGTGCGCGCCGCGTTGCGCCGGCGCTTGCCGAACACGCGGTGAACTCCACTTTCACGGGCGTCGATGAGATCACGCTCATTGAGCAGTATCTCGCTCGAAAGTACCGCAAACAGCCGCTCGGTGAAATCTTGTCCGAGCAGAAAGGACTGGCTTCCGCCTTTCGCCGGTTGCGCGGCGCGGGCTTCTCGGCGGGCAATGCACTGAAGGTGCTGAAGCGCTACTCCAAGGACCATGAGGCCATGGAGGCGCTTGAATCGTCCGGCGCCGATGAGCCAGTGGAGCCGACCGATTAGGTTACTTCGGGCCCAGCAGAGTCAACTTGTGCCCATCGGGATCCGTGAACGTGGCTCCCCATGTAGATGGAAACAACTCGCGAGGCTGCGTCAGGAACCGGCATCCCCTATCCGTGTAAACCTTGTGCGCGGCCGTAACGCTTTCCACCGGGAAGATGACCTCCAGCGCGCCAACCACATTGTCACCGGAAGCTCTTCCCAGGGGTTGATTCAACGCGATCATGATCTCGCCGGCACGAAACAGAGTCACTTCGCCGGGCTTGCCGCTGATTGGCAAACCCAGGGTCTCTCCATAGAACAGAATCGAGCGCGCCATGTCTCTGACACCCAGAGAGACCATGGACACGCGTAATCCAGGCGCCGGTTGATGCATTGCAAAACCGGCGAGGGCAAGCAGAAAGGATGTGATCATGAAGTCAGTGTGCATGACTCCGCCTCCGCGTTCTTGCCCGATCTTGCGAATTTGCGGCGTACTGCTGAGGGGGGCTCCCCAAAGTGGGAACGGAACAGTCTGGTGAATGCGGACGTACTCGAGAATCCCGCGGCCAGGCACGCCTCCAGCACGCTGGCGCCACTTTCCAATTGCCTTCTCGCTCCTTCCAGCCGAACAGCCGTCAGGTAGGCATGCGGCGTCCTGCCGAATGCATGCGCGAAACCTCGATGAAAATGATAAGGCGATAGGCACGCCTCCCTCGCGACGCTCAAAAGCGACACCCCGCCAGAGCTGTGGGCGTGGAGATAATCCCTGCCTGTAAGCAGCCGGCGGTAAAGCTCCTGGCGTGTGCTCTCTTTGGCCACGGGCAGTTGCGCCGCCTCTCTTCGCACTCGCTCATAGAACTGAAGAAGATTTTCCCCCAAGACGAGAAAATCTTCTTCGAATCCGCTGGGTGCCAACTCGCCCTTGCAGCGCGGCGCCAGATCTCGAACGTGGCCCGCCAAGGACCGGTCCTGAACCGAATGCATCGCTGACAAATATGGCAACCCCGCTGGCATGCGGTACGGTTCGTCCAACGCAGACTGGACGGGGGACGTCATGTCACGGGCAATACTTTCTACAAAGCCCGCCGCGAAAAACGCGCAGCACGTCTCCACTGGCTGCTCCGAGTCGATATTCATCGAGTACAGTTCACCGGCCGCGATGATCAGGAAACTCGACGGGTCCACGACCAGCCGCCGTCCGCCCACGATCCACGCAACTTCCCCTTTGAGCACCGTCTTGATGGAAAGCGGCCCCGCGTAATTGTCCACGCGATGTCGTCTCGACCGTGCACGCAGAACCACGTTGTCTTCGCCGAGTCGTGCTCCCAGGGGAAACAGGTAAGGTGTCTGCATACACAAGAAAAATGGCCGCCCCCATCTGGGAGCGGCCACTGCAAACTTTCGTTTGGGGCTCTGCCGGGCTTACCGTCCGCGACCGCCGGCCGGTGCCGAAACTGCCGGAGCCGACGCGCTTACCGACGCGCGGCCGGAATCGCTCATCACAGGAGCGGAGTAACCGCTGCTGGAGCTGTTGTAGCTGGGCGAGTTCGACATGCCGGACCACGACGACTGGCTGCCGCCATAGTTGCCGCCGCCGCTGTTATACCCGCCGTAATTCGAATAAGCCTGCCAGATGGTGGAGGGCGAGTAGTAGTAGTAGCCGAAAGCGCTGTGATACGCACCCGAGCGCGGAATGTAGGTGACCAGCCCGTATGCGGGGTTCCACAACCACATGTTGCTCAGTGATCGTGAAGATCCAGTGGACCGGAGCGACCGTGCTGCTACCATGTTCGCCTGGGCGACGCTGGCCGCCCGCGCCTTGCTCCAGACGTAAAGTTCATCATAGTCCTTGGTGCTGAACTTGGCCGCCATTAACACAGCGGTATCCACGGTTTCTTTTCCGCGGGTCAACGGGAGAGATTCCTTGCCCTGCGTCACCTCCGCGCGTCCGTCAAACACCCGAACCCGCGCCGGGCTGGCATCAAACCGGTAGAGGCCCGGTTTCACCAACTCCGTCGAAAGCCCGCCTACCCTCACCGTCACGCGATGCTCCTTCTCAAGGCCGGCAACTTCTACAAGCGCCGCGCCGGAACTCACTTCCACCAGCGTATCGGAGAGCTTGCCTGAGACCATCTTCACCGCAGTGTTATTGTCCATGCGGAGAAATGCCCCCGGGGTCAGCAACAGTTCCACGCGCCCGGTAGCTGTCCTGAGGACCGCTCCGTCCTTCATGATGGGATAGGCACCGAACCGCAGGTTCACCGGGGTGCCATCGAGCGTGGCTTTCCCTTCTGCGAGATGCACAAGGCCGGAACGGACCGATATGGCCTGTTGGCCAAAAAGGCTGGCCGAAGCCGCCAGGCAGACGATCATTGTGCGGAGCATGGAACTATCCCTCCTGGCTAATCATCGGCGGAATGCCTGCCGAAGTCAAGCCCAACAAGTTCATTACTTTTCACGGTAAGCTTCGTCTAACAACTCCACGACGTGCGCCACGCGCTGACCGTTACCGTGTTTTTCCACTCCAGCCCGTAATTGCAGCATGCAACCGGTGTTTGCCGTCGCGATCACCTGCGTTGCCGCGGAATTCGCCAACTCCATCTTCCGCTCCAGGATTTGCATCGACAGCTCCGTCTGCAGAACGTTGTAGATTCCAGCACTCCCACAGCACAGGTCCGATAGCGGCATTTCCTTGAATTGAAGCCCCGGTATTGCCTGCAGCAGTTTCCGGGGTGCCGCTCGTATCTTCTGCCCGTGCGCCAGGTGGCAGGAATCCTGATAGGTGACTGTCAACGGCAACTGCCGCATCGCCGGATTCAACGGAATGGATGCCAGGAACTCATTGATATCCTTAATCTTCTCGGAGAACTGCCTCGACTTCTCCGCGTACTCCGGCTCATGTTCAAACAGTTCGTGATATTCCTTGAGCGTCGACCCGCAGCCGGCTGAGTTCGTGAGGATAGCGTCAAACCCGCCCTTTGCCAGTGCGTCGATGTTGCGGCGCGCCAACCGCCGCGCCTCGGCCCGGATCCCGGAATGCAAGTGCAGTGCCCCGCAACAGGTTTGATCCGCCGGTACGTGCACCTCGCAGGCGTTCTTCTGTAGCACACGCACAGTGGCTTCATTCAGTCGTGCGAAACTCACGTTCGCAATGCAGCCGCCCAATAACGCCACCTTGTACTTCCGGTCGCCCTCGGCCGGGAAAACCTTCCCGTAGGCAGCAAAGAACGTCGGCAACTGGGCTGGCGGCGACAGTTTCTCCAACTCGGCCAATTTCCCGAACAAACCCAATAAGCCAGTCGCCCGCACGACAGCCTGCAGTCCCGATTTCTGGTAGAGCCACAACAAGGTCGCCGCCGTCCGCAGCAGAAAAGGCGACGGCAGCAGATCCGTGAACACGAAATCACGCAGCGCCTGAGCCGTCCAGTGCCGCTGTGTGTTCGCCTCCAACTCGGCCCGCGCGGCTTCCACCAGGCGTCCATACTGCACACCGGATGGACAAGCCGATTCACACCCCCGGCAGGCCAGGCACAGGCCAATGTGTTCCCGGTAGGATTCGCTCAACGCCGCCCCGTTCTGCACCTGGACCATCTGGTAGATCCGCCCGCGGGGCGAGTCCATTTCGATCCCCAACACACGGTAGGTTGGACAGGAATTCAAACACAGACCGCAATGGACGCACTTGTCCAGATCCCGCTGTTGCGGTTTGTCGAATTGCGGGAGGATATCAAATCCTGCCATAGAGCCTGCCGCGGTTGAGTAGATTCTTCGAATCGAACATTTCCTTCACTTGCTGCATCACCCGGAACGCGTCGCCGGTGCCGGGCCACATTTCGAGCGTCCCATCGCGATCAGCCGGGCCAAACTCCATCACCGCTTTCCCGATCCCCATCGCCTCACGCGCCTGTTGCACCGAATCCAGATGAGCGTAGCAGACACCGTTACCGGCTCTCGCCACTACCGCTCCCGGCAGTTTCGACATCGACTCGCCCAGCGCCTGCAACGTCACCGAGCACCGGACCACCACAGCCTCCGGACTCGCGAGCATCCGCTCCGTTAGATTCTGGACACTATTCCAGAAGGAAGCTTCCTGTTCCCCCTCCAGAGGTTGCCCGCCAGCCAGTTCCTTCTGATAACGATCCAGCACCGCTGCGTTCCCTTGCGCTCCGATTGCCAGGAGCCACCCACTGTGGCCTACCATTCCCGCCGCCACCGGATTCAGCAGGTCTATCGAAACGGGGTGCAGAACGCTTTGCAGGATGCGGTCACGCAGCGTCATTGCGTCCTTGAGCTCCGGGTATTCAAACAGAAACGTCCGCGTTCCAGCAGGCTTTGGAATCAGTTTGAAGTTCACCACGGCAATCGCCGCCAGCGTGCCCAACGATCCAATGAGCAGCTTCGCCATATCGAGTCCAGCGACGTTCTTCACCACCATGCCGCCCGATTGCACCAGCTTGCCTTCCATGGTCGCGAAGCGAATGCCGATCACCAGATCCCGCGCGGTCCCAAAACCGCGCCGCCGCGGCCCGCTGGAATTCGCCGCCAGAATCCCGCCCAGTGTCGCGGTTTCCGCGAAAGGCGGATCGAGCGGAACCATGTATCCATCGGCTGCCAGCATGTCGCGAAACTTAGCGTAGGTCATGCCTGCGCCGACGCTCACGGTAAGATCCTTGGGTTCGTATTGATACACCTGATCCAGGCCTATTGTGCAGATCCGCAGGTCCGCTTTCGCAATTGGCCCGCCGGCGCGTAGTTTGCTGCCATTCCCGATCAGTTCGACGCTGCGGTCCGACGAGGAGGCTTCGGCCAAGAGCGCGGCTAGTTCTTCCGGGCTGGCCGGTTTGCGCAAGTCCATTCTTTGATTATTTCTTTTTTGCGGTCCAAGTGCCGGAAGCCAGGGTGCCCAGCGTCACATTGCCCTTCATTGTCCCGTCGGCTTGTACCTGACCGGCATACTTCACGGAAATCGAATCCCCCCCTTGCGAGATGCTAAACCCGAACTCGACATCACTGCCCTTCACCGTTCCAGTGAGCTTCGACTCGCCGAGTTGGCCCGAGTAGGTTCCGCTCAGCTTGTCGCCTTCCTGTTTAAGAACAAATGTGGGTGTGCCGCTGCCTGCGTCGGTCTGCACATCGCCGAGCCATGTCCCTGTCAAATCAGCGGCTGCTCCGCTCCATGCCAACAGGAGCAAAATAAAGATGGATGCCAATGCAGTTCGCATGCGAATGAGCATACCATGGATGGCTGGAGATCTCCTTGCTGATGAACAGGCTTTCCCGCTCCCGCCGCGACGCGATTCGCAACCTCGCCGGTCTTGTCGCCGGCTCCCCCCTCCTGCACGCGCAAAAAGATCTCCCTGACACTGGATCTCGCCAACCGTCCATCGACGAAATCGCGAACATCTTCGAGATGGAAGCCATCGCCAAGGAGCGAATCCCACGCGCCAACTGGGACTACATCGCCGGTGGCGTCGACAATGAGTGGACGCTGCGGCGCAATCGCGAAATGTTCGACAAAATCATCTTCCGCCCGCGAATGCTGGTGAACACCGAGAAGATGGACCTCTCCACGACGCTGTTCGGCACAAGAATCGCTACGCCCATCCTGACCGCGCCCTCCGCGGGCCATCAACAAGCACATCCGGATGGCGAGATCGCCACGGCGAAAGCCGCCGCCGCCAAGGGCACCATCATGTGTCTGAGCATCAACTCCAGCATTCCGCCGGAAAAAGTTGCTGCGTCCACCGAGGCTGTGAAATGGTGGCAGCTCTACATGCGTGAGGATCTTGATTCCTCGCGTGAGCGCGTGGACAAAGCGATCGCCGCGGGGTTCAAGGCAATCGTGCTCACCGTCGACGGTCCCTACAATTCCCACCGCGAACGCCTGCTGCGCGGCCGCATCCGGTCCACCGCGCCACCCGGCATGACCACCCGCCGCCGTACGACCGAGCCCCATCCATATGGTTTGGAGCCCGTGCTTGTCCACAAACTCGACTGGGCTTTTCTCGCGACCTTGAAACAGTGGGCCAAAGTGCCGGTTCTCGTCAAAGGCATCCTTACCGCCGAAGATGCCGTGCTGGCGGTGAAGCATGGCGCCGATGGCATCGTGGTGAGCAACCACGGGGGACGCTATCTCGATTACGCGCCATCGTCCATTGAGGTGCTGCCCGAAATCGTTCAGGCTGTCGGCGGCAAGTTGCCTATCCTTGCTGACAGCGGATTCCGGCGCGGTAGCGACGTGTTGAAAGCACTGGCGATCGGGGCAAAGGCAGTGCTCATAGGCAGACCGCTCTTCTGGGGCCTTGGTGCGTTCGGACAGGCGGGCGTGGAAAAGGTCCTGCAACTGATGACCACCGAACTCGCTCTCGCCATGGGACTCAGCGGCAAGCCCACCATCGCGTCCATCGACAAGTCCCTGGTCAGGATCGAAAAATGAAACTGTTCGTGCTGGCCCTGGCGGCAACCACACTCGCGGGACAAACCGCGAGCGTGGCCCAGACACTCGACGCAGCGCGGGCGGCCATGGCATCGGCGAGGTTCTGTTTTCTCATCACCGTCGATGAATCCGGACAGCCGCGTGCGCGCCTGATGGAAGCCTTTGCGCCCGACGAAAAGATGACCATCTGGTTCGGCACCAACCCGGCCACGCGCAAAGTGGGCCAGATTCGCAAGAACCAGCGTGTGACCGTTGCCTACTACGATCCCGCGGGACCCAACACGGTGACGCTCGCCGGCAAAGCGCGCGTTGTGGACAACGCCGCGGAGAAGAAGAAGCATTGGCGAGACGGCTGGGACACGTTCTTCCCAGGCGGCCCGTCGGGCGCCAATTACACAGTGATCGAGTTCGTCCCCGATCAACTGGAACTGATTAGCAACTCGAAGAACATCGGCAACGCTCCAGCCACGCTGTTGCCGGCGATTCTGATCCGCAGCGGCAACGGATGGAAGCCGGCGGCTAAATAATGCCGAGAATCCGCTCCAGCGTTTCCGTTTCCTGATCCGCCCGCCGGTACGCAGTCTTGGCCGCGTCCACGTTATTCGATCGCAACGCGTTCTCGGTCTCATCCATGTAGTAGGTCATCCGGCTCAACCCCGAAGAAACGTCGGCACGCACGCCGAGCCCTTGTGCGCGTAGCGACGATTCCAGCGATCGGGCCTTTGCCTGCACCGCGCCAACACGGGCAGCAAGCTTCATCAGCCGCTCGCGCACGGCGTTCAACTCCGCTGTGTTGACCACTGGCGCAGGCGGTGTTACTTGCTGCTGAGGCTGCTGTACCACGGGCGCAGGAACTCGCACCGGCTGCTCCTGCGCTGCCGGAGCCGGTTGCGACTCTACCGGCACAGGGTTGCTCGGCGCGGGTTTCCCAACCGATGGCCGCGGAGCGGAAGCGGCCGGGGTCTGTGGCACATCGGACACGCGAGTTTGTTTTTCGGGTGTCAGCGACGTGGCCGGTGGACTCGCCACATCTGCAACAGGCTTGGCTACATCGGCCGCCGCGGGTTGCGCAGGCGCCTGTGTCTGTTCATCCGCGCGCGCTCCCAAGAACTTTGGTAACTGCAGCGCCCCAATCACGATCACTGCCACCGTAACCAAGGACCCCACTGCCATATAGAGAGCCCGGTTCGATTTACGAGCGGCGGCCATGGCGGGCGCCGGTTGAGCGGCCCCTACTGGCTTTGTCTTTGCGGGGGGTGGCACTGGGGAACCCTGCAATGCGGTGGCGGCGCCGGGCTCGCGCAGCATGTTGGTCAACGCCACCCCGAACGCCTCGGCAGTCTGGAAGCGCCGCGCCGCATCGCGCGAGGCAGCCATCAGAATGATGTCGTTCAACACCGGCGGCAGAGTCGGGTCATGTTGGATCGGCGGGACCGGATCCTGATGCAGGTGCGCGGCCATGATCGAAAAATCGCTGGTGGCGTCGAACGGGCGCTTCCCCGTCACCATCTCGTACAAGGCAATTCCCAGCGAGTATAGGTCCGACCGGCCATCCAGTTCCGCGCCTTGAATCTGCTCCGGCGACATGTAGTACAGCGAGCCCAGGGTGACGCCGGTCTGCGTCAGCCGCCGGTCCGCCTTCATCCGTGCGATGCCGAAGTCGAGCAGTTTCGCCTTACCCTCCGCGGTCACGATGATGTTAGCCGGCTTGATGTCGCGATGCACTACGCCGCGCGAATGCGCGTAGCTCAACGCCTGCAGCACCTGGATCGCAATTCCCGCTGCCTTCGCGGCGGCGAGCGGACCCTGCTTGAGCATCTGATCCACCGACGTGCCTTCGACAAATTCCATCAGCATCAACAACTCGTTGTTGTTTCGCATTGCCGTATGCAATTGGGCAATGTTCGGGTGCGACAGGCTGCCCTGCACCTTGATCTCGCGAATGAAACGGTCTGCCAGTTCGGGGTTTTCCTGAAAGTCCGGAAGCAGAACCTTCATCGCTTCCATGCGATCGGAGATCACGTTGCGGACTTTGTACACCTTGCCCATGCCGCCCGCGCCCAGTACGGACACGACTTCGTAGTCGCCGACTCGTTCGCCCGGCTGATATGCCATGCTGCACCTACTTGTCGATTGTTTTCACCAGGTCGCCAACCTTCGGCTGGCCCGGGCCCGAGAACTTGCCGGTGGCGGACAGATCGTCCACCTCAGTGATTGTCACTTCGCCGATTCGATCGGTGATCTTTCGAATGACGCGTCCAGTGGCGGGGTCCGTGATCTCCCGTCCGGCACGCGAAACTTCGAGTTTGTCGCCCACCTTCACGCCGGCCTTGGCGCCAATGTTGAGCACCAGAGATCCGCCGCTCGCATCGGCCACCAATCCCTGTAGGCGAATGGTTCGCATCGAGACCTTGCCGGCTTGCGTGTCCAACAGCTTCGCCGTCGCATCTGTCGCCTTGGCCACAGCCTCACCCAGAATCGTCGATTGGAAGTTGCTGCTGCCCATGTCGTAGAAGCCGCCACCCGACGCGGTCGATCCGCCGCCCGATCCCAACAGCGCCGCGCCGGAACGAGTAGATTCACCCGTGCCGCTCGCAGTGGCCATCACCTCGGCAGTATCTACATTGACGATACGCGCACTCAAAGCCACCACCGCCTTCGACTGTTTCTTTCCCACGCCCGTGATGCCATACCGCGAAGTCACGCGGCCAACCGCGCCTACCTCTGTCGTCTTGTCATCGCGTCCGAATTGGGTGATGCTCCCCAGGATAATCGCATCGACGCCGATCAACTGACCGATTCGCGCCGCCGTGGCAACGTTGGCACGATCGCTATTGGAGAAATTTTGTTCCTGCAGGATCTTCTCCAGAGCTTTCCGTTCGTACACCTGGTACGCCCCAGTGGTGACCAGCTTGTCCACCAGGATGTCCGCCACCCCCTTCCCGATATCCACATTCGAGTTGAAGATGTGCCAGACGGAACTGCTCACCGTCGAGTAATCGAAGTTCATTACGGCCACACGACGTTTCCGTTCCTGCGCCACGGCGCCCGTGGCCATCAGGAGAACAATAGAAAGACTCAGCAACCGTTTCATGTTGAACCACCTCTGTCGGAACTCTTTCAGTAACGTGCAAACCAGCCACCGGTTCCATCATTCGGACTCGGAGCGCAGGGGAGAGTTGCGCCAATCCAGGCCGCTTACTCTCAATTATAGACCTCGTGCCGTCCACCGAGTGAGATAAGATAAGCGCTGAGAGGTGACTTCCCAGAGCGAGTATGACGCCACAGCCAGAAAAGCAGATTACGCGATTGCTGGTCCAATGGAAGACCGGCAATAAGGATGCGCTCGATGTCCTGATGCCGCTTGTTTATCAGGAACTGCGCAAACTCGCCGACAGCTACCTCAAACGCGAAAGGCCCGATCACACGCTCCAGCCCACCGCGCTCATCCACGAGGCCTACATGCGCCTCGCCGATCAGCGCCTGCCCGAATGGCAGAACCGCGCACATTTCTTCGGTGTTGCCGCCCAGATCATGCGGCAGGTCCTGGTCGATGCCGCCCGCAAGCACAAAGCAGCCAAACGCGGTAGCGGTTCCAAAACGAGTCTCGAAGAGTCGGTACTTGTCTCGGCCTCCCGCGCTCCCGACCTTGTCGCCCTCGACGACGCGCTCCTGGAACTGGCCAAGTTCGACGAACGCAAGGTCCGCGTCATCGAGCTCAAATATTTCGGCGGACTCACTATTGAGGAAACAGCGGAGGCCCTCTCTGTTTCCGCCGCCACCATATCCCGCGACCTTCGTGCCGCCGAAGCCTGGCTCCGCCGCTACCTCGCCGAAAATCCACAGTCCGATGGCGATTAGCTAAACTTCGTTGAAGCTGACCTTGCGCCCTTTCAGTAATGCCTGATTCGCCAGGTGCGGTCCCGCCACCGCCGCCGCTGCGATCTCCACCGTGCAATTCGGGTCCTTCCTCGACTTGATGCAGTCAAAGAAATTCTGCACGTGGCTCTCTACTGGAACCGCGGCTTTCTCCTGATAAATGGGTTCGTTCGTCCGTTTCCACGGTTCGGCGTATACCTGGTATCCCGCATCGTCCAGGATCATCGTGGCCTTATCCCCCATGAACGTGATGGACCAGCCGTTCTGATACGAATTGGCGTAATCCAACGTCCAGGTGACCATCATGTCCGGATACTCGAACACCGCCGAAAACACGTCTGGATGTTCCGCACCCGTCATCTTCGCGACATATCCATGGCAGATCGCCGATTTCGGCGGACCCTGTTTGGTGAACCATTGCACTACGTCCATCAGGTGCGTTCCCTGATCGGTCATGTTGCCGCCCGCGTAGTCCCAGAAGTAGCGCCAGTAGCGGAATCGCATTGGCTCCAAGTCCCGTTTTGGCGCGCTGCCAAGGAAACGGTCCCAGTGCAGCTTGCCCGGTAGCGGCGAATTGTTCAGCGGCTTGGAGATGTTCCAATTCCATTGCGGCTTCACCAGCGTTACCCGTCCCAGAACTCCATCGTCCACCAGTTGTTTGGCTTTGATCACCGCCTCGGCGCTGCGCCTCTGCATGCCGATCTGCACCACCTTCTTCGACTTCCGCACCCCGTCGATCATCAGCTTGCTTTCCTGCAGACTCTTGGAGAGCGGTTTCTCCGAGTACGCGTCCTTACCGGCGGCGATGGAATCGAGTAGCATGCGGCAATGCCAGTGGTCCGGCGATGCGATCAGCACAGCATCGATGTCCTTGCGGTCAAGCAGCGCGCGGTAGTCGACATACCCCTTCGCTTCTGGTGAGTCCTTCTTGGCCAGTTCGATATTGGGCTCATAGGCGTCGCACACGGCAACGCACTCCGCCCCCAGCTTCGAAAAGATCTTGCTGACATACCGGCCACGGCCGCCGGCGGCGATCAAGCCGTAGCGGATACGATCATTGGCGCCAGGAACAGTTTGTGAAATCACCGGCACTGCGGCCAGTGTAGAGAGAAGATTGCGGCGAGTGGAATCCACGAAAAATGGGCCTCCTGCCGCAAATCATATCATTTGGGTGCATGCCCGGTGACATCCTATCTGGCGACCTGACGCTTGCCCAGGACCCCTTCCAGCGTATCGGCGGTGAGGATCTTGCGAGCCCATCGCTCCACCTGTGCGGGCTTGGGGGACTTCAACTTCTCCCTCGCCCACGACGGAAGCGGGCCAAACTTGGCGGCGAGCAGTTCGCGAATCAGTTTCAACTCCCCTTCCGCACGCCCTTCCTCACGCCCTTCCGCACGCCCTTCCTCACGCCCTTCCTCACGCCCTTCCTCACGCCCTTCCTCACGCCCTTTGGCACGACCCTCCGCGAGCCCTTCCGCGATAGCATCCTTCCGCCACTGTTGCACGATCACATTCTTTGAAATGTCGATGACCATACCAACCTTCCTCAACTCCAATTGTATCCTGCCCGAGAGCTTTCTCAATCCAGCCAGCAGTGCAAGTTGAATCAGAGCCTTGTCGCGCTGCGACCGGGGCAATCGAGCTAATCGCCGTACCACTGCACCCACATCGGGCGTTCCGCTCTGCGCCAGCAACGAGAGCACAACGTCAGCCGGAACATTGCTCTTCAGCAATGCCCCAGCGTCCTCTTCCCGGATATCCCGCAGCTCGTAATGGCATTCCGTGCACAGCGTCTTCAGCATATCCGGCATGTTCATCGGAGGCTGCCCCATATACAGGACAACATGACGTAACGGTTTGCCATAGCGAAGATCCAACAGCGCGTCCATGATCACGATGCGATGCGCCATGGTCTTGTCATTGCTGCTTTGAAACTCAATGTGCAGAATCGTGCCGTCTTCCAGGAGCATCACCAGATCGGCCCGGCGCTCAAAAACATCCGGCAGTTCCACGTTCAGGAATTCCTTGACAGGAATCCCATTGGTCATGCGCGCCAGAGGCGTTGGCGTGTCATCCATGAACATCGTTTTCACTACCGCGTCGAACCGGCTGTCCGCTTCTTTCTTCCACATGTCCTCATTCTGGCGCAAGACAACCCGCCGCGCGCATGCTACTATCAGCGACGATAACGACATCCGCACCGAACGTACTCTCCTCCTGCTGTCTCCGTCCCTGCCACCAGCTTCGCCTGAAGTTATCGTTACAGTGATAATAAATCCTGCGCTGTGATGTACATATGACTCCCGTAGAGTCCATTGACGTTAACGGTGTCCGACGGTAAGCTGGTACTCGTGGCTAGCAGAATGAAGGACATTGCACGGGATCTTGGGGTTTCGGTAATCACGGTTTCCAAGGTGCTCCGCAATCACCCCGACATCAGCCAGGAAACACGGCAGCGCGTCATGAAGCGGATGGAGGAGGTGAACTATCAGCCTAATCCAGCGGCGCGGGCTCTGGTTACCGGCCGTACCTATAGTGTCGGATTGATCGTTCCCGACTTGGTCCATTCGTTTTTCGCCGAATTGGCTGTAGGTCTGTCGCGCGTGTTGCGAGCGAAAGGCTACGGGCTCTTCATCTCGTCCTCGGAAGAGAACGTCGAGCTCGAACGCAAAGAAATTGAGGAGTTGCTCACCCGGAGGGCAGACGCATTGCTCGTCGCCTCGGCGCAGTGGACGGTTGAAAGTTTCCGCCGCATCGAGGAGCGCAAGACGCCGTACGTCTTGCTCGACCGCCAGTTCATCGGCCTTCCCGCCAATTTCGTGGGGATCGACGACGAGCAGGCGGGCATCCTCGCAACCAGTCACCTGATCGCCGCTGGCTGCCGCCGGATCGCTCATATCCGGGGACCTGAAGTCAGCACGGCGATGGGGAGGCTCAACGGGTACCGGGTTGAACTGCGCCGCAATTCACTGGAGGCGCCGGCCGGCTATGTCGTCCAGGAAGAAACCGGTGATAAGGCGGGAAACGCCAGCGGATATCGCGCCATGAACATGTTACTCCATCTCGATCCGAAACCCGACGGCGTCTTCTGCTATAACGATCCATCCGCTATGGGTGCGATGCAGGCCATCCTTGAGGCGGGCCTCAGGATTCCTCAAGACGTCGCCGTCATCGGCTGCGGGAATGTGGTCTACGCGCCATTCCTGCGCATTCCATTATCTTCTGTGGACCAGAACAGCGTGGACATGGGAGCCCGCGCGGGGGAACTCGCGATCATGCTGATCGAATCCAAGACGCCGCCGAAACCGCAATCTATCCTGCTCCAACCTCGAGTGGTGCCGAGGGCGTCGACGGCGCGTTAGACCGTACCCTCGACCTTGAAGCCGACGGCGTGCTCGGCACGCTTTCTGTCTGGCAACTCGATCTTGGGGCTGTTGGCCGACTGCTGCCAAAGGGGGGCGTGGAGCGCCCGCGCCCCCTGGGTTTACGAGCGTCAGAAGCGATAGCGCAGGCTGAACTGAATCTGCCGCGAGCTGACTCGCTGGCTGGTGACTGTGCCGAACGCGCTGCCGGTATTGATGTTTCCCTGCGGGTCGCCGAAACTCGTTGTGTTCGGGAAGTTGTAGAACTCGCAACGGAGCTCGAGTCCATGTCCTTCCCGTATCCGGAACTCCTTCTGGAGCACCACATCCATGCCGATGATGCCGTCAGCGTTGGTGACATAGGGCGAGACATTCCCGAAGCTATACTGCTGCGGCCGCACGAAAGCGCCGGTATTAAACCATTGCTCGGCCGTCTTCGGTCCAGCGTTGGGATTCGGGTTGCCGGCCACGTAGTTGAGACGCTGCGTCTTACGGCCTGTATTCGCGATGTCCTCGCTGGTGAATACCATGAACGGCGGGCCGGACTCAAAGCGGGATATTCCTTCGAGTGACCAGCCGCCGGCGATCAACTCCGCCGCGCGGCTCATGTTGCCGCCAAAGCGGCGGTTGCGGCCGAAGGGAAGTTCGTACACGTAAGAGAACACCAGAACGTGGTTGATGTCCCAGCTCGACCGGCTCCAATCGGGACGGCGATTGAAAGGATCCTGCGTCTTCTGGTTCTCGGCAAGTGAAGACTGATTGTCGAGCGACTTCTGCCAGGTGTAGTTCAGGTTGAACTGCGACCCTCGAGAGAACCGCTTCTTGAGCGAAGTCTGCAGCCCGTTGTACGAACCGCTGAACTGGTTCGATCCGCCGTCCAGGTCTCCGAAGTTGGTTAACAGGCGGCGCGGCTGGATGGCGCCCGGACCGGGGGTGAGGGCGTTGTTGAACGGCGAATAGCCGATCTGTTTGCGGCTGGCCGACCCCACGTAGCCGATCTCGAACGACAGATCGTCCTGGAGTTGGCGCTGAACAAACAGATTCCACTGTGTGGAGTACGGCGAGCGGTTGTCCGGATTCTGCGGCCAGCCGCCGATCGCCGAAGTGTTGGAGAACGCCGGACCCGGTGCGCTGATCGACTGATCCAGCACGCCACCGCGGTTGGGGCTGAACACCTGCTGCACCGTGAACGGCCAGAACTTCCGCAGATCCTGCAACTCCTGAACGAACGTCGAGTTGTAGAACATGCCAACGCCGGTTCGCACCACGGTCTTGTCGTTAACTTTGTAGGCGATTCCCAGGCGCGGGGCCCAGTCGTTCTTATCGCTCCGGATGAGCGCGCGTCCGAACCCGTCGGTGCGCGCGGGCGAATTCGCCTGACCGGTGTCGGGATTGGGTTGTGGATTCGTCGTGGCCCACAGCAGCCTTCCGCTATAGACGCCCGTTTGCGGATCCCGCTGTACGTACAGGTTGCCCAGCCGGTCCGTCGAATCGTACGGACGGCTGCCAAACTGATACATCAAACCAAGATTGATTGTGAGTTTCTTGGTGACCCGCCAGTCGTCCTGGACGTGGGCCAGCACGAAGTGCCCGATGCCATCGGTGAGAGTGTTCCCTTCGCCGCGCCGCACTTCACCGGGGTATCCGAGCAACGCGTCGGCCATGGGGAAGCCGGTCACGCCGCCGAGGAACAGCGCGTCTCCGTTCATGGGGTTGGAGCCATTGGTGAAGAACTGCCGGTGGTGATACTGCCCGCCGAATTTGAACGAATGCTTCCCCACGATCTTCGTAACGTTCCCTCGCCACTGCCAGATGTTGTCGCCGATCACCTGTCCCCCGACTCCCGGGATGCTATATGAACCGATCGAGATATTGACAAGCGGATCGCCGAAGACGTCCTTCTGATACATCTGCATTCCGGTCTTGGCCAGATAGTCGGCGCGAGTGAGGGATCCTTTGTCCGTTATGCCGGGGCTGATGGGCTGATTGGTGCCGAAGCCTACCTCCAGCGTCGTTGTGGGACTGAAAATATGGATCCACGAGGCGCCGAAGTTCACTACGTCGAATTCGCTGCGGCTTTTGAAGATCGGCTGCAGTTGCGGGCTCAGCAAGTCCGCATTCTGATAGCTGTAGCGGAAGTAGAACGAGTTCTTCTCGTTGATGTTGTAGTCATAGCGCCAGTGCAGACCGTCCCGGTTGATGCCTTGGCTGCCGCTGGCAATGTAGTTCTGCGTCAATCCGGCGCGATTGGGCAGCGGCGTAGTGAGTTCGAGCGCCGTCGGAATCGCCTTGTTGATTTGCGAGGCTGGAATCACGTTGTTCGGATAGGGAGCATTGCTGGAAAACGGGTTGGTGATAACCGTGCGGCTCGCGCCGCCGAGCAGCGCCGAAAAATCGCCAGCGCGGAAATCCGCTATGGGTACGCTGCCGATTTGCGTGGAACTGCGGCGGCTGCGGAATCCTTCCCAACTGGCAAACCAAAACATCTTGCCTCTGGCCAGTTTCGGAATCGGCCCGCCGATACTTGCCCCATATTGATTCAGCTTGAACGGAACTTTGGGGAGCGAACTCCGGTTGGCGAAGAACTCGTTGGCGTCGAACACATTGTTGCGGAGGTATTCGTAGACCGTGCCATGAATCTTGCTGGTGCCCGATTTGATGACCATGGAAACGTTCGCACCCATGGAGCGGCCGAACTCCGAACCCGTGTTGGTGGCAATCTTAAACTCTTGCATCGCGTCCATGGGCGGCGAAATGCCGGGCGAGTTCATCATCTGGAAGTTCGAGTCGAATCCGTCGAGAGTGAAGTTGTTGTCCTGCGGCCGTCCGCCGTTCACCGAAAACAACGATGTGCCGGATTGTGCCGTACCCTGCGACTGACTGCGCGTCACCGAACTGGTGCCCGGCATTAGCAGGATCAGGCGCGTATAGTTGCGCCCGTTCACGGGTAGCCGTTCCAGGTCCTTGGCCGCCACGACGTTACCCACCGAAGCCTCCTCGGTTTGCAGCACGGGTGCGGCGCCGGCCACCTCCACAGTCTCTGTCACCGCCCCAAGTGCCATGGTGAAGTCCACTTCCAGTACCGCGCTCACCTGGAGCACAACACCGTTTCGCAACTGGCTCTTGAACCCCTGCGCTTTCACTTCAATGTTGTAGGTGCCAGGGTTGAGGGGGGTAACGCGGTACTGGCCCGCCATGTTGGTCGCGACGGTGCGCGCATACCCGGTACCCTCACTGATAACCGTTACCGCGGCGCCTGGAATGTAATTCCCGCTGGGATCGAACACGTCGCCTACCAGCGTCGCAGTGGTTTGCGCAAGCCCGGCGAGGGACACGAAGTGCATCGCTACAGTTAACGGAAAAGTCAACGATCGGAGTGGCTTTTGCATCGAGGAAGCTCCTTTGGTTTTTGGGGACCCAGATAGTCTGGATGCAAGTATACCTTCGAGATTATCGCAATGCAACCCCCTTTTCAGAAGCGCTGCGGATCTGCTGGCAGCCGGCCGCTCATCACCGCTGTAGTTACCGATACTGGCAGCACAGTACATCCCCCGCTGCGACCTGGACACTTCACCTTGACAATGCTACCCTGACATTGAATTCTCCTGACGGGCCAGATTGATGGGGCATAAACCAGTTCGCGTATTCCTTCTGTTTCTGCTCTTCTGCGCCGCCGGCCGGCTTTTGTCGCAGGGTGTGGCGACGCGGAATGCCCCTGCAGCGCCACGCGGGGCGCCTTCTGGACGGCCTTTCGCGGCGACATTCGATGACATCGGAACCAAAGCGGGTCTAACGTCGCCGGTCATCGTCGGCAATGCCGCCGCCAAGAAATACATCATCGAGGCCAACGGCACCGGACTGGCGGCGATCGATTTCGACCGCGACGGATGGGTCGATCTCTTTGTGGTGAACTCGTCACGCCTGGAGGGATTCGGCAATACCACGCCGCCCACGAATCGCCTCTATCGCAACACGGGCAAGGGCGCCTTCACGGACGTAACCAAAACCGCCGGCCTGGACAGAGCGGGCTGGGGCAACGGTGTCTGCGTGGCCGACATCGACAACGATGGAGACGACGATATTTTTGTGACCTACTGGGGGCCGAATCTGCTCTTTCTCAATAGCGGCAAGGGTACCTTCGAGGAAGCCGGCGCGCGCCTGGGCGTGGCGGGCCCGCCGAAGGAGTGGAGTTCTGGCTGCACTTTCCTCGACTACGACCGTGACGGCCGGTTGGACCTCTTCGTGACCAGCTATCAGCAATTCGATCCCGCCACAACTCCAGCGCCGGGGAAGACGTCCAACTGCGAGTGGAAGGGGATGCCCGTGTTTTGCGGCCCGCGCGGATTGCCCTTCGGCCGCGCAACACTGTTTCATCAACGTAGCGACGGAACCTTCGAAGATGTAACCCAAGCCTCCGGTATTGGCGCCATCCAGGGTTTCTACGCCTTCACGGCGGTTGCCGCCGACTTCAACGGCGACGGATGGATAGATATCTACATCGCTTGCGATTCCACGCCGAGCATGCTGTTCCGCAACGAGAAGAACGGACGCTTTCGCGAGTTCGGCGTCGAGACCGGCGTTGCTTTCAATGAGCATGGTTTCGAGCAGGGAGGCATGGGGGTTGGCGTGGGAGACTACAATCGCGACGGCCTGCTCGACATCGTGAAGACCAACTTCGCCGGCGACCATCCCAACCTCTTTCGCAATATAGGTGGTGGCATCTTTGAAGACTCTGTGCTTTCTGCAGGCTTGGCCGTGAACCCGCAATACGTCGGCTGGGGCGTGGCGCTTCTGGATCTGGACAACGATGGCTGGCAGGACATTTTTCAGGTGAACGGTCATGTCTATCCGGAACTGGATCGCGGGGGCCGTAATGAGACCTATCGCCAGCCGTGGCTGGCCTATCGCAATCTCGGCGACGGCCGGTTTGAGGACGTCAGCGTCGTGGCCGGCAGCGGCATCGGCGTCAAGCACTCCAGCCGTGGCGCAGCCTTTGCGGATTTCGATAACGACGGAAACATCGATGTCGCCGTTATGAACATGGGTGAACCGCCCTCGCTGCTGCGAAACGCTCTCACGGGATCCATGCGCTGGATCAAGGTGGCGCTGGAGGGAGTACTCTCTAACCGCTCAGCCATCGGCGCAGTGGTTACGATCGAAGCCGGCGGCGTCCGCCAGACGCTGCCCGTCTTGTGCCAATCGAGCTTCCTGTCGCAAAACGAGCGTAGACTGCATTTCGGTTTGGGGCAGGCGGCGAGAGTGGACCTCGTGCGCGTGCAGTGGCCATCCGGCAAGACCGAGACCTTTGACGGCGGGACCGCGGGTACCACGCTCAACTTGAAGGAGGGCGCTGGCAGGAAATGACCCGGCTGCTACTGGCGGCACTCCTGATGCAGTCTCCCGCGGATCCGCTGGCCGATCGGGCGCTGGCTGCGGCGCAACAGGGCGATGGGCCGGCGGCCGCGCGCTTGTGGCAGCAGGCAATTGCCCAGGATCCCAGACACTACGATTCGCTGTTCAACTATGGCGTGTATCTGCATCGCAATGGTGCCCAGAGGGAAGCGGTGGCGCTCCTCGATCGCGCGGCAGCGGTTCGACCGGGCTATCAGGTTCACCTGATCCGCGGCATGAACTTTCAGCAACTGGAGCGGCGCGAGGAGGCGATTCGCGCCTGGAGACAAGCACTCCCGTTCCAACCGCGCAACGTGAAGTTGATGCAAGTGCTCAGCGTCGAATACAGCCGCGGGCGCTATTTTCAGGAAGCGGCGGCGATCGCGCGGGAGGCCTTGAAGGTCGCCCCGGACGACGAGAATCTATACCTGCTCGCCATCAAGGCCCATCACGATGCCGGGGATCTGCCGGCCGCTGCCGAACTCGCTGCCGGCGCCGTGCGGCGCTTCCCAAATTCGGCCCGGGCCCAATTCGAACATGGTTACTACTTACAAAAGCGCGGCGTCACCGAAACCGCTCTGCAGCATCTGCACCTGGCGATGGACTTGGACCCGCGCTACGAAGAGCCCTTCTTCTTCTATGGCGACTTGTTGGTGAAGTTGTCGCAATGGGAAAAGGCCCTGGCGCCGTTGCGCAAAGCTCTGGAGATCCGGCCGGATTATTCGCCGGCCCGGGTTGCGCTCTCGCGCGCGTTGATGAACCTTGGACAGTTGCCGGCGGCGCTGGACGAACTTAAGCAGGCCGCCAGGCTCGATCCGAACAACGCGCAGCCCTGGGTCATGCTCTCCCAAATCTACTTTCGGATGGGACAGGAAGATGAAGCTCGAATCGCGAAAGAGACGTCACTGCGCTTGCGCCGCGAGAATCCGGGAGTGCTTGAAGCCGCACAGCCGCGGCCGTTTCCGGAGCGGTGACCCATCATGCTAACATCAGCGACGATAAATACAATGTTCCCCGCATACTCATTACTTCTGAGTTTCGCCACTTTGGCCACCTGCTTCGCCCAACCGCAGCCCGTTCCCGCGCCGCGCCCCGCCGCTGCAGCGCTGGCCCCGGATCGTCTCTCCCGCATCGACCGCAACCTGCAGCAATTCGTCGATCAGGACAAGGTCGCCGGCGCTGTGGCGCTTGTCCTGCGCGATGGAAAACCTGTGTACGAAAAGGCCTTCGGTTGGACCGACAAGGAAGCCGGCCGCAAGATGACCACCGACACCCTTTTCCGCATCGCCTCACAGACCAAGGCCATTACGAGCGCCGCGATTATGGCTCTGATTGAAGAGGGCAAGATCGGTATAAACGAGCCCGCCGGCAACTTTATTCCCACTTTCAAGAAGACCACGGTTGCGCTCAAGAACGAATCCGGCGCGGCTCCCGCAAGACGGGCCATCACCATCGCTGATTTACTTACTCACACCGCCGGTATCTCCTATGGCCGCGAACCCCACATCGCCTCACTCTACGAGGCCAAAGGACTCGGACCCGCCGCCGGAAACGGCTGGTACACGGCGGACAAAGACGAGCCTGTCTGCGACACCATGGAGCGTCTCGGCACGTTGCCTTTCGTCTCCCAACCCGGCGAAGCTTTCGTCTACGGCTACAATACCGACATCCTCGGCTGCATCGTCGAAAAGGCCTCCGGCATGCCACTCGATCAGTTCATTCGCACTCGAATCACCGGCCCGTTGGGAATGAAAGACACCCGATTCTTCGTTCCCACCGCTGAGCGCGAACGGCTCGCCACAGTCTATTACAGTGGTCCCAACGGAAGAATTGTCCGCGCCGCAGAAGGCTCCAAAGGACAAGGCCATTACGTCGACGGCCCGCGCAAAAGTTTTGCCGGTGGAGCCGGCCTCACCTCCACGGCGCGCGACTATGCCCGCTTCCTCGAAATGATCCGCAACGGTGGAGCCCTCGGTGGTATCCGCATCCTCGGCCCCCGCGCCACGGCACTCATGACCACCAATCAATCCGGCACGCTTCACTCCGCAACCGGACTTGGATTCGGATTCGGCTTCCAAACCATCGATCGCTACGGAGCCAGCGGTATGGCCAGCGTCGGCTCATTCGGATGGGGCGGCGCCTACGGGACCACCTATCAGGTCGACCGCCAGGCGCGCCTCGTTGTTGTGCTGATGATTCAGTTGATGCCCAACTCCACGGACATCCAACCAAAGTTCATGACTTCCGTCTATCAGGCCTTGACCGAGTAGTCTACTTACGCGCCGACATCACCCGCGAAGGGTAGAACGACTGCCTGACCATCTGGTCCGTCACAATGTTGAACTTGTGCGCCGACAGGAACTCCGGTACCTGCTGCTCAATCTGCCTTCCCCAAAACGCGGGAACGATGCTGCTGACAACCCGGTAACACATATTGAACAGCTTCGTGTTCTCCCCGATCATCACCAGCGTCAAGCTCCCCCTCGGGCGCAAAACACGGCGGATCTCCGATAGTGTCAAATGCACATCTTCCGAGGAGAGCAATTCCAACAGGTAGCAGCACACTACCGCGTCGAACGACTCGCTGCGGAACGGCAGGTACCGCGCATCCACCGCTTGGCAGCGTGCGTTCGCCGAGGGAAACTCCTCCCGTACCTGCTTCTGTGTGCGCGCCGCCATGTTCGGCGACAGGTCCAAACCAATTGTCGTGCCTGACGGGTTCGCCTTCACCAGCCGCCGGAACATCTCGCCGCTTCCCGTGGCGATTTCCAGAACCTGCCTGCCGTCGCGAATCTCCGATTCAGCCAGCGCAGCCTTGTGCGCTTTGGAATGAAAGAACATCGTGGAGAGTGGATACACCGCCGACACCCGGTCGTAGACGCGGCGTGTCCTCTCAGCGATGGTCACTGGAAGCCTGTCTTCAAGCTGCAAGGCTGAAGTCTTTAACAGATTCTGCATATAAGCCCTATTAGGATACCGCCGCAAGCGTGGCTGTGAGTTGTGGGATCTCAATCTCGGTCCGCGTCCCTTTCCCCGGGTTGCTGATCACGCTAAACCGGAAATCATCGCCGTAGAGTACTTTCAACCGTTCGTTCACGTTGCTCACCCCAATCCCTCTCTCAAACAGGTTTCCGAGTTTTTCCTCGTCAATCCCCACGCCATCGTCTTCAATGATAAGCAGAAGACGGCTGCCCAGTGGCTGGCTGGCGATCCGTATCGTGCCGCCCTCCACTTTGCTACTCAATCCATGTTTGATGCTGTTCTCGACAATCGGCTGTAGAACCATCGTCGGCGCCATCATGTCCAACGTGCGCGGGTCCACGTCTTTCTCCACCTTCAGCTTCTCTCCGAAACGCACCATCTCGATCGCAAGATAATCATCGATGAACTTCATCTCCTCGCGCAGCATCGAGATGTTCTCCTGTTTGCGCAACAACCGCCGCAGAATGTTCGACAGCTTGATGATCATCGTCCGCGCCTGCTCGGGATTTGTCCGGATCAATGACGACACCGAATTCAGAGTATTGAAGAGGAAGTGTGGATTGATCTGGCGCGTCAATGCCGCCAGCCTCGCCTCCGTCAACAGGACCTGCTGCGCTTCCAGCTTTCGTTCGTTGCGCGTGTTGTTCCACACCTTCAGCGGTAGCGTAACGGCAAACAGAGTCGCGCTGTAGGTTGCAACGGAAAGCAAAGTGGTGGCCGATTCCTTGTCCGGCCAGATTACAAATAGATACCTTGCACCGAAGGACCGCGACATATTCAGACGGATGAACTCCGCGAAGAAGACGCACATCAGGAACGCCAGATGGAACATCACCCGCGGCGGATCGATCCTCTGCCGCAGCATCCTATAGATCTTCAGATCGAGAAACGGAGAGAATCTCCAGACTTCTTCCTTCTCCGGCGCAAGGTCGCGCAACAAACCACCTGCCACGCCCAAACCCGCGAATAGGGGCATGGTGAGCAACTCTCCGTTCAGCATCGCCGGCACAGAAATCAGGATCCCCGACGACAACCCGCAAACATAGCCTCCTACCAGGCCGCTCAACAACGCGCCTTCCAACCCGAGGTCCACCGCCTGGTAAACATTCCGGCTGATCACTCGCGTAGCCACGCTCGTGCCAAACACAATGGAGAACCCCAGCGCCAGTTGCAGCCGCTTCTGCAACGACCGCTCTTCCTCCAGCAACATCCTTTGTACGGTGGTCGGGCGCGCGAGGATCGTCGCCAGCGATGCTGAGACCGCCAGCTTCACAAACAGGATCACGAGGTATTGTTCCAGCATCGTCCCGCGATGCCCATTATAATTGAGAAGAGACCTTCCTTTCGTACGATCGCCGTTCTCCGAATGCTCCCATCCTCACCATTTCGCCTGAAGAAGAAGGCCGAGGCGGACCTCCCCACCCGGTTTGGCCATTTCCGCATCCACGGTTACGAGGGGCACTTTGCCAATCGCGTGGAAGAAGCCGCCGTGCTCGTCATGGGGGACCTCAGCGGTCCACCGCCCCTCGTCCGAATCCACTCCCAGTGTCTCACCGGCGACGTGTTTCACAGTCTCCGCTGCGATTGCCGATCGCAACTCGAACTGTCGGTGCGCATGATCGCCGCCGAACGTCGGGGCGTTCTCCTGTACGAAATGCAGGAAGGCCGCGGCATCGGTCTGATGAATAAACTCCGCGCCTACGCCCTCCAGGATGACGGCGCCGACACTGTCGAGGCCAACGAGCAGCTAGGCTTTGAAGCCGACCTCCGTAATTATGAAATCCCCGGGGCCATCCTCCGCGACCTCGGCCTCCAAAGCGTCCGCCTGATCTCCAACAACCCTGAAAAAATAGAAGCCCTGGAGCGCGCCGGAGTCCGTGTCGCGGAACGTGTTCCCTGCATCGTGCCGCCTCAGGAAACTACGGAGGACTACCTCAGGACAAAACGAGAAAAGCTCGGCCACCTGCTCGATGTCTTTTGAAGAGACGCACGCAACGGCGTGCGGCGCGGCGAAGGGATTGGCTTCGTTCCGGACGCGGGAACGGCGACGGGAAATTGGAAATTGTGTTCAGAAGTGTTCAGTTGGCCAGCGGAGATTGGCTTCGTTCCGGACGCGGGAACGGCGACGCGAAATCGGAAATTGGAGTGGTCCCCATAGTTGAGACAATCAGTTAAGACACTAACCGCCAACCGATGGAATTTCATTGTACGGCATGATCGTCGGGATTCAAAATTGTTTCCGTGAATGACCACGGTTTCTTTCTCACCCTCCAGGCCATAC
>JACQZR010000059.1 GCA_016213775.1 Acidobacteriota bacterium
ACGCGCTTCTTTCAGCTTCACCTCGCGGCTACGCCTTGCGTTTCGCTACGGTTGCCTGTCATCGGCTCCGGTTGGCTCCTTTCATCCAACAAGATTCTGCCCATGCTGGGCACACTGGGGCGGCCAATCCTGGCCGCGGCTGGCCGTTCCAGGCCAGCCTTGACGGGATTTCAGTCCCGTCCGAGCCGCATCTACTGCGGCTTTCCTCCCGCGCCAGTCGCCGCCGACTTCACGTTCTCCCACTTCCCCTTCACCCAGTCCATCATCCGCCGCGCCCAATGAAAGTGATCTGCCAGGAGTGCCAGTCCCACCAACACCAACGGGAAGCCAGGGCCCGGAACAAGCGGGATCGCCAACACCAGTCCTACAGCGATCAGCGTGAATCCCGAAATGATCCGTACAGTCTTTCGCAAATGTTCGCTCCTTGCAGCTCTCGCCGCCCATGCCCCTTCAGACGTCATTTTCGCACGCCAAGTTCCTCTCCTAAGTTGTTACCAAATCGGTACTAGTACTAATCTTAGCCACTTCGTACCAAACACCATTGACCTTTTAGGCTATCCGCCTTACAGTGAGTTTGATGCCCTTGAGAGATCTCAGACGAAACCATCGCTACGATCTGCGCCTTCCGTTCGAACTTCTACGTTCGGGCTCTCGCTCCCCGGTCCAATCGGGCCAAACCTGCAACCTAAGCTCCAGCGGCGTACTCTTCACCGCTCCAGCCGATGTGGAAATCGGCCAGCCCATAGAATTTGTCATCACCTTGCCGACTGGCTCGGAAGGTACAGCAGTCCGCCTGCGCTGCGTTGGCAAAGTAGTGCGCCTGGACAAGACCAGGAAAGACCCCTCCGTGGCTGCCACCCTCGAACGATTTGAGTTCGTGCGCGGCGCTGCGCGCTAGCGCTGCCTCGCCCATATTAGGCTTGAAGACGAAGACCCTCGCGCAAGCGGGGGTTTTCGCGTTATACTGGCAAACAAAAAGCGAATGAACCCCAATCTGTTTGCCGATCAATCCGACGCCGCCCCGCTCGTTCACCGCCCCTCTCTCGACGCCGTCCTCCACCGCATCATGGAATGGAAGTCCCAGCCCAATTCCCCCATCCGCGCCGTCCGCCATGAACCGGCCCACCTCGGCCAGTACGCCGATTTTCCCGATTTCCTCAACCCCGCCCTCGCCGCGGCCCTTGCCAAACGCGGCATCAGCAAACTCTATTCGCATCAGGGCGAATCGCTCGTCCGCGCCGAAGCCGGTGAGAACGTCGTGGTGGTCACGCCCACCGCCAGCGGCAAGACCCTCTGCTACAACCTGCCCGTCCTCAACCGCCTGCTCGCCGAGCCCAACGCCCGTGCCTTTTACCTGTTCCCCACCAAGGCCCTCGCCGAGGATCAACTCCACGAATTCAAGGCCGCCGTCGACGCCATGTCCTCCGACATCGGCGTCTTCACCTACGATGGCGACACCCCCCAGGACGCCCGCAAAGCGATCCGCGAAAAAGCCCGCGTCGCTCTCACTAACCCCGACATGCTGCACAGCGGCATCCTGCCGCACCACACCAAGTGGGCCAAGTTCTTCGAGAACCTCCGCTACTTCATCATCGACGAGCTTCATTACTACCGCGGTGTCTACGGAAGCCACCTAGCCAACATCGTCCGCCGTGTCAAGCGCATCTGCGATTTCTATGGATCGAAACCGCAGTTCATCGCCTGCTCGGCCACTATTGCAAACCCCAAGGAACTCGCCGAAGCCTTGATCGAAGAGCCCTTCGAACTGGTGAGCAACAGCGGCGCGCCTACTGGTGAGAAGTACTTCGTCTTCTATAACCCCCCGGTCGTCAACCACCAGCTCGGCATCCGCCGCAGCTACCTCCACGAAACGAAACGCATCGCCGTGGAGCTGATCGACAAGGGCCAGCAGACGTTAGTCTTCTGCAACAACCGCCTCGCCACCGAGATCCTCATCACCTATCTCAAGGACGCCTGCGAAAAAGGACTCGCCCCGCCAGGCTCCATTCGCGGTTACCGTGGCGGCTACCTTCCGCGCGAGCGCCGCGAGATTGAGCGGAAACTTCGCGACGGCGAGATCCGCGGCGTCGTCGCCACCAATGCGCTCGAGCTTGGCATCGACATCGGCTCTCTCGATACCGTGGTGATGGCTGGATACCCCGGCACTGTCGCCTCCTCGTGGCAGCGCGCCGGACGCGCCGGACGCCGCCAGAATACCTCGCTGGCGGTGCTGGTGGCTTCCAGCGCTCCCCTCGATCAGTACATCGTCGAACACCCGGAATACTTCTTCGGCCAGTCTCCCGAGCACGCCTATATCAACCCGAACAACCTCGAGATTCTGTTGAATCATCTCAAGTGCGCCGTCTTTGAGCTGCCCGTTCGCGAGGGAGAAAAGTTCGGCGGCCAGGACACCGCCCCGCTCTGCCGCTTCCTCGGCGAACTCGGCCTGCTGCATCAATCCGCCGGATCCTGGCACTGGACCTCCGACACCTACCCCGCCGACGCCATCAGCCTCCGCGCGGTCACCAGCGACAACTTCATCGTCATCGACACCACCACTGAGGCGCGCGTCATCGCCGAAGTTTCCTTCCCGGCCGCGCTCGTCGAGCTGCACGAAAAGGCCATTTATCTCCACGAAGCGCGCCAGTTTCAAGTGGAGAAGTTCGATTATGCCCAGCGCAAGGCTTTCGTCCGAAGCGTGGAATGCGACTACTTCACCCAGGCCATCGACAACGTGCAAGTGAAGGAACTCGAGCGTTTCGACGAGGCCCCACAAGCCGAAGCCCTCGCCGCCCACGGAGAAGTCCGCGTCAACCGCCAGATCGTCGGCTTCAAGAAACTGAAGTTCTACACTTTTGAAAACATCGGTGCCGGTCACCTCTCCATTCCCGAACAGGAAATGCAAAGCACGTCGTTCTGGCTGCACTTCAGCGAGGCGTTCCTCAACCGTTTCCCCGATCTGTCCCCCGCGCAAAAGCAAAGCGGGCTCAGCGGACTCGCCAACGCCATGCGCGCCATCGCTGCCTTGCTCCTCATGTGCGACGCGCGCGACCTCGGCGTTGCCCTCACTGAGGACCTTACCCAGGGCGTGCCCGCCTACGAGCCGAATCTGTTTCTCTACGATGCTTACCCCGGAGGCATCGGCCAAAGTGCGCCGCTGTTCGCCCTCCGCGAAAAACTGCTCGCCGCCACGGCCCAGCTCATCGAATCCTGCCCCTGCGAATCCGGCTGCCCAAGCTGCGTCGGCCCGCCGGGCGAAATCGGAGAAGGCGCCAAACCCGCCGCCCTCCGCTTCCTCCGCGCGCTGCTCCCAGCCTGCAATCCCGGAACCTGACCATGGCGCTTTTGCGTCCTCCTTTGCGTTTTTGCGAGAAACTCCTCGTTTATCCGCGTTTATCGGGGTTCATCCGTGACCCAATACCGTCAACCTCGAACCCGACTCTCGCCGACCTACGACACGTCGCCCCGAGCACTTCTGGCGATCGTGGCCCCCTCGCTCCGAACCAACGTTCCCTTCTTGAGGGCGTTCTGAAATTCGCGTTGCGTCTGCGCCCGTCCTTCCGGAGCAGCGTACCAGTCCGGTTCCTCAGGATGAATCTGAGCCTTGCATTCCCTGGCCGATTTGGTGGGCATATTGCCTCCTTTCCTTGAGATTCATCTCATACGCGGTCACGACGCGGCAGAATCGTCGACGGGCTGATCTGCATGCCGGTATAGATAAAGTTGTCCGACCAGACATGAACTCGTATCTTGATGGGCACGCCGGGAGCGTAACCCAAGGTGCTGAACTCCATCACCACCGCGCCTTTTCGAGCCGTCCCCCGCATGGCACGACGCGCAGGTAGTTTCTCCGGGAGCCCCGCTCCTCCCCACCGGCGGATTCACCGTATTTGCTGCTAAGAACCCCGTTAACGGCATTCAGCAGCCATGCCCAGATTCTGGCCAGCTATCCTCACCTGTCCGAGGAGGATATTCGCGCCTGTCTCGCCTACGCGAGTGACTACCCACTCAAGTCTGCATGAAGATCCTATTCAGTCGCCGAAGAATGCCCCGGCATTCCCGATGAGGCCGTGGCCGCCCTCTGCCTACGCCAAAACCGGATCTTGTTCACCTTCGACAAAGACTTCGGCGAACTCATCTTCAGGATCGGTGTTCCGGCTGCCGGAGTGGTTCTATTCCGCATCACTCCGGAATCGCCGGAAGATGCGGCGGCGGTCACGTTGGCCTTGCTCACCTCACAGCCGGATCTCCATGGCTGGTTCTGCGTAGTCACGCGTGACAAGATACGCCTCCGGGCTATTGTCGGCCGACCCGCCCCAGCGTAGGGTGCCCTACTTACGCACAGTCGGATACTGTATCCCTAACTGCTCCAGATAAGTCTTATACTTCCCCGGGTCGTAATACATCGATTTCATCCGCGGCCGGTACTCCTCCATAATTCGCTTATTCAAATGCAGCGCCGGCTTATCCTCCGCCCGCAGGAACGACTTATACTTCACAGTTTTCGTCTGCACGTTCCTGAAGTAATCCCAAGCCTTCTCCACCAACTCCGGATGCAGCAGAATATCCAGCATCGTCGCCGCCTGGACCTTCGCCCCCGCCAGCGTCCCCTTGTGCGCAATCGGAGTCGCCATCGCAATCGCATTCGCCCAGTTGTGCCCCGGAGGCCCGGGAATATTCGCCGGGAACCGCAGCGTCACCGTCGGCACATTCCAGCTAATGTCGCCGATATCATCTGACCCGCCGCCGCCACCGGAAGGCGGAGCGCCAGCCTCGGGCTGCCGCCCTTCGCGCAGCTCATTCACTTTGGTCTCCAGCCCCCGCACCGTCTGCTTCAACTCCTTTTGCAGCGCCTTCGCCAGCGTCTGATCGTCCTCGCTCCACTGCGGCAATCCCACCTGCGTGATGTTTTTGTGCATCGCCTCGGCAATCGGCTTGTTAAAGTGCCCCGGCCACGCCGTACCCAACACACGCGAAGTGTAGGTGGTATCGGTCATCATCGTCGCCGCCTTCGCCATGTTGTCCCCGATACGCCACAGGTTCATCACGCCGTCGTAATCGGTCTCGCGGAAGAAATACCAGACGCCGGCATTGCGCGGAACCACGTTCGGCTGATCGCCGCCATTCGTGATCACATAATGCGAACGTTGCGAAAGCCGCAGGTGCTCGCGCCGGTAGTTCCAACCGACGTTCATCAACTCCACTGCGTCCAGTGCGCTGCGCCCGCGCCACGGAGATCCGGCGCTGTGCGCGCTCTCGCCCTCAAACAGGTACTCCACCGACACCATGCCGCTGCCGTTGCCGCCGCCATACGACACGCCGAGGTTGTTCGCCACGTGCGTGAACAACACCACGTCCACATCCTTGAACAGGCCCGCGCGAACATAGTAGGCCTTGGTGCCAAGCTGCTCCTCGGCCACGCCGGGCCACAGCTTGATGGTGCCTTTCAACTTCTCGCGCTCCATGATGCGCTTTACCGCCAGCGCCGCGGTGACGTTCAGAGGCATGCCGGAGTTGTGCCCTTCGCCATGCCCCGGCGCACCGTCAATCATGGGCTCGCGATACGCCACGCCAGGCTTCTGCGACGCTTGCGGAATGCAGTCGATATCGGACCCCAACGCGATCACCGGCTTGCCCGATCCCCACGTGGCCATCCACGCCGTTGGGATGCCCGCCACTCCGCGTTCGATCTTGAAGCCTTCTTTCTCCAAGATGTTGGTGAGATACTTCGAGGTCTCGAATTCCTGAAATCCCAGTTCACCGAAGCTGAAGACCGAATCCACCATGATCTGGTTCTGCACTTTCATCGACTCCACCAGACCCAGCAAATCGGCCTTCATCGCGGCTTCTTTCGGTGAGGGCTGCGCACCGGCACCGGGCACGCAAAGAACTGCAACCACCGCCATCGCGGTCAGCATTCGCATATGCATAAGATACAGACTAACCGATCTACGGCTTGGGCAGCGCAAACGTGAAGACGGAAGTCCCCGCCGAGATCACCAGAAACTGCCGCCCGCCGCGTGCGTAAGTAACCGGTGGGGCAATCACCGTCGCTCCGAGATTGCGGTTCCAGAGCGGCTTCCCAGTCTTGGCATCCAACGCGAAGAAGTACCCGAACGAGTCGCCGCTGAACACCAATCCGCCGGCCGTCGCCAGCACTCCCGCGCTCGGCGGTGAGACCATCTGCCACCGCCACTTGATGTCGCCAGTCGACGGATTCAACGCTACAATCGAACCCTTTGGAAACAGCCCCTCGCCGCTGAATGTACTGCCCTGGTACCACGCGCCTTCCAGGAACTGCTGGTTCGTCATGTAGTAGGTATGGCACCCGTCGGTGGATGTGAAGTAGTAGAGGTTCAACAACGGATGATACGCGGTGGCCTGCCAGTTGTGCCCGCCGCCCCCGCCCGGACAGGACTTGTTGCCATCGGGGGTCGGGTCCTGCCCGCTCACCAGAATCGGACGCCCGCGCTTGTCCAAACCCTTGGCCCACGACACTTCGGTATACGGCTTGCCTTCAATGAACTCGCCGGTCGTGCGGTCCAGCACGTAGTAGAACCCGTTGCGATTCGCCATGATGACGGCCTTCACTTTTCGCCCGCCGCGGTCCACGTCAATCAGCACCGGATCCTCGGTGGCGTCCCAATCATGCACATCGTGCGGCGTGTACTGAAAATGCCACTTCAGCTTGCCGGTGTCCGCATCCAGCGCCACCAGGCTGCACGTGTACAGGTTGTCTCCCGGCCGCACATCGCCATTCATATCCGGTCCCGGATTGCCCGTGCCCCAGTAGATCGTGTTCAGCCCCGGATCATACGTGCCGGTGATCCACGTGGAGCCTCCGCCGCGCTGATACGCCACCTTGTCGTTGGGCCACGAGTTTCCGCCTGGCTCATCGGGAGAGGGCACAGTCCAGAAGCGCCACGCGCGCTTGCCGGTCTTGATGTCGTAAGCATCGACAAACCCGCGCGTGCCAAACTCCGCGCCGGCGATGCCCACCACCACTTTGTCCTTCACGATGATCGGCGCAACAGTCCCGCTATAGCCCTTCCTCGGATCAGCCATCGGCGTCTCCCAGATGGTTGCGCCGGTCTTGGAATCAAGCGCCACCACCGTCGCTTCCAGGTTGACCTTGTACAGCGTATCGCCGTACATCGCGAACCCGCGATTCACCAGACCGCAGCACACACTCACGCCCGGAGGCAGCGGTTTGGAATACTTCCAGATCTGCCGCCCGGTCTTCAGATCGAGCGCGAAGGCCGTGTTCTCCGGCCCGGTGAGGTACATGACGTCGCCCTTGATCAGAGGCGTAGTCTCATGCTTGCCGGGGACACCGGTTTGGAAAACCCACTCGAGCGACAACGACTTCACGTTCGCGGGAGTCATCTGCGCGAGATCGCTGAACCGCCACCCGGCGAGATTCAAGCCATACGTGAGCCAGTCCGTATCGCGCACCTGTGCGCTCGCCGTCACTGCCATCAGCAACAGTAGGAATCTCATTTGCCCGCCTCCCCGCGTAACGACGCCAGATACGCCACCATATCGTTCAACATCGCCTCACTCCAACTCGTGTACGCGGGCATCAGCGAGGTGTAGCTGCGCTCGCTGCTCTGCAGGTCGTCACGCTGATAGGAGTGGACCTTGCCATCAGCGGTCACGAACTGCGTCGTGAAGTTGTCGAAGCTCCGCTGCACACCCTGGATCTTCTGCCCCTGCTTCGTCACCACAGTGACGGTGTAGAAGCCCGGCGTTAGATCGGCATTGGGCTTGTCGAGCGCACGCCGCAGATACTCGATGCTGCGCTTGCGCCCAACCAGAGTGAGGTCCGGACCCATCACACCGCCGCGCTGACCAATGCGGTGGCAGTTGCCGCAGCCGCCCTTGCCCCAGTAGATCTTCTCGCCCTCGGCGGCATCGCCGGTCACAGGTACTTCGCGCCGGTTCGCAACCGACCGGATGTAGGTGACCAGCCGCCAGACGTTATCATCTCCGATGCGCGAGCCGTAGGCCGGCATCTCGGTGCCGCTCACCCCGCTCGCGATCACACGGTAGAGGTCGCGGTCCGTATTGCCGGCGTTGTAGACCCCGAGCGTCAGATCAGGCCCACGGCCCCCCTGGGCCTTGATGCCATGACAAGGCCCGCACATGATGCGGAACAATCCACGCCCGGCATCGGCCTCGGCCGCATTACCCGCAAAGGGATTCTGCGCCGCCATTGGGACAACGACGAAAAACAATACACGCGATAGCACCTAAAAAGAATGCTCACGCCAGAGGCACCTTGTCAACAGCGCCAGAAACCGCCACTCTGTATTAAGCTTGTGGTACTCATGTTGTTCGCGATGGCGATAGTCGCTTTCTATCTGGGTGGCGCGGGAATTGACGACTGCGACGACGTCATCTTCGATGCAGCGGGTTTCGCCTACCTCGCCTGCCATTCCTCATCTGAAGGTTTTACTGGTACTGACAAGAAAGACGTTGATGCGTATGTTGTGAAGTTCGACCCGCGCACAGCGGCGATCGTGTACTCCACGCGGATCGACGGCAGCAGTTGGGACGCAGCTTTTCGCGTTGTTGTTGACACCTTCGGCAACGCCTGGGTGAGTGGCACCACTCAATCGAAGGACTTGCCAACCCATGGCTCGGCGCGCCGTCTTGGCAGTGGTGTCGCAAGCGCGTTCGTCGCCCGCCTCGACTCTCAGGGGCGTATCGAAGACATCACTTTGGTCGGGGATGCGAGTGGTGAAGGGCTTGTGGTGACCCCAAGCGGAACCGCATATCTGGCGGGTACGAAGGCCCCGAATGCGGAGAAGACATCCGCGTATGTTGTGGAGATTCCGAAGACGGGCGAGCCGAGAATCCTGGTGCTTGGTCCAGGTACCACCACGGGCCTTGCCCTGGACGGCCGCGGTTCGTTGTTCGCGGTGGGCTTTAGCGGCAAGGGGTCGTTCGTGCCTCGAATCAACCTGTCGACTTGGAGGCAAACTGCCTTCCGTACTATCGGCACCGCCGATGTGGACCGGGTGCGTGCTGTTGTTACGGATCGGGAAGGCCGACCCCACATTCTTGGTACCGTTGCCTCCTCACCGTGTCCAACCGCGCCGCGTCCCGCGAGTAAGACCGACGTGTTGCTCGCAGGATTCGATACGAAGCTGAAGAGACTTAGGTATTGTTCCCTGTTTGGAGGCACTGCCGAGGATCAGGCAGGATTCAATGGCGGCAGTCTGAAGTTTGACAAGAAAGGCAACCTCTGGGCTGTGGGCATGACCCGGTCGCCGGACTTGCCCGCAACCGGGAAGTTCGCCGGTGCCGATGACGGCTTTGTCGCTTCCTTCTCGTCAAAGAAAGGCCGGCTCCGCTCTGCCACGTACGTTGGCGGTGAGGGTTTCGAGATGCTCGAAGGCATCGCAGTCGCCCCCGATGGCGCGGTCTGGGCCACGGGTCTTACCTCTTCTCAAGCTCTGGCGTCCCCCGGCCATCATGGCGGAAGGACAGACGCGGTTTTGATCCGGGTGAAGTGAAATGCCGCAAGCCGGATTGTCCAACGGCTAGATGGCTGTGGGGGCCCAATCGTGCGGGCAGTTGCTCGTCGTGGAACAGCCGGAGGTGATGCCGAACTGGCCTGAGCGAATGCACAGCCGGGCACACACGATGAGCGCCACAAGAGCGAGGAACAGGACACGCGATAGCAGCTACTCGAACGCACTCTCACGCCGCAGCCATCTCAACTGTTAAACCGCGACCTCAATCTGCTCCACATGCGGCGTCGGTGGGGGGACGACCTCCCCATTCATCAGCATGCCTTCAATGTGAAACTCGATCGCCTCGCGCATCAGTTGACGAGTCTCCTCCAGCGTCGCGGCAGCGGCAACACAGCCCGGGAGGTCGGGAACATGAGCGCTGTAGCCCGCGGAGGTCTTTTCAAAAAACACTGTGTACTTGCTCATTTCAACCCTGCCTGTTTCAGTATAGATGTCTCCGTCTTTGGGTCCAACTCCGCCGATGGGTGTCCTGCAATGGTCACGGTACCAGGCTTGTGCGGGTGATGATACTGCCGGTGGCTCCCTCGGGTACGAGTCAGCCGCCAGCCGTCCGCCTCAATCCGCTTGATTGCTTCCCTGACCTTCATGATCCCAATATGCGAGGATCCTGACGGAGAACATGGTCCTCTGGCCTGTATTATGAAGGTGGATCCCAGAAAGGCATGTATTACGTTGAGATTGAGTTTCGGTTCTCTGATAGGAAGCGAGCAGAAGCGGCCCTATCGGCCATCCACTTGCTCGCCGCGTCGATTCGGCGCGGCGGAAATTTGATGCGTGGGTACGAGTTGGAGTCAGAGGTCAACGGGTTTATCCTCCACGGAGTGACTCCCGCGACAAACTCTTTCCAAAGGAAATATCTCAACGCGAATGTTCGGGAGAATCTCGCGCAGTTGAAGCACTCCGGATTGTCGCAGCCCCGAATTCGAGTTGGTGGATACATACCGGAAACCTCGATCCGGTGCCAGTGCGCGAACCCGGCTGCACTGTATCTCTTCACTACTTTCCTTCACAGTGGGCCTCCATTGTCCTGCCTCACTTGCGAGGGCGTCATTCCCGTGTATCAAATTGCGAATGCCACAGATTCAGACCGCGAAGCCTGCCATTGCTGGGAGGACAACTACAAAGCCTGTGACACACTCCAGATGAACTGCGGGGTGGCTGAGCGCTCTGCCGCGCGCCAGATGTCCGACATGAACAGTCAGTTGTCGCTTTCTGGTCTTGCGGTTTGCCGACGGATCGCGCAGCTCATTGGCCGGCCCGTCTACTACTATCAATACCGTTACACCGCACGAAGTCGATCCGCCGAATTGGAGCGAAAATGCCCAATGTGCGGTGCTGACTGGCTCCTGAATGAACCCCTCCACGGGAAGTTCGACTTTCGGTGTGACAAGTGCCACCTTTTGTCGAACATCGCCTGGGACCGCCGATAATCCAAACAACCGCCAACCCACTACGGCGTAAACAACGCCCTGATGATGAACACCGCCATCTGCCCTCGCGACGTCCAATCATTCGGACAGTAGCTCGTCGTCGAACAGCCGGACGTGATGCCGAGCTCTTTCATCTTCTGCACGAAGGGGAAGAAGACGTCCGTCGACAGGACGTCGGTGAAGAAGCCGCTGGTGATGTAAGTGAAGGTCTGGCCCGAGCGGATGCGCAGGCGGGCACGCACGATGAACGCCGCCATCTCCGACCGCGTCACGCTATTGTTCGGGCAATACTGCGTCGCCGAGCAGCCCACCGTAATCCCTAGATCCCGCATCTTCTGGATGTAGGAGAAGTAGGGATGCTCCGGCGGAACGTCTGTGAAGAACGGCGTGCTCGTGTAGGTAAAGTTATCGCCGCCGGACAATGCACGGATGATGTACTGCGACATCGTCGCGCGCGTGGTGAGCCCGTCCGGACAGAACGTCGCCGGCGAGTTGCAGAAGTCCGCCACGCCGTTGTACTTCATCAGGAAGATGTGATCGGCGAAGGAGTTGCTCAGCGGCACATCATCGAATGCAGTGGCCGGAGCCGCGGCCGGCTGGATCAACTGCACCCACTGCTTGGCGATCGTCAACGACCCGGTTCGCGGGATGCCGGTTACGTTGTCAGCAAAGTTCACCGGCACCTGACCCGTGCCGGTCTGGGTCCCGCTGATGAGCGATTGCAGCCACGTGCTGTTGCTCACTGAAGTCCAGGTGCAGGAGGGCAGCGTGGTCACCAGGAACGAAACCGATCCACCGCCTGCCGGGACTGACCGGTTGCCCGGATCAATCGTGTACGAGCAGGGCGCGGCAAGCTGCGACACGGTGAACGTCTTGCCGCCGAGGCTCAAAGAAGCACTGCGGTTGGCGAGCGTCGTATTGACGGCCACGTTGAAGGACACCGTGGTGCTGCCGGTGCCCGTGGTTGCGCTGGCGATGGTGAGCCACGATTGCGACGCGGTCACCGTCCAGGCGCAGGTGGAGTCGGTGGTCAGATCGACTGTGCCGGCGCCGCCGTTTGCATCGATGCTGAACGTGACGGCCGATAGCGCGTATGTGCAGGACGTGGTTACCGCGCCGATGTTGATCTTGACTACAAAGGCATCGCCGTTGCCTGCGGACAGCGGCTGATAGCCGGTGGAAGTGCCGGGGAAATTGGATGACGAGGTGCCGCCGGCGAGATAGAGATTGCCCACCTGGTCAAGCGCCATCGCGTTCAGAGAATCATCGGCCGAGCCTCCGATGAAAGTCGAATAACCGAGCACATCGCCGCCAGGGCTGAGCCGCACCAACAGTCCATCCTGGAAGCCTGGGGCGGGACTCTGCAATGCGCCGGTAGTCGTTGGGAAACCAGTGCCAAACCCGGTCACTGCGGCATAGAGGTTATCGCCCGCGTCGGCCCGAATCGAGGCGATGTTGCGGACATCGTAATAGGAATTGACCGCGCCCAGATAGGTGCTGAATAACAGCAGGGTCGCCGTCGAATCGAGCTTGGAGACAAACCCCGGGGTGGCGAACGTTGGCCGCAGTACCTGGAACACACCCGGCGTCGTTGGATAGTTGCTGGAGAGCGTAGTACCCGCGACAAAGATGTTGCCCGTCGGCCCGAGGGTGATCGCTGTCGGCGAATCGTCGAGCAAGCCGCCAAGAATCGCAGAGAAGTCGATCGCCGCTCCAGCAGCGTTCACGCGCGTGACGAACACGTCGGAGTTGCCTCCGTTGGGTGTTGCGTAGGTGCCCGTGGTCCGAGGGAAGTTGACCGAGTTGGTGGAACCCGCGACAAAGGCATTGCCAGCCGAATCCACCGTCACGGCGCGTGCCTGATCCGTGCCGTCGCCGCCAAGATAGGTGGAGTAGACGACCCGTGAGAGATCGCTGCTCACCTTGGTGAGAAAGGCGTCCGTACCGCTGCGCTTCAACGGCTGCAGTGACCCTGCCGTCACCAGGAAGTCGTCCGCCGATGTGTAGCCGGCGAGGTAAACATTGCCGTTCGCGTCGCCGGCCATTGCGCTCAAAAAACCGATCCCGACGGACTCGATACCGCCCAGAAACGTGGATGCCAGCAGCGAGCTGCCATTGGCGGAAAGGCGGGCCAGAAAGACTCCGCTGCCCAGGCCCTGGAATACCGTTCCGGCCATCGGGAAGTCCTCCGATGACGAGTTGCCTGCGATCACCGCGTTGCCCAAGCCGTCGATCACAATGCCCAACGGACGGTCGTTTTCGGTGCCGCCGAGGTAGGTGGAGTAGAGCAACTGGTTGCCGGTGGAATTCACCTTCACTATGAAGGCATCATCGGCGCCGGCGTTGTTGGCGCTGAGCGGCTGTCCCACAATGGGGAACCGCTGCGAGTTGGTGTAGCCGGTGACGTAGATGTTCGACTGCGCGTCCAGCGCGATCCCGGTGGCGACTTCGGTTTCCGCTCCACCCAGGTAGGTGGCGAAGGTGATCACAGGATCGATCACGAGCTCGCGGCGGCGGTCGTAAGCACCGAGGTCGAAGCTCACACGGTTGCCCGCGACGCGGAAGCGCGCGGCCACGGCGGCCCGTTCGGAGCCGCGCCGCTGATAAGCGACTGGAGCCTTCAACAGCAACTCTTCGCCAAAGGCGCGAACGGCCACCTCGCCGGCGGGCGTCACGGTCACCGATTGTGCCCCTTCCACGGTCATGGCGATGCGGCGGGGGTCGGCTCCCGGGGCGATGAGGAAGTCGTATTCGATGTTGCGGGCGTTGCCGTAGAAGTCGAGGTTGACGCCGGGGTAGACGCTCGTGTAGCGGGCCCGGGCGAAGTGCGTGACGGAAGTACGCCACCGCCTCGGATCGGAACCCTGGATGTAGTTGCTCACCCCGCTCATCCGATCCACTGCTTGCGGCGCGATACCTGAGGCTCCGTGGAGACGCATCCGGACCGTACCTTTGCGAAACGCCACTTGCGCGCCGGCGCCATCCAAGGACAACTGGTAGCCGGGAACCCGCGCGACGATGGCAGCTCCATGCCGCTCAAAGTGCAATGGCAAACCGGATAGGACATCCGAGGCTTTCGGACTGGCTGCGAGGGCGGGGATGACACACAAAAGCCCGGCGGCCCATAAGGACACACGACTGCGATGGAACATGAGGAACCTCTATTAAACCCCAAAATCGTAGCGTAGTTGCAGGCGGGCCCGCTGCTACACTCAGTAAATGCTGCTTCCGTTTGTACTCCTGGCTGCGGCCTATGCGCAGGCTCAGGACGTTGCCGGTCCCCGGCTGCGCGCGCACGTCAAGTTCCTGGCCAGCGACCTGCTGGAGGGCCGCGGCGTCGGCACGCGCGGCGGCGACCTCGCTGTGGAATACCTGGCCGCCCAGGCCGCCTTACTCGGGCTCAAACCGGCGGGGGACGATGGCACCTTCTTCCAGCGAGTGCCGCTGGTGGGGGTCAACCCATCAGCCCAATCCACGCTCAGCATCAAGCCCGCGGCCGCGGCGATGACCCAGCGGCTGGTCTGGCTCAACGAGTTCGTCGGCACCACGCTTCAGCAGACCGAAGATGCCTCCATCGACGCAGAGGCCGTCTTTGTGGGGCATGGCATCTCGGCCGCTGAGTTCGGTTGGGACGACTACCAGGGCGTCAACGTCAGCGGCAAAGTGGTGGTGCTCTTCACCGGCGAACCACCCTCGGATGATCCGAACTTCTTTGGCGGCAAGGCGCTCACCTACTACGGCCGCTGGACCTACAAGTACGAGGAAGCCACGCGCCGCGGCGCCATTGCCTGCATCATCATTCACACGACTCCGACGGCGAGTTATGGCTGGGACGTGGTCCGCAGCTCATGGGGCCGCGAGGACATCGAGGTGGGCCGCGAGCAGGGCGCGCATGCACTCGCCTTTGCCGGATGGGTCACTTCCGAAGTGGGCGGCCGCATCTTCCGCGACATGAACAAGACCACCACCGAAGCCCTGCAAATGGCCGATACCAAGGGTTTTCATGGTATCCCACTGCCGCTCCGGTTTCAGGGTAAGTTCCCAGCCAAGGTGCGCAAGATCGAGTCGCGCAATGTGGTGGCGATCAGCCCGGGCAGCGATCCGATCAAGACTCACGAAGCCGTTGTCTTCTCGGCGCACTGGGACCACCTGGGGGTGGGCGGCGCCGTCAACGGCGATTCGATCTACAATGGCGCGGTCGACAACGCGACCGGCTGCGCGGTGGTGCTGGAACTGGCACGCGCCTGGCAGGCATTGAACCCGAAGCCGAGGCGATCGGCGATCTTCCTGTTCGTGACCGCCGAGGAGAGCGGGCTGCTCGGGTCAAGGTACTACGCAGACCATCCGTTTGTGGCCAACGGACGCACGGCGGTGAACCTCAACTTCGACAGCTTCTACCCCTTTGGGCGGACGCTGGATGTCGGCGTCAACGGCTCGGACCGGACTACGGTGTGGCCCATCGTTGAGGATGTGGCCAAGCGGTTCCGGCTGGCCATCCGGCCCGATCCTCATCCTGAGCGGGGCTCCTACTACCGGTCGGACCACTTCGCGTTCGCGAGGGCCGGGGTGCCGGCATTCTCCATCAACATGGGCGTCGAGTTCGCCGGCAAGCCAAAGGGCTTTGGCGAGCGCGTGATGGCCGAGTACAACGAGAAGCACTACCATCAGCCCTCCGATCAGTACCCGGCGGAGGACAACTGGGACTACGCCGGGATGGTGGACATCACACGGTTTGGCTTCACCATCGGACTGGAAGCGGCCAACAGTGAGAAGCTTCCCACGTGGCGCAAAGGCGACGAGTTTCTGTCCGCCCGCGAAAGGAGCGGCGTACGCTAATGGAACCGATCTCGCACTACTTCTTCTCGCACCGTCTGAGAATCCAGTTTTGGGATTGGGGCCAGGAGGGCAAGCCCTCGCTGGTGCTGGTCCACGGGGGGCTTGATCATGCCCGCAACTGGGACTGGGTGGCCCGCGACCTGCGCGAACATTTTCATGTTTACGCACTGGATCTGAGAGGGCACGGCAACAGCGCCTCCGCTCCCGGCGCGCTCTACACGGTGGCCGAACATGTGCTCGACCTCTCGGCGCTGCTCGACGTGATCAACGACTTCCCGGTGTACATCGTGGGCCATTCACTCGGTGGCATCATCACAATGGTCTACTCGGGCGTCTATCCGGAGCGGGTGAAGAAGGCCATCACGATTGAAGGGCTCGGCTTCCCACCGGGACACAAGCTGCATGCGCCCGCAGCGGTGCGGCTGCGAGGCTGGATCGAGAAGGTGCGCGAGACGGAGAAGCGCGAGCCGCGAAGCTATCCGGACCTCGAATCGGCGGTGGCCCGGATGAAGGAGGCCAACCCGCACCTGAAAGACGATGTAGCGCGGCACCTGACACTGCACGGGACCAACTGGCTTTCCGATGGATCGCTGCTCTGGAAGTTCGATAACTATGCACGGCTGTTTCCTCCTTTCGGTCAAGGTCTCGACGATCTCAAACAGATCATTGGCAACATCAGTTGCCCGGTCCAGATCTTCTGGGGTCTGGAGAGCTGGGCGCCCGATCCGGAGAAAGACGGCCGGACCGAGACGCTGAAAGACTACCGCATGGTGCGAGTGGCCAATGCGGGCCACTGGGTACACCATGATCAACTCGAACTGTTCCTGCGCGAGGCGCGGGCGTTCCTGCTGGAGGACAACACATGACGACGCGTCGCGGGTTTGCCATCGCCGTTGCGGGCGCGGCGGCCTTCGGTCAACAACGTGCCGATGAGGCCTTTGAGCCGGAGGTCCGGCGGGTGCATGCGAGCGGTGGGCCGGCGGTCCATGTGGACCAGGCGCACAACAACTTCCATACGATCAGCGGGCGGTACCGGCCGTTCGCCAAGGTGCTCGAAAAGGCGGGGTTTCAGCCCAAGGCCTTTGACCACAAGTTCAGCCGCGAGTCACTGGCCGGCGTGCGGACGCTGGTGATTGCCAACGCGCTGTCTGACCGCAACAAGAGCGACTGGACGCTGCCCACTCCGACGGCCTTCACGCTGGCAGAGGTGAGCGCTGCTCACGACTGGGTGGAGCGCGGCGGGCGGTTGCTGCTGATCGTCGACCACATGCCGTTTCCCGGCTGCAACGCGGACCTGGGCAAGGCTTTCGGACTGACCTTTTCAAACGGCTATGCTCGCGATCCGGACTTCCAAGGGGCCATCGTTTTCTCGAAGGCCAAGGGTACTTTGAAGGACCACGCCATCACGCGGGGCATCGATGAAGTGGCCACGTTTACCGGGTCGGCATTCCGTGCGCCCGAGGGAGCGGACGCTATCCTCGTGTTCGGGCCAAAGTCCGAGTGCGCACTTGTGACCACGGCCGGCGAGATCCGGAAGGATACGCCTCGCGAGCCGGTGGGCGGCTGGTTACAGGGGGCCGTCCTCACCGTGGGCAAGGGCCGTGTCGCGGTGTTCGGCGAGGCGGCGATGTTCAGCGCGCAGACATCGGGCGGCGGCCAGCCGATGGGAATGAACTCGCCGCTGGCCAGTCAGAATGCTGCGTTCCTGGTGAACGTCATCGAGTGGTTGACGAGCTAGATTTGTCGAGCTATGCCGATCAGGTCTGAGAACAGGCCATACGCGGTCTCCTTCACTCCGGGGTCGGTTTCGAGAATGCCCAGCGTGCCCATCAGATCCGTTTCGATGAGCAGCAGGCTGGAGGTTCCGCGGGCTGTAGCCAAGGGGTCGGCGGCATCGAGGACTTCGGCCCGTACCCGCATTTTAAGGCCGTTTGGGCCTTTCTGAGCGCGGTTGACGAGGCGTACCGTTTTGTTCTTTGACTGCAGCTCGGCCAGCTTCTCGGGGGTGAGGCGGCGGATGCCTTTGGTCTCGACATCGAGCGGCGTGACGCTGGCGCTCATGAGGACGTTGGCGAGGGCCGCGGTCTTGGCGGCGGCGTCCCAACCGTCGATGTCGAAGCCGGGATCGGCTTCCGTGATGCCAAGTTTGCGGGCCACGTCGATGCCATCATCGAGGGACTTGCCCTTGCTCATCTCCTCAAGAATGACGTTGGTGGTGGAGTTGACTACGCCGTGAAAGCCTTTGACCTGGACGGCAGGCAGGGTGTCGCGAAGCAGGCTGAAGATGGGCGCTCCGTCCATGACGGTCGATTCGAACCTGAACTCGACTCCGGCTTGAATGGCTTCGTTCCGGAGAACCGAGTAGGCATGGGCGATGGGGCCCTTGTTGGCGGTGACGACGTGGAGGCGGCGGGCGAAGGCGGCGCGGATGTGCGAGATGGCCGGTTCGCCGGTGTTGGGGTTGAGCGGCGTGATCTCGAAGACGACTTCGGCCTCGGCGCGATCGAGGAACTCATCGATGCCGGCGGCGGCTGTACCGAACTCGGGTTCGATGGCGAGGCCGCGTGGGTTGTAAGCCGTGCCGTGATGCGCGGTGTGGATGGCCACGATACGGAACGGGTATTGTGCCTTCTTGTCCTGCAGCAGACGCGCGAATGCTTTTCCTACGTTGCCGTAGCCGATGAGTGCGAGGTTCATAGGTGATGGTTAGAAGGCGACCTTTTCGATCATCGCATTCAAGGCTTGCTGCTGGGAATCGCGCTGCTTGCGAAGCTGGCTCTGACGGTCGCGAAGCTGTGCGAGTTTCGATTCCTGGGCCGCGAGGTCAGTGGCGTATTTCTGGACCTGGGCCTGCTGGCCCGTGACACGGTTGAGGCTTTCCAGGTTGCGGCGGATGCGGTCCTGATCCTGGGCAAGCTCCTTGAGCTGGTTTTCCACGTCCTGCAGCTCGGCGGCTGTGGCTGCGATCCGCTCTTTCTGGGCGATGACGGCTTCGAGCTGGCGGCGGCCGTCGGCGCTGAGGTTCTTGTTCTGGGCGTAGGTGGCGATGATGTCTGGGGTCAGGCTGCCAATGCTGATCGTTTGATCGAAGATGTACTCTTCCGAGAGCGGGAACTTCTCCACTTTGTTGGCGCCGAGCTTTACTTCGAAACGGTAGGCGGTGGTCGTGGTTTCCGCAGGCTTCTGATTGAGGAGCTTGTACTGGCTACGGATGGGATGTTCGATGATCAGCGTTTTGTCCTTTGCATCGATGTTGCGGACGGTAAAGGTGAGGGTTTCCTGGACGGCAGACTTGGAGGTCATGACGCCGCGGCTGGCATGCAGCTCCCGCGTGAGCTCGCGCGAGGAGTCGATGGCGGTGGTGATGCGGGTGCCGAGGTCGACTCCGTAGCTGATGAGGCGCTTGTCGGTGGCTTTAAATGTTTCGACAAGTGCTTCGCCGGCGTAGGCTCCGCTGTCGTAGACCGTGATGGGGCCGCCATCGAGGGTCTTGCCAGTGTTGTTGGTGATCTCGGCGGCGTTCATCGGATTCTGCATGGAGCGGTCGGAGTAGATGAGGAGCTTGCGGGCGCCGATCTTCTGCTGGAGGAAGGGCAGCATGGCGGATTCGTTCTTCTTCACGGTGACAGGCGAGGAGAAGCTGTATTCGAAGAGGTCGCCGAGCTCGCGGCCGGCGGCGGTGGCTGCGACGGAGGATGCCATTTCATTTCGCCGGAAGGCGGCGGTCTGGTCGCTGATGGCGAGTTCCATAGCTTGGCGGGCGGGGCCGTAGCCCAATGCCAGTTTCTGTTGAGGCGGTGGGGCTACTGGTTTTGCCATGCTCGCTGCCTCCACATTTCCGCTGTAGACCGTCGGACCGAGTGCTTTGTCCTCAGCCAAGTCTCCCTCCGGACGGGTGCGGTAGCGGGGCTCATATAGTTTGCTGATGAAGGAGATCGGACGGCCGGAGACCAGAGCGAGGCGGACGTTGGTCCAATCCTCTCCGGTCGTGTTGTCCACAATTGCCCAACCTTCGAGCGTGGCGGCGGCATCCTTGAGGATGAGGCGGTAGCTGGATTTCCAGGCGGGCATCGGGGTCATATAGCTTGCCGTGACCTGACGGGCGCGGGCATCGGTGGAGTCGATGTAGACACTGCGCTTGTCACGGGATCGGGCGACTGCCAGGGTGGCGAGGTAGTCCTTCATCTGACGCTCGAGCTCGGCGTCGGCGAGCTTGAGTGACGTGACGGCGGAAAGGTCGTAGGTGCGCATTTCGCCGGAATCGACGACGAGGACAACCAGCTCTTTTTCGACTGACTTCTCACCCCAGGCGACGCGGCGCGATCCGAAGATGATGCCGGAGGCGTTTTCGCCGGCGACGGTGCGAATGGACAGACGTGCGCCTTTCAACTGATCGAGGAAATCGGGCAGGGACTTGCCTTGGCCGATTTGAAACGGATAGTCGGCGAGACGCTTGTCGATGGGCTCGCTGGCGTCGTAGCGCAGGCCGGTGATCTTCGCGCCGCTCTTGTCTTCCAGGGTCAGCGACTTGAGGACATCGTTCATGTCCGACGCCTTGAAATCGAGGCGGGCGGATTCGCCGCTGCGCAGTTCACCGGACCGTTCAAAAAAGCCGACACCATGCTTATAGAGGATGACGGTTTTAACGGGTAGCTCGGCGGCAAAGCTAAGGCTGGCCAATGCAAACAGACATACTAATCTCATAAAACCTCCGGACGCGGTAGCGTCACACCTCTATGATGCCGCTATTTGACGAGTCCTTTCGTATTTATTGACGCTCGAGGTCGTGAAAATGGCGCTCGGCGTGGAGAACGGATTCGGCGCGGCGAACCTGGACGGGAAAAACGATTTCGGGAAGGATCCAGGAATCCGGCCGGTTGAGCATGGCAAGAGCGGCCTTGAGGCGAACGGAGTCGCGGGCGGTTTCACTGTCCATCAGTGCGGAAAGGTGCGGACCGCTTTGAGGGAGGCGTCTCGGAGGGCCTTGGCGATTTTGCATCGGGAGCATCCATTTCCACAGCGACCTGGGCCTGAACAGGGCTCAGTGTGCTGGAAGAATTGGACCTCATAACGGTCGCAGATTACGCAGGTCCGTTCGCATCAGCTCTTGAACGGGAAAGCCAAGTAGTTGTGACGGTTTGCCGGCCAGACGACATAGCCTCAGCGGAGAGGCGTGGTGGTGGATTCGAGGATGTCTTGTTCGGGCGTGGGGAGGGCGGAGAGAAAGTCTAAGCCGGCGCGGGCTTCGGCTTCACGGATGGAGACGGTTTGTTGGGTGGCAGCGGGCTGGTTGGGGAGGATCACGGCATAGGCGGATTTTGTTTCGCCGCTGAGGGCGAGCACGATTTTATAGGTGGCGCAGGGGACGGCAATCTGGTTGGGGCCGATGTGCTGGACCTTGTCGCAATCGAAGAGAGTGCCAGTGAGGATGTACAGCGAGTCGCTTTGGGCGGCGAGTTTGCGGATGTCATTTTCGATTTTGCGCCAGGCGGACATATTGAGTTCCGGTAGTTGAGGGACAGCGTTGGAGAGGTAGTAGGATTCGCGGAGGGCGTCGGGGGATGAGGCCAGGTCACGGGCTGGGACGAGGTGGCTGCGGTGGAAACCCGAGTTGCTGTAGTCAGCGTCAGTAGCAGATGAGGCGAACTCGGGGTCGCGGCGGAAGTGTTGGCGAGGGGCGGATGGGGCTTCGAGCATTTCGGGGGTGAGCTCGTAGGCGGTCCAGACGGGGACTCGGTGAGAGTTGCTGAGGCAGAGGGTGAAGGTGGAGCGGGTAGCGAGTTGTTTATCTGGGGCGGTGCAGGTGGGGAGACCGAAGCGGTTGGGCTGGGCGTTGAGGGTTTGGATTGCGAGGAAGAGGAGTGCGGTTACCATACATTAAATATATCGACTGTTTCAAACAGTTCTATAGTATGACTGAGTCAAAAATATCCAGTCGGCCAAGGCGGGCGATACCGCGAAGCGGTTTAGTTCATCGGCGAATACGGACTTGGCCACTGACGAACCCCTCACGACCGGCCCGTTGGGACCGGTCACCCCGATGGATGAGAATGGAGTACGGAAGACGCAAGGACGCAAAGAAGACGGTTTTGAGTTCAGCGCGACCATCCCGTGGTGCCAACAGCTTGTGCCTATTTTCGGAGCAACAGTAGATGAACACTGATAAGAGGCCGAGGATGAAACATGGATGATTACCGTGCAGCGCTGAGTTCATTGCACGAATTAGCGAAGGGCTGTGCTGGTGGATTCGAGATCGTGCTGTTCGCGAGCCTGCATTGGCTGAGGGAGCATCCTGGTTTATCGGAGCAAACCATCGGTCCTGACCTCGTTTGTACGATGCGGCCGCATCGCGCAGGTTGACCCTGTCGGAATCCCGGAGTAGAAGCGTAGCAGCGGTACCTGGCGCGGCTCAATGGTGGCACGCGGAGCATCAACTCCTGCGACGCGACGACATCACCCGGCGCGCAGGCGACATCGCCGCGCTGCGCATGGACGACGTCGACTCGCGGCATGGCAGACTCCGCGTTTGTGGCAAGGGCCGTCGTTCCTATCGCCCATGCCTTTTGCGCTCACTCCTCGCCGTGCCAACCCGTTTAGCTCGCCCAGTGTAGTTTCCACGGTTGAGCATTTCAGGGGCAAGTGCGGGCTTGACATTTTTCTGCATTTCGATAATAATAGAAATATGGAAATGACGACGCAGGCCGAAGTCAGCCGTTGTGCCGACATGTTCGCCGCGATGGGAAGCGAGCCGCGATTGCGTATTCTGCGGCTCCTGCTGTCGGCCCATCCGGACGGCATGGTAGTTGGCGAGATTGCCGGGGAGCTCGACATCACATCGAGCACTCTGTCCCATCATCTGGACAAGTTGAAGAACGAAGAGCTGGTCTGCGTGCGGCGTGAGGGGACGTTTCTGCGCTACTCGGCCAATACGATCGCACTGGAGCAACTGCTCGGATTCCTCTACGCCGAGTGCTGCACGCGCAACAAGGCTGTAGAGCCGAATAAAATTGTCTGCTGCAAATAGGAGAAGTACGAATGAGCACGATTAAGGAAGTAGTCAAAGAGAAGTACGGGCAGGCCGCTTTGCGGGTAGTGTCCGGTAAGGGAAGCGTATGCTGCGAGAGCACCCCGTCTTCCTGTTGTTCCGGAGGTGACCCGATCACCTCCGATCTATACGATCAACTGCAGAAGGACGAGCTGCCGGAAGCGGCGGTTCTGGCCTCGCTCGGTTGCGGTAATCCGACGGCTCTGGCGGAGCTGAAGCCTGGCGAGGTGGTGCTCGACCTGGGCAGCGGGGGTGGCATCGACGTACTGCTCTCGGCCAGGCGGGTTGCCCCCGGCGGGAAAGCTTACGGTCTGGACATGACGGACGAAATGCTCGCCCTGGCGCGCGAGAATCAGCGCAAATCGGGCGTCACCAACGTCGAGTTCCTGAAGGGCGAGATCGAACACATCCCGCTTCCCGACAACTCGGTGGACGTCATCATCTCCAACTGCGTGATCAATCTCTCGGGCGATAAACAGAAGGTCCTGCGCGAGGCGTTTCGCGTTCTCAAACCCGGCGGCCGTTTTGCGGTATCGGATGTTGTGACGCGTGGAGAAGTTCCTGCACAAATCCGCGAGAGCATTCTGCTGTGGGTTGGCTGCGTCGCAGGGGCGCTGGAAGAGAACGAGTACCGCGACAAGCTTGCCGCCGCCGGATTCACCGGCATCGGCCTCGAGCCAACGCGCATCTACCGCGCCGAGGATGCCAGTTCGTTTCTGAACGGCAAGGGGATTGATATCGCCGCGATTGCTCCGTTGGTGGAGGGGAAGTTCATGAGTGCGTTCATACGCGCGCGAAAGCCGCAATGAGGAGCGACGGCCATGGACCAAATCGGACGCAAGCTCTCCTTTCTCGACCGTTACCTCACCGTCTGGATCTTCACTGCCATGGTGTTGGGCGTGGCCGCCGGCTATGCCCTTCCCGGGCTCATCCAATTCATCACCAGTTTTCAGGCAGGCACCACTTCCATCCCCATCGCGGCCGGGCTGATCCTGATGATGTACCCGCCGCTGGCCAAGGTTCGTTATGAGGAGATGGGTGAAGTGTTCCGCAACCGCAAGGTGCTGCTCCTCTCGCTGCTGCAGAACTGGGTCATCGGACCTGTACTCATGTTCGCCCTCGCACTCATTTTCCTTCGCGACTATCCCGAGTACATGGCCGGATTGATCATGATCGGCCTGGCGCGATGCATTGCGATGGTGATCGTTTGGAACGAACTGGCCAAAGGCAATACGGAATACGCTGCCGGACTGGTGGCGTTCAACTCTGTTTTCCAGGTGTTGTTCTACTCGGTGTATGCATGGCTCTTTGTCACCGTGCTTCCGTCGTGGTTTGGCATGAAGGGAACAGCCGTGGCGATCTCCATCGGGGACATCGCGCAAAGCGTATTTCTCTACCTCGGCGTACCATTCCTGGCGGGGATTGTGACACGGTTTTCGCTGTTGCGGGCACGGGGGCGCGTATGGTACGAAACGCGATTCATCCCGCGACTGAGCCCGCTGACGCTGATCGCACTGCTGTTCACGATTGTCGTGATGTTCTCGCTCAAGGGCGACTACATCATCCGGCTACCACTGGATGTGTTGCGCATCGCCGTGCCGCTGCTGATCTACTTCGTGGTGATGTTTCTGGTGTCCTTCTGTATGGGGCACAAACTGGGCGCCGATTATTCGAAGACGGCGACGCTGTCGTTCACCGCGGCGAGCAATAATTTCGAATTGGCGATCGCGGTGGCAGTGGCCGTGTTCGGCATTGGATCCGGAGCCGCATTCGCCGCTGTGATCGGCCCGCTGGTGGAAGTGCCGGCGCTGATTGCGCTGGTGAACGTGGCGCTGTATTTCCAACGGCGGTGGAAGTGGGCTGGAGAGGAGGGTGGCCATGCAACGGGTGCTCATCCTGTGCACGGGTAATTCGGCGCGTAGCCAGATGGCGGAGGGACTGCTGCGGCGCCTGGCCGGCGAGCGCTTTGACGTCCGCTCCGCGGGGACGAAACCAGGCTTCGTTCGCGCGGAGGCGATCGCTGTGATGAAAGAAATTGGTATCGACATCTCCGCACATCGCTCCAAGCATGTGGACGAGTTCGCGGGGGACACTTTCGACTACGTGCTCACGGTCTGTGACAACGCCAACGAGAGCTGCCCTGTCTATCCCGGACACACCACGCGGATTCATCGTAACTTCGAGGATCCGGCGGCGGTAGAGGGATCGGAAGAGGAGCGGCTGGCGGCCTTCCGGCGGGTGCGGGACCAGATTCAGCGATACCTGGAGACTTTCCCGTCCGCGGATCGGCATTGACGCTGAGCTACTGATTGGTCGCGTGGTCAGTCCGGACGAGGGCGCTCTCGCGCAGTTTGGCGAGCTCGCGCCGTGCGACCTCAGACCAGCTACTGGCCGGATCGAGCTTCAGGTAGGACCGCCAGTGGCGGACGGCGCGCATCACCTGCCCGGTGCGCTGGCACAGCAAGGCGAGATTGTAGTGGGCATCCGCGTAGCTGGGGGCTGCCTTGATCGCCGCCTGATAATGCTGGAACGCCTTGCCCAGATCGCCGCGCTCATCGTAGAGGTTGGCGAGATTGAACTGCCCGAGTGCATAATCGGGTTCGATCTCCAATGCGCGCTTGTAGAAGCTCTCAGCGCGTTTCCATTGCTTGGCATGAAAGCAGATGGTTCCGAGATTGACGAGCGCGCCGACGCAGGACGGGTCGAGCTCAATCGCTCTCTCGTAGGCCGCTCCGGCCTCTTCGGGCGACATGCCGCCCTGCTCCAGATCGAGCCCGCGCTGGAACCACTGGATGGCATCGGCGGCACGCTTCTGTTCGCGCGATTGCTCGGCATCGGATTTGCGGTTGACGGGGAAGGAAACCAGACGGGTAATTTCCTGGCTGTCGAAGTTGAACAGAAACTGACCCGTGCCCGCCTCCATGCGCTGCCCGTCCACAAGCACACGCACTTCACCTTCTTCCAGGAGCACGGTGACTTGCATCAACGGATCGGTGACGTGATCGAGCTTATCGCGAATCTCGGCGAATACAGAGAGAATGCGCTTCGGCCCGAGGCCTGCCTGCTTCAATCGCAGGAGTGTCTGTAGCGCTTTCACGTCAGAAATCGCATAGGCATCCCTCGCGGGAAACAACCGCGCTCTCTCCCATATTCGAAGCTGACGCTCCGAGACACCCGACAGGCGCATGATGCGGTCGCGCGTATAGGCGTCTTCCAACTGCTGTCGCAACACGCAGGAATTGTAGCATGGAGGGTATGGGAATCAACTACCAGGCCGAACTCGTCGGCGTTCTTGGCCAGCCCGTGGCGGAGAATCCAACCGGAGTGATGCAGGAGGCAGGCTTCGCAGCGGCCGGATTGAACTGGCGTTACCTCACGATGGAGGTGCCGCCGGAGCGGCTGGAGGCGGCCATCGCAGGCGTGCGCGCCCTTGGGATGCGCGGCATCAACCTCACCATTCCGCACAAGGTGAACGTGATCCGTTTTCTGGATGGGCTTTCTGAGGAGGCCAGACTGATTGGCGCAGTGAACACGGTGCGCCGCGACGGGGAGCGGCTGATCGGCGAGAATACGGATGGCAAGGGATTCCTGCGCGGGCTTCGCCAGGACGCAGGCGTTGATCCCGACGGAAAACAGGTGGTGCTGCTCGGTGCGGGCGGGGCAGCCCGCGCGATTGCGATTGAACTGATTCTCGCCGGAAGCGCGAATCTGATTGTCGTGAACCGCGGGAAGGAACGCGGACAGACGCTGGTGACGCACTTGATGGACAAGACCGGAGCGGCGGTGACGTTGCAGCCCTGGGAGGGGACCTACATCGTTCCGTCGGACGCTGACATCCTCGTGAACGCGACGTCGATCGGGTTGTACCCCAACGGGAAAGCGTTGCCGGACATCAGCCTCGCCGCGGCCAGGAACGACCTCCTGGTTTGCGACGCGGTGTTCAACCCGGCAGTGACTGCGCTGCTGGCACTGGCCAAGGACCGCGGCATGCCCGTTCTGGACGGGCTCTCCATGCTTGTCTACCAGGGCGTCATCGGGTTTGAGATGTGGACTGGAGTGAAGGCTCCGGAAGCGGTGATGAAGCGAGCATTGGCGAGAGCACTTGCCGAATGTTAATCCGAAACAGGATTTCCGCCGGATGTTTTATGATAGAAGGAGAATCTGTTCACTAGGAGTAACTGAATTCGAATGGCTGTAAAGCGTAGTTCCGGACTGAAATCGAAGGCAGCGTCCGCGGCGGCCGCCGCGCCGGCCGTGGACACACCGGTGGAGACACCGGTAGTTGCCAAACCCTCCAAAGCCCGGTCCATCACATCACGGTCCACGTTGCCCAGGACCAGCAATACCGTGAAACACAAAGCTGCCATGGAAACAGAGTCGGCCGCTTCCGCCGCAGCCACATTGGCGCAGGCAGTAGCAACCGAACCGACATCCGCGCCACAGGAGGAGATCGCGCGCCTGGCCTACTTTTACTGGCAGGAGCGCGGGTGCCCGCATGGCGATTCAATGCAGGATTGGCTGCACGCCGAGCAGGAAGTTCTCACCAGATATCAGGCGCAGTTGGTATAGAACTGGAGCGGGGCTACCGCATCTGGGCAGCCCCGCAATTCTGACGTTCTAATTCTTGTACTTCCGCAATACGGCGAGCAATTTCCCCTGAATCTCCAGGTCGGATAACGCCACCAGGATCGGCTGCATCGCGGCATTCGCGGGTTGCAGGCGAACCTGATCATCCCCTTCGCGATAGTAGCGTTTGAGGGTTGTCTCAGCCCCCTTCACCAGGGCCACCACAATATCCCCGTTGCGCACATCGGCATTGCGTTCTATCAGCACGTAGTCGCCGTCGCAGATGTGATCTTCAATCATCGACTCACCGCGGACCTGCAACGCGTACAGATCCTTGTCGGAAAGCAGTTCGGTGAAGTTCAACGATTCCTGAGTGGAGAAGGTTTCCACCGGTGCGCCCGCGGCGATCTTGCCCAGGATGTTGATCTCCAGTTGCGCCGCCAACGGTGCACCGTCGCGGTGGCGTTGAAACTCACGGAGGTAGGCGCTGGATAATTCCAGGGAACGGCTTTGGTTAAATCCGCGCCGCAGGTACTGCTTCGTCTCCAGCGTCTGGATGTGCTTGTGCACGGTGGCCAGGGAGGCCAAGGCCAATCCTTTTGCGATTTCTTCGTAGCTGGGGCAATAGCCTTGCTGTTGCACGAAGCCCGCAATGAAGTCGAGCACTTCTTTTTGTCGGCGAGTAAGAGCCATGCTTCTATTATTGGCGAAGAAAAAGGGAACCGCAAGTACTATCTTCTCCCTTTCTGCGCCTTTCTTCGACGTGATACCCTATCACTGCATGCAAATCGACCTCAACGGCAAGATTCTGCGCCTGATGCAGGATGACATCACGCGCCTGGCGGTGGACGCTATCTGCAATGCGGCGAATGCGATGCTGGCTGGGGGCGGAGGTGTCGATGGCGCCATCCACAACGCTGGCGGCCCTGCCATCATGGCGGAACTGAACGCCATCCGCACTCGCGACGGCGGCTGCTCGACGGGGAGCGCTGTGGCGACTACGGCAGGGTTGCTCCCGGCGCGGTTCGTCTTCCATGCCGTGGGCCCCGTCTACAACGACGGCCAGCATGGCGAACCGCGCCTGTTGGCCTCATGCTATCGCACCTGTCTGCAACTGGCCGAGGAGAGGATGGTGAAACGGATCAGCTTTCCCTCGATCAGCACGGGAGTGTACGGTTATCCACTGGCCGACGCTGCGCCTATCGCTCTTCAGGCGGTTCGCGACCACCTCACCCAGGAGCGCTGCGTGGTGGAGGAAGTCACATTTGTCCTGTTTGACGAACGCACGAGGCTTGCCTATGAACGGGCGCTGCGGGGGGAGGTGGCAGGCGGCTGGAAGTGATCAGAATCTGGCGCCGCACACTTAGCTGTCACTCGTTCGCGTCATGCAGGGGTGACGTCGGTATGGCTGAAATCGTTGCCGACGAAGAGGAGTGGCTCCCCTGCATAGACTGCTACGGCATAGGACATGCAGTCTCCGTAATTCAGGTTCGCCTTCGAGTTGAACCCGCGTCCGAAGCGCACGAATGCTTCGCCGGCCAGAGAATAGTGACTTTCCGTGAACTCGACGACAATCCCGCCGATCCGGCGCAGGTACGCTTCCAGGAGAACGCGCTGGTCCTTGCCGCTCAGGCGTGCGAGCACGATTGCCGTTTCCACCAGTGTAGGCGCACCCACCAGGATGGAATCCGCTTTGTCAATTTTCTGTTCGAGCTTTTCGTAGCCGGGCTCCTGCTTGAAGATCGCAAGAAGGACTGAGGAATCCAGAACCACCTCAATAACCTTCAGGGCCGAAGCCGAGGATTTCATCTTCTTCTGCGCGGCTCAAACCTCTTCCCAGGTGTTCGGGCGGAAGGGACGCACGAAAGTCCCGCAGGATGCTTGCCCCGCGCTGGCTTCGCGTTTGTGCCGCGGAACTCTCAATAAGTCTGTTTTTCCGCTCCAGTAAAGCCCTTCTAACAGCTTCTGTTTTGGACTCTTTGGCAAGGGCAGCCACTTCCACAGCGAGACTGTCGACTTCCGGGTTTTTCAGATTGAGTGCCATTCCACCTCTCCACCAGGAATTCTACCATGACGCAATAGAACATGGCGTGGTCCCTCTTCTCTGTTGAGGCGATGGTAGCAAGCCCGCGACGCCACACGTGTGACCCATCGGCCACGCTGGCATCACGCTATCTTGTTGATCTCGCATGGCGGGGGCTGGCGTGCATGGCGTGTGGCATGCGCATGAGAAGTTCGCAAACCCTGTCCGTGATGCTCCACACCGGAGCCGTGCTGGCGCTGATCCATCTGGGAGCCGTACAACAGTTACCGCTGGCGCTGAAACAGACGCCGCTCACCTGGAACTCGGTGAAGATCACTTACGAGATGCCGAAGGGAAATTCGCGCGGCGGGGGCAGCGGCCACGACGTCACTCCGCCCTCCCGTGGGGAACTGCCGCGGGCGTCCGGACGCCAATTGATTCTGCCGACGACGCACGCGCCCGAGGAGATGCCGGCGCTGCCCGTGGAGCCGGCGATTCTTGGGGAGTCCACGGCGCTGCGATCGCCGGCGGTGATCGGCGATCCGCGCGGGATCCCCGGACCACCCTCGGACGGCATTGGCGGCAAGGGAGGCATCGGGAATCGAGGCGATGGCGGCGGGGTAGGCCCCAACAAGGGCCCGGGCACCGGCGACGGACCGGGCGGAAGTATCATCGGTGGGCCTCGCCCCGGCGGTGTGCTGCGTCCGCCGGCAGTGCTCTATCAGATCGAGCCCGAATTCTCGGAAGAAGCCCGCAAGGCGCGTGTGGAAGGTACGGTTGTTCTTGTGGTGGAAGTGGACGAGCAGGGCCGCGCGCAGAATATTCAACTGCGGCGGTCACTCGGGCTCGGCCTCGACGAACGGGCGATCGAAGCAGTGAAGAAATGGCGGTTCCGGCCGGCCACGCAAAACGGGAAGCCGGTCCGGCACCCGGCGCTGATCGAAGTCCACTTTCACTTGCTGTGATCCTCGAAGCGGACGGGGCACGACAGGGCTTCGCGCATGGTGCTTGCCGGGGGGCACGTGTTGTGGACCACGAACGCAAGGACCAATGTGATCGCGAGTACCGCGCCGAACGGGATCCACGTTGCACGCACCACACCTTCAATCCAACCCTCGCGCTCGAGGCGATTGCTCACCTTTACCAGATTCGCCGCGAGCACTGCGTTGAATGCCGCCTCACCAAGAATCTCGGGTGCCATCCACACCAGATAGGCACCCGCGCTGAGAATCACGAGAATGAGCACCGCGAGGACAATGAGGATCAGCGCACCTTCGCCATCGAGATCGAGGCCAAAGCCATCGAACCACGACGAACCTCCAGCCGGCGACGAAGGCGACGCGAAGTCATCCACTTCCAACAGGTCCTCACTGGAACCCGTACTGCTCGATCGCACGTAGGCAATCCACAATCGAACCAGCAGCAGGAAGACCAGATAGGCGATGGCGACGTTGAGCGGGTACCGCACCTTCACTGAGCCGATGCCCCACCACAACAGGGCGCGGCTCGCGAGCACTCCCGATGCAGTGGTCGCCATCAGGATCAGCATCATGTGAAAGCGGACCCAGTGCTGCTCTTTAATGCGCCGCCGGAAACGTTGGAGTCGCGATCCCATTGGATCGACTCATCATAGCGCGGGAGCGGCCGAACGAATCTTACTGGATGTCGCTTTCCACCAGCCACGAAGTCCACTCTTCGGTCCAGTCCTCTTCGCCGATGCCGCCGAGGAACCTGGCTGACTGGTCAAAGAAGCCGTCGTCGGGAGGCTGCACCCAACCGACGCGGAAGACCGGACTGTTGAAGAGCGCGCGGAAATCGGGATCGCTGTATTCCGCCGGACGCTTGATCCTATGATCAGCAGCAAAGACATTCTTACCTGCCCCGTTCCCCTTTTGACCCTGCGCGTAGGCGAGGCTGTAGACAGAGGTAGCGGAAGTCGAGAAGTTCCCCTCGAGCGTGTCGGCGCCGCTGCTGCCGATGTTGTTCTTCCAGCACAGAATCCCGTTCATCTTGACGTTCCCCTGATCGCCCTGCGCCTGGGTGTTGGCATCGTTGAGGTCGAGGCACGGGCTGTAGTAGTTTGATACCACCATGTTGTTGAGTGAAGCGCGGGCCCCGCGGCGCAGGAAGAGCCCGGGCGAATTGGATTCGTCAAACCCCGGGTTGCCGCTGCCGATAAACGTCGTGTTGAAAATGGTTGGACTCGAATAGGGGACGGCACCCTGATCGTATTCGCTGTTGTCCCCTTCCAGTCCGCGGTTGCCGGGAGCATCCGGGCTCTGGTACATGAGGCCGAACTGCACACGGCCCGTCCAGCCGAGTTGGTAGTCGATGAAGTCGTCCGCGCCCAGTCCCCCGACAAGCCACTTGGCGTCCATGTTGCCGCCGAACCATTCAAACGAATCATCCTTTCCGTAGGTCGCTTGCAGGTGCTCGGCAACCGTGCCTTTGCCGCAACCACCCCAAGTGAAGGAATTCAGCTCGTTGTTGGGCGAAAGAATGGTGCCGGCATACTCCACGCGAACATACTTCAGCGTGCCGCAACTATGGTTCGGATCGTTACCGCCGTACAAGCTGTCGGGGTTCCCCACCAGGCCTTCGACGTAAAACGTGCCGGGAGGGTTTTTGCAGCCGTCGGCGGGGCAGATACCGCCGTTGACGCTGGCGGCGACGTTGATGGGAGCTTTGCCAAGCATCACGAGTCCGCCCCAGTCCCCGCGGGCGCGCTGGCCGAATGGCTGCGAGCTGGTCATGATGATTGGGCGCGACTTGGTGCCGCTGGCGTTGATCTTTCCATCGCGAGTGACGATGATGGCGGATGCCGGCGTTGAACCAGGCTGGCCGAGAATGAAGGTTCCAGGTTCCACCATCAAGGTCGCGTTGTTCTTCACGTAGACGATGCCGCGGATTTCCCACGCCGTGTCGTTGGTGAGAATGCGGTCGGAAGTGATTTCGCCGGAGATCACCGTGGAAACGCGGACCACACCAATCTTCATGTAGGCCGATTTGAGAACCTGTGATCCGCTGGCATCGCGCACTTGGACCACGAGCGTGTGCATGCCGAACTCTTCGTCAGGAATCGTGATAGCGGGCAGCAATCCGCCGTCGCCAACCAGGGTGCCCTTGACGGTATCGACGAGCGGAACGGCCTGGAATCCCTGAGTCAATCCGTTGCCGAGAACGTCCACCGGCGCTTCCGTGCCGGCCGGCAGGAACGTCTTCTTGCCCGTCTGGTTGTTCTGGCGGTAGACGAACAGCGTATACGGCCGGTCGTCTCCGTTTGTCTTTACGGTGAACTTGAGCGTCAACTGCTGGCCGGGCTGGTAGACGTACTTGTCACTCCAGATCCACATCGACACCTTTGTGGGTGCAGGGGCGTCCTGCGCGAAGACGCTGGCTGCCGAAAGCAGCCCAAGCATCAGTAGCGATAGCAATCGCATAGATTCTCCTCTTTGTAACTTTAGGAATCAGAAAAACGAGTAGTGGAACCCAACCGTGAAGTTTCTTCCGGTTTGGTAGAGCCGTTGCACGAACTGACCTTGCGTCCAGCGGTATTGGGTATTCGCAAGGTTCTCCGCTTCAAAGCGAAGGCTGTACTTGCCTCTTTCCGTGAAATTGTAGGTGTAGACGAAATCGACGAACGTATTCGGTTCCTGGTAAATGTCAGGCAGACGGAACGTGCCGGCGTCGGATACACGCCGAGAAACATAGTTAGTGTAAAACTTGGCCTGGCTGCGCCAGGTGGGCTTCACCCACTGCACAATCGCATTGGCGATGTAACGGGATTGTCCCAGCAGGGCGCGGTTTTGCGATGTCACCACGGTGGCGTCCTCCGTCCGGATCTCGATGTTGGAATCGACAACGGTGAAGTTGGCCGACACTCCAAAATCCTTCAGCCGCTTGGAGAGGAACGCCAGCGAGCGCCGGAACTCGAGCTCAAAGCCGACGTTGCGAGCCGCTTTGGCGTTCACAAACGTCTGCCGCAAATCGTTCGAAGGCAGAATGGTCTGTTCGATGGGATTCGTGAAGGTCTTTGCGAAAACACTGGCCGCGATCAACTGGTTACCGCCCGGGAACCATTCCCAGCGGGCATCGTAGTTGCCGACCGTTGCGCGTTTGAGGTCGGGATTCCCGGTCGACACAAAGCCCCCGAGTACGTTGTTGAAGTCGAACGGGGACAGCTCCCGGAAATCCGGGCGCGAGAGCGTGCGACTGTACGAGACGCGCAGATTCTGTTTCGCCGAGAGCGAGTAGATCGCGTTGATGGCCGGAGCCGGGTCTCTGTTTTGCAGACCTGCAATGACGGGCTTTGCGTTCGGCACGCGGTTGTCGAAAGTGGTGACGCGCTGGTCGGCGTCTTCAATTCGGACGCCGCCTTCAAAGCGCCAGCGCCGGCCCAGGCTCAGGTCCACCATCCCGTAACCGGCGAAAACGTCCATTTGGGCGGAGTAGGTGTCGGTGGCGCGGGTGAATTCGGTGATCTGGAAACCTGTCGGCCGGATGTTGGTAGGAGCGAACAACTGATTGCTTGGGAGGAATAGATTGAGGCTTGTGACCTGCTGCGGAGCAAAAAGGAAGCGCCGCGCTTCGAAATCGCGGCGGCGCGAGGTCATGCGGAATCCCGTCTTGAATAACCCCGACACGATTCCTTTGAAGAAAGGAACGCTGTAGTCCACCTGGGGCTCGTAGATCTTGTCGTTCAAATCGGAGAAGAACCGCAGTCCCGACGATCCGGAAGCGCTGAAGATATAGCGGCCATCGGGCAGGCGGTTGCGAATGACTTCCCGCAGGTCCGGCTCGTTGCGGCCGGAGAGTGAGTAGGTGAGTTGCCAGTGGATGAGGCTGTTGTGCAGCCTGGGCAAAGAGTGATCGCCTTCGACGCCGCTGGAGTAAACGGTGCGCTCGATGTAGCGGAGCCGCTGCGCATTCAGATCGGAATCGACACCGCCGTCATAACCGGAAAACTCGCGCGCGGTCTTATCCGCATCGTGTGTGAAGGTGTTCCGCAACACCAGTTTATTGTTGGAATCGAGCTTGATTGCCGCATTGAAGATCGCCCCCATGCGCGCACTCTCCGAATACTCGTGGTAATCCGGGTAGTTAGTAAAGATGACCGGTGCGTTGCCGCCCTGGCGGATGTAGCGTTGCAACTCAGACTGCTGCTGGAGTTTGTTTGACACGCTCAAAGCGCCAATCAAACCGAACCGCCCGAATGTGCCTCCAGCCACCGCTGACCAGTCCAACGCAGGGCGCGCCGATCCGTTCACCGTCGGCTCCCAGTTGTCGGAGAACGCCTGTCCGAAGCCCTGCAACTGGTCTCTCGTGAATTGCCCCGCGAACAAACGGGCGTTCGTTGGAATGGAGCTGGGCAGCTCGCGCGATCCCGATCCGAATCCGAAGAAATCGCTTGCGCCGCCCGGCGAGGAGAGGAAGCGGTTGAACGTGGTGGCCGTATTGAAGCCGGTCTTCAGCGATACGTTGAAGATTCTTTGCAGAGGGAAATCGACGGTCTTCAACTGCACGAGGCCGCCTGAGAACTCAGCAGGAAGATCAGGCGAATAGGTTTTCGCAATCTTGATGTTCTCGATCATTCCGGTGGGGAACAGATCGAGTGGAACCACTCGTTTTTCAGGCTCCGTGGTGGGAACCACGGCACCGTTCAACTGCGTCGCGCTGTAGCGCTCACCCAAGCCACGCACATACACGAATCCGGCCCCCACGACGCTCACGCCGGTGACTTTCTGGAGCGCCCCGGCCGCGTCACCAGAGGTCCCTGAGGACAACTCTTCCTTACTTATGCTGTCGCTCACAACCGCGGAGAGTTTGCGCTCGCTGAGCATCGCTTCCGCCGTAGCATCGACAACGCCGACTTTTTCCACAACCTCGATACTGGTGACGAGCGATTTGCTCGAAAGGACCGTGCTCGCTTCCGCAATCTCGCCGGCCTTGACGATCACATCCGTCACTTCCGCGGTGGCGTAGCTCTCCGCCGTCACGCGCAAAACATAGGTCCCTGGCGCAAGCGGAATACGGAACTGGCCATCGGCTCCGGTGACGTTGTTCCGGTCGGAATGGCCGTCAATGGCCACAGTCGCACCGGCAATGGGCCTGCCGGACTGGCTGTCAAGGATGCTACCCGCCACGACACCTTGTTGGGAAGTCTGCGCGAAGGACAACGTTGTCAGAAAAATGAAAGGCAGTGCAAAACTGATGCGGGCGAACAAACAAATCACCTCGATGTGCTGTTACGAAAAGATAGCATCGAAGAGTTACAACGCCGTAAATATTCTGCTAATAAATCCCATCGGCGCCGCCGGAGCCGTTCTCAGCGCAGCGACAGAGCGGTGGACATTCTGCCACCCCTTACGTCAAACCCGGACCAGGGACCCCGCCGGCCGCCCGCCGCCACCTCCCGTCAATCGCGTCTGTCCCCGCCCTTGGCCGAAAAACGCGATTTTGAACCTTTTTGACTTAGTCATACTATAGACATGTTTGAAACAGTCGATCTATATATTGTATGCTACTGACAATCCTCCTCCTCGCAATACAAACCCTAAACGCCCAGCCCAACCGCTTCGGTCTCCCCGCCTGCACCGCCCCAGACCAACAACTCGCTACCAGAACCGCCTTCACCCTCTGCCTCAGCAACACCCACAGAATCCCCGTTTGGACCGCCTACCAACTCACCCCCGAAATGCTCGAATCCCCCTCCGTCCCACGCCAACACTTCCGCCGAGACCCCGAACTCGCCTCATCCGCGACTGACGCTGACTATCGCAATTCGGGTTTCCACCGCAGCCACCTCGTCCCAGCCCGCGACCTGGCCTCTTCCCCTGACTCCCTGCGCGAATCCTACTTCCTCTCCAACGCCGTCCCTCAACTCCGTAAACTCGCCGCCCATAGCGACTCCCTCATCATCCTCACCGGCACTCTCTTCGATTGCGACATCATCCAGCACATTGGCCCCAACCAAATCGCCGTTCCCTGCGCCACCTTCAAAATCGCAATCGCACTGAGCGGCGAATCGAAGTCAGCCTGCGCCGTCATCCTCCCCAACCAGCCCGCCGCCACCCGCCAAACCGTCTCCATCCGCGAAATCGAAACCCGCACCAGCTTGGACTTTCTCTCCGCCCTCCCCGAGGCCGAACAGGACACCCTCGAATCCACTGCCACGCCCCTCCGCTAACCCCCC
>JACQZR010000062.1 GCA_016213775.1 Acidobacteriota bacterium
AGCTTGCCGCCCGCACCCGGCCTCTCTGCCAGTTCGTGTTCCTACGGTCGAAGGTTTGCTACGCGCTTCTTTCAGCTTCACCTCGCGGCTACGCCTTGCGTTTCGCTACGGTTGCCTGTCATCGGCTCCGGTTGGCTCCTATCATCCAACAAGATTCTGCCCATGCTGGGCACACTAGGGCGGGACCCCTGTCCCGCGGACGACGCCCTCGTCGGCCTCTTCGCAAGTTGTTGAGGCTGCGGACGGCCGGGCAATGTCGCCCGGCGCCGCTCAGCGGATTCGCCCCATGTTGCAAATGTTCTACTCCCGACACGGTCATTTCCTAACAGTGCCTAAGCATCCGCAAGAGTGAAATCCCCAACCGAAATGCCGTAGTGTCTCCTCAGATCACCGATATGAATGTCAGGCGTCGGCCGTTGAGGTGCAGGACGTCCCAGTGCGGCAGTCTTGGAAAAAGAACCGGTCCTTGCCGCTCACAAAGCGCTCAAAAACGCTTTCACAAAGCGCCCACGGACCGCTTTTCCGCTCGAAGAGCAGTTCAAGGAGTTCTCACTAGGGAGGGCCTCACACCATGACTCTGAAAACCAGACTGCTTGCCACGTTCCTGGCGGTGGCCGCGCTCAACGCCGCGGGAGCGCTGCTCTTGTACTGGAGCGTTACCGCCCAACGGACCAATTCCGTAACGATCAATCTGGCCGGTGCGCAACGCATGCTCAGCCAGAAGATGACCAAGGATGCCCTCTTGCTTGCAAACAACGAAGGGACCCGGTGGCCTTGCGGGCTTCGGCCGGCCGCTTTCAGAGGGCCCTCACAGGTCTAATCCGGGGAGATGCTGAGTTGGGCCTTTCTGCCTGCCAGGATGCCGCCATCCGGCAACGGCTCGACAAGGTGGAAGCCCTATGGCGTCCCTTCAGCGAGGCTTTGTCCAGCCTGGCTGCGGGAACCGCAGGGGACGGATCCAGCTTGCGGCATATTAAGCCACAACGCACCCCTACTGGCGGAGGCGAATGCGGCAGTGGGCCTGTTGGAGGAGTGGTCTTCCGTTCAATCGAGGCACATGCTCTACGCCCAGGCCGGCGTCTTCGGGATTCTCACTGGGCTGCTGTTGTTGGTCTGGCTCCGGGTGGTGGCTCCGCTCGTCAAACGGATGACTCAAGCCATTGATGAGCTCGGTGAAGGCGCCAGCCAGGTCGCCTGCGCCGCTACCCAGATTTCTGCTTCGGCGCAGTCGCTGGCGCAAGGGGCCTCCGAGCAGGCGGCGTCCATCGAGGAAATTTCGGCCTCAGGCGAGGAGATCAACTCGATGACTCGCACAAGCAGCGACAACTTGCGGTTGGCCGCCGACCTGGTCACCGCCTCCCAGCAGAAGTTCGTTCAGACCAACCATGCGCTGGACCAGTCGGTCATTGCGATGGGCGAGATCAGCACGCAGAGCGACAAGATCTCCGACATTATTAAGACCATCGACGAGATCGCTTTCCAGACCAACATTCTGGCGCTGAACGCGGCGGTGGAGGCGGTCCGGGCGGGAGAGGCCGGCAAGGGGTTCGCCGTCGTCGCCGACGAAGTCCGCAACCTCGCTCAACGCTGTGCCCAGGCGGCCAAGGACACCGCCACCTTGATCGAGGAATCCATCGCCAAGTCCAACGACGGCAAGGTCAAGGTCAATCAGGTGGCCATGGCGATCCGGTCCATCACCGCGGAGTCGGCCAAGTTGAAGATGCTCGTCGATGAGGCGAACCTCGGCAGCCAGGAGCAGGCGCGCGGCATCGAGCAGATCGGCAACGCCATCTCCGAGATGGAACAGGTGACGCAGAACAACGCCGCCAACGCCGAACAGAGCGCCTCGGCGGCCGAGGAGCTGAACGTGCAGTCGGAGACCTTGAAGGACATTGTCGAGCGGCTGAAAGCGATGGTAGGCGGCGGGCAGAAGCTTCGCGGCGGCGGCCCCGCGCAGCAGGAGTTTCTTCGGACATGAGCGCAGGCATGATCCTTATTCCCCAGCCGCCGCGCGCGATTTGTCTGTTTCCGTTCCGAAGTCTCCATCGGGTGACGCGCCTGCATTCGCGAGTAGTCAAGCAACAACCATGTCAGAGCACTCCCTCACCGTCGTGGCTCGGTAAGTAGTTTATTGGCAATACCCTACAAACCGAGCCGCGCGCGTCAGCAAGCGGTTTACTGGATCGGCAAGGTTATTTCGTAACGGTGCCTGAATATGACAAACTAGCGGCACTACAGCGTCCGCAGATACGCAAGAAGGGCAGCCCGCTCTTCCGCCTTCGGCTGGCGGTCGAAGTTGACTCCGTCGGTGGAAGCTACCGGGGGCGCCACGCCCGGGGGCTGTTGCGCGCGGACGAACTTGTAGAACTCGATGTAGTGATCGACAACCTCTTCCAGAGTCGCGGCGCTGTTGTTGTGGAAGTAGGGCGCCGTATGACGAATTCCATGCAGGCCCGGCACATCGAGCTTGTTCCAGTCGTCCGCGGCCGGCTGCCCTGCGATCATCACGAATCCCGATAACAATGCCCGCCCGGGATCGGAGCTTTTTCTACGGACCTTTTCACCCGTCGCAGTCGTGAACTCATACGTGCGAACCGTCTGTTCCAGTTCTGGCGCGCAGGCGGTAAAAACGAAACGAGGCGGATCCGCAGTATCGAGCGCACGGGGGCACTGCGTTTTCGTATCGTGGTAGCGGAAGACCACTGGACGGTTCGTCGTCGAGAATCCCGAGCCGCCATGACAGTTGGCGCAGGCACGGTTGAACACCGCTTTCCCCTGGGCCTCGAGCTCGCTGAGCTCCTCATCCTCTGTGGGAGCTGTGCCCGACCGCAAAGCCTCGGCGATCGCACGCGCTCGGCCGCTCGAGAAGATCGTTCGCTCGAATGAGGCAATGTCTTTCACCAGACCTTCCGGCGGCTCGCCCACCAGCTTTGCATGGTCCTTCAGCGCGTTGCGTGCCTGTTCCTCCAGTGAGCCGAACCGTCCGTCCCGCTGGTAGCCGCCCGTGCTGTTCGGTTCCCGCGGGAAGGGATTCTGATTATCCGGCCCCGTCAGAACGAGGTTGGCAACCGGCGGAACGGCTCGCCAGACATCGACTTCCCTTTCGTCCGACAGACCGCCTGAGCTCTCATCAACAAGCCTGACGTTTGCGGGCAGTGGGAACGTGATTCTGATGAGCCCGTGCCTGCGCAAGTTGGTAAAGTCACTCGCGTCAGCGCCGTTGGTCCGGAAATCATTCGCGTCTGTCGCCCGAAACAGCGGGTCATCCGCATTCGAGTCGAACTGTCGCCGGATCAGCAGGAGCTGGTATCGCGCCTCCGCATTCGACGGTGACAACTGGAAGTGGTCCGCCGGCACGTGACAATCTGCGCAGGCGCGCCCGTTTGCGCCCAGAACGTCCATTCCCTCGGTGAATGCTCTGAATCCCCGTGCTACGACTACACAGTCCTCACCGGCGCACTGGCCGGTGGAGAGCCGCGGTTCGCGCTTCGAGAGCGTCTGCGTGTACACGCCAAGCGCCACGGTTGCCAGCAGGAATATGCTTCGCATCAAGCTCCGGTTCATATGCTCCTCCACGTCGGACATGCGCCGGTGACCCACCGGGCAGCATCACTTCATATGGCGTCGTTTGCGGGCGGCAGCTATCATTGGTATTTTCAAACCACCCGCCTCATATGGCACCCTGAGAAGAGTTCGCGTGCTCCATGCCCGAAGAGATCACCAGTTTGTTGCTGGAGTGGAACGGCGGCGACCGGGACGCGCTCGACCGCCTGATTCCGCTGGTGTATGACGAACTACGGCGTCTGGCGCACCGCCACATGCGCCGGGAACGCCCAGGACATCCGCTGCAAACCACGGCACTCGTCAATGAAGCGTATCTGCGTCTGATCGATTCCAGCCGCGTTCGCTGGAAAAGCCGCGCGCACTTCTTCGCCGTCTCCGCACAGCTCATGCGCCGTATTCTCGTCGACACCGCTCGATCGCGCCAGAAGCTGAAGCGCGGCGGTGCCGCCGCCGTCGTCCCGCTGGAGGAAGCCGCCATCGTGGCGGCTGGGCGCCCCATCGATCTGATCGCACTCGACCTCGCATTGAGCAAACTCACGGAGTTTGACGAGCGCAAGGGCACAGTCGTCGAGTTGCGCTACTTCGGAGGGCTCAGCGTCGACGAAACGGCTGAGGTCCTCGCGGTCTCGCCGATCACAGTGATGCGCGACTGGGATCTGGCGAAAGTGTGGTTGTTGCGCGAACTGTCGGGGAAACCTGAGTGACTCCTCAGCGGTGGCAGATCATCGACCGCCTCTATCACGAGGCGCTCCAACTCGACCCCGGCCCTCGAGACGAGTTTCTGGCCGTTGCGTGCTCGGACGACATGGAACTCCGCAAAGAGGTTGAATCCCTGCTCGCCCACCGGCCGCGCGCACACGGTTTCCTCGAAACCGCTGCCGGCGCCACTCTCAGAGAGCCCCTGGCGGCAGCGCTACGCGACCATGCCGCCGCGTTGGTTCCCGGTCAACTCATCGGCCGCAGGCTCGGCGCCTACGAGCTTCAGTCCTGGGTGTCTGCGGGCGGTATGGGACAGGTATATCGCGGGATCGACACACGACTCAACCGACCCGTCGCTGTCAAGATCATTCCCGCGCACCGCGGCGGCGACGGTGAGCGCCAACGCCGGTTCGCTTTCGAAGCCCGGGTGATCTCCAGCCTCAATCATCCGCATATTTGCACTCTGTACGACGTAGGCGTTGAAGACACATTCGACTACCTCGTGATGGAGTACATCGAAGGCGAGACGCTGCTGCAGCGTCTCGAGCGTGGACCACTCCCGCTCGCGCTAACGCTCGAGTACGCTATTCAGATCGCCGATGCGCTAGACAAGGCGCACAGGCGAGGCATAGCGCACCGTGACCTGAAACCTTCCAACATCATGCTTTCTCGAGCGGGCGTCAAACTGCTCGACTTCGGCATTGCCGCTCCGCTTTCAAGGCGCGCCGAGGGTGGAGATTCCACTCCGCTGTGCGAAGCTGAAATGAATAGCGATGTTCTCGCCATGGGGACACCCGAGTTCTGTGCCCCGGAGCAGCTCGAAGGCAAATTCCCCGACGCCCGCAGTGATCTGTTCTCCTTCGGCCTGATCGTCTATCAGATGCTCACCGGTCAGCACCCCTTCCGGCCCCGGGACCGTACCGCTCTCATAGCAGCGGTTCAGAGCGAAGAACCGGCGCGCATCACCGGACTTCTACCCCCGATCCCGCAAGCTCTGGAACGAACCCTGGCGCGCTGCTTGGCAAAAGACCCCGCCGAGCGGTGGCAGACGGCGAGCGATCTCCTGTTCCAGTTGCAGGGCATGGATGGTTCGATCCAGGAAAAAGTCATCGTCTCCAGTCAGAAGCCAATCGTCTGGTTCACCGCCCTTCTGGCAATCACAGCCGTCATGTTTTTGTGGTTCTCGCGCGGAACAGTAGCGGAACCAGCACCGCGGAGAACAACAGACATCCGTTTCGGTATTTACCCCGTTCCGGAAACTAGCTTCGCGTCCGGCTACGACATCCCATTCGCTCTCGCACCGGACGGGCGGCGAGTCGTTTATGTCGGCGTTCGCGCCGACGGGACTCAGCATCTGTGGCTCCGTTCGTTGTCCTCGGAACCCGATTCTGCCGAACCTCTCGAGGGCACCGAAGGAGCGAGCACTCCTTTCTGGTCGCCCGACGGGCAGTGGATCGGGTTCTTTGCGGAACGAGCGCTGAAAAAAATGCGTGTCTCCACTGGGCTTGTGCAGGTTGTCGCGCACGGCGTGACGACCCTCGGCGGCGCTGCATGGGGCGCCGGCGACGTGATTATTTTCCCGGCGGCGCCGGGCGCCATGTTCCGTGTGTCGTCGCTCGGCGGGCCAGTGGCCCGTGTCACTGAAGGAGAGGGCGCTCAGCTATGGCCGCAGTTTTTGTCCGATGGCAACAACTTCGTCTATGCGGCAGGTGTTCCGGGAGAAGTTCACCTCGCATCGGTCGAGAATCGCCGGCCGCGGGTCCTGATGAAGTTCCCCGTCCGGGTCTCTTCGTTGTCGTACGTTCCCGGCTATCTGTTCTTTGTGCAGGACTCCGCTCTGTTTGCCACACGTTTTGACGAGAAGTCACTTCGGTTCACCGGTGAACCCGTGCGGTTGCTGGAGGGCCTTCCGGTCACTCCCCCAGGCATGGCTCCGTTCTCCGTATCCGCGTCAGGAGTTCTTGCGTACTGGACATACTCCGGTGGAACACCTTCCGTGTTGCGATGGTTCGACAGGCGAGGAAACGCTTCGACCACCGTTGGAGATGTTGCCAAATACGTTGGCTTCTCGCTTTCGCCGAAGGGCGACCGTCTGGTGTTCTCTCGCCGCGGCGCCGACGGGGGAGCAGATCTCTGGATCCGTGATTTCGCTAAGGCAGGTGAACAGCAGCTCACGTTCGACAAGGCTGCCTTCACGCCACAATGGTCACCGGACAGCGCTCAGATTGCATTCACAGGGCCTGGCAAGAATCCCCCTCCGAAGGTCTTCCTCAAGCATCTGACGTTGCCGCGGCCGGACACACTGCTCGGGCCATGGCCTCTGCCGAGCTTTGCGTCGGGCTGGAGCCCTGACGGACGATTCGTCTTCAGCGTCCGCTTCGATGGCAAGGGTGGACTCGATCTGTGGGTGCAGACCTCCGACGGCCGAAAACAAGAACGGCTTTGGCTCAGTAGCGCAGCCAGTGAGTGGGACGCGCGATTGTCCCCCGATGGCAAACGGCTCGCCTATGTCACCGATCGCTCTGGCAGGGAGGAGGTGTGGATCGTGAATTATCCCAGTGCCACGATAGGCTCCCAGGCTTCGGTTGACGGTGGTGCTTCGCCGCAATGGGGACCGCACGGCAGCGAGTTGTTCTACGTCTCCAAAGGGCGCCTCATGGCGGTCGCCGGCGGCGGCAAGCCCCGATCGCTATTCAATGTCCCAAACATCGTGCAATCCGGCAATCCCATGATGCCAACGGCGAACTCGTTCGTGGTCTCACCGGACGGGAATCGCTTCCTCATCGCTGTGCGAGCCCGAGACCCCAATGCGCCGCCGATTCGAATCGTCGGCGACTGGCGCTCGCTGCTGAAAAACTGACACATCGTACGGCGCCTCGGAGCTCGCCGGAGAGGCCGCAGTCTGGGGATATCACCAACCTGGAAAGCAGTGCGAAGAAAAAGCGGTCACAAGCTATATCACATGTGGAATCAATACTCTAGACTATTTTCGCTTTGTCCCACCTGCTAACATTGAAGATATGGAAGCGCCTGAGAAGGCCAACACCCGACTGGTCTTTGCCTCGAAAATGCACTCCGGCCAACTCAAGGCGGCACCGCCGAACTTGCAACGTAAGCGCTTGAGTAGCAAGCGCTACGATCTTTGACAATCCGGTACGCTGTACCTCGACAGTACAGCACCCCGTGGCGCGGCGCCAATGTCGTGTCCGCCACGGGACGCGGCCTCTAACCGATTTTCGTGGCCGGGGTGACCTGCGGGGTCAGTATTAGTTGACATTTGGATCCGCTGCACGTCGCGAGTGCAGCATCAACCGACGTCGCGATCAGCGCTCGCGACGCTCCGGGCGGCCCGGCCATCGGTCAGACTCGAAACGAAGCAAATTAAACCCCAAGTCGGCCATCGGACGAAATCGGACACTCTTTCCCAAAGCCCGTCGATTTTCCAGAACGAACCCAATTCCGACCGCCCCCCGTTCGAAACGAAGCCAATTAAACCCCAAGCCGGCCCTCGGACGAAATCGGACGCTCGTACGCGTTGGATTGGCGAGCGCTGATCGCGACGCACCGGGCGGCCCGCCATCGGTCAGACTCGAAACGAAGCCAATTAAACGCCAAGCCGGCCATCGGACGAAATCGGACACTTTCCCAAAGCCCGTCGATTTTCCAGAACGAACCCAATTCCGACCGCCTCCCGTTCGAAACGAAGCCAATTAAACCCCAAGCCGGCCATCGGACGAAATCGGACACTCTTTCCCGACCCGTCGATTTTCCAGAACGAACCCAATTCCGACGGCCCCCTTCCGAAACGAAGCCAATTCCCCAAGCCGGCCATCGGACGAAATCGGACACTCGTACGCGTTGGATTGGCGTGTACCGGTGGAAAGCGAGGATGGCAGCCAAGCGCTCCTGTGTCGCTTCGAGAACCCGTTTTGGCGGGATTCGAGTGAGGTCCAGCCAGCAGGAAATCGGAGGCTCCAACCTAGGCTTCCAGTGCGGCCTGCGGTACTTGATCGTAGATGTCCTTCAATGGCAGTTGGATGTTGAGCGATTCCAACTCGGCGGTCGCGTCCTCCCCTTGATACTCCGAGATGGTCCAATGGCCCTTCGCGGACCGGCGGAAGACCTCGATTAACGGCTCATCCTGCGCGACGAGAACGTATTCCTCTAATGACGGCAGCAACTGGTAGAGCCGGCGTTTGCGGCCGGAATCGTAGTTCTCGGTCGTTGGCGAGAGGACTTCGATGATCACTTTCGGGTTTACAAGGCTGGGGGGCTTTTCGTTCGTGAACTCGGGCTTGCCGCAGTAGACCAGCAGGTCGGGCTGCAGGTACTTGGTTGGGCTGACGCGGACACGCGTGGTGCCCACGGTCCGGCAACCGGAGCCGTCCAGCCGCTCACTAACGCGCCTATGCAGGTTCGAGACTAGTACACCGTGCTCAAAGCTGACGTCGTTGATAGGGAAGATCTCGCCATCATGGTATTCGAGTGGGAACTCGGATGCCTCATCTGCCGCGAGGTATTCTTCGACGCTGAATCGAGGTACGGAAAGCGCGCTCATATCGCTATGATACCGCCTCTGTTGAACTACGGCAGCGTGTAATAGCCGTAAGTGCTCGACCAGGTGAACGTCTTGCCCGGAGCGACCGACACGGTAACAAAGGGCTCCACCGACACGTTGCTCTTGATGGACCAGAGGTTGATGCTCTGCAGCGGACGGTCGCCGCGGATGCTCATCCCGGCCTTGAGCGCGGGGCTCTCGATCCTGAACTCGTGATCACTGGCGGAGGGGCCGAAGCCTTCAAGCGGGCAGGACACGGTTTCGCGATCCTTGAGGGTCTTCTTGTAGACCAGCCGGCTGCCACTGACCTCGGCCAACTGCGCATTCGGCGGACGGGCGGAGCGCACGGCGAACGGCATACTCACGGTAGTGCCGGCCTGCGGCCCCTTGCCGTCGATTACCAGGAAATTGTGATTGTAGGTGGTGGTCTCGATGGCCAGTTTGCCCGTGTTGCGGATGCTGTGCACCATCACCATCTCGCTTTTGCCCTTCACCAGCCGCAGGGTCTTACGGTACACGTAGCCGTAACCGCCTTCCGTGAGCTTCTGGGTGAACTCGATGGAATCGGGGCGGCGAGAGATGTCCCACTTGCCGGGGTTGGCGATCTCGTACACGCGGTAGGCGTCATAGCGCGCGTCGTCGGGCTTGCGCAATGCACCGACCCCGATCTTGAGAAACGTGCCGCCGGGCTTGGCCGCATCATATCCGACTGGCCGGAACTCGTCGGCGGGCCCGCTGGTAGAACTACATGGCCCCGCGATAATGTCGTTGCCTTCATAGACAAAGTCGCGGATGGACTTATCACGCTTGGTGAACCATGGTCCGTAGTAGCTGTGGCCGTTGGCTTCCAGGCTATAGATGACGCCGGACCAATCGAAGCGCGTGCCCTGATAGAAGCCGTTCTTCGCATCGGGGAGGTAGACCTTTACGCGCACTTTGTCGTTGCTGATCTCGGCTGTTGGCGGCTCGGCTGCTGCGACCGTAGCGAAGGCGATCAGGAGCGAGAGGACGAACAGAGGCATGGATGCATTATCGCCCGGCGCGAAGCTCTGTGTGCTTAAGACTTCTTTACCTTCCCGGCGGGAATCTTAACCTTCCATTCAGGTGAAATCCGCTTAAATGAAGTGACTGGGCTTCGCGCCCAAGGTGGAGGCGTCCAGCCTCCAAAGGGGTAGATTCCAGGTGGATCCTCATCGGGCCAGGCGGAGAGATCTACTTAGCGAGGCGACACGCATTCGGGTGATCGACGCGAACGGCTCCGTTCGCACGCTTCTCGGCTCGCTCTCTCAACCCCTGGGACTGGCGTGGGACCCGGGGGGCAACCTTGTCTATGCAGAGGCAGGCGCACATCGCGTGACGCTGTACAACCTGGCGACGCGACGACGTACGGTGATCGCCGGAACCGGAACGGCGGGCTTCAGCGGTGATGGCGGCGCGGCTACCAGTGCGACGATCAACACGCCCGGCGATGTGCTCTACGATTCAAAAGGCAACCTATGGATTGCCGACTGGGCCAACCGGCGAGTGCGGAGCGTGGGATTGGACGGAGTGATCCGGACCATGATCGGGTCGGCGCGTGGGTTCAGTTACGACGACATATCGGGACAGCCGGCAAACGACGTCGGCCTCGGCGAGATCAACGGGTTGGCGATTGACGGCGCGGACAACATCTACGTTGCGGAAGCGGTTCGCATCAGCGTGGTGACAGAAGGTGTGGCACATGTGCTCGTCGGGTTTCTCTCGCAGTCGGACGATGGCGCCAACACGTACCGCCACGGTCCGTTGACCGGCAGTGATGGACTTGCGGTTGACTCGAGCGGCAGGGTGTACTACTCGGCTCCACCGGAAGGACGCGTGATGGCGGCGCTTCCCGCGCGGTAGCGCTCGGGGAGCAGCTCGCGGCTGGTGCACTCGCGGATGGCGGCCTCGATCTGCACGTCGATCTCTTCGGGGTAGGCCGGTGGGATGAAGTCCGCGAGCGCGGCTTGTAGATGTTCTGCGGTCACGGCGGCGACGCCTTCCATGGCGGCGAGCATTTTAGCGCGCACCAGGACTGCTTCGACGTCGGCGCCGCTCAATGACGTCCCACTACGAAGGAAGACCTCTTCCACGGCTGTCGAAGCGACGTTGGTGCCGGTCTTGCGCATCATGGCGCGCAGCACGGCGAGCCGGTCGGATTCCGTTTCCGGATAGAAGAGGGCGATGTGCTCTTCGGCTCGGCCTTGACGTTTGAGGTCGACGGGAAGCAGATCGGGACGGCAGGTAAGCAGGAACCAGATGACCTTGCCCCGATACTCAGTGTTGCCCATGAACTGGGCAATCTGGGCGAAGACGCGATTGCTGACGCCGCTGTCGCCGGAGTTGTCGCGGTCGCCCAACTGCGCGTCGGCCTCGTCAACGATGACGGCCACGGGACTCATGGCCTTGAGCAGTTGCAGTACGCGTTCCAGGTTCGCCTCGGTTTGGCCTTGCCACATGCTGCGGAAGTTCTTCAGGATGACGGCGGGGACTCCGGCCTCGCCCGCGAAGCAGGTGGTGAGGAATGTTTTGCCGGTGCCGACGGGTCCGCAGATGATGTAGCCCATCGGGAGCACGTCGGTGCGGCCGGTGCGTAGTGCATTGGCGGCGTTGCGCAGTTTCTTCTTGGCGCCCTCGTTGCCGGCGACGTAGCTGAGGTCGTATTTGCTCTCGATGAATTCGAGCAAACCGCCGGATTCGGCTTCGATCACTTCCTTCTTCTGTTTGCGCAGCGATGCCATCGACACCTGGCGCGAAAGCAGTTGCTGGATCTGCACGCGCTTCAGACCGCAGGTGAGTTCGGTGAGGGTATCGAGGGTGACGTCGGAGCCTTCCGGCAGCGGGGTGCGCTTTAATTGCCATTCGAGGAAGACGCGGCGATCGGTGGCGTCCGGGAGCGGGAGGTTGACGGTGGCAACGCCAGGGTTTCGTGTGAGGCCAACATGCAGCATGGCAACGTCTTCCGTGATGAGGCAGATGGTGGCGTCGGAGCGGAGGAAGAGCGGGTTCTGCGCCCAGCGCTTTAGGATGACTAGTGCGTTGCGGTCCTCCTGGCTCATCTGCCCGAGGTCGCCATTAGGCACCACGGATTCTGCGTAGTCGATGGTGAGCGCGAGTTTGCGGCCATCCATCAGACGCAGCCTGATGTAGCTTTCGAGGATTGTCATAACGCTGTCCGCCGAACGCGGCAGCCCGGCGCTCAAGTTGGTGCCGTGGAAGGAATCGTAACCGGAGAGGGCGCGGCGGAAGTCCTGCTGCATGTCGGAATTGGCGAACGTCAATCCGCCGCCGCGGTCATAACGGACCACAAGGTCTCTTTGTCCGAATAGAGCTGATTCGAGGAAGGAGGACAGGGGCACGTATTCCAGTTCGCCTCCGCGCTCCATTGGTTGCAGGTCGTGCACGTTTCCGCTGAGGACGAACATCGTCACTGTGCGCGAGCAGTATTTGTCGCGAAGTTCTTCGGCCCAGTTGGGGAACGTCATGTTAGCTCCGTAATCGGTCGCGCGAATCGGGGGGCAGGGTATCCAAGCCGGGGTCCATCGCCGCCAGCTCCACGATGGACTCCATTTCCTTCATCGTCTGTTCGGTCTGCTCGACACCTTGTACCAGGGTGTCCAACTGGGCGCTGATCTGTTGCGGGTCACGCATGGTGATGGATTGATCGCGGATCAGCTTCAACACATCTTCGGTGGCAGCGAGTTGGGCTTCGGTGACATCGAAGCTTTCACGGATCTTCTGAAACTTCTCCAGGCGGCGGGTGAGGATGTCGATGCGTTTGTCGTTGATCTCCTTTACGCGTGCGGTAGCGGAGGCGTTCTCCTTTTTCACCTTCGCCAAGTCGCGGTCGATGGAGGAGGGGTCGGCATTGGACAGGTAGTTGGCCTGGAGGTGGGCGGCGTGCAGGAGGCGCACGTAGCCATCGAGGATGTGATCGAGTCGCTGCTCCAGAGGGCTGGAGATCCACTGCGTGGACGAGGCCGAAGCAGCGTAATTGGACTTGATCTCGGCGCCGGTTTGCGAGACGGCATCAAAGCGTTCCTGCACTTGAATGGGTAATGCACGGAGGATGGCTTTGCTCTCGTTTGCCTTGGCACGGCGCTGGTCACTGAGCAGGTGAGCGCGAACCATGCGCTGAAAGCGGGCGTTGTTCGGAACCAGGCTGAGATACATCAATTCGAGGCCGGAAGCAAGCAGCAGAGGGAGGGCGGACTGCGACACCAGCGAGAGGGCCGCGGCTCCACCGAGCAGAATAAGGTTGTACTGCCAGAGAAACGCTGCCTTGAAGTAATTGATGTTGTCGCCGTTCATACTCTCCCACGTATGATCACATTTCCGCGAAGCGTCCGCGTACTTCGCGGAGGAGCTCCAACAGCTCCGGGCTGCCGGCAGGGTCGCGTCGCCAGGCGAGGCCCATCTCCTTCAAATCGTAGACACGCTGGATGCGGGCGCCGGGGATGATGGTGCCGTCAGGCGAGCGGTCGCGGCCCATCAGCCAGATGGTGTCCGAGACTTCGAGGGCGGCGACGATGTCGTGCGTCACGATGACGATGGTGTTTAAGGTATCGGAGTGGGCGACCTCGCGGATGAGGCGGCTCACTTCGCCCAAAGCCAGCGGGTCGAGGCCGGAGAAGGGTTCATCCATTAGGAGGAAGTGATCGCTGCAGAGGAACTGCTGGGCAATGGCGACACGCTGGCGCTGGCCGCCGGAAAGCTGCGCAGGATAGTGATTGGCGCGGTCCTGGAGACCGAACCGGCGGAGCATCTCGGTAGCTCTTTCCGCTGCGGTGGATTCCTTATGATTGGTGGATTGGCGGGCGGCCACGAGAAGATTGCTGAGAACGGTCCGGTGCGCGAACAGAGGATAATGCTGGGCAACGACGCCGACCATGCCACGCTGGACCGGCACCGCGGCCTCGCCGATGAGGACCTGGCCGGTGTTCGGTGCATCGAGGCCAGCGAGAATGCGGAATAGACGCGTCTTGCCGACGCCGCTGGGGCCGAGCATTCCGACGATCTGTCCAGTGACGGCTTCGGGCCGGTCGACGTCCTTGATTTCGGCATTGACGTCGCGCAGGATCACCGAACCGCCGAGCGTGAGGGAGACGTTTTCGACCTTGAGAACCGTTTTGCGCAACTCGTAGTACGGCTTCATTTCTGTCTCTCCTTTTGCAGAAATGACCAGGGACAGACCAGGCGCTGGAGGACGCCGATACCGTAGTCCTGCAGGATGCCGACACTGAGAATCAGGAATTGAATGGCGAAAACTTCAGCGAGGTGAAAATGCTTGTTCTGGTTGAGGAGCATGGCGCCGACTCCGCCTTCGGAGCGCGAGATGCCTTCCACCATAGTGAGCATCATCCAGCCGATGGCGGCGTTCTGACGGAGGATCTCGATGGCTTTGTCGATGGTGCCGAGGATGACCACTTCCCAGACGACATGCCATTCGTTGAGGCGTAGGGTGCGGGCATGGTCGAAGTTTTCGCGCGGGATGGCTTCGACCTCCGCCGCCATGCTGGTGACGAAGAAGACGCTCATGCCGAAGACGAGAAGCCACAGTTTGAGCGTGTGGCCGCCGCCCACCATGAGGGTGAAGACGAAGGTGAGGCCAATGAGGCCGAGGAAGCGGCCTTTGGATGCTGCCGCTACGATGGGACGGAACGCTGGGACTACTGTGGAATAGGCGAAGGCAAGGGAGATGGCCGCGGTGATAGCGAGGGCTTGAAGGTTGAGGCCGAAACTGGTAATCAACTCGGGGCCGAGACCTTGCTCCATCCATAAGCGGCCGAGCGCGGCAAGGACCTCGTCGGGCTTGGGGAGGACCGCTATCGGAACCAGCCACCAGGCGAGCAATGCGAGCGCCGACTGCACGGCGATGATGAGACGCATGACGTTGCCGGACACGACCTGGTTGGGGCGCAGTGCCGCCAGGACTTGCGCCAACCCCGGAGGGGGCCCGGACGATGACGGGGCCTTTTTTGTTAGATCTGCCGTTGCCATGCTTGGCCCCACTTACTTGCCTGTTGTTCCGAGAACGATTTCGACGCGGCGGTTCTGGGCCTTGCCGGCTTCGGTGGTGTTGGGAGCGAGCGGCTGCGTCTGGCCGTGAGCGAAGACGCGGACACGGCCGGCGGGGAAGTTGACGGCCGAAGCCTGCTCCATGTATTGCTTGACGGCGAAGGCGCGGGATTCGGACAAAGCCATGTTGGCTTCGGGCGAGCCGACGCTATCAGTGTGGCCGTGCACTTCGACGACGGTGCCGCTGGCAACCAGCAAGTCGCGGAGGAGGCGTTCCAGATCGCCGCGGGCCGAAGAGGTGAAGGTGGATTTGCCGGTGTCGAAGTTGATGTTCCAGGAGCGGCGGCTGACGACGGTCTGCACGGCGTCCTGGGCGGAGAATTTCTTTGGTTCGGCCTCCGTGACTGGAGCTGCTTTGCGGGCCATGCCGGCGATATAGCTGGTGTCGGTGATCTGTTCGGCGGGGTAGAAGTTGGGCACCAGCGACGGATATTGCGCAACGACGATTTCGCCGAAGACGCGGTAAGTCGCCGCGAATAGATTCGCAGAGCCCGGGGTCAATCCGAATAATTGTAAGTTATCGGCGAGATTATTGACGGAGGAACCACCGAGTTCTACAGTAAGTCCCTGTTTGTCGCGCTCGGTAACGCCATGGTAGTAGTTTTCCCAATAGGCGGCATCGGCGTTGGCCTCCTTATAGACCATGGCGCTGACGCCGGCTGCGTGGCGCAGGGCGGCGGGGACGGCCTTGACCTGATCGCCGCCGTCGAAGATGGCTTGCAGCATGCCCTCGACGGTGGAGCGATTGTCTTTCATCCAACGGTCGATACCGATAATGGTGTTGGGCATCTGCGAGGCATATTCCTTAGTGGAAGCAATGGAAGCGAGACCACCTTTTTTCTGCGCGACAGTGACGTCTCCGGGGGTCCAAGTGACTACGCCGTTGACGCAGACGCGCTTCTTTTCTCCGGTGCGCTTGCCCTGATCGACGACGGGGCGCTCTTCGCAATAACCGGCGACGTACTTCTCGGCGGCGTCAATGTAATCGCTGGTAGCCACCCAGTTGAGGCAGCCGGCGTCCCAGGTTTTCTCGTCGGGGTTGTTGCAGAGGCCGTTATCGCCGAGCCATTTCTGGGCGATATTCCAATCGCCGTCGCGGAGCACTCCGGACACTAATCCACCCCGGGAAGCGGAAGGATTGGTTTTCCATTCGGGAGGGCCCATGAACTTATCTTCGCCGCGGGAGTAACCGGCCGAACCAACTACCTTGGCGGTGTAATCGGGGCCGAGTTTCTTGAGGGTATCATTCAAGCCTTTGAGGAAAGTGGCTCCACCATCGCCCATGATGGCCACAAAGTGGGTCCCGAGCAAGGAATCGGGGTGGCCCTTCTTCATGTCGTTGGCGAAGGCGATGAGGGCTTCCTGCATCTTGGATGGGTCATCCTGGCGAAGGAGCTTGAGGTTAACGCCATTCTTGCACATCAGGCTGCCGGAGGTGGCCTGTGCGCCGCCGTTGGCGAACATGAGACCCATCTGCGCATTCCACGCCCAGACGAGCATGCGGACTTCCGGTTTATCAGCGCAGCCCGGTGTGGAGGCGGGGACACCGACGGGCGTCACCTTCGGGTTGGAAGAGACGGCCGGGGCAGGGAGCTCGGCCTTGCGAGGCACGGCGGAAGCAGTGGTTTTGGCGGATGGCATGATCTTCTCGAGCAAGCCATACTGCCAGAGACTATAACCGGTGATGCCGGCGCCGACGAGAAAGATGAGCGCCCAACCACCCTTTTCAATTTGAATCGCCATAAGAGACTTTCTCCTTTCAGTCAGTGCCAGTGGGGTCAGACGGATTTCTGGCTATCGCGCATGCCGATGGTTTTCGGCGCGGCGGTGGGGGAGGCGTCGATGGGTACGATGCCCATTTCGGCCTTGAACTGTTTAACGAGCTCGGAGGCGCGCATCTGTTCGGCTTCCTGCTCAATCTGGAATTTTTGTTGGTCGACGTTGTCGAGGGCCATGTCCATGCGGGCTTCGTTGACGGCGGTTTGCTCTTCGATCTTACGGATCATCTCATCGTGGGTCTGGCTGATGCCGGCGACTTCAAACTGCTCCATGGCGTCGGCGACCTTCTTCTGCCACTGGGCGCGGCGGTAATCGCGGATAGCGCCCATGGCTTCTCGGGTCTTGCGTTCTTTTTCGCGGAGGAAGGACTGTTTGACGATACTGGCTTTTTCGTAAGCGGCGCGGGCGGTGGCGAGCTGGCCTTGGGTGCGCGCGAGAGCGCTCTTGAGCTGTTCGAGCTGGAGCGCGAAGTGGCCTGCAAGATCGTCGCGCCCACCCTCGATGGACGCCTTCACCTTCGAGGCAAGATCGTGGACCTCGGCCTTATACTTGCTTTCTTCCTTTTCGAGCAGAGTCACGTTGGCTTTCACCATGGCGATGCTCTCGTTCATTTTCGGCACCTGGTCGTTCATGTCACGGATGTTCTGCTCAAGAATGATCTCGGGATTCTCGCCAACGGAGATGAAGAATCCCACGAAAGAACGCACCACGCGCACTAGACGGTTCCACATAGAGAAACTCCTCCTGTTACGCCGCGACAGCAATTCCGCTCGCGGCTGCGGATGGATTTGGGACAGGCATTTACTGAGTTGGCGCGGCCGGCCCGCGCGTGATGGGGTTTTCGGTGACGAAGGGCGCAACAGCTTCGGCGATGCGTTCCTCTTCTTTGCGTTTGCGCTCGAGCCATGCTAATAGTTTGCTCTTTTCCTGGGCGACGGCGCTGGTGTTGGCCTGCATGCGCGCGCGGTAGTCGGCGATGAGCTTGTCGAGCTCGGCCTGGAGATGTTGGTTCTCCTGAGCCTTTTGCGCCTCCAACTGATCGACGGATCGCTGGCGCACGCGTTCGAATGCGTCGAGGGCGCGGTCGCGTTTGACGGCATCCTCGATGATCTCCATGACCTTCACGCCGGCGGCATCGAGCGCCACGAGAACGGAGCTGCGTTTCACTTCAGCGGGAAGGTCGCGGATGTGCTGGCTTTGCAGCATCGATGAAATCTTGTCGACGGTGTAGCCGTGTGGAGGCGTGGTAAGGCCGGCGGTCTGGTAGAGATCCTGGAAGTTTTCCGGAATCGCCGAGCCAGGGGTGTAGGGGACGTCCGGGGGCGGCGGTTGCGGCGCGAGCGAGCGAGCGATATCGGCGACCGTTTGCGCTGCGTTCGGAGTGGCCTCGGTGGTGGAGTCAGGCGCAGCGCCGGGATCGGCGGCATTCTCACCACTCACGGATACGAAGTAGTTGTACCACTTTTTGGACATGTATGGTCCCCCTTTCCCGTGGGACACAATACCACATTCGTGCCTGCACCAACGCAGGCCCGGCTATGGACTACCAATTCTATCTTGTTTGGATGCCGGAACGGCCACCGTTCCAGAGGAGAATGAACTTCCTACGGCGGCGTTGCACTGCCTGCTGTGTTCATAAGTTCACTACGTCAATACGTTCGGTGGGGTAAAAAGTTCAGAAAATCGGTCATGCCGTTCCGAACGGCGCCGGCTGTCTGTAGACAAATACACTTTTCGTTATTTCATTGCGCCAGGTTCCGAACTGCGTTCGGTGGGTTACTTAGTTTTGGATGGTTTCATATGGTTCAGGCAGCTTTCGGATGGAGATCGGGCTTCGGTTCGGGCTTTGGGGTGGCGTTTATGGGGACTGTGTTACTTGCGGGCTTCTGATTCCGGCCGAGAAAGTGCAAAACAAAGGCGAATTCTTCGGGTTCGGTGAAGTTATTTTGATACTCGTCGGGTTCGATTGAATCGGGGGTATATGCGAGGACTGGCTTCCGCCCTAAACGCAGTGTTTGCAGCTTGATGAGGGCGTTGAGGGCGCGGTACCACTGACGGTCGAGGTGGTCTTCGTGCTTGCGGATGTGATCGAGGCCGGAAGTGTTGGCGACGGCGAGGGAGAGGACGCTCTCTCCGGCGCGATGGGCGGCAGTGATCATGTCGAAGGACGGATCGAGTTTGCCGCGGAGGATAGCGCACTCGGCGTCAATGAGAGCAGTCTCCATCGCCCAGAGGCGGCGCAGGCGCCAGGC
>JACQZR010000060.1 GCA_016213775.1 Acidobacteriota bacterium
GGATGAACACGCGTAGCAATGTCAATTCCCTGTTTTCCAGGTGCCCTTCGCTCGGGATCGCCTCAACCGAGAAACACCAATGAGTCAATTCGTTAACGTGTTGACAGCAGAGGGCGTAGTGATGGGAGATTTTCGTAGCACTGTTCACAAGTGCCGGAGCAAGAGTGTGATCTCCGACCGCGCGATTGAAGCAACCGCTCGGTGAACTAAACCGCAACGTGGTGCTGAGCTATGTGGATTGAATGCCGGGAACAGGTTGGCAAGGTTGGGGAAGAGGGACTTGGTTTGAAGTGTGAGGGTAGCAGCGACGCAGCCGCGGATAGCCGTGTAATCCGCATTTCGCGTTTTCTTTGCGCCTTTGCCCCTTTGCGAACTTGGCGTGACGTGCTTTCCGCGTCTTTGCGCTTCCGGGCGGCGTTGTATTTTTGCCGGAGGCTGCTGGAAACCGCACTGTGGCGGGAGTCTGGACACACGTCTATTGACATCCCGAATGTCGAGATCGTGCTCGTCCGTGGGCGGAATCCAGCAGGCGTCTGGCTCATGAGGAATCCAACCGGCGGTGGCATGCTGACGCGGCCGGCCAGCGAGCCCGGCGGTAAGGGGGTTTCTCCGAAAATACGCCCGAACCCTCTGCTCGCCGATTGCCATTTTCATCCTGCGGAGGGGCGGGTTCGAATCTAACCACCGGATCCTCGATAATCTCCTTGCTCTTCTCCGCGCCTCGGAGAGAGAATTCCGTTTCGGCGCTGTCGGCACCCATTGGCGAAGCTGGGATCCGGTATAGATATCAAGGAGTTAGGCCTCCTCGCGCAGATTGGCACACCCCTTCAGAAGGCCCAGACAGGAACCAACTGACTGAAAAATAAGAAGATCCGCCCTATTGCACGTGGTCCCGGATTTTGGCCGCTTAACAGTGAACTAAACCGCTTCGCGGTATTTGGTCACCCCCTGCCCCCTCTCCAGGGGGTTCCAGAAGCGGCCTCCCCTCGCAAACTCACTCCGGCCACATGGTGCTGCGCGCAATGCCGAGTCGGTGTCACCGATCTCTGCGCGCAGGTCCTTGATCACCCCTGCCCCTCAAGGGGTTCCAGAAGCGGCCTTCCTTCGCTACGCTCAGTCCAGCCACGCTGGATGCCGCGCAAAAAGCGCGCGGTAAGGTGTGTCTATCTTGTGTCCTATTCGCCCCAGGGCGCGAACTCTTCCTGTTGGTCGCAACCCGTTTCTCCTCCAAAGGACTTGGCGCGCACCAGCCGCGGCCCCTCTTCTTTTCGCCCAAAGTCAGTCATTCCCGCATCCTGATCCCAGGCGAAACTCCCACTGGATGGCGCTCTCCTGAGAAACACTGGACTCGGTTGTTTCCAAAATGACCAATCCCAAATTCCTCAGGAGTTACCCATATGACACCCTTACGCCAACGCATGATCGAAGACATGCAACTGCGCGGGCTGGCGACGCAAACCCAACGCGGCTACGTTCTGCACGTCGCGGCTTTCGCCCGCTACTTCGGCAAGAGCCCGGCGGAACTGGACCAGGAAGCGGTCCGCCAGTACATACTCTATCTGATCAACGAGAGGAAGATGTCGCCCGGGTTGTGGAGCCGGGGCCTTCTGCCCGGAGACCACCCATACTTATCGCGAACTGGCGGTATTTCTGGTGCGGGCGAGCGAGATCGTGGGGCGCCCGCTAACCTGCGGCGCGTGTACGCAGAACTTCTTCGATGTCTCATATGACGATTGGGGACTGCCCTACATCCGCAAGGCCTATCAACTGCTCGGCAGCGCCGCCAGCGGGTGTTACAGCGACACCAGTTTCTGTCCTGATGCGACTGTGACGCGCGGGTCCGCAGGCATCTACCTGGTGGATGGCATTCTGCGCGGCGGGATTCCGGGAACAGACCCGGTGAGTCCGGTCGCCCCGACTGGCATGTCGTGCTCCAGCCCGACATTCCTGCGTGTGAATTCCTTCCTGCGCATTGGCAACGATACGTATTCGGAGGTCAGCTACCAAGTGAATCCCGCCACTCCGGTGAGCTATCCGGAATTGTGGTCACTGAGTCTGAAGGGCGATGTGGTCAACAACGGGTACTCACCGATCGCCACCAACCATCAGGAGGCTTGGGCATCCACGGTGCTGAAGGTGAACCCGCTGCACGCCTTTTATGGGCGCTTCGCATGGAACACGAGCACGAATTACTCGCAGAAGCTGGTGACGCAGACCAACAGCCTGTGCCTGGGAAGCGGCGGCGGTGCGACGCTGACGACAACGGATCCGGTGAACAACAACGTTCCCTACATTGCGATGACGGGCGGGACGATTTCTTCGATGGACCCGAACGCGGCCAACGAGGTGAGTAGCGGCGGCACGGTGGTGTTCCGTGGGAGCTATCCGGACACTCCGCTGGAGCACCGGCTGCGGTTGGAGCCGGCGGGGACGTATATCAACCAGCCGTATGTGACCGGGGAACGCGGCGGGGGCCGAGATGAACGTGCAGATCCCTGGATTCGTCGCCTCTGGAACTCATACTGCGTACATGGACGTGCGGCGGGGCACAGACTGGGTATTGGGAACGCCCGGTGTGCAGTTGCAGGTGATGCCAGGCGCGACGGTTCCGCAGACAATTACCACCAATTAAGTTGGGGTTGACATTTTCCGTGGATGGCGATACGACGGCTACGGGACCGAGAACGTACGCGGTATGTGTTTACAGAAGCACCATCGTGGACGGTTATCGCAGCCTCCACTTCGACTACATTCACTGCAAATTTCAATACCCAGTTCCTGTTGACCACGGCGGCATTACCGGCAGCTTCGGGACAATCACAGCCAATCCCTCGTCCACGGACGGCTACTACAACGCGGGCCAATCCGTACAATTGACTGCGAACGCCAATGGCGGGTACCAGTTCTCGAGTTGGAGCGGCGACGCAAGTTGGAACCGGAGCCGTGACCATGAGCGCCGCAAAGAGTGTCACCCTCCTGTTCCGGAGTGCGGGTAACTTGCCTCCCCCTGAGTGCCGCCGTCATTCTCCAGAACGCAGCTTCGAATCCATCGGTGGCGCCCTCGGTTCCGGTCTGTTCGCGGGTCACCGAAGCTCGCTATCTCCGCCTGGTCTCCGACAACCCCGACCCGGCCAACACGGGCTTCATTGTGCAGAATATGGGTACCATGGTGGCTGGCAGCGTCGTCCCGGCCACCACCTGCGCCACCAAAACCACATTCCCGATCGGCTCCCGAGCGCCACACTCGCCATGGCACTGTTCGGGCGCCGCCGCTACACAACCATTGGCGACTTAGCAACGGGCAATGCAATCCGGTCCACGGCTTAGGGTGTGAATCGCATTTGTTCCAGAGATGCTCACCCGCGGACCATTAACAGGCTGTAGGTCTTCTTGCCGGAACGCAGCAGGATTGCGCCGGGCATGCGCACGTCTTCCGTCGTGACAACCTTCCTGGCGTTCGATTCGCGGACGTTGTTGATGTAGGCTCCGCCGGATTCAATGAGTTTGCGGGCTGCGCCTTTGCTGTCGGCGAGGCCGGCGCGGAGGAGGAGGTCGGGTAGCGCGATACCGGCGGCGAGTTCCGTGAAGGGGATGTCGCTGGTGGGTATTTCACCTTCGAGCGCTTCTACGGCATCGGCGGAGACCGGGCTTTCGGCGTCGCCGAAGAGCAGGCGGCTGGCGCCTTCGACGGCTTGCACGGCATCGGCGCCGTGCAGAATCGCGGTGCATTCGGAGGCGAGTGCACGTTGCGCGGCGCGGCCTTCCGGCTTTGCGGCCACTTCAGCTTCCAGTTCGGCGATGCGCGATTGATCGAGGAACGTGAAGAGCTTCAGGTTGCGGACCACATCCTGATCGGATGTTTGAAGCCAGTATTGGTACATCTTGTACGGGCTAGTGAGCGAGCCTTCGAGCCAGATGGCACCCTCTTCACTCTTGCCGAACTTCTTGCCGGTGGAGGTGGTGAGCAGCTGAAACGTTATTCCCTCGCTGCGTCGCGCGAGGACGCGGCGGATGAGATCCTTACCCGAAAGAATGTTGCCCCATTGATCACTGCCGCCCATTTGCATGGTGCAATCGTGGTGCTGCGCGAGATAGAAGAAATCGTAGGCCTGTAGCAGCATGTAGCTGAACTCGGTGTAACTGATGCCTTGGTCGCGTTCTTCCAAACGAATGCGGACAGAATCGCGCTTGATCATCTCGTTCACTGAGAAATGCTTGCCGGTGTCACGGAGAAACTCGATCAGGTTGAGTGAGACGAGCCACTCGGCGTTGTTGAGCATGAGACCGCGCTCGGGCGAGGACAGGTCGAAGAATTTCGAGAGTTGCCTGCCAATGCCAAACGCGTTCTCTTCGGTCTTCTCGCGGGTGAGCAGAGTGCGCTCGGTTGCCTTGCCGCTGGGGTCGCCGATGAGGCCCGTGCCGCCGCCAACGAGCGCGATGGGACGGTGTCCGTGACGCTGCGCGTGCGCCAGGGCCATGACGGGAATGAGGCTGCCGAGATGGAGACTGGCGGCGGTGGGATCGAAACCGATATAAATGGTCCGGCGGCTTTCGCAGAGGAAGGCATCCATGTCCTCGCTCGTGGTGGATTCGAGGAATCCCCTCCACGCAAGTTCCGCCAACAATCCGTCTTTGTACACCAGGTGCGACATCCAACTCCTTGATCATGCGGCGGCTGAGAGCGCGTGCGCGATTGCCACCAGTGGGGTAAACCTTCAGTTTCGCATAGCAGACGGGCGAGGACGGACTTCTAGTAATCTGGAAGTTCACACATAACGAGGCGCCCACGTTCGGCTCGCCGCTCACTTGTTTTCACACCCGACACATGCGCGAAACCATTCATCCTCTGGAAAACGTACTCACCGGCAGTCCTCAACCAAAAGAGGAGTTGGTCCGTTATATCAACCTCAAGCTCGCCGCCCTTGGTCAACCGGTGAGCCAGTCCACGGCCGACCCTTACTTTCTCGAACTCGCGCGTCCGCTGTTGCGCAACTACCTTGTCAAGGATCAAATGCTCGGCGGGCACCTCTGCCCCGCCGACCGGCGCATCGAAGCCTATCTCAACGATGTCCTTGGTGAGACTTGTCCGGACGGCGTTCCGAAACTTCCCGCCAACACTTTTGTGCTCGATCGCGTTGGTCTCGCACGTGAGATGTCTCTACCGCCGAAGGGCGACCGTTTCTCGGCGGCATACAACGAGTCGTACCGCGTGGCCCAAGGCGTGCTGCACAACCCGCGGTCGGACCGGCGGACCACACAAGGAATCTTCCATGTGGTGGAGGGCGGCCTGCCGATACCCGCCGACAAGATCGCGGTACCGCGTCAAGCCTTCGCGGGCTTGCTTGCACGAGCTTTTCAACCGCCGGCCGATGTTTTCCGGCTGCCGTTTACAGCGGATCAGGAGGAAGAAGCACGGCTCTGGGTCTCGCTGCTGTTGCGTCCCCTGGTGAGTCCGGAAGCCGCGGGAGAGCCATGGAAAACCATGGAGCTGCGGTTCTTCGCGCCGGGGAGCCTGGTTTCGAATCTCGACTTTGTCGAGGGGATTTTTGGGAATGCCGGCGATCCCTATCTCGCCGAAAACGATGCCGCGCTGGACTACCGCCATTGGACTGGCCACACCGGCTGCGTCATCCTCGCGCCGCATCTCACCGCGGTGAAGAAGCGCGATCTGGGGCTGCCGCGCGCGGAGCAGGCTACCGCCCGGCAGCGCCGCGACAAGATGTGCTGGTCCGACCCCAACGAGATCTACAACAACGGCGGTGCGTTCAAGCTTACCTGCCGCGACAAGAGCGGCGTGATGGTGACGATCATCGCCGACAGCTACTACGGCTACTGCAAAAAGGAAGTCAAGACGCAGATCAGCTATGCGTCCAACCTTTTTGGCATCTCTGAGGAAGAGCATGCCGGCGGCGCGATCGCGTTCCCCAGCTATGTCCTCGGCCAGGACTTCTATGCCGACCGCACGGTTCCTTTGAAGCAGGCAACCTTCGATGGAGCGATGGAACTGCTTGGCGAACTTGTCGAACGCAAGGGGGAAGGCTACGCTGTTGATCGCCGTCACGATGACGTGTTCTACGTGCCGGAGGCATCGGAGTTCCACGCGCGCAAAGGGTACATTTGCTGGCAGCACAACGACTCGGAGCAGCGGCTCACATTGCGCGCCGGCGATGTTTACGTGCTCCCTTCGGGCTATCGTGTGCGGCTGGAAAAGCAGATGGCGGGCACTGCGTGGCGGCTGGTGGGGACGCGGGCGGACGGCACCCTCATTCACAAACCCTCCACGGTGTCGGGCGGAGGCAAGTCGGAGATATCCAAGTCCATCGCCGGTGTACTGCTCAAAGGACCGGTCTTTGTGCGCGACTACCAATCCGATATGGAACAGGTGGCCGCCATCCTCGCCAAGGACTACGCGCAGATTCGCAAGAACGCTCCCGCGCAGGTGCGTGACGCACGTCCGATTCTGAGCGTCGAACGGTCGTTGGGGTCCGTCATCCAGTTGCTCACGCCTTCGGGCAAGTACACCGATGAATACAACGAGTGGCTGCGCACGATTCCGCAGATCATCCGCCAGCTCGTGTTCACAGTGAAGCGCTACTACCGGAAGGAATGGGGCGAGAACTGGCGCGAGCATTTCACCGTCGATCGCGTCAACGGCTTCCAGGGCCACGAGCTCAAATACAACAACCAGCAGTTGGTGGCCAATTATCTCCGTGTGGGACATGACCCCGACGGGTCGTGGCGCATTTACAAGCTGCGTCCCGATTTTTATCCGGCGGATAAAGTGCAAGTGGAGGACGACATCACTGTATCGGCGGTGGTCCCGCACCAGGCGCTGAACGGGCTCGACTCGCGCGAAGTGCATCCCTCAATCAAGGTGGTTTCCAATTGCGAGGCGTTGCTGTTCCAACGGCCCGATGATGCTATCGAACCAGGCTTCGATCAACCTGCGGAAGCCGACATCGCCGCGCCGGGAACATTCCTCTCCAACTACGAGCCTCTCACACGGGAAAAGGTGCGGGAGATCGTCGATCACGTGGTGGTGTTCGACCGCTTCAGTCCTCCCATGCAGAACCTGCTGCGCGATTTTCTGGAAGGCGGGCCGGACTACGCAGTCTGCTCCGCGATGCCGCGCATCGTGGATGGAAAGCCGTCGAAGAATCCGCGCTATCAGCAGAAGCGGCCGGACCGCATCAATCCTCGAGACACGTACCTTGCCCGCATTGGCGCGCATCTGGATCGCGATGTTCCCGCGGCGGGCGACGTGCCTTTTCCGGTGAACTCGGTTCTTGCCGGGCGCCGTGCGAATCCGGCGCAGCCCGACATCGGACTGCCTCCACTAGCCGTCTACAGCCCGATTCACTACCAGGAACGGCCGGAACTGTTCATGGATTTCATTTGCAGTCTTACTGGCAAGTCGCCATCGACGACGGGATTTGGGAGTGAAGGTGCGTTGACGAAGGGACCGTTCAACGCGCTGCCGCCGGTGGTAGACGTCAACTGCGCCGTGGTGGACGCCATCCTCACCGGGTATGAGGGATTCACTTCCGTGGCGGGCTATGTGGGCCCACAGTATAAGGTGGATCACGACATCAGCATGCTGGTGCCGGAGATCTGGTGCCGCATGAAGGTAGTGGAGCGCGATCCGAAGTTTCTGTTGGAAAACGGTTATCTGGAGAAACTCGACGATTTCGAATACGAAGGCCGCAAGGTGCTGGCGAGCCGACTTGGCTATCGCGTCACAGCGCAGTTTGCGGAGCGTTTTCTCGGACGCCTGTTTGAGACTCCGGACGCGGTGTTTCCGGAACCGCTGCTGCGCCCGGAGAAACAAGATCTTGCGCAGTTCGTCGCGGGCATCGATGCGATGGTGGATGCGCAACGCCACGTGGCGCTGCTCTACTTTGAGGACGGCAGCGTCGCTCACGCCTGCCCCCCGGTGAAGGCGCTGCTGCACATCATGGCGCATGGCCACTATCAAGGTGAGGGTATCGAAAGCTCAGGCATCCGCAGCCTCTTCCTGAGAGAAAACCTGCTCGCCAGCGAGTGGTATCAGGAGCGGTTGCGAGTGAAGCAACGCAACGATGTCGCATTGTGGAAGCGGCATGTGAAGGCGCTGGAAACTGCCGTGGCGAATCCTGATGTGAACCACTCGCAGTTGGAGCTTGGCACGCGGCTGGCCGAGGCGCGGGCGGAGCTGGAACGCGTGAAGTCCGTGGAGTACCTGGGTAGTTTGGTAGGAACGATCGGGGCGGACCCGATGTGCCATTGATAATCCGTCACTCACCTCTCCTTTGTTGTACGCTTGACGCAGCGGTCAAAGATTCATGAGGTGAACTATGTTGGTTCCTACTCGTTTTTCTCGCTTGCTGCTCTCCTTCCTGCTGCTGATTGCTCTCGTGCCAGCAGCCTCTGCGCAAGTCCTCTACGGCTCGCTCACCGGGAACGTCACCGATCCTTCCGGCGCGGCAATCCCCAATGCGAAAGTGGAAGCCGTGAACTCGGCAACCGGCATTAGCCGTTCGGCCACCACCAACGAGCGCGGCGTTTACTATTTCAGCGACCTGCAACCGGGCACCTACAAGGTGACCATTTCCGCTTCCTCGTTCGGCGGACAGGCGCGGGAAGGCATCATCGTCTCGCACAACACCACGCTCCGCCTCGATATGACTCTCCAGGTCTCGCAAGTGGCGGAAAGCATCACGATCGCCGCCGGAGCCGTCACGCTGCAAACCGACCGGTCGGACATCAACAACGTCATCCGGTCAAGCCAGATCACGGACCTGCCGATGATCAATTCGCAAGGCCGCAATTTTCAGGCGCTGTACAAGATTCTTCCAGGCTTCACGCCTCCTGGCGAGGTCCACTCCGATTCCGGCAATCCGCAGCGGTCCATGGCAACGCAGGCCAACGGCATGCCGCAATCGAGCAACAACACCAAGCTCGACGGCGCAACGATCAGCCATCCGTGGCTACCGCGCATTGTCGCCTACGTGCCGCCGGTGGAAGCGGTGGAAGTGGTGAACATTGTCAGTAACAGTTTTGACGCCGAGCAGGGCATGGCCGGCGGCGCGGCAATGAACGTCACGATCAAATCCGGGACGAATGAATTTCACGGCGCGGGATGGGAGTACCACCAGAACAGCGCCATCAAGGCTCGCAATTATTTCTACTGCCTGTATTCATGCACCGGCGATCCGAACCAGGCCCCCAAGGATCTGCTCAATCAGTTTGGGGCAATGATCGGCGGGCCGATCAGAAAGAACAAGCTTTTCTTCTTCAGTGATTGGGAGCGGACGACGCGCCGCCGGGCCGTTACCGCCAACCGTACCGTGGCAACGGCCAACATGCGCAATGGTGATTTCACCGGCACCGGCGCGACGATTTTCGATCCGCGAACGGGCAATCCGAACGGCACCGGCCGCTCTCCGTTCCCGGGCAACATCGTGCCCAAGGACCGTATGGATCCCGCATCCACGTATATGCAGAATCTGATTCCGGCGCCCAACCAGCCGGTATTCCCGAACAACTACCTGGCAGTTGGCCGGTACACCGCGCTGCGCGATAACGTCGACTTCAAGGTGAACTACAACCCCACCGCGAAGCTGCAGATGTTCGGCCGCTACAGCTTCTCGCCCACCGAGTTCTTCGATCCGCCGTCGCTGAAGGAAGCGCTCGGCGATGCGACCGGTGGCGGTCAGCCCGGGCGCGCTCCGGGGCTGATCCAGACCACAGGTATCGGCGGCACCTACACCATCAGCCCGAGCGTCCTGCTGGACGCCAACATCGGTTACACGCGCCTGCGCCTGAGCGCCGAGAACATCGACCTCGACAAGAACTACGGTCTCGATGTGCTCAAGATTCCGGGCACCAATGGCGCCGACCGGTTGCAGGCCGGCTACCCTCGTTTCACCTTTAATACGTTTTCGAGCATCGGCAATCCGAACGTCTCCAACCCATTCCTGTTCCGCGATCCGCAGTATGTGGCCAGCACCAACCTCGGGGTGATGCGCGGCGCGCACTCCCTGCGGTTCGGGTTTGAATACAGCAAGTACAACATCAACCACTTCCAGCCGCAGGCCTCGAATGGCCCGCGCGGCGGGTTCAACTTCAACGGCGGACTCACCTCGCTCAACGGAGGCGCGCCCACGCAGAGCTTTAACAGTTGGGCCGACTTCCTGCTTGGCCTGCCGCAAGGCATGGGCAAGGACGTCCAGTATCTGAATCCCGCCACGGTCCGCATGCCGTCGTATGGGATCTTCGCACGCGACATGTGGCAGGTGAGCCGCAAGCTGACTGTAACGCTTGGCATGCGCTATGAGTACTACCCCGCCCCGCGGCGGGACCATTGGGCCGGCGAACGCTACGACCCCAACACGGATCGCGTGTACCGCGGCGGCTACGATGTCGGCTACGGGCAGATTGCTCCGCGTGCCGGCATTGCCTACCGGATCAACGAGAAGACAGTGCTGCGCATCGGCGCCGGCATCAGCATCGACCCGAATTCGTTCCGCTACCTGCGCGACGATTATCCAGCCACCATTTCGACGCAGTATTCCGGCGCGACCAGCTTTCAGGAAGCAGGGACATTACGCACTGGTATTCCGATCGTCGTCGGTCCGGATCTGAGCCTGAGCGAATTCCCGCTGCCGCCGGCGGTGGGTACCACGACGTTCCCGCAGAAGTTCAATCGCGGCTACGTCGAGAGCTTCAACTTCACCCTGCAGCGCGACGTCGGCCACGGGTTCAACGTGCAGGGCGCCTATGTAGGCAGCCGCGGCATTCGCCAGACGGTGAATCGGAACATCAACGCCTCCGGCCCCGGCGGCGGCAACAACGGCCGCGCGCTGTTCGCCAAGTTCGGGCGCATCTCCAACGTGACGTATCACACTCCTTACGACACGACGCACTATCACGGGTTCCAATCGCAGGTGACGCGGCGCGTCGGCAGAACGCTGTTGGGGATGTCGTACACGTTTTCGAAATCGCTCACCTACGGCGACGATGCCGATTCGGGGCTCACCTGGAATTGGGCGCCGATGCAGCAGCGCAACAAGGCGCTCGCCGGCTTCGACCGCACGCACAACTTCCAGTTCTACGGCAATTTCGAACTTCCCTTCGGGCCGAAGCACAACATCGCCAACCACGGCGTGCTGGGAGCGATTGCTGGCGGCTGGCAATTGAACTGGATCCTCAGCCGGATGAGCGGTACGTCGTTCAATGTCGCATCCTCGGGCACGTCGGTCAACGCCCCTGGCAACACGCAGACCGCCGATCAGGTGAAGCCGGAAGTGCAGATCCTGGGCGGCCATGGTGTCGGCCAGTCATACTTCGATCCATTGGCATTCGCCGCAGTCACGGAGGTCCGATTCGGCACTACTGGCCGCAACATCCTTCGCGGGCCGGGAGTATTCAACATCGACAGCAGCCTCTTCCGCACCTTCCGGATGACGGAGAGGTTTGGGCTGCAGGTTCGCGCGGAAATGTTCGGTGTCACCAACAGTCCGGTCTTCAACAACCCTGGAAATACGGTGTCGAGCATGACCTTGAATGCGGACCGCACGGTCCGCGCCTTGAACGGCTACACGGAGATCACCGGTGCTGGTGGCGAGCGGGTGATTCGCTTCGCCGCCAAGTTCACGTTCTAGTTCGAGCGCTTTCCCAGCAGGAGTCATCATGAATCCTTCCTCTAGCCGCAGGGCGTTCCTGAGTTTCTCACTCGCCCCGCTTGTGTTGCCTGCACGAGTATTCGGCGCGTTTGCGCCATCCAACCGCACCAGCGTTGGCGTCATCGGCGTCGGCAGGCAAACCGTCACTGTCAACCTGAAGCAATTCCTCGCCATGCCGGAGGTGCAGGTGGTTGCGATCTGCGATGTCGACTCCTGGCGGCTGGACAACGCCAGGCGTCAGGTGGAGACCGCCTACGGCCAAAAGGGCGTCAAGACCTACAGCAACTACAAGGAGCTGCTCGCGGACAAATCCATCGATGCAGTGATGGTGGCCACGCCCGACCACTGGCACGTTCCGATGTCGATTGAAGCCGTCAAGGCGGGTAAGGACGTCTCGTGCGAGAAGCCTCTCACGCGCTCCATCGGCGAAGGGCGTGCGCTGGCGGACCTGGTGAAGAAGCACAAACGCGTCTTCCGCACGGACAGCGAATACCGCACCAAGCCCTGGTATCATCAGGCGCGCGAGGCGGTGTTGAACGGACGTATCGGCAGGCTGACCGCCATCCACACGGGTGTTCCGAAAGGCGATATCCCCTGCCCCCCGCAGGCAGCCATGCCGGTCCCGCCTGAGCTCGATTACGAATTGTGGCAGGGTCCGGCACCGCGAGCGCCTTACACGGAAAAGCGCGTTCACAAACCGAAATCCTACGAACGGCCCGGTTGGATGCGCCGTCTGGAATACTGCGATGGCATGATCACCAACTGGGGAACCCACCACAACGACCTCGCGCAATCGGCCAATGGCACTGACCGCACCGGGCCGATAGAAGTGGAAGGCCGCGGGACCTACCCCGAGCCCGACAGTTTCTGGCAGGTCCTGCTCGATTTCGAGATCCACTACCGCTACGCCAACGGGGTGCGCCTGACTTATAAGATCGACAAGCCCTCGCTTCGGTTTGAAGGCACGGATGGGTGGATCTTCGCTGACGACACGGGAAGGATCGAGGCGTCCAAGCCGTCCGTACTGGAGCCGGCGTCGGGCCCGAACTGGGTGAGGCTGCCGATGAAGACCGACAAGCAGGATTTCATCGACGCGGTGCGTTCGCGTGGGGCGACCATGGCCGACGCCGAAGTGGGGCACCGGACCACGTCGCTATGCCACTTGGGTCACATCGCGATTCAGGTGGGAAAGCGGCTGGAATGGGATCCGGCGCGCGAGCGGTTCACCAACAACAATGGGGCGAACGCGTATATCGACAAACCGATTCATGCGCAGCGCCTGGGCTAGGATTCTCATTCCTTTCCGGCAGCACCGAGGACCGTTCGGATATCAAGAAACATTCGCTGTGTCCCGTCATCGAGAGTTCCCGCCAACGGCAAAAAGCCGTATTTCGCGTACCAGCTAACGCGATCCTGGTAGGCGTCCGTGAGGATACACCGGCAGCCAACGTCCCGCGATACCCGCAAGCTGATGCGCAGCGCCTCGGATAATAGGCGTTTCCCCAACCCTTGTCCCACGAAGCGATGGTCCACAGCCAGCCGCGCTAACAGAATCACCGGCAAATCATAGGCCGGCAACCCCCGGACATGTTTCCTCGGGAGGCTGTCACGTGGCGTACTCGCGGTGGCCAAAGTGAAGTAACCCACAACAACGCCAAGCGCGCTTTCTTCCATCGCCACGTAGGTCACACCGATGGAGCTTTTCGCCTGATTCGTCCATGCATGACGCCGGAGATAGTTGTTTAGCCGCTCGTCCCCACAATCGAATTGCTCAACGGCATCCGCTTCTTGCAGGCGGCGGATCAGAACCGGCATCCTTCAATCCCGCAGCGCTCGGATCAGTGCCTCCGTCGGGGGCTTCGCTTGACGCGCGCTCATCAGTTCCGCAAAGCTTTCCAACTGCTCTGCCGTCCACTTCATTTCGACATGGGGGAGTTCGTCGCGCGGAGCCACCCGCTCCAACCGTGGAAAGAGAAGTTCCTTTCGCTCTCCTGTCGCACTCTCGCTCAAAATACGATGGCCACGCTTACGCTCGGAAACGGCCCATTGATATAGACTGAGCGCGTCCGCAAGCAGGTCGGTATTGCTGCTGATCTGCAGTTGCTCCTTCAGTACCCGCATCGACCGGTCATCTGCTGGAGCAAGATCCGCCTGGAACTTCAGTTTTCGCCGTCCGGCAACCAGTGGCGCCTGCGAATCTCGTGCGCGAACCTTGAGAGCCATCTGCAACCTCCACTCTCATTTTACTCCGGTTTCCCTCCCATCTCCATCGGAGGGACCCGATGCGCGAGCGGTTCACCAACAATCGACGCGGCGAACGCGTATATCGGCAAACCGATTCACACGCAGCGTCGGAGTTAGCCGTGCTCGACGCGGGCCTTGATATCCGAGTACGCCGCATGGATGAGGCTGCTTAGCGCGGCGGCGTCTGTGGGCGTACCGGGTCTCAGCTTCACATGGCGCATGTACTTGCCGGTGCCTTGCAACAAGCGGTGCGGATCGGGCAGCGCCGCGCCCTGAAAGAACCCCACGTTTACGTGCGAAGTAAATACATTGACGTAGCCGAATGGCGCATCACCCAGGCATGCAACCGGACATCCGTCATGCAGAAGCTCCCGGACTTCGTCTCCGCAGTTTCGCATCACCTCAAACCACTGGCGCGCGACCGCTCCCAATTCACCTGTATGCTCCTTCATCCACGTATGGATGGCGGGATCGCGCTCGACAGCGCCGTTGAACCGCAGCAACTCCGTTCTCATTGTTGTAAGACTCTCTCCATTGTCGTACGTTGCGATACTAGGCAGATGAAGAGATACAGGGTAGCCGCCGGGGCGTTGGCCACCGTGGTCGTCCTTCTGGCGCTCGCCGCCGGTTACCGGAGACTCAAGCATGACAGCCCCGCCAGGGCGAAGTCGCCCGCGGCGCCAACCCTGTCTGCGGCAGCAGAGGAGGTTGACCCGAGTTTCCTCTACGGCCGCATCACCACCGTCGACGGCGTCACCTACGAGGGGCGGTTACGTTGGGGAGGCGTCGAGGAGGCGTTCTGGGGCGATTACTTCAATGGCGCCAAGAAGGAGAACCCGTGGGTCTCCCACGTACCGCCCGAGCAGTTGCCAACTGAGCGCCGGCCTATTGTGATCTTCGGAGTCGAGATCGCCCAGCGGAAGCGCCCCATCGAGCTCGGCCGCCTTTTCATGGCGCGCTTCGGCGACATCGCGCGCATCGAGTCGAGCGGCCGCAACGTGCAGGTTACCCTCAAAAGCGGGACCGTCTTCGACCTCGACCGCTTCTCCGCCAGCGACTTCGACGACGGCGTGCGGGTGTGGGACGGCACGCGGGGCGTGGCCGACCTGGACAGTCTCCGAATCCGCGCCATCGAACTCCTCCCCAGCCCCCGGCCAGGCGCCGCTCCCGACCGGCTGCATGGTACCGTGCGCACGCGTCAGGGCGACGACTTCACCGGCTTCGTCCAGTGGGACCGGGAGAAGTGCGTCGGTTCCGACGAACTCGCCGGCCACACCACCGGCGGTGAGCGCAGCGTGCGTTTCGACGCCATCCGCTCCATCGCGCGCCGGTCGCACGACAGCTCTCTGGTGACACTGCTCGACGGCCGCGAGGTTGTGCTCTCCGGCGCCCGCGGAGTTGGCCAAGGCAATCGCGGGGTCTACGTCGACGACCAGCGCTACGGTCGGGTGCTCGTCTCCTGGGACGCCTTCGAGCGCGTCGACTTCAGCCCCGGCCGCAGCGGCGGCCCCGCCTACGGAGACTTCCCTCCGGGGGAGCCGATCACGGGCAGCGTCACCACTCGCGACGGTCGCCGGATCGCCGGCCGGCTGGTCTACGACCTCGACGAGAGCGAGTTCACCGAGACGCTCGACGCCCCATCGCAGGGCGTGGACTACACGATCCCTTTCGGCTTGGTCAGTTCGATCGTGCTCCCCGCCGCCGATGAGCGAGGTGCCCCGCGCGCCAGGGTGACCCTCCATAGTGGCAAGCAACTGCAGTTCGAGTGCGCCGGCGATCTCGGACAGGGGAATGCCGGCATGCTGATATTCATCGAAAACCGTCAGCTCCCGGAGTACGTACCCTGGACCGGCGTCGAGCAGGTGGTTCTCGACCGCCCGACGGAAATGTACCCGCCGCTCGGCAGGCGCTAGCTCACCGGAAGTTCTCGATCAACATCAAGTCGTACTCGAAAGAGCGCTTCGAAAACAGGAACGTCTTCCGGTCGGGGGACACGGAGAAGCCAAGATGGAGCAGTCCTTCGATGTCTCCGATCCGGCGGGTCCGGCGAGTGGCGAATTCGTGGAAGCGGATCTCATGCAGGTCGCTTCGGCCCGGAGACACATAGCAGATACCGTCGGGGAACACCGTGAAGCTTCGACACTCGACTGGATCGGTGAATACCTGTTTCTCCCGTGCGGCATCGAGCCGGAGGGCATAAAGCCCCTCAATGCCGCTCGCGCTTCTGGTGAAGTAGAGTGTCCCGCCGCCGGCGGATTCAAAAACTGTGTAGCCTCCGCTGTGGGTGATTTGCAGGGCCTCTCCCCCCTCTGCCGGCACACTCCAGATTTCATGGCGTCCGGAACGGTTTGACGTAAAATAGATCCGCTTCCCGTCACGGGACCAGCTTGGGGCGGCGTTATCGGCGGTCCCATCCGTCAACCTGACTGGAGGGCCACCGCCGACCTCGACCGTCCACACATCAAACCGGCCGGTGCTGCTCTGCGAGTCGAATGCGAGCCAGCGCCCGCACGGTGACCATCGCGGCGTGCCGCTGTGCGTGCCGCCCAGTCCACGGGTAATCCGGACCGCGCCGGTTCCATTGGCATTGGCGGTCCAAATCGCGATTTCCTGGCCGTCTCTGGCCGACTCGAACGCGATGCGCCGCCCGTCGGGTGAGAATTGGGGGTTGGTGTCGCGGACCGTCGAATGCAGGAAGGGAGAAGACCTCCTTCCCCGCTCCCATCGCCAGATGTCGGGCTTCGATGTCGAGTGCGCGAAGGCGAGACGATTACCCTTTCGGCTGATCGCCGGCCGCAGCGCCCGATCCCCCGCCAACTCGATCCGTTTCGGTTCTGACGTGGTCCTGACAGGCACGCGCCACAGGTGGTGATCCGGGGGTCGAAACCCGCTTGCCACCACACTGTCTCCGTCTGGCGTCCACGCAAGGCCATAAACATACGACCACTCAGATTGAATCGTTCGCGGTGGGTCCTTGGGCAACAACTCCCGATCGAGCGACAAGACTTGGAGTTGACACATTGGTCCCTGACAATGAACGACTGCCAGTTCACGGCCGTCGGGAGAGAATGCCGGATGCAGATATCGCGTTCCGGGCTTAGGAATCAGCATCGTGCGGACCTCCCGGCTCCCCTCCGCCGGCACAAACACCACTGCCCCGTCCCCGGGCTGAGGGGGCTCGTTGTAGGTCCGCGACGACACCACGAACTTCCCATCAACAGACCACGAGGGCCGGGCCGGCGCCCAATCCAGATCAGCCAGTTTTCGGACCGGCCCGCCCAGTGGAGACACGACATAGAGGCCCCGTGGAGCCCGGCTGCTGAGAAAGGCAATCTGACTCCCATCGGGCGACCAGGCGGGGAAGTCGTCCACGGCCGGATCGGTGGTCAGGCGCAGCGCCGTGCCGCTGCCAGTCATCTTGACATAGATGTCGAAGTTGTTTAGCCCGTCCCCATTCCAGACGAAGGCGACCTGGTTTCCATCAGGCGAAAACGCAGGTGCGTCTTCGCTGCCAGGGGAGGCAGTGAGCCGTACTAACCGCTGGGCAGCCGGCATGACACCGTGTCGAGTCAGCCAGAACCGTCGCGTTAGCCGGAACCCCAATCCCACTGCTACGAACAATGCCACGCAGGCCACAGCGGCCCACAGAGGCTTCGCGTAAGACCTGGCGCCCGGCGCCGATTGGTGGACTGCTTCCGGCAATCCCTCCAGGGACCCAACAAACCGATACCCCCGCCGCGCTACCGTTTCGACGTAGCGCGGGTTCTCGGACGAATCGCCCAGGGCCTCCCTCAGGCGGTTTACCGCCGCGTTAATACGATGGTCGAAATCGACGAAGGTATCCTTACCCCAGATTCGCTCGCGCAACTCGTCGCGCGTTACCACGTCGCCCGGCTTTTCGAGCAGTGCGACGAGAACTCTAAAGGGCTGGTCCTGTAACTTGATCCGCCGGCCATGCTTGCGCAATTCCCCGCTCCGACGATCCACCTCGAAGCCATCGAACCGGATACAGGCAGTTGGGCAAGGCACCCGAGAAGTCAACTCCAATCGGTGCGCAAGCAGAATTGTACCAGAAACATCGGTATCACCCACATCGACCTGGAGAGTTCTCCCAAGGGATCGTCTGAGGACCCATGGGGCATGGAGGTACGCGAGGGGCGGCCGCAACATCGGGCCATGCTACGCAAGTTCCGGTGGCTCTGCGCCGCGGTCCTCCCGGCAGTTTCCGCGCAGGCTCAACCGAGGATCACGATCACGCTGTACGATATCGCCGGCGTTGGCCGGGAAATCCGCGAAGCGATGAAAGCGGAATGCTCCAGGATCTTTCTTGCAGCAGGCGTCGAGCTGAACTGGGTAGAGTGCGAAGTCGCCGGCACGCCGGTGAACTCGCCGGAGTGCTCGCGGCCCCTGGGCCCGGCTCGCCTGATGCTGCAACTGGCGCCCCGGACAAACAAGCATCACCCGAAAGCTTCGGGTCTCGCCGTGATTCAGAACGGATCGGGAGTCTATGCCTGTCTCTACCCTGAGCGGGTGATGCAACTCGCGCAGGACGCCAAATGGGATTTTGGCGATCTGCTTGGCCACGCCGCCGCGCACGAACTCGGTCATCTCTTACAAGGGTCAGCAACACACTCCTGGGCTGGTGTCATGCGGGGAAACTGGGAAACCGAGGATTTGCGCGGCCTTTCGCACGGAGGGCTGATGTTCCTTCCTGGACAACTCCGCCCCTACTTGCAGCGACTCCAACCACGAAACACGAGCGTCTCTTCGCGCCAATTGGAGCGCTACTAAGGGATATAATTCAAGAAGGGGATGACTGATAGCGAACACGATCGAGCGCCAGCCCGCAGTGTCCCACACATTCACGCCCTGATCCACTGAGACCACAGATCGATGACAAGGAGTAAGAAACATGAAGCCAAAGAACACGATCTGCCTCTGGTGCGACAAGGACGCGCTCGAGGCGGCACGCTTTTACGCCGCCACCTTTCCCGATAGTAGAGTAACCGCTGTTCACAAAGCGCCCGGCGACTATCCGAACGGCAAGGAGGGCGATGTTCTGACAGTGGAGTTCACCGTTCTTGGCATCCCTTGTCTCGGCCTCAATGGTGGCCCGGCATTCCGGCACAGCGAGGCGTTCTCGTTCCAGATCGCGACGGAGAATCAGGAAGAGACGGACCGTTACTGGAACGCGATCTTCGGCAATGGCGGCATGGAAAGCCAGTGCGGCTGGTGCAAGGACCGCTGGGGCCTTTCCTGGCAGATCAGCCCGCGCGTGCTGATCGAGGCTGTTGAGGCTGGTGGGGGTGAGGCAAAGCGCGCCTTCGAGGCGATGATGACGATGAAGAAGATCGACATCGCCGCCATTGAGGCAGCGCGGCGAGGCTGACGCGGCCGAGGAGGCTGACAGGACAATGAAGCGCACGTGGACGATCATAGGGGTAGGCGACGTGCCGGTCAGCCTGCAATGGTACCAGGCACTATTCGGTCAGCCGGCTACCCTTCCCGCCCATGATTACTTTGGGCAAATCCTCGATTCGGATGGAACTGTCTTGCTCTGCCTCCACAAGTGGGGCGCCCACGAGCATCCTTCATTGATGAGCCCCGATCACGGGACACCCGGCAACGGGCTCCTGCTGTTCTTCCGTGTCGATGATTTCGACCTGGCGCTTCAAAGGGCATGCTCTCTCGTCACTCGGCTCGAAGAGGAGCCACACGTGAATGCGAACACGCAAACCAGGGAGTTCTCGCTGCGGGATCCGGACGGGTATTACGTTACGATCAGTGCGCTCTCCGCGCTCTGACGAGGCGATGCAGCGGGAAAGCGCATTTCTCCGGCAGTTGGAACACCGGCAATCATGAGGGCCGCGGGAGTTCTGTTTTCGGGCCTGAAGCCGCTATCCTGAAAGAAGCATGAGTTCCCACACTACGGCCTTATCCGCACACGAAATCGTGGAAGCGGAAGGCCATTTGATCGACTCGCACATCATGGAGCGGATCTTCGACACAGTTGTCGAACATCAGGGACGCTTTGAAGTGCAGGATTTCTATATCGGACGCACGAACAGCGATCCGTCGCGGCTGCGGCTGAAGGTGGAAGCGCCGTCCAGCGATTTGATGAACCACATGATGGCGCAATTGCTGACCCTCGGCTGCACACCGGCCGAAGGCGGCGATGCGGAATTGAAGCCCGTGGAGCGCGATTGCTGCGCGCCGGAGGATTTCTACTCCACCACGAATCACCGCACGATGGTGCGGCAGGGCAGTGAGTGGATGGATGTCGGCGATCAGCGGATGGACGCGATGGTGGTGGTGGAGAATGGCACCGCGTTCTGCCGGAGGCTGCGCGATCTGAAGAAAGGCCAGCAGGTGGTGGTGGGAATGCGAGGCATCCGCGTGATCCCGGAATCGAAGGAGCGTGACCGCCATCAGTTCGCGTTCATGAGCAACGGCATTTCGAGCGAACGGCAGGTGGAGACCGCGGTGCGGCAGACGGCGGCACTGATGAATCAGGTCCGCGCGTCGGGGCAGAAGATCGTGATCGTGGCTGGGCCGGTAGTGATCCACACGGGTGGGGCACGACCGCTGGCGAAGCTGATCAGAGGAGGATACGTACAGGCGCTTCTGGCCGGTAACGCACTGGGGGTGCACGATATCGAATCGGCGCTACTGGGCACTTCGCTTGGCGTGCGCACAGCCGATGGGCGATTGGAAGAGCACGGGCACCGCAATCATATGCGCGCGATCAACGCGATCTATCATGCGGGCGGAATCCGGGCCGCGGTGGAGAAGGGCCGGCTCACGTCGGGCGTGATGTATGAGTGTGTGAAGGCGGGCGTGCCGTTTGTGCTCGCGGGCAGCCTGCGCGACGACGGCCCTCTGCCGGACACCATCACGGACATGAACACCGCGCAAGATGCATACGCCGCGCAGATCAAGGGCGCGGGGTTGGTGCTGTGTTTGGGATCGATGCTACACAGTATCGCTACCGGCAACATGTCCCCGAGTTGGGTGAAGATTGTCTGCGTCGATATCAACCCGGCGGTTGTGACCAAGGTAAGTGATCGCGGCACGGGACAAGCTGTTGGGGTAGTGACCGATGTGGGGTTGTTTCTGGACCACTTGGCCAGCGCGCTGGAGGTTCAATGAAGAAGCCTCGCGCATATACGGATGAACACGCTGCGTCGGGGGTGGATGCCGATCTGCCGGAGATTGAAGTGTGGCCGAACCAGTATCCGGCTCCGGGGTACGAGATTGAGATACGGATCCCGGAATTCACTTCGGTGTGTCCCAAGACAGGGCTGCCGGATTCGGGCACGCTGGTGCTGCGCTACACGCCGGATAAATACTGTCTGGAATTGAAGTCGCTCAAGATGTACACGCTGGCGTATCGCAATCTGGGGATTTTCCAGGAGAACATTGTGAACCGGATGTTGCGGGATGTGGTGAAGGCCTGCAAGCCGGTGTTGGCGACGGTGGAGGGCGACTTCGCACCGCGGGGCGGGATTTTTTCGAAGATTGTGGCGAGCTACTCGCGCCCACGCGCAAAGTCGCGCCGCTAACGCTTCCGGAAATCAGACGCGCGCGCGAGCAGTTCGTCCAGTTGCTTGCGCCGTAGCAAACGGCCGTGCAGGATGACGGCGTCGATCTTCTCCGTGTTGGCGATATCGTCCAGCGGGTTTGCATTGAGCAGGACAAGGTCCGCTCGTTTGCCTTTTTCCACTGACCCGGCCGTGGCTTCCTGGCGAAGGTAGCGAGCCGGGTTCCATGTGGCGATGCGGAGAGCCTCGGCCGGTGTGAGCCCGGCGTCCACCATCATGCGCAGTTCCTCATGCAGGCTGAAGGCGGGGAACGTGAAGTTGTTCGAGTGGCCGCTATCGGATCCGGCCAGCAACCCCACGCCGGCTTTCTGCATGCGCGCAACAAGGTCGAAGTTCAGCTTCTCGACGCGTTCCAGCGTGGAGAGCGCGGATTCAGACGGCGGCTTGCGGCGGCCGTCGGGCATCCAGCTTTTCCAAATGCCGGGACCAACGTATTTGCGGCGAGGATCGGCGGTGAAATCCTCGCGGCCGAGACGGGAAGTCCTGCGCGTCACCACGAGCGTCGGCGTCACCCAAACATCGTGTTGCCGGAGGCGCTGCATCAACTCGGTGCACAGTGGTTCGTCCATCGCATCGATGATCTTCGCGTTCGTATTCGGAGCTGGGGGCTTGCGGCCGTTCCGCACCCAGTCGCGCATTTCGCCAAAAGCAGCGGCTTCGCCGGTGGAACAGCCGGGAAGGATGTAGTGGCGCGAATGCTCAATGGAATGGACACCGGAATCGACGAACTCGCGCACGCTCATAGAAGCGGATGGCAGGTGGCCGCTGACGGCGAGATGCTGCGCGCGCGCTTCATCAAGGATGGCGGTGAAGGTGTCGCGGGAGAGGCCGGGGAAGTAGAGTTTGACGAAATCGGCGCCCATCGACTTGAGACGGCGCACGGCGGACTGGCCCTCCATCGCGTCCTTGACCGGAATTGAGCCGGGCCAAGCCGGCTTGGGACCGTCGAGTTTGGGGCCCGAGGTGATGATGTGCGGACCGATGCGCCTGCCGGCGTTGATCTGCTTGCGCCAGCGGAAGACGGTCTCGACGAAGTCGCCACCCATTTCGCGAACCCCGGTGATTCCGAGCGCGGTGAACAGGGAGAGCAGCACTTCGTTGTCGGGGATCAATTGCTTGCCGCCGCGAAAGTGGATATGCATGTCCCACAGGCCGGGGATGAGGAACTTCCCTGCCCCATCGACCCGAACGCTATCTGCCGGGACGCTCACCTGGCCGCTGTGGCCGATGGCTGTGATGACGCCGTGGTCGATCAGCACGGTGCGGCCGGCGAGCGTTGCGCCGCTGATCACGTCGATCACCGTGACGTGTTCAATGGCTGTAGGCCGGGCGTGTGCCCAGCTCACGGCGAAGAGGAATGCGGCGAGGGTTCTACGCCAAGCCATGCCCACTGCCGCAAATGGATACTTCGAGACCGAGCGACGCAAGCATCGCAGCCTTCACGGCGAGGGCGTGATTGGCAGCCGCGGCATCGGGAGCATACACCACCTGAATGTGATTCGACGGATGACGCGCCATCATCTGGTCGCGCGAGACACCGTAGGTGACGGCGTGCATGATGGGCCACTGCGGAGTTGTGCCCTTCCACCGGCGCTCGGTTTCCTCACGCGGCAGCTCCACGACACCGGCGCGGCCGAGATCGGCCTTCAGCTTGCCATCGGCGACAAAGACGCGGCTCCAGACAATTTCGCCGGGCTTGCTGATGCCCTTCACCGTCGAGCCGCCTTTCGGGAAGTACATGGGAGGCTGGCGCTCGCCGACAGCCCCCGCGTATCCACCGGTGAAGTGCGAAGCGGGAACCGCTCCGGAGATTTCGAAAACCCAGATGAACTGGCCACTGTAGTCCTCACCGTAGCGCACATCGTGAAGTGTGTTGGAGGGATCGTGGCCCAGCGCACGCCAGACGCGATCCGTCACCATGCCATCGAGACCGGCACATTCGTCCACTTCATTGAAGTGCGTGAGCGCGCGGCCTTCATAGAGCACGCGGCCGTTGTCCGCGGCGGTAACGGGCGGGCGATCGGGATTGTTCAGCAATCCTTCGACGAGATCCGAAGCGGGACACAGATCCTTGAGGCCTTGTTGATATTGGATGCCGATGGCGTCGCAACCGAAATCGTCGGCAATGCGCAGCGAGGCGACATACATCCGGCACTGCTCCAGGATTTGGGCGTCGGTGAGGTCGGTGGCATCGTCGGACCCGGTGAGGAACTTCATGCCGCGGGCGTCGAGCCAGGCACGCACCGCGCCTGCTTCGGCATCGCTCACCATCCGCATGGCCGCGAAGAGCGCGGACTGGCTCAGGCGCTCCTTGAACACGCCGGTTTGATGGAGGAGCTCGTCAGGGATGATGGCGTTGTACATACCCATGCAGCCTTCATCAAAGACGCCCATTATGGCTTTGCCGCGCTGTAAATCAGCGGCGAGCGCGGCGCCCAGTTCGCGCGCTCCGGGGTCGAGACTGACCGAATGCAGCGGCTTGACATGACTCGTGTCGTGCGTCACCGGCTTGCCATCGAGCCACGCCTGCAAGCGGGTGAGGAAGTATTCGTCGGTGAAGTCGTTGCTCCAAAGCGTACTGAACTTGACGCCCGCTTTGGTAAGCGATCCATTGAGATTGAGCATGCCCACCAGGCCCGGCCACTGGCCGCTCCAATTGGCCACCGTAAGGATGGGCCCTTTGTGCGTGTAGAGGCCATGCAGCAAGTGATGGCTGTACTGCCAGACGGCTTCTACAACCACCAGCGGGGCATCGGGAGGGATCTGACGGAAAACCTCCATGCCGTAACGCTGGCTGTCGATGAAGCCGTGCTGCTTCTCAGGGTCGTAATCGTGGCCGCGCCGCACTTCGCGGCCCAGCTTATTGATGGCGGAGACAACTGCCTGCTCGGCTTGATTCTGTGCCGGCCAACAGACGCGATTGGCGGACAGGCGAAGATCGCCGTTCGCTATAAGAATGACGGTATCAGGCATAGCCTACTATTTTGACAGAATCAGTGAACGGGCAAGGCTTGCGGGGCGCGGGATGCTACGAGTTACGCTCGATGCGCTCCTGTTCGCGCTTTGCTGCTTGCGCGCGCATCGGACGCCCTTTGTCCGGCGCGGGGTCTTTTACGATGCCGTAAGTCTGCACGCCTGGATGATCGGGCGGCAGGTACTCGGTGATCGGGATGCCTTCACTGTTAACGAACAACATGCAGTGGCAGTATTTGTAGATCTGCATATCGTCGCAGGCGCAGATCCAGGTGCGATGCGTGGCTTCCTCTTTTTTATCGGGGTAGAAGCGGCAGGGACACAGTGGCCGGCCAATCTGATCGAGGTTGGCGGCGAGTCCATTGACGACGGCTTGCGTGACGGTGGGATCGGGATGCGTCGTGGTCCCCGATTTCTCACAATAGACCTGAACGAGCTTCTCAATCCGGCGGAGGCTTTCCGGTGTGGGCGTTGCTGGCATGCAGCCTCCATGATGCCATGAATTCGGCCGCGGATATGGCAATATGGACTCCTGTATGAAAGATCATGTGTGCATAGCCGCGGTCAGCGTGGAGAGCAAATCCGAAGACACGGCGGGGACCCTGGCACTCCTGCGGCAGTGGGCGGCACGGGCCTCCGGTGAAGGCGCGGAGATCGTGTTGTTTCCGGAGCTTTCGGTTTGCGGGTTCATTCCCAACCATCCGTTGGGCGATCACGCGGCCTGGTTGCGCGAAGCGCTGTTGGTGGCGCGACGAGCGGCTGAGCCCGTGCCGGGCCCGTCGACGCAGGCGCTGCACGAGATCGCGAGCGAGATGGGGGTGATCCTTTGCGCGGGCTTGTTGGAGGACGCCCGCAACCTGCTCTACAATTCGGCAGTCCTGGTCGGCCCTGAAGGTCTGATCGGGGTGTGGCGGAAGATGCATGTGCCGATGTTCGAGATGCCGTTCTACAGCGGAGGTCCGGCGCCACCGGTTGTCGCCACGCCGTTTGGACACGTCGGAATCAACATTTGTTTTGATGCGCTGATGCCGGAATCGACTCGGCTGCTGGCGGCGCACAATGTGGAGATTGTTCTGTTTCCGTTTGCGGCGGATCCAGCGCCGGGTACGCAGGCAGCCTGGGGTGAGTGGGCCGAAGCGCCGTTGCGTGCGCGGTGCTCGGAGAACGGTGTGTTTGGCGTAGCGTGCAATTACATGGGACACGTCGTGTGTGCGGGAGTGGAGCAGACGTTTCCGGGAGGGGCGATGGTGATTGGCCCGCGCGGCGAGGTAGTGGCGTCGCAACTGGAGGGCGGAAATCTGCTGGTGGCAACACTGCACCGCGATACCCTACTTCAGGCGCGGGCTGATCCGGATTATCTGTACCGGTTTGTTCGTAAGGATTTGTATGGACCGTTGGGCTAATCGAAGTCGTGGCGCACGGGGTGATCGACGATGATGGCGCGGCCGTTTGTGAGCGCCCGCGCCCTGTGTGGCGTGTTCGCGGGGACTTTTCCTTCGATCACATTCCAGACTTCCTCTTGGGGATGAAAGTGTTCGTGGATGGACGCACCGGCGAACAGCCTCCATAAAGATTCCCGCGGCTTAGGAATCTTGCCGTTTCCAAAATGCCATTCGTCGAGATAGGCAATTCTGTAGTGACCAAGCTGTTCGCTGTCGTCGACGGCAAGCCACGCGTTCTTGTCGCCATGGCTGGATCATCGCCTTCCACCCGAGTTCCAAATCAGCAGTGTGCACTTTCGCCTCGCTCGGACGTACCAAATAGTGGCAATCCGGTCCCGGTCTCCTCGGCCAGCACAGGCGGATCCCGCAATGCTCCCGCAGTCCGGCCCCCGGACGCGGCAACACTTCTGACCTGGCCTCTACACGAAACGCCATTCCCGCAACCAACTGGTTGTGGCCCTCCTGAGCCAGCGGATTCACGGCCGGGATTTCCTATTGGTGAGCCATCACAATTCCACGTCCTATGATGAAGTCATGGTAGTTCTCATTCGTACGGCCAGTTTTCTGCTCGCCTGTCTGATGGCGGGGCGCGCCGCCGGCAGCGACGTGGTTAAGGACAAGCGGCCTCCCTTGCCGCCCATCACAAAACCTGTACTATTCGGCACCCCGGAGGCCGACCGTATCCTCACTTCACTGCAAGTGTTCCCGCCGGAGAACGCCTGGAACCAGGACATCTCGAAATTCCCGGTACTCGCCAACTCTTCACGAATCATTGCATCCATCGGCGCTGACAAACGCCTCGGCTACAACCTCGACATGAACTTCGTCATCGTTCCACCGGATCAGAAGCGCGTGCCTGTGAAGATCCTCCTTTATCCCAAGGAGTCCGACCCGGGACCGTTCCCCGTTCCCGACAATGCGCCCATCGAGAACTGGCCGCTGGCGCACAACGAAGATACTCAAGCGGTAGCCAAGCCGGGCCAATCGCTCGACGACATCCAACGCCACGGCAGCGGCGACCGCCATCTCCTGATAGTTGATCCAGTCAACGGGAAGCTGCATGAGTTCTGGCAGGCGCGCAAAACCGATGCCGGCTGGGAAGCCTCGAACGCGGCCACGTTCGACCTTCGCACGGGCTCGCTTCGCCCCGAAGGGTGGACCTCCTCCGATGCCGCCGGTCTCCCGGTCTTCCCGGCGGCGGTCCGCTATGACGAGTGCGAGCGCGGCATAGTGGAACACGCGATGCGCTTCACCGTGCGCCGTTCACGACGCGCTTACGTGCTGCCCGCGACACACTTTGCCAGCCGCCACACCGGCGAGGATCTGCCGCGGATGGGCGAACGGTTTCGATTGCGCAAGGACTTCGACACCTCGCAATTCCCTCCGCACGCAAGGGCGATTCTGGAGGGGCTCAAGAAATACGGAATGTTTGTCGCCGACAACGGACAGGATTGGTTGATGTCCATCTCGCCGGACTCGCGGCTAAAGGGACTGGAGACCTTGCGCAAGGTAAAGGGATCCGATTTCGAAGTAGTGAATACGAGTAGGCGCTAGAATAGAGCAATGCTGCGTATCTTCCTCTCACTCACTCTCTCCGCCCTCGTCGCGCTTGGAGCGGACGTCGCCGGAACCTGGAAAGCCACCGCCGAGGGTCCGAACGGATCCATGGAGCGCACCTTCGTTTTCAAAGTCGCCGGCCAGAAGCTGACGGGCGAAACCACCAGTTCGATGCTCGGCAAATCCGAACTCGCCGACGGCAAGGTGGATGGCGACAACATCTCATTCACCATCACCGCCAAGTTCCAGGACAACGAAGTGAAGATCTCTTACAAAGGCAAAGTGGACGGCAAGGCGCTCAAACTCACCTCCGAATTCGGCGGCGCCGGACAAGCCATCCAGTGGACCGGCAAGAAAGTAGAGTAGGCGCACCATTTTACTCGCGGCGGCCGTTGTAGGGAACGGCGAAGTCCGCGAATCCGATCATCATCTCTTCCCAGCTTTGCTGCCCCCATCGCACCTCGGCCTTTGGGTCCGGATTGAAGCGGTTGTTGATGGAATTGTCAAAATGCGCTTCGCATATAATCCTGGTACCCGCGGGCAGTGAATCCTGTGCCGCTACTTTATACGAGAGTTGCCAGTTGAAGTCGTAGCGCGGGACCGACAGGAGGATTCTCTCGGAGCCATCCGGCAACACGGCCTTGTAGGAGAAATCCTTGCCGCGAAGGTGCATGTGCGGAAAGAGGCTCACGAGTTTGCCCGTAACCGGCAGCCGGAACTCTGCGCTGACGGGATGGTTGGCGTCTCCAGGTGGGATGCGAAACTTGCGATTCAACGGGGCTACCGTCAGCACCTGTTCGTGGACTTGCTCTTTCGCGAACACGAGCCCGATCTTCGTGACATCTTCAGTAGCTTTGCCGTTCGCGGTGTAGTGTATCTGGAAGATGAGGTCGCTGCCGGCGGGCACGCGTTTGGCCTGTCCCGGCTTCCACACGTCGGGCACCATACCGGGCGTGTAGATGGTGAGCACGGATCCGGGGGAAGCGAGTTCCTCGGCGCCACCCAGGGCGGCGTGCGAATCGGGCTTGCGGATGAGGACCACCACGTGGTGAACCACTCCTCGTGCCGACGGCCGCACCTCCGCCATCTGTATCCACTTGTCATCGGTGAAGCCGGTGGGCACGCGCATGTACTGGTAGTTGATGCTGCCTTCGGCGGGCACTGCGAACGGCTTCGACATCGTCAACACGATGTCCGGTTTCGGAATGTTCCACCCATCGACGAATTCGCGCGCCGGCGGTGCGTCGGACTTGCTGCCTTCCTTGGCGCCGCCGTCTGCCCATCTCACCAGGGCCGCGGTTTCGAGTTCGCTCAGCACGCGCTCATTGGAGAATTTGCCATGACGAGGATCAGCGAACCATGGCGGCATTTTGCGGCTGAGTACGGCGGCCTTGATTGCCGCAGCCCACGGCCGCGCCTGCGCGTACGTCGTCAGCGGGAAGGAGCCGATCTCGCCGGGGCGGTGGCATTCCTGGCAATGGCGCTGCAGGACGGGCACCAAGTCACGGTAAAAGGTCTGTCCGGAAGCGGCTGCGCAGCAAATCAGGAACAGCAGTGCCGGGCCTTTAATCATTGATCGCCTGATACGCCAGTTGTTTGAACTGCGACCCGAATGTGAGATTGGTGTGCGGCAGAATCTGGACCATGAAGACGCCCACCATCTTCTCTTTGGGATCGATCCAGAAACGCGTGCCTGCCGCACCGCCCCAGTTGTACTCACCCTTGCTCCCGAGGGAACCCGCGCGGCCCGGATCCTGGTTGACGGCGAACGTGAGACCGAAGCCGTAGCCCATGGGGACGCCTCCGCCACCGCCGACGCGAGGCAGGTCACCGAGATGGTCGGTGGACATCAGCTCCACGGATTTGCGGCTCAGCAGACGGCGTCCATCGAGCGGGCCGCCGTTGAGCAGCAGTTGGCAGAAGCGGGCGTAGTCCATTGCGGTGGAAACGAGTCCCGCGCCGCCAAGGAACAGTGTTGTCGGCCTCTTATACGAATCCTGCGGCGGGGCCGAGGAGCGCTTCACCGTGCCGGCCTCAGCCGGTGTGTAGAGCGCCGCGAAACGATCCCACTTGCTCTCTGGAACATCGAAGGCCGTGTCCTTCATCCCCAGCGGTTGGAAAATGCGTTCCGCGAAGAACTTGTCGAGCGGCTTGCCGCTGGTGACTTCCACCAGCCGTCCCAGAACATCGATCGAAAGGCCGTAGTGGAAGGTGGTGCCGGGCTGATGCACCAGCGGGGCCTGCGTCATTCGCTTCATCATTTCGGCGAGGTTGATGCCCTGTTCCTGGATGCGCAACTTCGCATACATGTACTGCCCGTCCCCATCGCGCGGGCCCGCGTAGTCGAGCCCCGAGGTGTGGCGCATCAGATCGCGAATTGTCATCTCGCGATCGCGGCGACCACGTTGGTGGTGCGGCCATCCGGCGCGACTTTCCGATCTTTGAACTCCGGGAGGTACTTCGACACCGGGTCAGTGAGAAAGAACTTCCCTTCCTCATACATCATCATCACCGCAACGCCGGTGACCGCTTTCGTCATGGAATAGATGCGAAAGATGGAGTCCTTGCGCATCGCTTTCTTTGCTTCGCGGTCCTGATAGCCGTAGGTTTCAAAATATCCGGCTTTTCCGTTGCGCACGATCAGGCCGATTGCCCCGGCCATGCGATCCTCATCCACGTGCTTCTGCATGATGGGAGCGATACGTGCGAGCCGCTCGGCGGACAGGCCGGCATCGTGGGCAGTGGAAGTAGGCAGCGTTTCCGCCGCGAGGCAGAGGACCGTCAGCAATGGAGCGATGAGGAGTCTCATAACGCGGTAGCTTACCATTTCGGACTTTGCCGTGTGACAAAGCGTTTTGCGAGACTCAACAGTAATGAACTACTTTCAGGACAACCACGCGCGCTACCTCGATGAGCTGAAGGAGTTCCTGCGCATCCCAAGCATCAGCACCGACCCGGAGCGCTCCGGCGATGTGCGGCGCGCCGCCGGATTCGTTGCGGCGCAACTGCGCAAGGCAGGCATGAACGGTGTCAAGTTAATTGAAGGCGAGGGCCATCCGCTGGTGTATGGTGAATGGCTGGACGCGCCAGGCAAACCCACGTTGCTCTTCTATGGGCACTACGACGTGCAGCCGCCCGATCCGTTGAACGAATGGGTATCCCCGCCGTTTGAACCTACTATTCGTGGCGAGAACATCTATGCGCGCGGCGCGGCCGATGACAAGGGCCTGACGCTCATTCTCCTCAAAGCCGTGGAAGGACTGATGGCGCAGCGTGGCTCGTTGCCGCTCAACGTGCGGTTCCTGATCGAGGGCGAAGAGGAATCCGGCGGCGTGCACATCGAAAAGTACGTTGCGTCCAAGCCGCCGCGCCTGCAGGCTGACGCCGCGGTGATCTGCGATACCGAGATGTTCGCGCCGGAGCTGCCAACGTTATGCATCGGACTGCGCGGGATCATCTACGGCGAGCTGATTGTGAAGGGCGCCAAGCAGGATCTGCACTCCGGCGTCTACGGCGGAGCAGCGCCGAACCCCATCATGGCGGTGGCGGAGATTCTCACC
>JACQZR010000067.1 GCA_016213775.1 Acidobacteriota bacterium
CGCGCAGGCACACATCAAGGCTTACGAAGCGGTGGCCCACTTCCGCAGCGAGCTGACGATTGACGGAATACGTTTAGGTGACTACGAAGTGCGCCAGCGTTAGTCCATGTAGACGATGTTCGTCATCTCGATGGTGTCGCCCTTGATGTTGCCGGACACCTTCACCTTCTTATCGAGAAACTTGGCCGCCTTGGCGGAATCCGAAAGCTTGTACACCTTCTGATCCTTCTCTGAAACGAACACGGCCGAGCTACCGCCCTTGATGCACGAAGCCGCGCAGTCGCGCGAGCTCTTGGAGCCGTTGCCGTTGGACGCGCCGCAGGTAGCGTCGCTGATCCACCCGGTCATGTCGCCGGCGAACAATGAGGTGCCCAGAACGAAGGTTGATAGGATAAGTTTGCCCATCTTTTAATTCTAGCGCGAACTCGCTACGAAGGTGGTTCGCTGAAATCGTCCTGTCATGCCTCCCGTGCTACAGTGTCCAAATGCGTGAATCTCTTTCTGGGCGCCACCTGATTCGTCTCTCCAAGGTTGCCGTTCTGCTTGCTCTTACCGCCGGCGCAGTTTTCGGGCAGGCGAAGATGGTGATCAGCCAGGTCTACGGCGGCGGTGGCAGCAGCGGCACCACCGCGCCCCTGTCCACCTACCAACGCGACTACATCGAGCTCTTCAACGCAGGCAACGCCGCACAGAACATCAACGGCTGGACCGTGAAGTACGCATCGGCCGCAGGGACCACCTGGAGCTCCATCACTTTGCCGAACGTCTCAGTTCCGGCTGGCGGCTATTACCTGATCGTAACAGGAGGCACCGGCACGACTGGCGCGGTCCTTACCGGCGACACCACTTCCACTACCATCAGCATGAGCGCCACCGATGGCAAGGTGGCGTTGTTCAACGCCAACCCATCAATTAGTGGCGCATGCCCGACGGACGCTGCACTCGTTGACTTCGTCGCTTACGGCACCGTGACCTGCTCCGAGGGTTCCGCCACCGGTACGACTTCCGCTCCCCAAACCGCCCGCAACACCGCCGACGTCCGCGCCGCCAACGGTTGTACCGATACCGGCAACAACACCTCCGATTTCGCCGCTGTCACCAACCCGGTACCAAGAACTACCGCGTCCGCGTTGAACCCCTGCGGCGGCGGTCCCGGCCCGACGAGCCCCAGCGGCGTTGGCGCGGCCAGTCCGAATTCCATCACTCCTCCAGCCAACACCCTGCTCACTGTAACCGTCACCCCAGGCGCCAACCCAACGAGCACCGGCATCACCGTTACCGCCAACCTCTCCACCATCAACCTGTCCGCCACGCAGCAGTTCTTCGACAACGCCACCAACGGCGACGTCACCGCCGGCGACAATGTCTTCTCATTCCTGGCCGCCGTGCCGAACACCGTCACGGCGGGCGTCAAGACTCTCCCCGCCACCATCCAGGACGCGCAGGCGCGCAGCGGAAGCGCGAACATCTCGCTCACCATTCTGGCGCCCGTCAGTTGCAGCCCGACGAACAACATTCATGACGTCCAAGGAAACGGCAACACCTCTCCATTGGTTGGCCAGGCGGTGGCCGTGGAGGGCATCGTCACGGGCCGGAAATCGAACGGCTTCTTCCTCCAGAACCCGGACAATCTCACCGATGCCGACCCGGCGACCAGCGAGGGAGTCTTCGTCTTCACCAGCGCCGCCAACCTGCCCGCGACGGCTGTCGCCGGCAACCAGGTTTGCGTGGCTGGCACGGTGCAGGAGTTCATTCCAGGTAGCGATCCCGGTTCCCCTCCAATCACGGAAATCAGCAGTATGACGAGCTTCCTGCTGATCAACACTGGCAATCCGCTGCCCACGCCTGTTGTTCTCACCGCGGCCGACACTCCGCCCGGCGGCAGCATCGACGTTCTCGAGCGCTTCGAAAGCATGCGCGTGCGGGTCAACTCGCTCACCGTTGTCGGCCCCACGCAGGGTAACACCAGCGAGGTGAACGCCACCTCCACATCCACCGGGGTTTTCCACGGAGTGATCACTGGAGTGGCCCGCCCCTTCCGCGAAGCCGGCGTGCGGTTGCCGGATGCCCTCCCCCCCGGATCGCCTGCGTCGGTGACACGCTGGGATGCCAACACGGAGATCCTGCGCATCGACAGCGTTTCCATCGGGGGCCCGGCAATTGACGTCACCAGCGGAGCCACCGTCGCCCCTCTCAGCGGCCCTCTGGATTACGTCCAGCGCGCCTACACGATTGCGGTCGAGCCCACAGCCGGTGCGGTTGTCACCGGCGGCATCGTCTCGGCCACGCCAGTCCCGGCGCCGGTGCCCAACGAGTACACCATCGGCTCCTTCAACATGGAGCGCTTCTTTGATACTGTGAACGATCCGTCCATCGGGGAACCAACTCTCACCGCCACGGCATTCAACAACCGCCTCCAGAAGGCTTCGCTTGCGATTCGCAATGTCATGCGATCACCCGATATCATCGGCGTTCAGGAGGTGGAGAACCTCACTACGCTGCAGAGCGTCGCGGGCAAGCTCAATGACGACACTGTCGCCGCCGGCCAGCCGAATCCCGGCTATATCGCCTTCCTGGTGGAAGGCAACGATCCTGGAGGAATCGACGTCGGCTTCCTCATCAAGAGCGCTCGCATCGAGACCGTGAGCGTCACCCAGATCGGCAAGACCGACACCTACATTGACCCCAACAACGGCCAGCCGGACCTGCTCAATGACCGTCCGCCGCTCGTTCTCCGTGCGCAGGCAAAGCTCGCCGGCAACGTCCTCTCCGCCCCGTTCCTGGTGATCGTGAATCACCTTCGGTCCCTCAACGGCATTGACGACCCGGCCGACGGCAACCGGGTTCGCACCAAACGCCGCGCGCAAGCCGAATTTCTCGCCAATCTGATTCAGGGCTTCCAGACCGCCGAGCCCGGCATTATGATCTCCAGCGTCGGTGACTACAACGCCTTCCGCGTAAGCGACGGCTACGTCGACCTCATCGGGACCATCCTCGGCTCGCCCACACCCGCCAGCCAGGTCGTTCTTGCCAGCGCCGATCTGGTGAACCCGAACCTCACCGATCTCGTGGACACCCTTCCCCCATCGCAACAGTATTCCTACGTCTTCGGGGGATCGGCGCAGACGCTCGACCACGCTCTGGTTTCGCAGAGCCTCTTGAGCCGCCTCACCCGCTTCGCCTACGCGCGCAACGATGCCGACTTCCCCGAAGCTTTCCGCAACGACCCGAACCGTCCGGAACGCCTCTCCGATCACGACATGCCGGTGGCCTATTTTGCAATGACGACGGCCGCCAACCTCACCGGCAAGGTCACCCTGACCAGGTCCGCGCTCGTCTACAACCGGGCCGCACGCACCTTCACAGGAACCATCACCGTCACCAACACGAGCGGGCAACTCATCACCGGGCCGCTGAACATCGTCCTCCGCTCATTGACCGTGGGCGTAACCCTGGTGAACGCATCGGGCACCTGGCTTGGCAGCCCGTTTCTTACGGTGAATGTCGGGGCTGGACTCGCCGCCGGAGCATCAGTCGTCGTTCCCATGACCTTCAACAGTCCAACCAATCTGCTGATCGCATACGTTCCGGTTGCCTACTCGGACGTTCTGAACTGAACACGGCCACGAATCCGCAACCGAGCCGATCGGTGTGCATCGGTGTTAATCAGTGGCCAATGCTCTCGGCGTTCTCCGGCGGCGGCGCCTTCCCGACAAGCAGCCAAAACAGCACATAGGCCGCCGGGTGCAGAAAACCCATCAGTATGAAGACGGTATTGTAGGAAAAGTGCTGCACAATCCAGCCCGTCAGCGCGGTGAAGATAGCGCCGCCAAGCCCGTTGCCAAACGCCGCAAACCCCGCCACCCTTCCCACTACAGCCTTCGGATACAGATCGTTCGTCAGCGTCATCAGATTCGTCTTCCACACCATGTGCGCGAACGTGACCGTGCAAATGATCATCATCGTTACCAGCGACGACGGCGTGTACGCGATCACCATGCTCAGCGGCATCAGCATCGCGAATGGCAGCATACCCGCCGAGCGGGCCTTCACCACCGGCCAGTTGCGCCGGATCAGCCAACCGGATAGCACCCCGCCGGACATCGACCCGATATCGGCCGTCAAATAGGGCATCCAAGCAATGGCGCCCATCTCCACCATCGTGAACCCGCGCTGTTCTACCAGGTACTTCGGCAGCCAGAACAGGTAGAACCACCACACCGGATCGGAGAGGAACCGCGTGAGGAAGAGTCCCCAGGTCTGCCTCATACGCAGCAGTTCCCAGTAGCTTGGCGGCGGTACTGTCGGAGTCGCGCTCACCGGAGGCGCCGGCGCAAGCAGTTGCCTTTCCTCCGCGGTGATCCATGGATGAGCCTGCGGCAGTCTGTAGAAGAGCAACCAGGCGATCAGCCACACCAGCCCGCTCGCCCCGGTGATAACAAACGCAGCCCGCCATCCGAGCCACGAGTACAACCAGACCACCAGCGGTGGCGCGATGATCGCCCCCACCGATGCACCACCGTTCGCCAGTCCATTGACGAACGCCCGCTCCTTCGGCGTGAACCACTCCGAGGTGGCCTTCGCCGCCGCCATGAAGTTGCCCGGCTCCCCAATCCCCAGCAGCATGCGGAAGAATCCCAGTTGCAGCGCCGACCCCACAAACGCATGCAGCATGTTGCTCACTGACCACCACGCCATGAACACGCCCAGCGCCACGCGCGTCCCCCAGCGGTCCACCAGCACGCCCGAGATCAGATACATCGCCGTGTAGGCGTAAAGGAAAGCTTGGAGGATGTTCGCGTATTCCGTCGGCGTGAGGTGCAATTCCCTGGTGACCACCGGCGCAACAATGGACAGCACCTGCCGGTCTACGTAATTGATCACCGTAGAGAGAAAGAGCAGGCCGGCGATGTACCAGCGCAGGTGTTTCACATGCATGCGTTGGCTGCCGCGCTACTTGCCGTTGGATTGATTGATGCGTTCCTGCAGAGCACCCACAAGCGCATCCTTGGCGCGGTAGATGTGCTTCCGCAGCGCGCCCACGACCTGCGCCGTATCGCCTGTCTCCAGCCCGTCGACGATAGCTTCGTGCTCTTCCTGCTCATCATTCAGCCGCGATGCCCATCCGATTTCCGAAGCGTGTATGCGCGCGATCTTGATATGTGCGTTCAACGCATCGTACATCTCAATCAGGCGCCGGTTGCCGGACGCCCGCAGAATGGTGTGGTGAAGCTCGGAGTTGGCCTTCTCATGCGTCTCCCGGTCGGCCGGCGTGCGCACGGGCTTTTTCAAAACCTTCAACAGATCGCGCAATGCGCGAACCCCCTGAACCCCGAGGTGCGGGATGGCGTCCTCGGCCGCGAGACATTCCAGCGCGCACCGGATGCGAAAGGTTTCCTCAATGTCCTGTGGCGTCAGACTGGCGACGAAGGTTCCGCTGCGCGGGCGGATCTCCACCAATCCTTCCGTCGCGAGTTGCTGTATCGCCCCTCGCACCGGGGTCAGGCTGACACCCAGTTGCTGTGCCAGTTCATCCACGTTCAAGCGGGCTCCGGGTTTGAGACCGTACCCGACAATGGCTTGTCGAAGCACGTTGTAGACGGCGTCGACCGCGCGTTCGCGCTGGAGTTTCGGTAGTTGCATACGGTATGCTGGATTCTATTATTTCAGAGTTGAAAACGTCTGTCATCTCAGATTTCAGGCTTTTCATCTGAGGGGAAATTCACCTTTCCGCGCAGCAATGTGTTAGGTTGTCAGGCTGCTCCAGGAGCGGTCCATGGTGGTCCATTGGTCTGGGGAGCTGTCGTGGACTTCCGGGGTGGTGAGCGAGCCGTGACCTTGCGGGCAGACGAGGATGGTGGTTGCGGGGTCGAGGACACTGGCCCAGGAACCGAGGCTCACGGGCAAGGCGAGGCGCCGCAGACAGGAGGGGCAGCGGAGGCGTTGATCGGCAATGCACCAGCCGGCAAGCCAACCGCAGGCGAAGAGGAACGCGAGTGTGGACGAGACGCGAGAGGCGGCCCACCATGCTTCGTGGCGGAGGAGGAGGGAGGCGTGGACGGCGCTGGAAGATTCAATCCAAAAGCAGGTTAGGGTGAGCATTGCGAGAGTTGTCTTTGCGCCGAGGAAAAGGACCGATCGCCAGCCGTGGAATGTGAGGGGGTCGCTCAGCAGGGCGCGTAGCGCGATGAAGGCGGCGAGCGTGAGGACGAAGGCGTGACCGAAGACGAAATCGGTGGGGTTGGACCGCTCGCTCCACAGGCGTGACATGGTGGGGAGCCCTTGGGTGGTGAGGATTGTGAGGAGCATGACCGCAGTAAGGGCGGCAAATGGGAGGACGGGGTGACCGAGGGCAGCGACGATCTGGCGCGGTGAGCAGCGAGTGAACACTGCGTTGCGGAAGCATTCCCGGCAGAAGCCGGCGAGGAGGGTTTTGCCGCTGCGGGGTAGTTCGCCGCGTTGGAGAAGGGTCCAGAGAGACGTGAGGAAGGCCGAATTGGTGGATCGCCATTGCGGGCGTTGTGGGGCGGGCACCAAACAGGCCACGGTGGCGAGGACTGCCCGGTAGAAGCAAGGCGGTTTGTGGAAGGGCCGCACCGGTTTGTCCTCCGCTTAAGTTGTATAGACGCCGGAGGAGTGGGAAGTGTTCCGCGGGCGGCGCGGGTTTTGCGGGGTTGATGACCCTCTTTTGCTCGAACCCACGCTTGACATTGTGGGGGCCAGCCCCTAAATTCAATTGGGAGAATTCCATGCTAAGTCGCCGTTTTGCACTTCCGTCCGCTGCAATGTTGATTTTCACCGGGACCGCGTTGGCACAGGCGCCGCTCGAGGCCGGTCCGGTAATAGCTCATCAGGCGGAGACTCCCCATCCGTATCCGAAAGGGAACAATGCGAGGAGCAGGGTGTGGAGTGACTGGATCGTGTCGCCGGGAGCAACGTTTGTGCGGGTCCACTTCAAGGCGTTTCATTTGGCGGCGGGTGATTATGTCACGATTTCCTCACCCGACGGCGAGCAATCGTATACTTACACGGACCGTGGACCGAATGGAGACGGGGAGTTCTGGGCGTTCGCAGTGAGCGGCGATACGGCAATCGTGGAGCTGCACGGCGGGCCGGAGCCGGGTCACGGGTATCAGGTGGATTCGGTGGGTCACGGGACGGCGAAGGTATTTCCGAAACGCGCCAAGGCGCTGCGGGAAGTGGTTTGCGGGACGGAAGGAAGACAGGATGTCGCATGCCATTTGCCGGAAGTCGATGCTGCGCAGAAGCCGGTGGCTCGACTGCTGTTTGTGAGCGGAGCCTGGCAGTATCTGTGCACGGGGTGGCTGGTGAAGGGGAACACGGCGGATACGATGCTGACGAACAATCATTGCTTCAGCACGCAGAAGGTAGTGGCGACGGTGCAGGCCACGTTCAATTTTCAGCGCTTGATTTGCGGGGTGAATGGCAATGCGGCGGTGAGTAATTACGCGGGTGGATCGCTGCTGAGGACGAACTCCTCGAATAGGAAGGGTAAGTCGGGCGGACTGGATTACACGCTGTTCACGCTCAAGGGATCGCCGGCGGCGCAGTGGGGCGTGTTGACGGCTAGCGTGACGAGCGGGGTGGTGGGGAATCCGATCTGGCTGATCCAACATGGAGGCGGATACGAGAAGCAGATCGGGTATTGGGACGATGCGGCAAAGACGGTACGGTGCAAAGTGAATGCTGTTGGGGCGACTTACAGCGGCACGGCGCCAGGCAGTCAGACTGGGTATTCGTGCGATACGGAAGGCGGGTCGTCGGGTTCGCCGGTGATTGATGCAGGGAGCGGAAAGGTAATCGCGCTGCATCATTATGGCGCGGTGGTGAACGATCCTTGCCTCAATGGAGGGACGACGATGGCGAACGTGTGCGCGGATGCGGGAGCGTTGTTGCAGTGCCAGTAGTGGGCGAGGGGGAAGAGCCTGGACCCTCTCCCCCCGGTGCTGGACTCCCGGTCTAGAATCCGCGAACGTTCTGCCGCCGTAACCGTCCGAGAGACGCAATCAGGGCAAGGGCCGCGCCTGCCAGTCCGAGGCTGGAAGGCTCCGGGACAGACGCGGCGACAATCTCGAAGTTGCCTTCGGAAAACGTCGCCAGCGCATCGCGTCCGGTCTGTCCGGTGAGATTCAGCATTCGGGCAAGAATGCGCAAATCGGCCGTGTTGTCACTGAGGTCGGCGGAGTAGACGAGGCGCGGCAGATCGAGACCGCTGTTGAAGTAGACGAAGACTCCAGGACCTTGGGCAGTCACGCTGCCGGCGATCAGGTTCGCCGCATTCCCCGCGCCAAAGGGAGTGCCGGCATTGGCGTCATCGTCAGTGTCGCGCAGGACGACGAAATTGGCGTCTGCCGGAATGCCCGCCGCGGTTGCGTTTGCGAAGTGCACCATAGTTCCCGGCGGGAAGAGAGCGGAGGAGAAGGAGAAGACATCGCTGGCAGTCTGGAAGGAGAGAAACAACTCTCCGCCGACCACCTGGCGGCCGGGAGTGGTGAGCACCGTGGTGCCGGCAAAGGGATCGGTGGAGAAAGTGAACGTCGCTCCTGGCGAGGCCGCGTTCATGGCGAGAAGCAGTATTCCCGCAAATGGTATGTTCAAGCGCATCGGAAATAACCTCCAATTGATTTGTTGTTGTTATCTAAGTTATTGATCGTTCATTGCACCACCACCGTTCCGGTCATGCCGGGATGGATGGAGCAATGATAGTTGTAAGTGCCCGGGGTGGCGGGCATGGCAGTAAACTTCTGTCCGCCTGAGAGTGCGGTGGATGTGAACTGGCCGCCATCGGCAACCACGGTGTGTTGCGTGCCGTCGAAGTTTGTCCAGATCACCTGGCTTCCCCGGGCGATGGTGACAGGAGTGGGGGAGAACTGGAACTGCCGGATGGCCACCTGCGCAGGCTGGGTGTTGGCCGGAGCAGTGACGGTAAGCGAAATATCCTGAACGCGGGTTTGGAGACCGGGACTGATGGCGCGAATGCTCATCGACGACGCTCCGGCGGGACTGTCCGGCTTGGCCGTAAGTATCAGGGTGGAAATGGCGGCCTGATTGGGCGCCACGGTCACGAAATCGGATGAGAAGCGCGCGGCGGAAAGGTTGTTGGGCGCATTGATCAAGGCCAGCGCCACAGCACCGGAGAAGCCGTTCGTCGAAGTGACAGTAACCTCGTATGCGGCCGTTTCGCCCGCCGCAATGGTGCGGCTGATGGGATTCACCGAGAGTTGGAAGGCGGGGGGATTCTGAGGCTCGCTGCCGGGGCTGGGGGCGAAATAGCCGTTGATGTCGAGGATGACGTCACTGTCATCGGAGGCGAACACCCGGACTGATCCATCGGCCGCGGCGGGAACGATTGCCGCATTCGCGACAATGTCGCCCTGAAAGGAGTTGAGTGTGGAGACAAAGGGCTGCTCTTGGCCGGAGGGCCAGATGGTGAGGTATTGCAGCGATCCGTGAGGAACAGCGGTGACGTTCAAGGCGAATGCGCTGGCATTGGCAGGTACGCCGCAAGCACTCTGGGTGACGGGAAAGAGGCGGCTGGTGGCAGCGGCGATGGATGGTCCGCCAAAAAGGCCCTGGGCATTGCGCGTATCCGCAACGCGACAGGGTGTTAGAGGGAAGTAAGAAAGCGCCGGAGTGTTACCGGTAGCGCCAAAGTAACCATTGGCATCGAGCACCAGGTTGGTTGCGCCGGTGGAGAAGGCGTTCACGGCCGCGCTGATGCCGGCGGCGACAATAGCGGCATTGGCTACGACACGCCCATCGGAATTGAGCGTCGAGACTGTAGGCTGCGGCTGGGTGGACGGCCAGAGTGTGAGGAACCCGATGGGCTCGGAGGGAACCACTGTTGCGTTGAGCGAGTAGGCCTGGGCAGAGGGCGGGATTCCGCAGGCAGTAGCGCTGATATTGAAGGTGCGGGGAGCGTTTGCCGTGAGAGCCGGCGCGCCGAACGGACCAGACGGGTTGCGTGTGTCGACGACGCGGCACGGAGCCAGTGCGTGGAAGGGAAGAGCAGCAGGGTTCTCGGCATCAAAATAGCCGTCGATGTCGAGGACTACGTGGGTGTCGTTGGTGACGAAGATGTCGATGGCGCGGCCGAATCCGGCGGGGATGATGGCGGCATTGGAGACGACGCGTCCGCCAGTGGAGTTGAGTGTGGATACGAAGGGCTGAGGTTGTCCGGTGGGCCATGCGGTGAGGTAGCCGAGCGGGCCATTGGGGATGACTGTGATGTGGAGGGAAAACGCGCGCGCGGAATTAGGCACGCCGCAGCCGGCGCCGGTAATGGGGAAGGCCCTACGCTGATTGGCGGCGAGGATGGGGCCACCATATACTCCCGTGGGCTGGCGTGTATCAGCCAAGCGGCATGGCGCGAGCGGGACGAAACGGCTGCCCGATTCGTTGACGCCGGATTGGGTGATGGCAAAGGTGTTGCCGGCAATGGTGAGGGAACCGGCTCGCGGGACGGTGCTGTGGTTGGGTGAAACGGTGAAGCGGACCGTTGCGCCGGACGTTCCGGAAGCACCCTCGGTGATGGTGACCCACGGTGCTGCGGACGACGCAGTCCAAAGTCCAACGGGGCCGAGTTGGGTGACGTTCAGCGACCCGTTGCCCCCGGCAGCGCCGAAGTTGGCCGTGAGTGGGGAGATGCTGAAGCCATGGTCGACACCAGTAGGTACTTGGTTCACGGTGAAGGTCCGGTCACCGAAAGTCAGAGTGCCTGTGCGCGGCGTGGCATTCGGGTTGGGGGCGACAAGGAACCCGATAACGGCGCTGCCGGTACCTGACGGGGCGGACAGGTTGGTGAGGAAGGGAGAGTTGGAAGCCGCTGTCCAGGAACAGGAGGGTTCGCTGGCGAGCAGCAGCGCGGCAGCCTGTCCGCCGGTGGCCGGCGCAGTGAGGGTCTCAGTGGTCAGGGTGAAGGCGCAACCAGTGGCGGCGCGGGCCGCGGGACTGAAGGCGATCAACAGGGCGACAGACGCGATACGGAGGTGACTCGGAATCAATGTGTTGTAGTTCCTTTCCAGTGGATGAAAGCGCGGCGGCCGGGCGTGCCAGCCGCCATGAGCCGCGGTATGACAGAAATGGCATGTTACCGGGCGAAGATCGATAGCCAACCGTTGCAGCCGCCGCGATTCCTAACTCAGAGTAAGCGAGAGTGGGTCGTGGAGGAGTGACGAATACAGGGGCTTTTTCGTATCTTTTCCGTTGCGGCGCAAGAAACCTTCCCTGACTACGTATTCTCGTTTACAGCTTGGATTGTTGGGAGTCGAAAACGAGGTTGATCGAGCATGCGAGAGTTCGGGAGTTTCCGGTTGGACACGGTAAACCAATGCCTGTGGAAAAAGGAAGAACGCGCTGTGTTGACGCCAAAGGCTTTTGATGTACTTCGTTATCTGGTGGAGCACGCCGAACGATTAGTGACGCAGGACGAATTGCTGGAGGCGATCTGGCCGGACACGTACGTCAATCCGGAAGGGATTCGGAAATACATCCTGGAAATCCGGAAAGTGCTGGGAGACCGGCCGGAGGAGCCGGCATATATCGAGACCTTCCCGAAGCGCGGGTACCAGTTTGTAGCACCTGTAACACAAGTGCGCCCCACTTTCACTGGGGGGACAACGGTGGAACAGGAACCCTTGCAGGTGGGGCGGCAGCCCGAGTTGAGCCAACTGAGTAAGTATCTACAACTTGCCTTGAGCGGACAGCGTCAGTTGGTGTTTGTCACGGGAGAAGCCGGCATTGGCAAAACGACGCTGGCGGACGCCTTTCTGCAGGAGGCAGTGCAGTATCCACGCGTCGGTATCGCGCGTGGGCAATGCATCGAAGGGTTCGCTGGTATCGAACCGTACTATCCGGTGTTGGAGGCGATCGGGGCTCTGCTGCAAGGCGCCGAGAGTGACAGTCTTGTACAGATGCTGGCGAAGTGCGCTCCCACATGGTTGGCGCAGTTTCCGGCGATGCTCACACCCGCGCTGCGGGAATCACTCCAACGTGAGATTGCGGGAAGCACGCGCGAGCGAATGGTGCGTGAGCTTTGTGAGGCTCTGGAAGCCCTATCGGCACAGTCACTGGTTGTGATTGTTTTGGAGGATCTGCACTGGGTGGACCGGTGGACGCTCGATTTGCTTTCGGCCTTTGCGCGGGGGCGCGGAGCAGCGAAGGTGATGCTGCTGGCCACCTACCGGCCGATGGATGCGCAGTTGTCCCAACATCCTCTCAAGGCGGTGAAGCAGGACCTGCTGGTTCGCAATCTATGCCGTGAGATCGTCATGAACAACCTGGTGGAGGCCGACGTTGCGCTGTATTTATCGCAGGCCTTCAAGGTGGAGAGTCTTGCGGAAGGACTGGCGGGACTGATTCACAAAAATTCGGGAGGCAATCCGCTTTTTATACGCGCCATAAGCGCGGACATGGCGAACAAGGGGCTGATCGCGGTGGATGGAAGCGAACTCAAAACGAGGGTGCCGTTGGAGGAGGTGTATCCCGGCGTTCCGGAGACGTTGCGAGGATTGTTGGAGATTCAGTTGGAGCAACTGGGGCCGGAAGCCCTGGGAATGCTGCAAGTGGCGAGTGCGATTGGGGAGCGGTTCTCCGTCTGGACAATGGAGGCGGTGCTGGGTGAGGATCCGCTGTCCATTGAACAGGCGTGCGACCGGCTGGCGAGCCGCCAGCAGTTCATCCGTGTGGCGGACTCTCCAAATGCCGCTGGCGGCGCGCCGTCGATGCATTACGAATTCGTGCATACACTGTACCGGCAGGTTTTGCATGGAAGACTGTCCTGCGTACAACGGGCGCGATTCCAGCGGTTTGCAGTGGCCAGCGAACTGGCAGCACGAATTCCGCCGGCGGAAACGACAGCATCCGGTGGGCTCCCTCAGACCGTGTGTGAAATCACTAAAGTTGCGTGAAAAGCCGCATTCCGCCGGCCTGCACACACCCGTCGACTAGCGTCAATAGCCCCATTTCTATTTGGCAATTCGCGTGCCCGCACATCAGTCATGAGCGACAGCACTTTCCTCAATAGCCTCATTGGTAAGCCCGTACGAGTCGTTTGCCGCGACCACATAGCAGCCGCCGATTCCCCGCTTCTGCTCCGCGAGGTTTCGCAACTCGGCCTGGTGGCGGACGATTCGCACGACTCTCACTTCTTTGCCTGGCCTGAGGTGGTGGAAGTAGTGTCGCCGGATGAACCTGTGGAGTCGGAGGACGCGATTCTGGCGTGCTTCACCGAGTGCGGCGTGTAAGTGGTTGAACTTGTCCGGCCATACGAGCAAGCATCTACAAGCGCCTAAATCGTCATTGCCAAAAACCCGCCATCGACGCGCAGGATCGAACCTGTCACAAATCCGGAAGCCTGCGGGGAGGCGAGATACACCGCGGCGCCCACCAGTTCCTCCGCTTCGCCAAAGCGGTGCATGGGAGTGTGCCGCATGATGTTCGACACACGCTCCTCGGTGAGGATCCGGCGGTTCTGTTCGGCGGGAAAGAATCCCGGCAGAATCGCGTTTACGCGGACGCCGTACTGCGCGAAATCCTGTGCCAGAAACATCGTGATCTGGTTGACGCCGGCCTTCGCCACAGCATAGGTCATTACTTTGGAAAGCGGCGGGCCCGACGACGCCGATGAGATGTTGATGATCGAGCCCTTGCCCTGGGTCACCATCCATTTTCCAAACACCTGGCAGGCGAAGAAGACGCTCTTCAAATCCACATCCAGGATCCTTTGCCATTCGGCTTCGGTGATGTCGAAGAACGGCGTCGCCGAGTTGATTCCGGCGGCGTTGATGAGAATGTCAACTTGTCCGAACTCGGCTAAGACGCGGTCCCGGGCCTCTTCCAATTGCGACTTACTGGTCGCGTCGCACTCGATGGCGGCCGACTGCCGTCCGAGCTTCGCAATCGCACACGCTCGCGTGCGGGCGTTTTCGAGATTGTTGTCGAGGACGGCAACGTTCGCGCCGGCCTTCGCAAGGCCCATCGACATCGTTCCCGCGAGGACACCGCCTCCGCCTACCACAACCGCGGTCAGCCCATGAAGGGAGAATAGAGAATCACCGTTAGTGCCGGACATATATATACGAACGGAGAGCAATCCAAGCACCAATCGGCCCCAACGGACCCGCCGCCTCGGGTAGAATCTTCCTAATGCTGGGCCTACTCGCCATCCTGTTCATGGCTGCCGCCGCGGCGGCGCCCTACCCCGACCGTCCCGGCAAAAAGACCGTCGAGAAGATCTGTGGCGCCTGCCACGGGCTCAAACTGATGGAACCAATGCGCCGCACACGCGCCGCCTGGCAGACATCCATTGACGACATGCTCACTCGCGGCATGAAAGCCGAAGAGTCCGAAATCGAAGAGGCGGTCAACTATTTCGCGCGCTACTTCAGCCGGCTGAACATCAACAAAGCAACGGCTGCCGAAATCGCCGATGTGCTGGACCTGCCTGCCCCGCAGGCGGAAGCATTGGTGAGGTATCGCGAGAAGAACGGCCCCATCCCTAATTACGACGCACTGGAGAAAGTCCCGGGGCTGGACGCAAAGAAACTCTCCGAACAACGGGACCGCATCGCGTTCCGCCAGGCTGCGTTCTGAACATGCCAATCTTCGTGCTTCTGCTCGTATCGGCTGCCGCGCATGCGCAGGACACAGCCGGACTTTACCTGCAACGCTGCGGCATCTGCCACAACGAATCGAACAGCCGCGCGCCATCGCTCGAGACAATGCGCGGGCGGTCCACGGAAGCCATCCTCACAGCGTTGGTGAGCGGCCCGATGCGCGTCCAGGGCGCCAAGCTCAGCGGTGTGGAACGCCGCGCGCTCGCCGAACACATCACCGGCAAGAAGCTCTCCGGAGACGCCACCGGATCCGCCACCGGCCGCTGCGCCACCCATCCCGCCATGGATGACATAGCGAAGCACCCGCAATGGAACGGTTGGGGCGCGGGCATCACCAACACGCGTTTCGCAACGGCGCAGCAAGCCGGGCTCACGGCCGCCGGCGTGCCGAAACTCAAACTCCGCTGGGCGTTCGGATTCCCCGACGCCACACTCGCCTGGGCGCAGCCTTCCTTAGCCGGCGGACGTGTTTTCGTCGGCAGCCACAACGGAACCGTCTACTCGCTTGACGCAAAGACCGGCTGCATCCACTGGGTCTTCAGCGCGAAGGGCGGCGTGCGCACCGCGATGTCTATCGGCAACGGCGCGGTCTACTTCGGCGACACCACTGCGAACGCGTACGCGCTCGACGTCAACACCGGCCGCACTCTTTGGATCCGCCAGGTGGACGAGCATCCGCTCGCCCGTATCACTGGCTCGCCTGTGCTGCATGAGGGCCGTCTCTACGTCCCGCTCTCCTCTTACGAAGAGGCTCAAGCCGCCAGCCCGGAATACGCCTGCTGTACCTTCCGCGGCAGCCTTGCGGCTCTCGATGCCAAGACCGGCGCGGTCCGCTGGAAGACCTACATGATCGCCGGCTCTTCAGGGGCAGCCATCTGGTCGGCGCCCACCGTCGACACCAAGCGCAAACTCATCTACGTCGCTACGGGCAACACATACACGAATCCGCCGCAGCCCACCTCGGATGCCCTGGTCGCTCTCGCCATGGACACCGGCAAAATCCAGTGGACAAAGCAGGCCACGCCGAACGACACCTTCGTAATCGGATGCCGCCCGGGCTCCACCAATCCCAACTGCCCCGCCACGAATGGCCCCGACTACGACTTCGGCAACGCGCCAATCCTCACCTCGATCAACAAGCGCGACCTCATCGTCATCGGCCAGAAGTCGGGCGTTGGATTCGCCTTCGATCCTGACAAGAGCGGGGAGATCGTCTGGCAGTACCGTGCCGGAGAAGGAGGTGCACTCGGCGGGATGGAGTGGGGCTCCGCTGTAGATGCGCAACACGCTTATTTCCCCGTGTCCGACATCTCGCGCCCCAAGCCCGGCGGCCTTCACGCGGTCGATCTCGCCACGGGGAAGCGCGTTTGGATGACTCCCGCGCCGCCGCTCGCCTGCAATGCGGGACGCGGCTGCAACGCGGCGCAATCCGCAGCCGTTACGGTGATCCCGGGAGCGGTCTTCTCCGGATCGAACGATGGCGCCCTTCGCGCCTACTCCACCAAGGATGGCGCGATCCTCTGGGAGTACAACACCAACCGCGAATTCCCGACCGTCAACGGAGTGCCCGCGACGGGCGGTTCTCTCAACGGACCGGGTCCCGCAATCGCTGGAGGCATGCTTTTCGCCAACGCCGGATACGGCGGCTTCGGCGGACGCCCCGGCAATGTGCTGCTGGCCTTCGCCGTGGAATAATCAAGCAATGGCAGCGGATTCGATTTTCATGAAATGCGGCAACCTGCGCCGGAACTGCGAGATCACATTTCGCGACGGAAGAACGGTGGTCGTCGAACCGTATGCGATCTTCACCGGGGAATCCAAACGCCGCCTCTACATGTGGTATCAACTGTCAAGCGATCCGCCGGAAGAGAAGGAAGGGAACACAGGCTGGCGAACGCCGGAGGCGGCCCATGTCGCTTCCGCGAAGTTGTGCGACACACCCTTCACAGTTCGCCGCGATTACGATCCATTCGATCGTAAGAGAATGCCCATGGTCCACTATTCCATTCCGACCGCCGATGGCCGCCAGCGCTGGATGGACGCGCCACCGCCCTCGGACAAGTCCACACTCCACGCCGGCTGAACACCTGTAGTAGACAGAGTGGCGCCCGCTCCGTACAAACCGTATATACTTTCCCCTAACGAAAGGATTCCGGATGCTGAACCGAGTCAGTTGGGCAATGCTGCTGTCTTCCCTGGCCGCTCCCGCCGCGCAGGTCACCTACACCAGACACATCGCGGCGATCCTGCAGAAGAACTGTCAGGCCTGCCATCGTCCCGGCGAAGTGGCTCCGATGTCTTTCACCAATTACAGGGAAGTGCGTCCGTGGGCGAAGGCCATTCGCGCCAAGGTGGTGGCGCGCCAGATGCCGCCCTGGTTCGCCGATCCCAAACACGGCGACTTCCTCAACGACGCCCGCCTGCCGCAAAAGGACATCGACGCCATCAACACCTGGGTGGAAGCCGGTGCTCCCGAAGGCAATCCGAAGGACATGCCCGCGCAGCCCGTGTTCATTGATGGCTGGAACATCGGCAAGCCCGACGCGGTGTTTACGATGACCAGCGATTTCGAGGTCCCAACTGAAGGCGCGGTGCCCTACAAATATTTCGCCATCCCCACCAATCTGAACGAAGACAAGTACGTGCAATTCGCCGAAATACGTGCAGGGGACCGGGCGCACGTCCATCACGTGATCGTGAGCGTGCGCTATCCCGAACAAGGCTCGTTGCCGGCGGCTGGTGAGATCACTTCAGAAGCCCGCGCCGCGCTCGCCCGTGATGCCCAACGCGCCGCAAATCCCGACGGACGCCTGGTGGGATGGGCTCCCGGCGAGGCTCCACTGATTCTGCGTCCGGGTCAGGCCAAGCTCATCAAGAAAGGGTCAGTGCTGATCCTCCAGGTCCACTACACCACGAACGGAAAGCCCGGAAGAGATCGCAGCAGCGTCGGCGTCGTCTACTCCAAAGAACCGGTGGAGAAGCGCGTTATCACGGCGGGCGCGGTCGGCCGCAATCTCGTCATTCCACCGCATGCGCCTCATCACGAAACCACAGCGACCTTCACTTTCAAAGACGACAGCCACATCGACAGTCTGCATCCGCACATGCACCTTCGAGGGAAGGATTTCCTCTATCGTCTTGTTTATCCCGATGGCGCCTCTAAGACGCTGCTTTCGGTTCCGCGCTTCGACTTCGCCTGGCAGTTGACCTACTTCCTTCGCGAGCCGATCGCCGCCCCGGCAGGCAGCAAACTCGAAGTCGTCGCCCATCACGACAATTCCGCCAACAACCGTTTCAACCCCGACCCCACCAAGGAAGTGAAATGGGGCGATCAAACCTGGGACGAAATGATGATCGGCTACTTCGACTACACGCTCGACAAACAGAACCTGCGGCAACCGGTACAGAGTTCGAGCGGCGGGCAGTAACCCGCGCGTGCTATCGTCATTCGAGTGAATATCGAAGCGGCCATCCTCAACGTGTGTTTGCTGTGCATCCTGACAGTACCGCATGAATTCGCGCACGCCTGGGCGGCATCGCGACTGGGCGACGACACACCCGAGCGGGAAGGCCGGTTGACGCTTTATCCGCCGGCGCACATCGATCTGCTGGGCACCATCATTCTGCCCGCGATCACATCACTGCTGGGCGGCGGTTTCCTCGGGTGGGGACGGCCGGTGAACACCAATCCGGCGCAGCTCCGCTACGGTCTCAACGGACTGGCAATGGTCGCCCTCGCGGGGCCGGCAAGCAACATTGTGCTCGCGGTGATGTTCGCCGCTCTCGCGGTGTTTACCGGGAAAATGGAAGCCAGCGTCAGCCAGTTTTCGGCGCAAGCGGCCTACCTGAGTGTCTATCTCGCTGTCTTCAACATGCTGCCTGTCCCACCGCTGGACGGATCGAAACTGCTCATCGCGGCGCGGGTTCCGGTCTCGGTTTACGTCGAGCTGTCGCGCTTCGGCTTCATCCTGCTGCTTGTCGCGATGACGGCGACGAGTCTTGGCCGTTACCTGTCGACATGGAGCATGCAAATCGCAACCGCTATTTTTCGCATCTTCACTTTCGAAACCACATAAACCATGTCATCCACCGGAAAGGTCGCACTCGTCACTGGCGCCGGCAGCGGTATCGGACGCGCCGTAGCGCTCACACTTCAAGCAGCGGGCTACTCGGTGGCGCTGGCCGGACGCCGCGCGGCCGAACTCGACATCACGGCCTCGCGCGCCGATGCAAACGGCCCTCCGATGCTTGCGGTGCCCACGGACATCAGCCAGCCCGATCAAGTAAAATCGCTGTTCGCTCGCGCGAAGGAAACCTTCGGCAGGTTGGATGTCCTGTTCAACAACGCAGGCAAGGGGGCACCAGCCATCCCGATGGAGGACCTCACCTATGAACAGTGGCGCAGCGTGGTGGGCGTCAACCTCACGGGAGCCTTCCTCTGCGCGCAGGAAGCCATTCGCATGATGAAGTCGCAAAGCCCACGGGGAGGCCGCATCATCAACAACGGGTCGATCTCGGCGCAGACTCCGCGTCCGCACTCGGCGCCGTACACAGCTACCAAACACGCCATCACCGGATTGACAAAATCCATTGCTCTCGATGGCCGTCCCTTCGACATCGCTTGCGGTCAGATCGACATTGGCAATGCCGCCACGGAAATGACCGAGCGCATGACCGGCGGAGTTCCGCAAGCCAACGGGACCATGATGGTGGAGCCGCGCATGAACGTACAGCATGTCGCCGACGCCGTTCTCTACATGGCCAACCTGCCGCTGGAATCGAACGTCCTCACCATGACTATCATGGCGACGAAGATGCCGCTCGTCGGGCGGGGGTAAGTGGTCTGCGCTTTCACCTCGATCGACCATAAGGTGAAATGGCGAAGTTGGCCACTGATCACAATTTGGAGTGGTCCCCATAGTTGAGACAATCAGTTAAGACACTAACCGCCAACCGATGGAATTTCATTGTACGGCATGATCGTCGGGATTCAAAATTGTTTCCGTGAATGACCACGGTTTCTTTCTCACCCTCCAGGCCATAC
>JACQZR010000071.1 GCA_016213775.1 Acidobacteriota bacterium
CCACCAGGCGCGTTTTCTTCGGCACTGGTTGCTCGCCGCAGGGAGCAGGTTCCGAGACACTCCCGATGAATCGGTAGCCGCGTTTGGGAAGGGTCTCGATATAGCGGGGCTGATCGGCTGAATCGCGGAGGGCTTCCCGCAGGCGGGCGACCGCGGCGTTCAGTCCTTGCTCGAAATCGACGAATACATCGCCGGGCCACAACCGCTCCCGCAATTCGTCGCGCGTCACCAGGCCGCCACGGCGCTCCATCAGAAATGCCAGCACCTGGAACGACTTCTCGCGCAGTCTTACGCGCAGACCGCGTTTGCGAAGCAGCCCCGTTTGCAGCTCAACTTCGTATTCGCCGAAACGTAGAATTCGCTGTGCGGTGGCGGTTCCGCGCATTCCCACTTTCCTTTCCGAACGAATCATAGCCCTGCCGCTGTCGGGCGTCAACCGTAAGGTTCGGCATAAACTCCCCGGTAACAACGGTTTGCACGGTACGCAAAGTGTCACTGGAATTGCATCGGAAATCCATTTCTGCAAATCCCGTTTCGGCGGATGATCAGGGTCAGGAGATTCCGTTTATGAAGTTCCGAAACTTAATTCTCACGGCGATGGGCGCTCTGCTGCTCGTGGCACTCGGCGTCAACGCCAAGACAACGTTTCTATACGCAACCGGTACCCTGGTTCCATTACCAGGATTGGAGGAAGGCGTGGTGAATTGCCAGGGTGCAGTCCAACCCGCCTTAAACATTTTCGATCCGTGTCCCGGCGTTCGTGGAACAATCCGCGGCCGTATTGCCAAAGGGCTGATGGTTTCGGCGGAGCCGCGGCTCAACGGCCCCATCAGTATCGTTTCCAACATTAACTTCGGTCCCGACCGCAAGGGAAACATGTGGGGAACTTTTGAGCTTTCGAGCGGTGGGGGAGTGATTGAAGGCTCCTACACCGGCGACATTGACTTATCCACCCTCGCCATCAGCTACAAGATGGTGGGCCATGGCCGCGGAGGCACAGTGGACGGACTGCAACTCAAAGTGGAAGGGCATCCAACGACCCCGCCGTTGTCAGACTGGGCAGCGCGCATTTTGGACCCCGGCCAGGATTAGTTCTTTCGTTCCTCATTGATTGACGGAGCACGATAATGACGGGTCCTTCCGCGTTGCGGCCCCGCGGACCGTAATACTGTAGAAGGACACTCTCATGGCGAAATCAAAACTCCGCAGCGCCGCCTGGTTCGATACTCCGGAATATTATGGCTTCTCGCGCAAAGCGTGGCTTCGCTCCGAAGGCTTCGGGCGGCACATCTTCGACGGCAAACCAATCATCGGCATCTGCAATTCGTGGAGCGAATTGAACAACTGCAACGCCCACCTGCGCACCGTTGCCGAGGCGGTGAAGCGGGGCGTGTGGGCTGCGGGCGGCGTGCCGCTCGAGTTTCCCACCATGAGCCTGGGCGAGATGTTTCTGCGCCCCACCAGCATGCTCTACCGCAACCTGATGGCGATGGATGTGGAGGAGTCGATTCGCGGCTATCCCATGGATGGCGTGGTGCTGCTGTGCGGTTGCGACAAGACGACACCAGCGCAGATCATGGGCGCCACGAGTGCGGATATCCCGGCCATCGTAGTCACCGGCGGGCCGATGCTCAGCGGCCAGTGGCGCGATCGTAAGATCGGCGCCGGCACCGACGGGCGCAAGCTTTTCGATCTCCACCGCGCGGGCAAACTCACCGATGACGAGTTGTGCGAGATCGAAGGGTGCATTGCCCGCAGCGCCGGACATTGCACGGTGATGGGCACTGCATCGACCATGGCCAGTCTCGCTGAGGCGATCGGTCTGACACTGCCCGGCTGCGCCGCCATTCCTGCTCCCGATTCGCGGCGTCTGGAGATCGCCGAACGGAGCGGCTACCGTATTGTCGCCATGGTGGAGGAAGACCTGCGGCCGACGCGCATCCTGACACGGCAGGCTTTCGAGAACGCAATCCTGATCGACATGGCGATCGGCGGGTCGACAAATGCGGTGGTGCATCTGCTGGCCATGGCGCGCCGCGCGGGCGTGCCGCTGTCCTTGGATGATTTCGATGTGCTGTCCCGCAAAGCGCCCTGCCTGGTAAACGTCAAACCTTCCGGCGAGTACCTGATGGAGGAGTTTTTCGCGGCGGGCGGCGTGCCGGTAGTGATTGAGCGCATGCTCGACCTGTTGCACGGCGACGCGCTAACAGTGACGGGCAAGACGCTCGCGGAAAACAATTCCGGCGCGCAGTGTTGGAGCGACGATGTGATACGGCCGCGCGGCAATCCGCTGAGTGACGAAGGCGGCACGGCCATCCTGCGCGGCAATATCGCTCCGGACGGCGCGGTGTTGAAGCAGACTGCGGCGTCGCCGCACCTGATGCGGCATCGCGGCAAGGTCTACGTCTTCGATTCGTACCAGCACATGCGCGAGCAGATCGACAGTCCGGATCTGCCGGTGGACGAGAACACCATCCTGGTGATGAAGAGCTGTGGCCCGAAAGGCGCGCCGGGTTTTCCGGAGTGGGGCCAAATCCCGATCCCGCGGGTGTTACTGGAACGCGGGGTGAAGGATGTGGTTCGCATTTCTGACGCTCGCATGAGCGGCACCAGCTTCGGAACTGTCGTGTTGCATGTGGCGCCGGAATCGGCCATCGGAGGGCCGCTTGCCGCCGTCCGCACCGGGGACGAAGTCACGCTCGACGCACCGGCTCGCAGCTTGCAGCTTCACATCAGCGACGAAGAACTCGCCACCCGGATGGCCGCGTTCCAAGCTCCTCCTCCGCATTTCACCCGCGGCTATGGAAAGCTCTTCCTCGAGCATGTGACCCAGGCCAACCTCGGCTGCGACTTCGATTTCCTGTAGGAGAATGGAAGAGTGAAGCGGTCTCACTGGTTCCTGGTTTCGTTTGCCCTCGCCGGCATCGCCGCGTTCGTGTCTGCGCAGGAACCAGGCGTGCCGCAGCCGCCGCCGGCCAAGCCGGAAGAGCCAAAGCCCGCCGTCTACTCCAACCAGGGAAAGCCCATCAAAATCGACTTCAACTGCAAGGACGACGATATCCAGAACTTCGGCCTCACCTGCACCGAAGAGGAGCCCTGCGAGGCCTTTTTGGAGCTTGCGGCAGTGGAGGCGAACGGCAACCGGCTGTTGCTCACGGGCAACATCCATACAAGCAACGTAACGTTGTGGAGTGTGTTGCTCAGCAGCGAAGACGCGGGCAAGACCTGGACGGAAGCCTGGGAGCGGCAGCGCTCCACCAGCCTCGATCAAATCCAGTTCGCCGATTTTGAGATTGGCTGGATCTCCGGCCACCAGTTGATCTCCCTTCCCCGCGATCCGTTTTTTCTGATCACGAACGATGGCGGCAAGACGTGGCGACGACGGCCGATTTTCGGTGAAACGCGCGTTGGTGCCGTGGAGATCTTCGCATTTGAGAACCGCACCAATGGCGAGCTGTTGATTGACCGCACGCAGTCCGGTGATTCGGGAGGACGGCACGAATACTACGAGTCGAATACGGGTGGTGATACCTGGAGCCTGCGCGAAGTCAGCCCGAAGCCGCTCAAGTTGAAGCGGCCGAAAGCACCGAGCGCGGAGTGGCGAATCCGCCCTGACGCCGCAACCAAGAGCTTTCGCGTGGAACAGCGCGCGGGCGCACGCTGGAACAACATCGCCGGCTTCGCGGTGAATGTGGGCGCCTGCCAACCTGCCGCGACAACGCTTGTCGAGCCACCGCCAACCCCGGAAGAGGATAAGGGCGTTTTCAAGATCGAGTCAATGAACCCCAAGGCCCCGCCTTCGCTCAAGAAAAAGAAGAAGCGCTGACTGCCGATGAAATCCACCGCAATCGACCTGGAGCTGTTCCGCCATCAACTCGTGTCCATCGCCGAAGAGATGGGCACCGTGCTGCGCAAGACCTCGTACTCGGCCAACATCAAAGAGCGCCGCGACTATTCCTGCGCCGTCTACACCGCCGAGGTCGAAACCGTTGCGATGGGCGATCATATGCCCGTGCACCTGGGCGCGATGCCCCAATCAGTGAAGCACGTCACCGCTGCGTTTGATCTGCGGCCAGGCGACGTGGCCATCGTGAACGATCCCTTCCGCGGCGGTACACACCTGCCCGACATCACGGCCGTGATGCCGGTCTATTTCGGCAAGGAGAAACGCCCGCGGTTCTATCTCGCCAATCGGGCGCACCATGCGGATGTGGGAGGGATGAGTCCCGGCTCGATGCCAATGGCGCGAGAGATTTACCAGGAAGGAATTCGCATTCCGCCAACGCTGCTGGTACGCCGCGGCAAAATCGACCGGGCAATCCTGGAATTGATCCTCGCCAATGTCCGCACGCCTGTGGAGCGCGAGGGCGACATTCTGGCGCAGTGGATGTCACTGAAGCGCGGGGAATACCGGCTGCGGGAGCTCGAATCGCGTCACGGCGCACGCGGCCTGCGAACCCTGATGACCGGCCTGCTGGATTACAGCGAACGCATGATGCGCGCCGCTATTGCCACGCTGCCTTCGGGCCGCTACGAGTTTTCCGATTGCCTGGATAACGACGGGCTCACGAGCACGCCGGTGCGCATCCGGGTAGCAGTGACGATCGACGGCGCGCAAGCCACAGTCGATTTCACAGGAACCGACCCGCAGGCTGCCGGACCCGTCAACGCCAACTTCGCAATCGCCACCGCTGCAACGATGTATGTGTTCCGCTGCCTCATCCGCGAAGACGTGCCCTTCACCGAAGGACTGATGCGGCCAATTCGCTTGATTGCCCCGGAAGGCACGGTAGTGAATGCACTCGCGCCGGCGGCCATGGCCGCGGGCAATGTCGAAACCTCGCAGCGAATCACCGACGTTCTGTTGGGCGCGCTGGCACAGGCCGCGCCGGAACGCATCCCCGCTGCAAGTTCCGGCACGATGAACAACCTCAGCTTCGGCGGTTACGATCCGTTCCGGAAGCGGCCGTTCGCTTACTACGAGACCATCGCCGGCGGAATGGGAGCGCACAGCCGAAACGACGGTTTGAGCGCCACGCACACGCACATGACCAACAGTTGGAACACGCCAGTGGAAGCTTTCGAACACATCTATCCGATCCGGCTGCGCGGCTACCGCATCCGTTCCGGATCGGGCGGAAAGGGCAGACACCGTGGCGGGGACGGTATTGTGCGCGAGTACGAGTTCCTGACGGAGGCCGATCTGACGTTGCTCTCTGACCGCCGGGAGAACGGCCCGTACGGACTGCAGTGCGGTGAGGCCGGCGCCCCGGGGCGCAACACCCTGCGCCGTTCGGGAAAGACTTCCCCGGTACCCGCCAAGTGCAACTTCGCCATCCAGCCCGGGGACGTCCTGCGCATCGAAACCCCTGGCGGCGGCGGTTGGGGAGCAGAGTAGAATAGATGATTGCTATGAGTGACGAGGTCAACACAAGAGAAGATTTCGCGGCTGATGATCCGATGACCGAGGACAACATGCCGCTCCCGCCCCCTACATTTGAATTCCTGACCCTGTCTTTCAAAACGCAGGCCGAGATTCACATGGGGCTTCTCCATTTCGGTGAGGGACCAGACAAGCCCAAGCCCAATGCCCGCATGGCCCGCCACACCATTGACATGCTGGCCATGCTGCAGCACAAGACGAAGGGCAATCTGTCGCTGGAAGAACAGCGCCTGATAGACAATTCGCTTACCGAATTGCGCTTCCGCTTCGTGCAGGCATTCTCCGATCAGAAGCCGTAGATGCAGTTTCCCAACGGGCCCATCCGGCTCCAGGTGCTTGGCTCCGGAACCAGCGCCGGCGTGCCAACTATCGGCTGTCCCTGCAAGGTCTGTCACTCCACTGACCCGAGGGACAACCGTCTGCGCCCGTCCGTTGTGGTCCGGGTTGGCGAAAAGACGATCCTCATCGACACGACGCCCGATCTGCGACAGCAGGTGCTGCGCTACGGCGTGCATCGCATCGATGCGGTGCTCTATACGCACGCCCACGCCGATCATATTCTCGGCCTCGATGACACGCGCCCGTTCAACTTCCGGCAGGGCGGCCACATTCCGATTTACGGCTCTGAAGAAACCATCAGCGTGATTCAACGAACCTTCGCGTATATCTTCCGCGATGAGGAATCGGAAAGCTGGATCCCGCAGATCAAGGTTCATACGTTTGGCGCCGGCGATACGCTGGATCTGTTTGGCTTTCCCGTGGTGCCCGTGCGTCTGAATCACGGCAAGGGCACCTCATTCGGTTTCCGCTTCGGCCCGCTCGCCTACCTTACCGATCACAGCGAGATCCCCGAGGAATCGTCGGCATTGCTGCACGATCTGGATGTGCTGTTCCTCGACGCGCTCCGGCACAAACCGCACCCGACGCATTCGACAGTGCAGCAATCGCTGCGCCACGTGGAGGAGCTGAAACCGCGGCGGGCGTTCTTCACGCATATCTCGCATGATCTGGCGCACGCCCGCACGGAAGAGCTGCTGCCGCCGCATGTGCGATTGGCCTATGACGGCCTGGAAGTCACTGTGGAGGCCACGGCATGAGCGTCTCTCCACGCATCTTCCACTCCCTTGAGGAGGCCCGATTGGAATTCGGTCCTTGCGCGTTGACTATCGGAAACTTCGATGGCGTGCACCTCGGCCATCAGCGGCTGCTTCGTGAAGTGGCTCATCTGGCCTCCAGCAAGGGACTCAAATGCGCAGCCCTGACCTTCCATCCACACCCGACCCGCGTCATAGCCCCCGCGCGATCGCCGAAGCTGGTCAGCACCATTGAACAGCGCGCGCGCTGGATGGCGGAATGCGGTATCGAGCACGTTTGCGTGTTGCCGTTCACACGCGAAGTGGCCGCGCTCGACCCCGACCAATTCGCCAGTCAGGTGCTGGTGGACAGCCTGCAGGCGCGAGTAGTGGTGGTGGGTAACAACTTCCGTTTCGGACGCGGCCAGGCCGGCACCACGGACACTCTACGGACACTCGGCGAGCGATACGGCTTCGATGCGCGACCCATGGGCGCAGTGCTCCTCCGCAACGTCATCGTCTCTTCCAGCGAGATTCGAAGGCAACTGCTCAGCGGCAATGTGGTCCGGGCCGCCCGCATGCTGGGTCGCTTTTACACCCTGGAAGGCGCTATCGTAAAAGGGCACGGCATCGGTGCCAAACAGACCGTGCCGACTCTCAACATGGACGCCACGCAGGAGGTAATCCCCGCTACGGGTGTCTATGTTACCGCAACCACGGACTTGGATCGCGACCGTTTTTGGACCTCCGTTACGAACATCGGTTACCGGCCAACGTTCGGGGGAGATCAGTTGAGCATCGAAACATTCTTGCTGGATCCGCTCGACGATCCGGCGCCCGAACGGATTCGCGTGGAACTGACGCACCGCCTCCGGGAGGAACGCAAGTTCGAATCGGTGGAAGCGCTCCGAGCTCAGATTCTGCGCGATGTGTACCGTGCGCAACGCTGGCATCGCCGCTTCGCCCAGGCGGCTCGATTGGCGGTAACCCCCCGTCCTCCCGCTATACTGAAACCATAGGCATTTTTCTCTCAAGGAGTATTAGGTAATGAGTTTGTCCGCAGGTAAGAAACAGCACATGAAAGCGCTTTCCGACAAGCGCGGCGTTATTGCGGCCGCTGCCATGGATCAGCGCGGAAGTCTGCAGAAGTCGATCGCCGCTGCCAAGGGCGTCGATAAATCCGCCGTCACTGATGAGATGATGTCGGAGTTCAAGATCGCGGTTGCGAAAGTGCTCACGCCGCACGCCAGCGCCATCCTGCTCGATCCCGAGTACGGTCTGCCGGCCGCTAAGAAGCGGAGCAAGAACGCCGGATTGTTGCTGGCCTACGAGCTCAGTGGCTATGACAACACGCAGCCCGGCCGCCTCCCCGACCTGCTGCCGAATGTTTCCGCCAAGCGTATCAAGGATTGGGGCGGCGACGCCGTGAAGATCCTCATTTACTACACGCCGTATGAGGATAAGAAGATCAACGACATCAAGCACGCATTCATCGAACGCATTGGCGCAGAATGCGAAACCGAAGAGATTCCGTTCTTCCTCGAATTCATCGGCTACGATCCCAAGGGCGGCGACGAGAAAGGTCCCGAGTTCGCCAAGATCAAGCCGGAAGTGGTGCGCAAGAGCATGCAGGAATTCTCCAAGCCGCAGTATCGCGTCGACGTGTTGAAGGTGGAAGTGCCCATCAACGCCAACTACGTGAAGGGCAGCAGCGTGTTCAAGGGTACTCAAGTCCACACTATGGCGCAGGCCAAGGCGCATTTCAAAAAGTGCGCCGAAGTCGCCACCAAGCCGTTCATCTACCTCAGCGCCGGTGTGAGCAACGATCAGTTCACCGAATCGCTGCGCATGGCCGCCGAAGCGGGCACCGATTTCTCGGGCGTACTCTGCGGCCGCGCGACGTGGAAGGAAGGGATTCCGGTGTATGCCAAGGACGGCCCGAAGGCACTGGAAGACTGGCTGTCCACCGAAGGCGTGAAGAACATCAATGCGGTGAACGCGTCGCTGGCCGCGGCCAAGCCGTGGTACGCCAAGCTTGGCATGAAGAAGGTTTAGCTGCCGGATTCATTGCCGGATCGAAACGAGGCGCTCCTCACGGGGCGCCTTTCGTATTTGACGTCGCGCACCTGCCCCGATCAAGCTCTCCTGAATGTGATCCCATTATTCGGAGGAGAGCGAGAACCAGATGAGGTACACGGCTGTTATTGAAAAGTGCTCCGCAACGGGCCTCTTGGTGGGGTACGTCCCAGGTTTCCCCGGCGCCCACACACAGGCGGATACTCTCGATGAACTGAACAGGAATCTTCACGAAGTCATTGCGATGCTTCTGGAAAACGGCACTCCGCAGATGGACGGCGAATTCGTGGGCACTCAGCTTGTGACGTGCTTCAGATTGAATTTCGCGGTTCGAGGCACTCCTCACGGGGCGACTTCGATCGGAAGCGGTCACTGCCATTTCAGCTTTTTCAGTACGAAGAAATAGACCGCCGTAACGCCAACACAATAGAGTGGGATCACAATGACGAGCATTGTTGTACTGTCCAACGTCGAGCCCAGCTTCACCAAACCTACCAGGGCTGCAATCCAGTAGACGAACTCGATCACCTGGTCGATGAGCAGCCAGCGCACGATCCCGCGGATGATCTTTCTGGCATCCATGGAGAGTTACTTGTACTCCTTGCGGATTTCCTCCTCAAAGAGCGCCTTGTCGCGCATGGCCAGTTCGATGGCGTTCAGGTATTTCTCCATCGGGCCCTCAACGAGGAAGAACAGCATATCCAAGCCGCCTTGATTTCGCAGTTCCACCCAAAGCTGGGGATTTCGGCTTCGGAGGCGCTGGCTTGCCTTTGATGCGCGCTGGGCGACGCCTTGCACCATCGCCAGCGTGATCACAACCCCAACTCCGGTGGCACCAGCGGCAGCGGACACCCCGATTTTCTTGGCGAGTTGCTTGTAGGCCTCGGTGGCGGCGACGCGCTTGGCGATCTCGATCGCAATCAATTCCGCGATCTTCTTGCCGATCACCATGCGGCCGCCCATATATGCGGCGCCCTTCAATGCGGTCCTGCCGATCTTGTTGAGGATTTCCTCCGGGATGTGCTCATAGTATTTCTCGAGAATCTTCAAGATCAGCCGGAACAGCGGGTTGTCTGCCGCCGTGATGACACCTTTTACCAGGTTGGTGAGGTGGTTTGCCAGGTACTCATTCTCGGCTCCGATCTGAGCTATACGGTCCACTCCCCGGATGCCGAGACCCTCGGCGGTGCGCTCAGCACCATAGCCGAGGTCGACGACTACCGAGGCGATGCCGTTTCCAATGGACTTGCCGACATCGATCAGGTCGTCAGTCCAGTCCCGTGCGGGCACGCTCTGATCGGCGCATTTGTGCGACGCGTCGCTGTGTCCGGGACAGCTTGGCGATGCGCGGCCGCAATGCCACACGCCAGTTGCACAACGGTGACTTGGGGCGCTGTGAGTTGGACACGCGGCAGCTCCGCAATTCCAGGCCGCTCCAGGAGTGGGACCGCACTCATGCGTTCGCTGGCTGTGTCCCGGACAGGGGGGTTTGGTTCTGCGACAGGTCCATACGCCGGTACTGCAGGAATGGTCCGGATCGGAATGCGTCGGACAGTTTCGTGATCCACAACTCCAGTTGCCCACGCTTGCACCTCCCATCTACGAGCGTACAATTGGCGAGACAATGCTACATTCAGCAACCGGGAATGTCAACGGTGATGAGCGATGGGCGTCAAGCGATGGGCGTCCTCGAAATGAACTCCTCGCTCGCCGCAAGCCTATTCTCCAGAGGCACACAGAATCGGTGGGATAGCGGGTTCGCCATCGGCATGGCAATCCGTGTTCCTGCTGGCCGGTAGCACCTGAAAAGGTGCTTAAATGGGGATGTGGCAGAACCCATGCTCGACATCACCAAGGACATTCAATCGCTCACAACGTTCCGGCGTCGTTCTGGCGATTTCATAAAACAGCTCAAGAGGAGCAAACGCCCGGTAATTCTAACGGTGAAAGGCCGCGCCACGGCAATCGTGCAGGACGCGGAGGCCTACCAGCGGCTCCTGGACATCGCCGCCCGAGCCGATGCCCGCGAAGGCATTCGCCAAGGCTTGGATCAAGCCAAGACGGGCAAGGGAAAGGACGCCGAGGAGTTCTTCGCCGAGTTCGAAGTTGCGCATGGCATACAGGGTTAGGATCATGCCCCGCGCCCAGCGCGACCTCAAGGCAATCTACGACTGGATTGGCGCGAGTTCGCCGGGTGCGGCCCGCAAGTGGTACCTGGGCCTGAAGGAAGCCACCCGGAGCTTGCGTAACATTCCCCGCCGTGACCCGGTAACTCCCGAGGATAAGAACCTCAGGCACTTGCTGTATGGCCGCAGTCCACATATATATCGAGTCATCTACAGGATCGTGGAGAAGGAGAAGACGGTCGAAGTGCTCCACATCCGTCATGGGGCACGGGCCGGATTCTCCGATGAGGACTTGGGCCCGTGAGTGTACCGGCGATATGGATGTTGACCTTGGTGTCCTCCGGAGTCTTGCCAGTGGTCATGCAGCCGGGAACGTCCGGAACATACGCCGCCCAGTTCTGTTCGGCTTTTTCGAAGATCACCGCGTACTCAACGGTCATGCTCCCCATTCCATAGCGCCGGCTCGGTTATGCTGGCTGTAGGAGTCTGCGATGGATGCCCTGCGTCAGGTTGAAGAGCTCTTGCCCGTTCTCACTCGTGCCGAGAAGGCCCAGTTGCTGAGAATGATGATTTTGGATTTGGACCCCTCATTTCCGGGAATTGAATCGACTCCAGGCGTTTGCGGCGGGGAACCCTGCATCGTGCGCACTCGGATTCCACTATGGGTTCTCGAGCAGGCACGCCGGCTCGGCACCACAGAGGAACAACTTCTCCATTCGTACCCCACCCTACGCGCCGAAGATCTTGTTAACGCCTGGAGCTATGCCCGATCACACTCCGCCGAGATCGACCAGCAAATCCTGGAAAACGAGACCGCGTAGTCATGGCGCGATTCTACGCAAACGAGAACTTCCCTTATTCGGTTGTGGAGAAGTTACGCGAACTTGGGCATGATGTAACAACCGTGCGCGAGACCGGGAAGGCGAACCGGTCCACGCCTGACGCTGAAGTGCTGGACTATGCAGTTTCGGAGCAGCGAGCCGTGCTAACCGTGAACAGAAAGCACTTCCTCAAACTGCACTTCGCCGGCCCTCAGCATGCAGGCATCATCCTTTGCACCTATCACCCCGACTTCTCGGGCCAGGCGCGCCGGATTCACGAATCTGTGCAGGAACGCGCGAACCTCTCCGGGCAACTGATCCGCGTGAACAGACCGAATCAGACTGCTTTCACGAAGCGATAAGCCTTACAGCGTCAGCCCGAAAAAGTCCCGCGCGTTGGCGAAGCAGATCCGCTTCACCATCCCGCCGACCATTTCAAAATCATCCGGCAGTTCGCCGTTCTCCATATCGCGGCCCAGCAGGTTGCACATCGTGCGGCGGAAGTACTCATGCCGCGGGTACGACATAAACGACCGCGAATCCGTCAGCATGCCGACGAACTTCGAGAACAGTCCGCAATTGGAGAGCGCGTTCATTTGCCACTCCATGGCTTCCTTCTGATCGAGGAACCACCAGCCGCTGCCGAACTGGATCTTGCCGGCCGTAACGCCGTCCTGGAAATTGCCGACCAACGTCGCAAACGCGTAATTGTCCGAGGGATTCAGGTTGTAGAGAACCATCTTCGGCAGAGCATTCTCGCTGTTGAGGAGATCCATGTACCCGGCCACTCCGTCAATCTGCGGCCACGTGCCGATGGAATCGAAGCCGGTATCGGGACCAAGCATGCTGCTCATGCGCGAATTGTTGTTGCGCCGTGCACCGAGGTGCAGTTGCTTGGTCCAACCCTTCGCTGCGTCCCAACGGCCGAAGTGCAGCATCAACACGGAAGCAAACTGCGCGTGCTCCTCAGCGGTAGCGGCGCGCCCACCACGCACCTGCTGGAAGATCGCACCCGCCGCCGCTTCCGAACACGGAGTGCTGAATGCCGTGCTGAGCCCGTGATCGGACAAGCGCCCACCCATCGAATGGAAGAAGTCGTGGCGCTGCTTCAAGGCATCGAGGAAAGCGTTGTAGTTTCGCACTTCGATGTTGGTGGCGGCCACCAACTTGTTCACCCACGCGTTGAACAGCTCGGGTTGATGTACGGCCAGTGCCTTGTCCGGCCGGTAGGCAGGATACATCTTCGCAGTCTGCCCGGCCGCCGCAAACGTCTTGTGATACGCCAGGTCGTCCACCGGATCGTCGGTCGTGCAAACAGCCTTCACCTGGAACTTCTTCAGGATGCCCCACGCGCGCAGTTCATCCGTCGCCAACAGTGCGTTGGCTTTCTCCCAAATCGCTTCGGCAGTGGACGCACTCATCGAATCGTTGATGCCGAAATAGCGCACCAGTTCCAGGTGCGTCCAATGATAGAGCGGATTGCGCAGCGTCTCGGGAACCGTCTTCGCCCACGCGAGAAACTTCTCTTTCGGCGAAGCATGCCCCGTAATGTATTGCTCAGCCACTCCGGCCGCCCGCATGGCGCGCCACTTGTAATGATCACCCTCGAGCAGAATCTCAAACAGGTCGCGAAACTGGCGATTTTCGGCTACGTCTTTCGGCGGCAGGTGGCAATGGTAATCAAGAATGGGCTCGGCGGCCGCGTACTCGTGGTACAGGCGGCGCGCAGCCTTAGTCTGCAAAAGAAAATCCGGATGTATAAATGACATGGTTTATTTGGCCGCCTTCGCGCGAGGCTCCTCCCGCTCGATGGCCTCCTTACTTTCGGGAATGGCTCCCTGATCGTTCACATCTTTGAGCCAGCGGTCGAGCCGCTGCCCAAACTCGTCCACCAGCTTCTTATGCTGCGCCGACGCCGCCAGGTTCTTCACCTCGTGAGGATCACTCTGCAGGTCGTAGAATTCCACCGGAGGTTTCTGCGGCGCCATAAACAACGACTGCACTGCGTTCAGCTTCCCTTGCGCGTGCAGGTCCTTCATTGCGCGCTGCGTCGGATAGGAGTTGGTGATGTACTCATTGTACTGCGTGTATGGCCGGTCGGGCATGAAGTTGCGTATGTACTTGTAGCGCCTGCTACGAACGGCGCGGATGCGGTCCACGGTCATGTCGCAACGATCGCGCGCGGTGAACACATACTCGCGCGGCTTCACTTTCGAATCAAACAGCGGCTGCCCGTGGAAGTACGACGGCACCGGCAGCCCCGCCGAAACGAGCGACTGCGCGGTCATGTCCAAAATGCTCACCGGATCCTGGCGCACCGTGCCGGCCTTCAACACGCCCGGATGCCGAACCATTAATGGCACATGTGTTCCGGCGTCGTAGAGCCACTGCTTGCCGCGAATCAGACAGCGCCCGTTATCGCCAAAGAAAAAGATGACGGTGTTTTCGAGCAGACCGTCCTTCTGCAACGCATCGAGCGCGACGCCCACGTTGCGATCGAGCAGGTGGACTGCGTCGAGATAATTGGCAACTTCATCACGCACCACTGGATGGTCCGGATAGTAGGGCGGCAGGGTCACACTCGCCGGATCGACGAGATTCTTCTGCGTGCGTGCTTCCTTGAACGCGGCTCCCTTGTGCGGGGCGATAAAGTTTATCTGCGCATAGAACGGCTGATCCTTGCCGCGCTGATTCCAATGCGTGCCGTCGAACGGTTTCGGCGCAGTGAAGTTGAAATCGGTTTTCCCTGTTCCCTGAATACCCGGCGCGAGCTGCCGGACATTGGCGGTGAAGTACCCCGCCTCACGAAAGATGTCCGTCACCAGCCGTACCCCACCCGGCAGCTTGTAGCCGTCGGTGCGATGGCTGCGATGATTGTGAGTGCCGGTGGCGATCTGATACACGCCCGTGTTGAAACCCGACCGGCTGGCCGAACACACCGGCGCAGTCGTGAAGGCATGTGTGAACCGAACACCCTCTTTCGCGATGCGGTCCATATTGGGCGTCTTCACGCCGGGGTAGCCGTAGCAATTGAGGAACGGTCCCAGGTCATCGCCGAGGATCCACAGAACGTTCAGCTTCTGGCGTTGTGCGCTCAAGAACGCAGGGGCGGCGGCCAGTCCCGCCATGGCTTGTCTTCGATTCATTATCTCTCCCCAATAGACGGGCCGCGCAGCCGTTGTTTCTCCGCTGCTCGATCTTGCCGGCGTCATCGGAAGTCATTGCGTGCCGGCGGCCTCCTTCCCTAGCTTATTGCATTCGAAATCCTGCGGGGACCCGATGGAATCGCGGACTGGCCGCCATCAGCCTCATCCTCTCAATCGCCTTCAACTTGGGCACAAGTGGAGACGCAGGAGCTTCCTGATTGACGAGATCGCCAGTGCCGATGGCGGGCTCGGCGCGAGGCCATCCGGCTGCCAGGCCCCAACGTGCGAATCGAATCAGGCTACCGCGCTTCGAAATCCGCGGCGCTCAATACTACTTCGAACGGCACAGTCACTCCCGCAGGCACGTCCTGTGCCACCGTCCGGTACAACTCGCGGCCCGCGCTTTCGATGCGCACATAGTAACGGTCGGGAGGCAGATCGACGGCCCCGAAGAAGCCGCTCCCATCGGTTGTGACTTGCTTCTTGAACTCAGCTCCCGTGTCGGATTCAATCCACGCGGTGACGCCGTCTTTCAAGTATTCGGGACCGCCGTCCACGCGCAGCCATCCGTAGAGATGACCGGTATCAGGCGCCGACTTCCAGAGAAGATCCGGAACCTCCGGCTTCGGTCCCAAGGTCTCTGCTACCGCCTTATAGAAATCGGCATTGGGCCGGGACGGATCCTCGTTTGTCGTTGCGTAGGAGTAGAAACATACGCCCATTAGTGTGTTCCCCTGCGCGGTCGGCGCGGCCACACGCATCAGTTGAGTCAAGGTCGCCTCGACGGGATTGAGGTAGTTGCCCAGACCTACCACTATCGCGCGCCGCCCCTGATAGTCCTTCTCAAACGCCAGCCAGCGGTCCAGATAGGAAGCGTAACGGACCTCGTTGAAGTAGTTCATCGGAATTCCGATATCGAGGATGCCTTCCTCCAGCCAGCCGCGCCAGTCCTGAAACACTCGTGTGTACGCATCCAGCCTGCGATAGGACGCGTCGAGATCGGCGCCAGCGGGCCCGGAACCCCACGTGATCAACGCCCCGCTGATCTTGATGGAAGGTTTGATTTCATTGGCCCGCAAATAGATCTGCCGCACCAGTTGCGTGACTTGACTGCGACGGAACTGCGACCACCTTGCATCGTTCCGCACAGGCGTTCCGGTACGGTTTTCCAACCGGTTGAAGCGCTCCACCGCCTTGGGATTCCAACCATAGTCGGCATCCTCCGGGTAGCGGATGTAGTCGAGATGCAACCCGTCGAGCGCTGGATAATCACGCGCCGCGGCAACTACCAGGTCCGCGATGTATTGCGACGCCGCCGGGTGCCCCAGATCAATGGAACTGCTCAATGCTCCCGCCGCGGTGGCGGTCATCCACAGATCGTCTCCCTGCGCCGAGGGCCCATGGGCATACCAGGCGTGTCGTGGATCAGGCGGCGGCGTACCGAAGGTCCACAACCGAGTCACCACGAACCACGCGTGGACTTCCATCCCCTTCGCATGCGCCCGGTCGATCATGTAGTCGAGCGCATCGAAGTTCGGGTTGTAGCCGGCCTCAATCACCTGCGGCTCGTTGCTTTTCAGATAGTAGACATCCCCGCGCCGCCGGGCCTGCATGAAGATCGCATTAGCGCCCGCGGCAGTCGCGTCTTCCAGAAGCTGTTCGATCTCCGCGGGACTCTTGAAACCCTGATGAAAGGCGTCCACCCAGAACGCGCGATACTGTTGCGCACCTAAATTCCCCAAACCCAAACAGAACAGTAGTAGCAGCGGCATTGCTATCATTCTAGTTCCACCGCATATCGCCGCCACAACTATGGACCCCATCCAACCTGATCAGCAAGACGCCGCGATGCATGTGCCAACTGGCCCTCGCGTCACGGTCATCATTGCGTCGTTTCATCGGGGAGCGGTCCTGCGCCGCTGCCTCGATGCGCTGCACAAGGCCGCCAAGCCTGAGCTACTGCAGGTGATCACGCTCGACCTCGGCAATCACGACACCACGCCTGCCTGGGACCTCGACTACCCGCACTTCACCTTCCTACGCCTGTCGCGCAATTTCGGCTGCTCCAAGGCTTTGAATATCGGCATCCGCAGCGCCAAGGGCGAGTTGCTGTTCTTTCTCGATCCCGCCGTGGAAATCACGGCTGACGCCATCCTGAGCCTGGCGGGAAAGCTGGACGAAATCCCCGACGCCGGTGCGCTTTCGCCGCTCCTAACCGATCCCTCTGGCGAGCCGATTCCGCAAGTGCGCAGCCTTCCCGATCGTGACACCCTGTGGCGCGCGTGGCAGGATGAGTCCGCCTACGCGGCCTCGCTGCCGGCGGCGGGCAATACACCGTTTGCAGTGGAGCACCCGGGCCGCAAGGCGCTTCTGATCCCCCTGCCTTTCCTCAAAGGGATGCACTATTTTGATGAGCGCTACGGCGATTGGGGTGGCGATCTGGAGTTGTCGTACCAGATCCGCCACGCCTCACGCAAACCATACATCATTCCCGCTATCCGGGCCGTCGATCACAGCAGCACCGAGCGTCAGTTGGTATGGTCCAACGGCCAGCTTGCCACCATCGCTGCCGACCGGCTGAATGGCGTTGCGCATTTTCTGGGCAAGCGCGCCGGCTTCTTTGCTGAAACGATATTTCGCATTCAAGCGATTCTGGTCACGCTCTTTCGTGTGATCACGTTCCAGAATGCAGGCTATTCGTTCAGCCTTCTCTCCGCGCTGACCGGCGGCCAGAAGATCGACGGCTCGCAGGGAACGCTGTAGTTACGCGTGGAATCGTCGACGGTCCGCTTCGAGTTCGGCTGTCAACCCCCACAGTCGCAACATGGACCGGACAACAAGTTTGTACTCGGCATCTGGCGACGTCGCCAGCTTCCTGTGCCACGCCCAGTCCGCAACGTCGCAGAGTAGTCGTGCCCGTGCTCCGCTCAGTTCACACCGGTTGAGCTTGAGAATCCGAATAGTCTCAACGGCTCTACCCAGTTGCTTTGCGTCCAGACCGGCTACTGGTTCCACATCTCCAGTCACAGGATTGATGCAAAGGTACTCCTCTGGATCTTCCTCGTCCGGCTTGATCAGTTGCCCCTTGTGATCTTGATCCCCTTTGCTGGTGTTGCAGACCTGGCACGCTGGGAATAGATTGGTCCATTCAAACGCCAACTCCAGGTAGAAGGTCTTGGGATGGTAGTGTTCCACCTGGGCGTACGCTTGTGTCCTGAGCCTACCCTCGCAAAAGGCGCATTTGCCATATGTCAACGGCAGGAGCGCATCGAGTAAGATCCCTTTGGCCGTCTTGGTTGCCCAATCCCGGCCGCTACCGGTCTTGTATCGGCGAGTCCACTTCGCCTGATTTGCCGCGAGTCTGGCAGGCACCGTCCCGCGTGCACGGATCTGGATCATCGCCGCGCGCGCACCTTCTCTGGGCCTTTCACCAGAAGGCTCAATTCCGGACTCCGCTTCGACAGTGTTGTCTCCAGTGTCTTCATCCGGGCTTTCTGTTCTTTCTCCAGACTGCCAGCCATTGTCCGTTTCTTGAGCCCAAACCACTCTTTCAATTCGAGCTCTGTCTGCAAATCGAACCGGCTCTCGACACCAAAAATCCCCCGCATCGTCCCGAGAATATTCTCTCCGAACGGTGCCTCTTCCGATCGCACCAGATGAGCCTTCCCACGCTCATCCAGATCCAGCAAATGTACCCGCGCTCCCGGACACGATGTGATGATAAAGGGCGAATGTGTCGTCACGATGATCTGTGTCTCCGGCAGCGCCTCGCGCAAGGCCGGCAGCAATCGCCGCTGCCACTGCGGATGCAGATGCGCGTCGGCCTCATCCAGCATCAAAACGCCTGGCCGCCGCCCGCCAAGCCGCGCGTCCCATTCTTTGATGTGTTCTTGACGCCTCAAGTAGTCCGCGAACCATCCGATTACGGCTTTCGCCCCATCGGGCAACTGAGATGGGTCTTGTAGCTTACCCCCAATCTCGAACTGCGGTTCGTAGCGTGCCAAGTCGATGTCCACTTTGACAGATTGCCCCAGCAACATGGCCAACCCACCCTCAAGCCGACCTAACAACTCGGCGAAAGGCGTGTCGTCCAGCCCTTTGTCCTTGGCGACCGCTCGTTGCGTAAAGAGTTGAACGATCCAACTCTGCACGACTTCGTTCTCCACCGTGTGCTCGAATCCGAGCGACCGCTCCTGGCTGTATTGCAGTGTGACCCGTGGGTCAACTGGTCTGTTCAACGATCTCAATGTCGGTTTTGACTTATAGGTGGAGACGTGAAATGCTGCCTTTTCGAATTGCTGACTGGTCGACTGGTACAGCCAGGTGCCCCCGAGGTATTCGACGATTTCCGGTGGCACTGGCTTGCGTGGGAGATTTCCATATTGCGCGCGATAGCGTTTGGCCCAATTCGCGAGGTCTCCGTTAGCATCAGATTGCCGGTCGCACGCCGTAGTCCAAATGATGTTGTCAGCAGGCTTCATCGCAATAAATGCGCGGGACCTTGGATAGCCGCGCGTGGAGTGCTCCCAATCCGCCGCATCAAAACCCCATTGCTTCACTTGGCCGAACGCCCACGCAATAGCCCGCAACACGGTCGACTTCCCCGATCCGTTCACCCCCGCCAGAATATGCGGCCCAAGATGAGGATTCCCCTTCCCATCCGACAGATCCAGATCAATCCGGTCGAATGGCCCCACCCCCTCGGCAACGAATCGCAAAATCGGCATGTTTTCGGTTCCTGCTTCCTCTTGAGAATACCCCAAGGCACCGTTCCGCCAAACTGGTCATGTTAATCTGACCAGTAGGAGTACCACATCCATGCCAACCATCGGCGCCACGGAATTCAAAGCGAAATGCCTCACCTTGCTCGATGACGTCAAGCGCAAGCGGCATGAACTCATCGTCACAAAGCGCGGCAAGCCCGTTGCCAAACTCGTCCCCATCGAGGACGACAAGCGCCCCCTCTTCGGCCGCATGAAAGGCACTGTTGAAATCGTCGGCGACATCTTCTCCACCGGCGAAAAGTGGAATGCTGATGCAGACTGACCTCCTCCTCTTGGATACCCACTGCTGGGTGTGGTTCCAAGCCGGGTTGGAGAAGAAGTTCAGTCGCAGCTCCTACCGTCAGATCGAACGCGCGCTCCGTCAGGACCGGTGTGCCGTGTCCATTGTTTCGGTTTGGGAGATTGGCTTACTCGTGAGCAAGGGCCGACTCAATATGCACGCGCCCGTGGATGTCTGGGTCCGCGAGGCGCTCTCCCTCCCCGGACTGCGCCTCGAACCGCTCTCCGTCCAGGCTGCCCTCGACAGCAGCGCGCTCCCCGGCGCCTTCCACGGCGACCCCGCCGACCGCATGCTCGTCGCCACGGCACGCCATCTGCACGCCGCTCTCGCTACCGCCGACACCGCTATCCTCGACTACGGCGCCAGTGGCTACGTTGCGACAATGGAGTGCTAGCACATGCCCGCCATTCACTGCCCCTACTGCGCCGCGCCCATCGAAATTCTCACCTCCGCCTGCGCCTTCTGCGGCGCCGCCACGATCCTCGGCGACCGGTACGAAATCCACGCCCGTATCGGACGCGGCGGCATGGGTGAAGTCTTCCGTGCGCACGACCGCCGTCTCGACGTGGCGATTGCACTCAAGCGGCTTCCTCCGCAGTTCGCCACCGATCCCGAGCTTCGTGCATCACTGACACGCGAAGCGCGGATCATGGCGCGGCTCAGCGACGCCGCCATCGTCCGGATGTTTGATTTGGAAGAGTTCTCCGGACACCTCTACCTCGTCCTTGAATACGTCCCTGGGCCGAGCCTGGCGGCGATGATCCGCTCCGGCTACTGCGCTTCGCTCACCGAGACCGCGCGCATCGTCGGCGATATCTGCCGCGGTCTCGCCACGGCCCACCGCGCGGGCGTCATTCATCGCGACCTCAAACCTTCCAACATTCTTCTGAGCCTGGAGGCCGGGCAACGCGCCGTCTTCGAACAATCGCAGCAACTCCCAGCGAACCTCGCCCTCGCGTCAGTCAAGATTGCGGACTTTGGCATCGCCAAAGCGGTCCGCGAATCCCGTGCCACGTTCACCGGCGAATTCATGGGAACGCCAGGCTACACGGCCCCGGAGCAACTCCAGGGCGGCCCAGTCACGCCTGCGGCCGATGTGTATGCCCTGGGGGCACTCACCTGCGAGTTGCTCACCGGCACGCTCCCCGGTGGACGCACCGTCATCCCCGGCGTCCCCGACGCGGTCAGCCAGGTGATCGTGCAAGCGACTGCTTTCCATCCCGGCCAGCGTTTCCAGTCAGCCGAGTCGTTCTACCAGGCGCTTGCCGATGCCATGGAAGGCCGCGCTGTCCCCTTTGCCCGCCCGCCTGTCAAACCCACATCCACCGATCACAGAATCGTTCTCGTGCTCGCCGCTGTCATTGCCGTTTTCGTTTCAATCGGAGCCGTCGCCTACATGTTCGAGGCGGCCGCTCGCAAACCCACCCGGCTCGCCGTCGTGCCGTTCGAGAAGAGCGACACGGAACCGCTACCCGAGTTCCACGCTCCACCTCGCGTCGACGAACTCCCCCCGGTTGTGCGCGCCGCGCAAGGCCCCACCGGCCCTAAGCAGATCAAAGGGCCTGATCATCCGAAAATCTCCTGGGAGCTCAAGCTCCCGGCCACAACATCCATGCGCGTTGCCGCCATTGCCGGTGACGGAACGTTCTTCCTCACAGGCGTTTCGCAACTCCTGGCTGTTCGCGACGGCCGCTTTCTTTGGGGAATGAAAGCCGACTCCATGTCCGATCCCCGCCTGGATGCGAACGGCCGCCTCTGGTGGAATTGGCGTGATCGGCTCTACTGTCTCAACACCGAAGGCAAAGGCGGTCGCGTGCCCGACAATTCGCCGGCGCCTCCCCGCCCTACGCGAGAGGCTTCCTGCGTCTTTGGACGGGAGATCCGGGGCAATTCCCCCTCAGGCGCGCGCTGGATTGTTCCGATCGAATCTCCCTGCGCTCCCGCCGCAGCCGTAACCGCCGCGGACGGCACAGTGTTCGCAGCCACTGAAGATCCGGAGATCCTCACCATTCGCCCCGATGGCAAAGTTGTCTCGCAAGCCGCGACCATTTGTACACCACAGCGAATGACCACCGCCAGCGCCGCGGCCGTCTTTCAGTGCAAGGACGATTCGATTCATCAATGGAAGGACGGCAAGGAGAACTGGCTCTCCCGTCCGCATGGCCGCATCACAAGCAATCTGATTGCGGACTCCACGGGAGCCGTCTTCTATGGCGACTACGTTCCCACCGGAGAGTCTCATGTCCACTCGCTCGACGCCGCTGGCGGATCCCGTTGGTCGGTCAACCTGGGCCGCGTGCCCGCTCACGAACTGACGCTCGACGGGCGCGGGGGCCTGGTGGTGAGCGGTTCGCTGATGCGTGCCCGGATGCTATACCTACACGATTGATCAGGCGTTGCGATCTCCTACAGTGCGTGAAACGACTGCACCACCACTGCGCGGTACCACCCACAATACCGGTTCCTGAACCTGGTTCTTCCTTTCTTCTTCGAGGCCTGCGAAATGGCACAACAGTTGCAAGATTTCGAAATTGAATAGGAGAAACCTATGCCTAAATTCGGATGGCTCCTCGACGCCAAGCGTTGCATCGAGTGCCGCGCCTGCGAGTCCGCCTGCAAGCAATGGAACAACCTCGACACTGGTGTTCAAATGCGAAGAGTGCGCACTTTCGAGACAGGCACGTTTCCGCAAGTCAGGACGAAAGCTCTATCCCTGGCCTGCAATCATTGTGACGACCCTGCCTGCATCAGCGTCTGCCCGGTGAAGGCTCTTTCCCGTGTGGAAGCCACCGGGGCGGTCGTCCAGGATCACGCGGCCTGTATCGGATGCCAACAATGCGTCCGTGTATGCCCCTACTCCGCACCCGTGTACGACACAAAGACGCGCAAGGTTTTCAAATGCACCATGTGTGTTGACCGCACGGCCGAGGGACTTCTACCCGCGTGCGCCACCCTCTGCCCTACCGGCGCACTGAAGTACCTTCCGTGGGAGGAAATCCTCGCCAGCGGAGCGTCCGAATCCACGGAAAACTTCCCTTCATCCGCCACCAAACCCCGCATTCGTTTTGTGGGAGAGCTCTGGAGCTAGAGAAGAAGAAAGAGGTCACATATGGCATTCTCAAGAAGAAATCTTTTCCGGATCGGCGGCGGCGCACTGCTCACTTCTCCACTCGCCTCCGGCCTTGACAAGTTGTTCCGTCCGGCCGCCCAGCGCAGTGCCACTGTCCAAACTGTCACAACGGCATGTGGTATCTGTTCCCCTGCCTGCGGCATCCAGGCGACGGTGCAGGATGGCGTCCTGCGCTTCGTGCAGGGCTTGGAGGGCGATTTCTCCGGCGGCGGCGCGCTATGCGGCAAGGGGGCCGCGGCCGCCGGCTTCCTCTACGACCCCGACCGCCTCAAGTACGCAATGAAGCGGACCAACCCGAACAAAGGCTTCGACGAAGACCCCGGATGGGTTCGCATCACCTGGGACGAAGCATACGAGACCATCGCCGCGAAAATCTCCGATGCAAAGTCGAAGTTCGGCGCGGAATCGCTTCTCTTTGTGACCCTAGGCACGCCAGACATGTGGGCCCGTTTCATGAACTCCGTGGGCGTGGTCAACCGCGTCGATCACATCGACGAGTGCTTCCTCACAGACCGCATCATCAGCCGCTACACCATCGGACCCAAGACATGGAGTCTCGACCTCGCCAATTCCAAATACGTGTTGCTGTTCGGCTGGGACATTCTTTCCAAGGCCAAGATCGTTCATGCAACCGACCTGGTGAACGCGAAGGCAAACGGCGCCAAGGTGACGCTCTTCAATCCGCAGTACTCGACAACGGCGCGTTTTGCCGATCGCTGGCATCCCATCCGCCCGGGCACTGACCTTGCCGTCGCGCTCGCCATCATCAATGTGCTGCTGACCGAAGATTTGTTCGATAAGGAGTTCGTCGCCAAGTACACCAACTTCCCGCAGTACGAGAGCCAGATCCGCGAACACTTTTCCCAATACACGCCGGAGTGGGCCTCCGAGATCAGCGATGTTCCGGCCGATGAGATCCTCGCCATTGCCCGCGAATTCGGAACCAATTCGCCGGCCGTGGTCCCGCTGCACAAGAAGACGCTGGCGGCGAACTACGCGAACTCCTCGCAACTCGCCCACGCTGTGATGATCCTCAACATTCTTGCCGGGACGATCGACCGGCCGGGCGGCAGGTACTTCGCGCGGGGCTTCAGCGTCCCCGGTGTCGATGCCGTCTATCCACCGCCAGCCTATCCTGCCAAGCAGGGCCGGCGCGTGGACGGTAAGGACAAACTGCCCTTCGTGCTGGAAGACGGCAGCGGTATGTTCAGCACTCTCGCCGACGGAATCCTCAACCAGTATCCGGGCATGATCAAGTTCGCTTTCTTCAACGCCTACACTGCGCTTGGGTTCCCACAACCCACGCAGATGGAAGAGGCGTTGCGGTCCATCCCCTTCCTGGTGACCATGGATTCCCTTCCAACGGATACGGTGAACATGTCGGACATCGCACTGCCTTCGGCCATTTACCTTGAGGGCAACGATGTCGTCGTGCGCGATTACAGCGCGAAGATGCCACAGGCCATCGCGCGCAACGCCATCTCTGCCCCCATCTTTGAGGCCAAAGGAATCCCGGCTGTTGCCCTGGAACTGGGCAAGCGGCTGGCGCCCGATCACTTCAAAGTGTCCGACGGCTCCTTTATCAATCTGGGCACGCTGCTGGATGAGAAGGTGAAACGCGCCGGCCTCGGCGAGAACTTCGCCGATTTCCGTTCCAAGGGGCTCGTCACCAAAGAGCAGTCCTTCGTTCCCGTTGAGCGCTTCAACTCTTCCGGCGGGTCTGGAAAGTGCCAGATCTACGTCCCGCAATTCGCCGACAAAGGAGCGGACGCTCTGCCGCAATGGAAAACCAAGCGCGAGATCCCGTCGGATGAGTACCCCTACTACCTGCTCACATACATCCCCGCGGTCCACAGGCGCAATTCCACGCAGAACAACAAAATCCTCAACGAAATGATGGGGACCAATAACGCACTTGTCCCCGCCACGCTCGCCGCCAAACTCGGCATCAAGGAAGGCGACATGGTGCGGATCCGGTCCCGCGTCGGTGCAGTCGAATTGCCGGCCCACCTCACCGAGACCGTTCGCGAGGATTGCGTCATGGTGGCGCACGGCTTCGGCCACCGCTCCCGCGCATTGAGCCTCGCCGGCCTCAAAGGCGTGCGAGACGGTGATCTGATTCCGTCGCAAACGGCTGACGAACTGGTGGAAGCCGGAAACTTCGCAGGCGCAGCCTGCATCATGGACGCGGTTGTCACAGTGGAGAAGATCGCATGACCGCCACGGCAGTCTGCGCTGATACTGCCGCGCCGCTCTTCCTCTTTGCGGGGCGAGGGTTCCTCTCCTGCGATCTGGAGGAGTTGCGCGGCGCACTGATCGAACTGAACAGGTGGGAGCATCTCCCACCTTCGTTCAATCGCGCGGATTGGGAGAAGGCGCTCACCATCCCGCCGCTCGCCATGCAACGCGAGTCCGTCCGTCTGTTCTACCATCCCAATGGCGCGCCCTGTCCGCCCTGGCAATCCGTTTACACGGACGAAGCCGCCCTCATGGGCCGCACTCATCATGACGCGATGGAGTGGTATCGCGAAGCCGGGATGGAGCCGTGTCTTTCCTCTGAACCCGCCGATCACGCCGGTCTTCTGCTGAGCTTCTACGGACGGCTGCTGATGGACGAAACCACGGACGAGCAGTTGGAGGAGTTTCGCGCGCAACACCTGACATGGCTCCGCGAGTTCTGCCAGACCATGCAGGCCGAGACGCGGCTGGACTTCTACCGCCTGCTGGGCGAACTTACGCGCAGTTTGCTCTGAACCCATCGTCAGCGGTTGTTGCGAACCCGCTCCCACGCGGCCGCCGCTTTGTCGCCCATTCTGAGCCACTCGCTGTCAGTGTCACGGTCAGGGCTCTGTAAGTAACTTGCTGACAACGAGATGCGAAACCGAGCCGCGCGCGTCAGCAAGCGGTTCTCGGATTTTTTCACAGACTCTCAGCTCAGGGAGTGGTCAACGCATCAGCGTGCATTTATGATGCGTGTCTATTACCGAACAACATCATTGACGGAACAACCGGGTTAAGATGGTTTGAGGACGCTATGCAAATCCTTCTGGAAGTTCCCGAGGAGATCGCCTCCCAGTTCGCGGGTAAGCCCGGGGGCGTATCTCGTGCTGCTCTGGAGGCGCTAGCCGTTGAGGGAGTTCGCTCTGGTAAACTCACCGTTCATCAGGCAAGCAACATGTTGAACATCCCCTCCCGCTATGAGATGGATGGCTTCCTCAAAGCGCACGGCGTTTTCCTGCCGATCACCCTCGACGACGTTGTTCGTGATGGTGAAACTGCCTCCGCGTACGCAAAATGAGCCGCGACGGCACCGTTGTCGTTGCCGACACATCACCCCTTAATTACTTGGTACTCATCGGCCAAGTTGACGTTCTCCATTGTTTGTATCAAGGGATACTCGTCCCCGGCGAGGTCCTCGCTGAGCTCACCGCCAAGGGTGCGCCACCGCAGGTCTGCTCCTGGGCTCAAACTCCGCCGCAATGGCTCGAGATAAAGTCCCCTGACACAAGTTACGCCGATCCTGCTTTGCTCCGGACCGGCGCTGGTGAGCGCGCCGCCATTCTGCTGGCGCAGCAGTATGGCAATGCTTTGCTCATCATCGACGATGCGGCAGGTCGTGAGGAAGCCAACCGGCGCGGCATCCCAAACACTGGAACCCTCGGAGTACTAAGAGCTGCCGCCAGTCGAGATCTACTGGACCTCTCCCTCGCCATCACTGCCTTGGAAGCAACGAACTTCAGAGTCTCACGATCCGTCCTCCAGCAACTGCTCGCGGAAGACTCTCAACGTGCACGGCGTTCCGAAACCTAGTCAATGGGCGCAACTGCACAGGCAAACGGGTGGTAGCCGAAAAACGCTCGCCGCGGCGATCATCGGGAAGCGTACTTCAAGACAACGCCGATCGCAGCTTCCACAGCCATTCCCGGGCGGACGAGTCAGGTGAGTTCCGGGCATCGCGATTTGCGATGCGCGACTACTGGGAATAGTACAGGACGGACCCGATGCCCAGGCCCAGTTTATTGGTCTAGCTTGAGCGACTTGACGATGGCCTCAATTTCCGCTCGAGTGCCTGATTTCTCGTCCTGTCGGGTGCCAGCTCCCACGATGAAGAAGAAGTCCCCTCGCGGAATGATCCATAGTTCCGATGCCGTTGGAAACTGCTCGCCTCCCGCTCGGAGTGTATAGTCGATACGAGCGTAAGCGGCCTTCAAACCAGAAATGGTGACTTCCTTGGGCGGCTGCACAAGTTTAGCGTCGGTGAATGCGCGTTGAAGTTGCGGCACGACGAGATTGGTGATCTCGACTGCAGATCTACCTTTGAGGTCTCCGAGTGAGCGCATGTTCACCTTGAAACTGGGGTTTAGGTCCGGATACGGCTCGCGGTACTTCGTCATTGCAACCATGGGCGCGGTCGCATACTTGGCCATTGCAGCGCGAAACTCTTGGTCGCTCAGTTCGGCCCGTTTAAGGTTGTTAACGTTTTGCTCGGCGGTTAGGAATACCCAGGCCGCGGGTTTGGTAACCTCAAGCCCTGCCGTCGGGTTACGAAAGACATCCGATGGCTGAGCCAAACAGACGGTGGCAAAGGCGAGCAATCGCAGCAGAGCAAGCTCCATCACGACTATTTGACCACGACCAGAACCCAACGCGCGTTTCGTATAGTAGCCCGCAATCGGGCGTTTATTCTAACGCGTATGATGGACAAACCGGCTACCCCCGCTTTCGCAACCACAGATAACAGTGGTTCCCGATGCGCCCGGCATAGGCCGATCGCCACAGCCATAGATCCAGATACCGCAGTGGAAACAAGACCCACCCCAGAACACCGTGCGAGACGGTGCGCCACCATTTCCACGGCAGCAGCATCTTCACGAACTCCAGAACTACCACCAGCAGCGTCGCCGCCGGTCCGGTCCGCCAGCCCTTCGCCACCACTTCCATCCCGCCGGCCATCAACTCTAAACCATCAATCGTGAACCGCCGGAAGTCGCGCGGATACTCGTGAAACGGATGGCAGAACGGGGTCACCACATGCGCGTAGCCGCCGGGAGCCAGCACACGTTCGATCTCACGCATCACGCGCTCCGGATCAACAACATGCTCCAGCACGGCATCGCATTCCACTCGTTGAAACACCCCGTCGCCGAACGGCAGATGATGGGCATCGGCGCGAACGTCCACACCCGGCGCCGCGAACAAGTCCAGGTTCACGTACCCGTCCACAACACATCCCGCCCCGCCGATGTACAGGTTCCAACGACCCAACGGCGCACCGATATTCTCCGCGGGATTCAATAGATAAGGCTGAGGCGGCTCCAGCGCGCGTCGCAGGCTCATTACTTCGCCAGCGCTTCGGCGATTGCCTTCTCCGCCAGCGGCGTCATCTTTGCGTAGCCCGCAGCATTCGGAACCAGCCCGTCTACAGTCAGTTCGCGCTTCATTGCACGACCTTCCCCCAGCACCGAATAGTAGTCCAGATAAACCAAACCGCTGCTCTTGGCGAAGTCCCGCAGCCAGCCGTTCAACCCGAGGATCCTGCCGGGCGAACGGCGCTTGGTCAGGACACGCGTGCAATCGCATACCGGGGTAACAGAAGCGAGCACCACGCGAATCCCGTTGGCCTTCGCCAGATCCACCATCGACATTAAGTGCTCCCCAATGGTGGCTTCCGACGACGGCCCCATCACACCCCCGAGGTCATTCAACCCAGCCTGAATCACCACAACTTTCGGCTTCAGGCCAATCACATCCTGGCGGAAGCGAACCAGCATTTGCGCTGACGTCTGCCGGGTAATGCCGCGATTGAAGTACGGCTTTCCCGGAAAGAATCCGCCTTCCACCTCACCCCATTTTTCCGTAATCTCGTCGCCCAGGAAGACCACCCGGTTCTCCCCCGGCTTCAGCTTGACCTCGGCGTTCTCGCTTCCGTAGCGCGTCAAACTGCCCCAATCGAGCAGCACGCGCCGGTACGCGTCCAACTCCTGTTCCAACTGCTCGCGCGTCAATCCCTCATTCTGCGCGCCCAATCCGGCGCTCAGCGAAACCATTAGCGCGCATGCAGCCGCAACCCGCATCTACTTCTTCAGCCCAAAGCAGTACACGTTCCCGGCAAAGTCGTTGATGTACACTTTGCCGTTGGCCAGCGCGATGCCGCTCCAGTGATTGAACGTCGTGATCTGCTTGCCGCTGTTCCACAATTCAGCGCCCGTCTCGGCATCCAGCGCATAGAGCACCGCATGCGTTGAAAGGGGAATGCGCCGCTCTGCGCGGAAATCCAGACCGACATCCGGGTATGCCTGCGACGTGTTCTCGCCGCTGCCATAGGCAAACACCATCCCGTTGGCGATGAGTGGCGGTTCGGCCTGATCCATATCGCGGGAGATCCAGGCCGGTATCAATTCCACCTTCCCGTTTACCGTGCCCATTTTGAACGCCGCGATCGCGCCCTTCTTCACGGGACCGTGTTCCACCGGCGCCTTGAACTTCGGATGCTTCGGTCCCCAGAAGGGCGTCAGAACCCAGCGCGTGCCCCTGGCATCTTCCCAACTCGCCAACGACCCCCAAATGCCGGCCTCGGCGAAATCGACGATTTCGTTACAGATGAGCGGCGTGCGGAAGACCGGCGTGCGGTGATCATCGCCGCCAATGGACTCGGTATCCATCAGGTACATGCGGCATTCCTTGCTTGCATCCACCATGTACTCCTTGCCCTTCCAGTCATTGATGGTTGGAGTCACTTGCATATCCAAATCGCGCTTCCACAACCATTCCGCGTTCGACGGTCCATAGTAATCCACCAGTTCCAGCGCCTTGGTTTGCGGATTCTGTTTCACGCCGATAATGCCATTCCCATAGGCGCCGTTCTCCGGGTCCCAGCGTCCATCGCCCGTGCCCGTGTACATGACACCGCTCTTGCTCACCGCCGGTCCCGACCGTCCCCACATGCCACCCCCCGCAGGACCCCAGCTTCCCACCTTGTGGGTCTTCAGGTCGTACGTGTAAGCAGTGTTGGGATTGCCGCCGCAGCCTTGCGCGCTGTGTGTGTAGATCACGTTGTCCACCAGGTTCAACGCATAGGGCTTCCCGTTGGCGGGCATGAACTTCTCAGCGGGCGCCAGTTCTTCGCCATCCGCTGCGTTCACCTGGTGCAGCCGGCCATCCCACGCCGCTGCATAGATCGTGTATTTGCCCGGCCCGTTGCCTGGTCCGATCGTCACGTTGGCCGTCATGCCGCCGGGGCACAGCACGCTCGCTCCGCGTCCGCCGGGCTGTTCCACAAAGGTGCTGTCGAAGTGCCGTTTCCAGATCAGTTCGCCCGTCTTGGCATCGAGCGCAAAGATGTTGTCCGAATTGCCTGCCTGGATCACGATCTCCCGGGGACCCTTCGGCGTGTTCACCTGCCCGATCACCAGGGGTTCCAGCAGCACGTGCATGGCTCGCGGGGGGTTGTTGAGCTTGGTCTTCCACAAAAGCTGCATCCCTTTGACGTTCGCCTTCGTCAGGATCTTTTCATCCTTCTGCCAGTTGTTGCGCCGGATGTCTCCGCCGTCGGTCAGCCAGTCGGCGCCCATTGCCGCCGCGGCGCATCCAAGCAACATTAACAGGGGTGCAACTGGAATTCTCTTCATGCCTCGCCTCTCTATATCAAAGGGATCAATATACACCAAAGAAGCTCCCTCGCGCGCGGTTATGTGTCGAAAACCCGATTTCCCTCCGGCGCTCTTTCGGTATATTATCTTAGGTTCGATATCATCGCCCTCCACGGCGCGCAAGAGGACAAAATCAAGTGACCAACAGACTGCCCCTAGCCTGTGCCCTGTTCAGCACCATGTTCGCCGCCAGCCCTGCCCACGCACAACGCGGCGGCCCCGACTGGAACACCACCGGCAGCGACGCACAGCGTTCCAACTGGGTTCGCGCGGACGCCAAAATCTCCCGCCAGACCATGTCCAAGCCCGGCTTCGAGTTGGTCTGGAAGATGAAGCTCGAAAACTCCCCGCGCCAGTTGAACAGCGTCACTCCTCCCTCCGTCATCGATTTCTACATCGGCTACCGCGGCTTTCGCGCCCTTGCCTGGTTTGGCCTCGCCAGCGACCGGGTCATCGCAGTCGACATCGACATCTCCCGCCTCGAATGGGAAAAGAAACTCACCACCAGTCCTGCTCCGGCCGGCACGGTTAACTGCCCTGGTGGACTGACCTCCGCCGTGGCACGCCCCACCGGAATCGGGTATCCCCCGGCCGCCGTCCCTCGCGGCTTCGGGCGCGCCAGCCAGCCCAAATCCGGCGTAGGCGAACCACACGAGGGAGCGGTCACCATTCGCGCACAAGCGCAACAGCCACCACGTCCCGCGCAGAACACCAAGCGTGGCCCCGCTCCCACACCCGCCTTCAATCCCTTTTCACCGCGCATTCAATGGGTGATGGCTCTCGCATCGGACGGCAAGCTCCACCGTATGTACATTTCCAATGGCGATGAACCGCTGCCGGCCATTCCCTTTTTGCCCGCCGGCGCCAACGCGCATGGGCTCATCGTAATGGATAATACCGCCTATGTCGCCACCTCCAACGGCTGCAACGGAGTCGATAATGGCGTCTGGTCCCTCGACATCGAATCCTCCAAAGTCAATCACTGGAAAGCTCCCGGCAAAGGGATCGCCGGAACCGCTGGCCCGGCTTTCAGCCCCGATGGCACTCTCTTCGTAACCGCCGGCAACGAGCTTGTCGCGCTCGACTCCAAGTCCCTCGCGCCGAAATCTTCTTTCAAGACGGGTGGCCCGGAGTTCACATCATCCGCGCTGGTCTTCGACTTCAAAGGCAAACACATGATCGCCGCCGCCACGAGCGACGGGACTGTCCACGTGTTCGATTCCGCCAACCTCGGCGCAGGCCCGGTGAGCAAAGCCTCGGTACCGTCTTCGGCGAATTATCAAACCGGTGCGCTCGCAAGCTGGCAGGATGAAACCGGAACCCGCTGGCTCCTGGTCCCCACCAACGCCAACGTCGCCGCTCTCAAAATCACTGATCAAGCAGGCACCGCCTCCATCGGAGCCGGATGGAGTTCACGTGCCCTCACTTCGCCCATCGCCCCCATCATCGTCAACGGCGTAGTCTTCGCGCTCTCCAGCGGCGAGTTCCGCACCAATGACGACAAAGTCACCGCGGCGCAGCGCGCCCAGCGTTCCACCCCCGCCGTCCTCTACGCGCTCGACGGCGCCTCCGGCAAGGAACTCTGGAACAGCGGCAAGTCGATCATGTCCTTCGTGCACTCCGGCATTCTTGCCTCCGATCACAACATGGTGTTCGTCGCCGGTTACGATGGCACGCAGTACTCGTTCGCCTTCCCAATGGAACACTAAAATAGGAACATGACCGCCTACATTCTCATCCTGGCCGTGATCGCCACTACCGCCGCGGCCCAACAACTCCCAGACGGGCCCGGCCGCGCCGAAATTGAAAAGATGTGCAAAGGCTGTCACGAAATGGCCCGCTCCATCTCCCTCCGCCAGGATCGCGACGGTTGGAGCAGCACCATGTCCAAGATGACAGCCTTCGGAATGAAAGCCACTGAGCAGGAAACCAACCTTGCCCTCGACTACCTCGCCAAACATTACCCGGCCGGCGACGTCCCGCCGCTCAACATCAACAAAGCCACTGCCATCCAACTCGAAAGCGCGCTCAGCCTCCGCCGCTCGCAAGCCGCAGCCATCATCGAGTACCGCACCAGGAATGGCCAGTTCAAATCCATCGACGATCTGAAGAAGATCCCCAACATCGACATCGCCAAGATCGAATCGAAGAAAGGCCGCATCGTTTTCTAAACTCCACTCCCCAGGTGCCCACATGAAGTCGCGATTGTTCGCCGTCATCTCCACCGCGGCGCTGTTTTTGTTATCCCTCGCCTGCACCAGCAGCGCGCCGCCGAAGCCGTCCTACCTTGTGTACGTCAGTAACGAGGGCTCGGGCGACATGACCATCATCGACCCCGCGCAACCCGTCGCCGTCGGCACGGTGACGCTGGGTAAACGGCCTCGCGGCATCCACGCAAGCAGTGGCTTCATCTACGTCGCCCTCAGCGGCTCTCCCGCCGCCCCCCCGGGAGTGGACGAAAGCACGCTGCCGCCGCCCGACAAAAGCGCCGACGGCATCGGGGTCTACGATATCGCGCAGAAGAAGGTGATCAAGAAGCTCTTCGGCGGCTCCGACCCGGAACAGTTCGATATCAGCAAGGACGGCAGGTTCCTCTACGTTTCCAACGAGGACGCGGATGGGCTCAGCATCATCGACCTCACCAGCGGTAAGGTGCTCAGCACCCTCAAGACGGGCGAAGAGCCCGAAGGCGTCACGCTCACCCCGGACGGCAAGTTCGTCTACGTCACATCGGAGAACGACGGCACGGTAGCTATAATCGACACGGCCGCCGCCAAGGTCGTCAAGACTATCGAGGTCGGCCGCCGCCCCCGCTCCGTCGCATTCCTTCCCAACGGCACACGCGCCTTCGTCACCAATGAGAACGGCGGCAATGTCACTGTGCTCGATTGTGTGAAGCAGGAAGTCGCCGGTTCCATCGCCTTTGAAACCGGCATGAAGCCGATGGGAACCGCGATGTCTAAGGACGGATCCAAGCTCTACGTCTCCACCGGGCGCGGCAGGAAGGTGGCTGTCATCGACACTGCCTCACAGAAGATCACAGCGTCGTTTGAAGTTGGCCAGCGGCCCTGGGGCATCGCGCTCTCGCCCGACGAGAAGATGCTCTTCACCGCGAATGGCCCATCAAATGATGTGTCTGTAGTCGATCTCGCCACACAAACCGTGGTGCGAAAGATTCCGGCAGGCGACAAACCTTGGGGTGTGATCGTCCTGCCTCAATGACGCAGGTGAACCGCATGACACTCCGCAACCAGGCGCTGAGCACACTCGCACTCGCCGCCGCATTCCTCACTTCGTGTACATCGACCCACCCGCCGGCGGCGCCGCTGAGCGCAAAGCCCACAGGTAAGCAGGTCACGATTGCGGTCCCACTCGGGCTCCCGCCTGTCCCCATTCCGGAGAACAACCCGCCCACCGCCGAAACCATTGCTCTCGGCGAGAAGCTCTATTTCAGCGTCAAGCTCTCCGTAGATAACACCATCGCCTGTTCCAACTGTCACGATCCGCGCCACGGTTTCACGGACGCTCAGCCCGTATCCACGGGGGTCCGCGGGCAGAAGGGCAATCGCAGCGCTCCCACGGTGATCAACTCCGCCTACAGCACTACACAGTTCTGGGACGGCCGCGAGCCGACGCTCGAAGCGCAAGCCGGCGGGCCCATCATCAACCCCATCGAAATGGGGCACACAGCGGCCGGGGCGGAGAAAGCAATCGACCAGGACAAGGATCTGCGCGCGATGTTTGAAACTGCCTACGGACCAGCCCCCGCCGGCCAATCGCCAGTCACCATGGAGCGCATCGCCAATGCCATCGCTTCCTACGAGCGCACGGTCCTACGCGGCAACTCGCCCTTTGATCGTTACCTTTATGGCGGCGACAAGAAGGCGCTCTCCCAAGCGGCCAGACGCGGATTGGAAGTTTTCCGCGATCCCAAAAAGGGCAACTGCGCGGTCTGCCACACCATCGAAGAGAAGTTCGCACTCTTCACCGACAACAAGTTTCACAACCTCGGTGTAGGCATCGATCCCGAAGGAAAACTCATCGACGAAGGCCGCATCAAAATTTCCCGCCAGGAGGCCGATCGCGGGGCATTTCGCACCCCCACACTGCGCAACATCGCTGAGACAGCTCCCTATATGCACGACGGGTCTCTGAAAACGCTCAAGGAAGTGGTCGACTTCTACGTTGGCGGCGGCAACTCCAATCCACAGCGCGACAAGGAAATCAAGGATCTCCAACTCAACAAACAGGAGCGCGCCGATCTCGTCGCTTTCATGGAATCCCTCACCGGCGAGGCCGCCAGGTGAAAGCTGCCATCCTCATAGCGATGGTTCTCCTGGCCGCTTGCGGCGGGCCCGGTCCTGACTCGAAAAAGTCCGAGAAGAAAGCGGCTGTGGACTTCTTCAAAGTCGATCCCGCCACCGCCGCCAAACTCACCGGTCACGTGACATTCAAAGGCAAGGCGCCAGCGGCGAAACGCATCTCCATGGAGGCCGAAGAGGATTGCGCAGCGCTGCACAAAACCCCGGTGTTTGAGGACAAGGTCATCCTCGCCAAGGACGGCAGTCTCGCCAATGCGTTCGTCTACGTTAAGACCGGCCTCGAAGGAAAAACCTTCCCGCCGGCCGAAACCGCCGTCGTAATGGAGCAGAAAGGCTGTCAGTTCCTCCCACGAGTGCTCGCGTTGCGCACTGGCCAGACATTCACAGTCAGGAACGCCGACCCGGTCTCGCACAACATCCATCCGATGCCGAAAAACAATCGCGATTGGAACCAGCAACAGACCCCGGGCGCACCCGATCTGCAACGCCGTTTCGCCTACCCCGAAGTGATGATCCCTGTGAAATGCAACATCCATAACTGGATGCGTGCCTTCGTGGCGGTTCTGCCCCATCCCTACTACGCAATCACTGCACAGGACGGCAAATTCACCATCGACAACCTGCCCCCCGGCCAATACACCGTTGCGGTCTGGCACGAAGCATTCGGAGAGCTCAGCCATGAGCTTCGCATTGAGAGCACCACTCCTCCTCTCCTGACGTTCGCCTTCGCGCCTTAAGACGCACTGAATTCGATATGGTAAGCTCCCTGAGGAGGCGTGATGCTGAAAAAGATTCTTCTTGGTTTGGCGGGCGTGATTGTCGTGTTCTGCGTGGTAGTGGCAATGCAGCCGGCGCAGTTTCAGGTAAGCCGCTCGGCAACGATCAATGCCGCGCCGGAGAAGGTGCACGGGCTGATCAACGACTTTCATCAGTGGGACGGGTGGTCGCCCTGGGCGAAGCTCGATCCCTCAATGAAGACCACCTACGAAGGACCGCCGTCTGGAAGCGGCGCGATTTATAAGTGGGTGGGAAACGATCAGGTGGGCGAAGGAATGATGACCATTCTTGAATCGCAGGCGCGGCGGTTGGTGAAGATCAAACTCGATTTCATCAAGCCGTTTGCTTCGACGAGTACCACCGAGTTCACAGTGGAAGAAAGCGGAAGTGGATCGAAGGTGGTATGGACGATGAGCGGCGAGAATAACTTCCTGTCGAAGGCGATGTGCCTCTTCATGGGTGGGATGGACGGAATGGTGGGGCCGGATTTCGAAAAGGGTCTCGCTCAGATGAAAACGCTGGCGGAGAAGTGACGCCGCCTCGCCCCCTTTGACCCTCTGGCCTGCACGTAGTAGGCGACATCCAAGGTTCCCGCATCGCCGTTCGCGAGTGGTACCCGATACGACTTGAGAACCACGGAATTGCCCGCGGACTCCAGCGGCGAAACCCGCCCGGCCTGTGCCACCAAGGTCCCATTCGAGTCGTGGAGTTGGATCCAGGCAATGCGGCCGCGCCCCTTTACTCGTAGTTTGTTCAGAACCGCCGACAGCTCACGGCCATGGGAAAAACCGGTGTTCTCGATCGTGCGTCCGAGCGCTGCAACATCCTGAGCAAATGTGGATTTTGGGGCAGGCTGGCGCTGGAACTGCAGGAGGATGAGGACTGCCAGTCCCAACGCCAACCCCATTCCGAAGTGGCATGCCGTTCGGAAAACTGGAGAAAGATGTCGCATGAAAAAGTCTTCTAGAAACGATGGTACAAGCAACCGGTCCGTTTGAAAACCCCTTAGAATGAAGGCTTTACGTTCTTAACACAGAGTTGTTGGGCCCTTAACGCCCTGGCCACATCACTTTCAGGACGCGCACCCGCTCGACTGAAGGCAAAACCCGTGTGATGTACACTGCTGAAACTGGGATTTTTGCTCTTGCCATCCCTCTCACGCGAGATGTCGACCTCCCGCGCGAAAGGGCGGAGCACGGCCATGCTGGGCATTGCCGGTTTGGTCCTCATGGTGATCGTCGGGCTGTCGTAATCGCGAATGGGCGCAATATAGCCTCGCGAACACGGACGCCGCCCAGACCCGAGAGATCGTGGACTCCGCTGAGAGACTTCTTTCGGGCCTGCTTGACGCCGGCTACCTGGGACTCCAGTCCGTCCCAACCGAACTCGCCCCAACTGAAGGGGCATCCTCCCGGCTCGCCTGAGCGATCCTGCAAGGCAACCGTAGCGACCCCATCTTCGCGGATCCCACGCATTACTCGATGAACCCACTTCACGTGACGAAGAAAGGATCCTATGCGATATCTAATTTTGGTTCTTGCTTGCCACACCGCCGCAAACGCCACGGTCCTCTACGACAACATGGGTGTGGCGAACCTATACCTCAACAACGCCGGTCGCGTAACGTACACGCCATTTGACCTCGCCGAACGGGCCACCCGGTTCACCATCACCACCACTGCCACATTGACGGGCTTTGAAGCTATCCTGTCTCTCCCGTGTTGCGGCGTTCCTGCGCAGAGTTCCAACCTGACCATCACGGTGTACAACGACTCCTCCGGTGTCGGCAGTGCTCTGGATTCGACCTCGGTAACAGCGTTTCTCCCTTCTCCTGCGTCCGTCGGGTTACCGGTTTTCAGCGTTGGATTCAGTGGTGGAGCCGTGCTCACTCCCGGCAGCTATTTCGTTGGCATACAGAATTCGGACGAAAACATGGCGTGGTATTTAAACCAAGCCGTGGCCCTGACAACACCGTGGGCATCCCGGTCCATGAGCACCGGATTGTGGACTTATGCGGGTACTGATCGTAATTTCACAACCCGGATTCTTGGCGACCCAGTGCCCGAACCGGCGACAGGCGGGCTAATGCTGATGGCAGCGTGCTTTGGGGCGTTTGCCTGCACCAGGCGGAAGATCGGGAGCAAGGCCACGTCGAAATTCACGACCTAGGGCAGGCTCAAAAACAACTTCGCGGTTTGAAGCCGTGGCGCACGCACTCCTGCGTGCAGCGTCGAGACTCTTCTCGACGCCTCTTCACAGTGGAAAACAAGGCGTCGGCATGAGTGCTGGCGCAAAGCGCAAGACGACGCGGCACGCTGAAGGGTGCGCCACAATTGGCCTGCACTTAAATGTGAAGTTATTATTGTGGGAAACGCGATTCCTCTTCGATCATTTGACGCCGCACGGTAAAGCCGTAGGAGATCATGTCTTCCTGGGTCAGCCCCCGCTCCATTCTGAATGATCGGATGTTATGGCCCAAAGCTGCGTGTTAGCCTCCTGATTGCCCGATTGAAGGCAAAACCCGTGTGATGTACACTGCTGAGACTGGGATTTTTGCACTTGCCATCTCTCTCACACGAGCAGTCGACCTCCCGCGCGAAAGGGCGGAGCACGGCCATGCTGGGCATTGCCGGTTTGGTCCTCATGGTGATCGTCGGGCTGTCGTATCGCGAATGGGCGCAATATAGCCGCGCGAACACGGACGCCGCCCAGACCCGAGAGATCGTGGACTCCGCTGAGAGACTTCTTTCGGGCCTGCTCGACGCCGAGACAGGCCAACGTGAGTTCCTGCTCACTGGCGAGAATCGCTACCTGGGACGGTACAATCAAGCACTCCAATCCGTCCCAAGCGAACTCGCCCAACTGAAGGGCATGCTCGCGGCCCGCCCGGCCGAGGCGGACAACGCGGCTCGCCTGAGCGACCTGGTGAGTCGGCGGCTCGAACATCTGCGCCAGACAATTCAAGTGCGGCGTACTCAGGGCCTTGCTGCCGCGACGGCTGAAGTTCTCAGCGGCGAGGGTAAACGGATGATGGATGAAATCCGGACCCTCTGCGCGCAGATTCAGCGCACTGAGACCTCTGCGCAAAATCAAGCTTCCCTCGAGGGAGAAGCGGCTGCGCGAGGGGTTCTTCTGGTGACCGTGGCGGGGTCGCTGGTGCTCCTATTCTTCCTCGCTGTCGGGCTGGGACCATTCGTAAGCGGCGACCATCAAACGGACCCGGGACGCTGGTTCGTGCGGTATGGAGCAGCGGTTCTGGCCACGATCGCGGCAGTACTGCTCCGAATGGCTTTGACTCCGCTCGTCGGGGCGACCGCGGTTCCGTTTATCACGTTTTTTCCGGCAGTCCTGATCGCTGCGTGGTTCGGCGGCTTCCGGCCCGCTGTGCTCAGCATCGTCCTGTCCACGCTGGCGGCGGACTACCTGTTTATTCCGCCAGTGAAATCGCTTGTGATGCCGAATGCCGGCGATCAGATCACCTTGTTGATCTTTGTCGTTGTCGGCTTTGGCATGGCCCTGTTAAGTGACGCGCAACGACGGGCAGTTGAGCGGGCCAAGCGGGCAGAGAATTCCGAACGCGTCGAGAGGCAGCGGTTTGAAACCACGCTCGCAAGCATTGGAGATGCGGTCATAGCCACGGATTCGCAAAGACGGGTGACCTTCGCCAACAAAGTGGCATTATCACTCGTGGGTTGGCCGGAGGACGAGATGCTCGCCAAACCGCTCGATGAGGTCTTTTGCATCGTGAACGAATACACTCGCGCAGCCGTGGAAAGCCCAGTTGCGAAGGTGTTGCGCGAGGGCGCCATCGTCGGCCTGGCAAATCACACGGTCCTCCTGGCGCGCGATGGAACGGAAGTCCCAATTGACGACAGCGCCGCGCCGATCCGCGACGGGAGCGGAACCATTGCCGGTACGGTGCTGGTGTTTAGGGACATCACCGAACGGCGGCGTGCCGAACGGATCAGCCAGCGCCTGGCGTCCATCGTCGAGTCTTCTGAGGACGCGATCATCAGCAAAGACCTGTGTGGCATCGTCACCACGTGGAACCATGGCGCGGAGCACATGCTCGGCTATTCGGCGGCCGAAATGATCGGCCAGCCGATTTCGTTGCTGGCTCCTCCCGGCCATACGGACGAGATGCCGCGAATCCTGGAACGAATCAGCCGCGGCGAGTGCGTCGATCAGTTTCAAACCGTCCGGCGGACCAAGGGCGGGAACATCATCCATGCATCGGTTACTGTTTCGCCCGTGTACGATGCGGGCGGGCAGGTCACGGGCGCATCCAAGATCATCCGGGACATTACGGCTCAGGTCCGCGCGCAAGAGGAAGTAGCCGAGCACCGCGAGCGGCTCCGGGTCACGTTGAGCAGCATTGGTGACGCCGTAATGGCCACCGATACCAATGGTCGAGTCTCCTATCTGAATCCCGTTGCCGAGCAACTGACCGGCTGGACCTCAGCCGAGGCTTCAGGCCGGCCGCTGGAGGAGGTCTTCCGAATCGTAGATGAGGAATCGCGGAAGACGGCGGAGAATCCAGTCATCAAG
>JACQZR010000063.1 GCA_016213775.1 Acidobacteriota bacterium
CGGAGGCTGGGAGGCAGCAACAACTCCTCGTCCGGGTAGTAGGGCCGGTAGCTTTTTCCCATAAAACATTATGGGCCGGTTCTGTTTCAGATGCCAGCGGAAAAGGCGAGGTCAGGGCAAATTCTCGGACAGGCTCCTAGGTGAAATCTCCATATAGGTGTCGCTGAAACGCCCTACTATGCCGCGGGCCCATGGCTTGACGTTTCCAGCGTCAGCGAGAGAATCATCGAGATCAATTCCTACGAACGGGTCTTCTTGCGCGAAGACAAAGCCGAGCCCCACGTAGCGCCGCGGACTGCAACACCAGGTCTGCAACGCAGACTCGTATGTTGTCCAGGTGCGGTGATCGGTGCTGTCCGCAGGCCGACCGCTCCGCTGGTAGGGTACCTTGGTGGTCTTGCCGTTTCTGGCCTCGTGGCGCCACAAAACCCATTGGTCCAGTTCGGTTAGGTCGTCTGGCGCGCGAAAGTCCGGCGCACGAAACTCCGGATCCGGAGTGGCGATACTGAGAGTCACTTCAGTACCTCCTTACGTCCGCGATTAGCGAAACCAGCCACGGTGAACACTAGGCGCAGCCGGCTTATAGCCCGATACACCTTCGGGCGTGAGACGCCCATGCTCCGACTTGTCTCTGCGACGGAATAGTACATCAATGAGCGGGCGATGCGCCTATCGGATGGCGAGACTCTAGCCAGCACTCGACCGACATCGTCGCGCAGTTGGTTGTGCCGATTAGGAGCCTCCACCGATAAAGCGCGGGCGATCGGTTGCTCCTTGAGCCATGCGGAGTGCTGCGAGCACATCCTCCTGACCAGCGATGTCATCTTATTGACCGCAACCGCCTCCGAAAAGGTCTGCCAGCAACCACGCCGAGGGTCGAACGCAGCACGCTTCTGCCACAACTCAAGCAGGACGTCTTGTTCCAGGTCCCGGCGTGCGTCAGCTGGCAGGCCGTAGAGCCTCGTGGTTCTAGTTGCTAGTACGCCCGCAACACGACAGGCCACGCTGTAATACTGCTCTACCACGGAGTCAGCCATTGCGGCCGCCTCTGTCGTCGAATTGCCCTCGTTCAAGCTGGAGCACGACCGGCAGTCCGTGCCGAATTTCGAGCGAGAGGATCTCTCCATCGCCAATGTCGGCGATCGCGTTCAGCAGTTCGATGACCGGCCGTTTCAGCCAGAAGTCGTCCAAGTTGGCTCCGGGATGGTTTGTGCTGTCGGCGCCGAGCTTGAGCTTCTGCACGACTCTCGGTGCGGGCGTGAGCATCGGCTCACCTCCGCGGATTTGTAACCCTCCGATTGTGCCGAATTGAAGCATACCGAGCAGCTCGATCAATCTTCGCCGCGGTTCGGACAAGTCTGACTTGCTGATTGGGTGACTCACTGAAAGACTCCTCAAAGCAAATTTTCGAGGAGTTGCCTGGGGCTGCCAGGGCGGGGATGCCAAACGTCTTGCGGTTCCTTGCGCCTTGTACTGGTCGCCTTCGGCAACGCCTTACAAATGAGGCGTTACATCCGGCGTGACAGGGTGTTACACCACGCGTGACAAGTGGGTGCAGTCAGAAGTGCCAGTTCGGAAGCTCCTTCGGCACATAGGCCGGTGAACCTCCCGTATGTATTGAGTCCTTCAGGTGTCGGGCAAGATCGGGATGCTGGTGAGAGATAGCCCTGATCGCTCGCGCGATGCCGTTCGTAACAGATGTTCTAGACTTCTGCGCCGTCCCCCGTACTTTTCTTGCTTGGCCGCGGCGACGCTCGACTTGGCCGAGATAATCTTTTAGTTCTGAGATTTCCTCCTTGAGTGCCCCCCTGCGTGGCCAATCGGACTCGCAGAGCCGCCCCAATTCATCCTGCCGCGCCGCTAATTCCCCGCGTACTGACTTGATAGTGTCATCATCGGCTAATGGAATCCCGGGCTCATCTGCAATCGCGAGACATTCGACAGTCGGCCACCTAAGCTTCCCTGCTTCAATCGCCACACGCGGTTTTCGCAGCAACTCCGCAATATAGCCGATGCCAAGCAAGTCTGTGACATGCGCCTCAGTGCCATTGAATATGAGTCTCCACAGTTTGCCCTCACGCCGAAACAGGAAGTTCGGTAGAGCTGCATTCGGGACATTGTTCGTGGGAGGGTATGAGAAAGGCAGGCCCTCGCGGAGCTCCGCTACGGCATGAGGGGTATTGTCCGTTTCATGATCGAGGCTGGGGCCGTGCGGTGCTTCTTGAACTAGGCTACCGGTCGTACGGTTAGCCGATTCCTCTGACGCTGCATCAGAGGAATAGCCTGCATCGGCTCCTGGGAGGACGCTTCGAGAAGCTGGTGCAGATAGCTCTGCGGATTGCTGCACAGAGGGCCTCTCGGTCGAGATCAAAGGTCCAGTTTCAGGGCGGCTGATGACAAGGGGCTCCCCAACTTTCGCGCTAACTGAGATCCCCTGAACAATGTGTATTACCTGCTCACGCTTCTCCTCCAGCCAGTCGCGTTTGCTGGCGACGATCTCGACATGATTTCGAACAGCCTGCGCAATACCGGGAATGCACTTCTCAGCGGGATCCATGTAAGGCTGGATAGCAGCCACGCTGCGGTCTACCAATACCAATCCGATGTTGCCGCTGGCATGAAATGCGTCCAGGTGCTCAGTTGCACACTGCATGAGAGCCTCCCTCACATCCTGCGCCGTTTCGTCAGTTGCCTGACCATACGTCGTGACCTCAAGATGGAGGCGGTCCATTACTCCCATTACGGTTTCGAAGGTCTTCCTGTACATTCTGCCCGCCTGACCGATTATCATCATAGCGAGGGGCACTGTTATTGATCAAAGCGAAAGAAGGCGATAGATGTTATTGAGGGCGAATCGCGGTCCTATTGTCCCGCGCCACTCCTTCGCCCCGCAGCCGAAAAAATGCCGCGATCGGGAAGTGGTCAGAGGTCAACCGCTCCTCCGGGTCCTCAGGATGTCCCAGCAGGACTTCGGGGTCTACTCGGCGAGCCTGCACGAATTCTTCCAGTGCATCAGCGGAGACGACCCAGTGATCCAAATTCCGATTGGGCACGCTACCATTCTGGCGCGTCCGCCGGGACGTGCCACGCGTGACTGTCGTGGCAAAACGCCGCTCGCCAGATTGGAAGCGCGGGTCGCCGTCGAATACTCGATCCAGGTATACACCGAAGGGCGCCTCATCGTCGCTGTGCGAGGACGAAATGTTGAAGTCGCCGCACACCACCGCGTCAGGATCGTGATCCGGATGTGAGAAGTAGCGATCTAAGTAATCCAAGACGTGCCTAAGCTCGCGCACGGACTCCCGAGTGTCTCCGTCGGCAAATGTGAGGTGGAGCGAAATCAACGTGAAGTCGAAGTCGCCGGCTACGAGGTTTGCGACGTGCGGCGGGTGTTCAGACCTCGGCTTGCCACTCGCGTCGGGCTCCGAGTCGGCGTAGAGTGCGAGGCTGTCGCGCACCACGACACCACTCCGATACCAAATGCCATTGTTCATGGAATCGGGTGTGTCGATGAAGGACGCTCGCCAAGCTTCGGCGCCTCCTGGTAGCAGAGATCGCAGGAACTCGGCCGAGGCCTCGTTGGGTATCTCCTGCGCAGCCAACACCTGGTAGGTACCCGAGAACATCCTCTGAAGCGCTTCTCGTACCATCGGCGGACGCTGCGCTCCTGACGCCGTAGACGTCCCTCCGGTCTGGATGTTCCAGGACACTATCCCCAGTCGTTCCTTCGGCAGGGGCGAGGTGTCGTCGGGAATCTCCGCGACCGGAAATTCAGCGGGTGCGCTCCTCAGTTGCGTTAGCACGGTCTCAATCGCCTGACCCGTTCCCGGCTCCGGAACCTCGCCGGCGACCGTCACCGTTACGCCATACTGGCTCGTGGAATCCCCGATTTGGATTGCGACCGGAATCTGCCCGCCATAGTCCAGGCGCTCAGGGATCCTCGCCGTTATGCGTGCATAGCCCGCGGGGTGGTCGGGCATTGCGGTTGCGGAGGTGACCTCCGATTCGATGCCGCCTATCAGCACTCTGACTAACAGTGGCAAGCTCGGCGGCACACCCCTGACGATCTGGCCGTCTGCAAGTGCCGGCACCGTCTGCCTACACCCCGTCACGAGCAGCGTAATGATGCTTCCCTTGCCCGCCGGAGCGTCTTTCGTATTTTCTGTCGTGTCCGCGTTCCAGGCCTTGGCCTGATTCTCCCCGCTGGCGTCCAGTGTGAAAATTCCCGGTGAGGCCTCCACGACCATGACAGGAGTCTTCGTCGAAAACTGGTTCCTGTACTCGACCTGAATCTCAGTCTCGGTTCGGACTGCGACGCCAAACGGGACGATCGCCACAACGGAGGTCGACGATGCTCTTACAATGGGAGCCGCGACGCCGTCGAACACGACTCGTGTGTCCGCCAGAATCTTCGTTATCGCAGCACCATCGGGCGTCCGTTGCGCCTCTGCTGGTTCGTTTGGTCCGAGTCCGGCTCCTAGGATCATGATGACTGTTCCTGGTGCGATCGGCCCGGGCAACAAGCTGGCGGCGTTCAAGACTGCCGTGATTCTCGGGCCAAGCGGCGAGCACGGATTTTTTGGCGAGGAAGTGTTGCGCGGGCTTGGCACGCCGATCACGAAGTCGGCACCATTGTTGCGTGTGTCGGCGCAGCCGTTGTTTCGGCGAATGGCGGCGGTTGTGTTACTCAGCTCTCCAGCCGGCCTGCCAAGCGCAGCGTTAGCCGAGCCGAAGCCCACGAAATCTACCAAGTCCGAGCCAGTTGGGCTGTCGCCGGCAAGGACTACTGATGACCTGGATAGCGCCACCTTCCCTGCGGTCGCACTCATGCTGGCGGTGCCGGTCGCATTCGGTGATGGGAGAGCGACAGTTCCGCCCGTACCGCGGGCCTGCTGGATCAAGTAATACTGACCGGGTTCGATAGTCCGAGAGAGGGTAGTCCGTGTCCACGAGGAGCCCGTGGCGGAAGCGTACTGCACGCTCCAGCCGTCCAGGCTAACCACATCGGTGCCGCGGTTGAAGATCTCTATGAAATCATGGGTGAGAGTCGCTCCGCTATTGCCGCCGCCTCCGTAGATCTGACTGATCACAACGGACGAGGGCGTCTTAGCATCCAAATCCAACTGACCGACGGCAAGTACAGCGGCGGATATCAGCACTGGCACGAGCAAATGACGTCTCAAGGCCACATCCACAAAACCGGACTTTTGGCGGTTCTATAAATGACATTGTTACTTTACGTCTGTAGACCTAAAGGGTGCAACAACAGACGATGATCGTTTGCGCCCTGAGCATCAAGCCGTCGCGGACGAAGCTGTCAACCGTTTTGCGGAGCGAGTGCGCGAGTTGCGGAGGGAAAGGGGCTGGTCGCAGGAAAAGCTGGCTGAAGAAGCCGATCTACACAGGACTTACATTGGTGGAATTGAGCGCGGATTGCGAAATGTGTCGCTGTGGAACATCGCCAGACTCGCTCATGCGCTGAGTGTACCGATAGCGGAGCTGTTTCCGACCATACGGCCACTGTCGAGGAGACTGAAAAGGTGAGCCTTTCTTCGGAGGTTCACTAAAGCCTGCCTGATGTCCGCTGAACATCTGAACCGTTGCTCGAAGCAGAGTGCGGCAACCGCTCAGCCGCGTAGCTTGCTGAAGTGTTTGCGCTGATCCTGCCAACAGGGAATCGCCACTACCTTGCGCAGGCCCCGCTCCACAGACTGCACGCTGCCGGATGTTGAGAAGAGAAGTTGCTCCTGAATGTCCGGTGCCAGCAGCATTAAATTCATGATCTGCGTCAGCCACGCACGCCTGACGAAACCCAGCCGCGCCAGATCTGCATAGTCCCTCAC
>JACQZR010000061.1 GCA_016213775.1 Acidobacteriota bacterium
CGTACCAACCGGTAGTCGCCGCTGCAGAGTCGCTCGACGTCGAACTCCTGGCCCGGTTGCACTCGATCCATCCGCCGGAATTCCGCAGGCAGAACGATCTGCCCCTTGGAGGAAATCACAGTCTTCATATAAGTAAGATATTGTCTTACCTCGGCCAGGTCAAGGGCTCGCTCCCCCTGCGCCCGCCTGTCATAACATCAAAGCATGCTTTCACGACGCCAGATCCTGCTCGCCGCCACCGCCACTACCGCATTCGCCCAACAGCCGCGCAAACAGAACGTCCTCCTCTTCCTCACCGATCAGGAGAGCGCGCGGCTCCCCGGTCCCGTCCGCACCCCCAACCGCGACCGTCTTCGCAATGCCGGCGTCGATTTCTCCAATGCCTTCTGCAACACGCCGCAGTGTTCGCCCGCACGTTCCGCCATCCTTAGCGGACTCTATCCGCACAAAGCCGGCGTCCTCACCAACGTCGATGGCAGTTCGCTCGGCAAAGGCCTTCCCTCCTCCCGCCCCACCATCGGCACTCTATTCAAGAGCGCCGGCTACTCCACGGGTTACTTCGGCAAATGGCATCTCGGCGGCGGCGACGACCTCACTCCGTTCGGCTTCACGCACTCCGCATTGAACGGCTCCGATACGAAAGTCGTGCAGGCCGCCGCCGCATGGATTCGCGAACAGAAGCAGCCCTGGATGGCCATCGTCTCCATCCTCAACCCGCATCACATTTACTCCATCCCCAAGGAAGTGGAACACACGAAACTGCGCGAGGGCGTTCGCAAGCCGGCCAGCGACCTTCGCGATCTCGCCGCCAAGCCAACCGAGCAAATGGAATTCGTCGAGAAGGACCAGGGCAGGCAAACCCGCGCTTTCACTCAAGAGCAATGGCTCAAATACCGAAGCTTCTACTGCACGCTTGTCGAGGAAGCCGATGCCTGTTTGGGAACGGTTCTCAGTGCGGTCGACCTCGCCAACACCACCGTTGTCTACTCCACCGACCACGGCGATCAACTAGGCGAACACGGCCTCCCCTACAAAGGCCCGTTCATGTATGAAGAGCTGCTGCGAATCCCGCTCACCATCGCCGGTCCGGGTGCCAGATCCGTCGCCGGGCGCAAGGACGAGCTCGTCATGCAGGCCGACTACGCACCCACCCTCGCGGGACTCGCCGGCCTCCGATGGAAAACCGAAACCGACGGCGTCGACCTCACCAAACCCGGCCCCGCGCGCGAGCATCTCTTCCTGGAATACTACGCCAAGCAGAAGTGGAAGAACCCCATCCGCACTATCCGCACTCGCCGCTTCAAGTTCAACTGGTACAACAGCGGACATCAGGAACTCTACGACCTGCGGGCCGACCCTCACGAAACCCGCAACCTCGCCGCCGACCCCGCGCACGCCGTCCGCAAGCGCGACTTTGAAGCGAAGCTGAACGCCTGGCGTGCGCCAATCAGCTAGCATCATAAAATGCCTTTCACAATCGGACGCCGCGCCTTCCTCGGAACCACAGCCGCCTCGCTCTTCGCCGCCAATACGAACAAGATCGACGACACGGTCCGCTCCGGCCTAGCCCGCCGCAGTCTCCCCTGCGTGGTCGCAATGGCCGCGGGCGCCACGAAGCCAATCTACTCCGGGGCATTCGGCACTCGCGATTCCTCAGGCGTCCCAGTTCGGACCGACAGCATTTTCCAGATCGCCTCCATGACCAAAGCGATCACCACCGTCGCCGCTCTTCAATTGGTAGAGCAAGGCAAGGTCGCGCTCCACGAACCCGTCGCCAAGCACCTCCCGCAACTGGCCAATCTCGATGTCCTCACTGGCTTCGATGCCGCGGGCAAAGCCTCACTCAAGCCCGCGCAAACGCCAGTGACTCTGCATCATCTGCTCACCCACACCTGCGGCCTCTGCTATGACGCCTGGGACGGCGACGCATGGCGCTACGCCTCGCAAAAGCCCAAGCCTGCTTACGACAAACCCGGCCCCCTGATGTTCGAGCCCGGCAAGCGCTGGCAATACGGACAAGGCATCGACTGGGCCGGCCGCCTCGTCGAGGAGATCTCCGGCCTCACCTTGGAAGACTACTTCCAACAGAAGATCTGCCGGCCCCTCGGCATGACCGACACCAGCTTCCTCCTTCCCGAATCCAAGTTCAATCGTCTGGTGACTGGCTATCAGCGGGAGAACGACGGCACCCTCAAGCCGTACGAGCGTAAACAACCAGCCCCGCCAAAATCGTTCAACGGCGGCGGCGGTCTCTACGGCACCGTGAGCGACTACGTCCGCTTCATGCAGATGATCCTCAACCACGGCAAAGCCCGCGGAGGCGCCCGCACCCTCAGCGAAAAAACTGTCGAGAGCATGGGCCGCAATCAAATCGGCGAAGCCACCGCCGGCAAGATGAAAAGCCATCGCCAGTCCTGGTCGCGCGACGTCGATATCCAACCCGGCTTCACGGAGAAATGGGGCTACGGCTTCCTCATCAACACTACGCCCTACGCCGGCGGACGCTCCGCTGGCAGCCTCGCCTGGGCCGGCCTCTTCAACACCTACTATTGGATCGACCCGAAAAAGAAAGTGTGCGCGACCATCATGATGCAACTCCTGCCCTTCGTCGACGAAGAAGCAGTGGGTCTGCTCAATGATTTCGAAAAAGCCGTCTATGCGAACCTATGACGACCCGCGAAGCACGCACTCACCTCCGCACGGCCGGCGGCTGCAATAGTGATTTAGAACGCCACTCGCAACGACAGTTCGATGGAACGCGGACCCGTCTGCTGACCGGTGAACTGGCCAAAGTGCGGATCCGTGATGTTCGTGATCAGACCACCGATGCCATGCCGGTTGAACGGATTCAGGAACGTTCCGCGCAACTCGACATAACGTGTTTCCGTGAACTTGAACGCCTTCTGCATACCGATGTCTTCCGCAATGGAGTAGCGGTCGCGCACGTTAGGCAGATAAGGCCGAAGCGTCCCAAGCCGCGTCACCACATTCTGTCCACCCGGGAACACTGGCGGATTGGCGAATGCCGAACGGTTCAGGTAGGTTGAGCCGTCGGCATAGCCACGGAAGCTGATGCCGGCATTCGAATTGTCCATGATACTTTGCCCGCTGACATAGTCAGGACGCGCGAACGAACCGGTGGGAACGCTGATGCCTCCCGTGCGGATGCTGATCGGCGAGCCAGAACGAATGCGGTGATTGGCAGAGATCTGCCAGCCGCCCAAAAGCCTCCCGGCCCAACCGTCCACTCGCACTGTCTTTCCGGGACCGATGGGGAGTTCGTAGATCCACGTGATCTTGGCAAAATGCGTGAAGTCGAAGTTGATGATCGAACGTTCCAGCCTGCGATTGAAAACATCGGCGACGCCTTCGGTGTCGAGAGCGTTGTCGGCGAGACCGATGGACTTCGACCATGTGTAAGCGCCGAGGACCGCGAATCCGTTACGGAAATGCCGCGTCACCTGCGCCTGCAGTCCGTTGTAGGTGGAACTGCCGACATTCGGGAAAATGTCGCTGATCCCGGTGAACTGCGGATAAGGCCGCAGAGCTTGCAGGTTGGTGCCGCTGAAGCCCGGGAAGGGTGCCGGGATCGGGCTGGATGAGTTCCAGGGACGTGGCAGCAGGTCTCCATACTCCTGCGTTGTGGTGAACGGCAGGTTGTTCGGCTGCGAATAACCCCTCGCGATCAGGCGCGTTCCCTTGTTGCCCACGTAATTGACTTCCAGCACCGTGGAGCCGGGCAACTGATACTGAACGCCGAAGTTCCAATTCTGCACATAGGGCAGGTGGTTGTAGATCGGATTGTAGTAATCGATGCCGATGCCATTGGCTTGTGTGGCGCTCCGGTTGGGGAGCGTGCCGGCAAAGTCGGGGTACGGGTTCTGGATGAAGCCAAGCACGTCTTCGGCAAACCGGATCGGGGTGTTGGCCGAGTTTACACTAATGGTTCCGTTGAATCCCAGAGTTCCCCAAAAACCGAACCCGTTCGAGATGGGAGCTCACGCTGCCGCGACGCTCCACTTGCCGTCCTGAGGGAACGGAAGCTGTTCAAACGTGCCATTACCCCGATTGCGGAACAAGTGATTCTTACGGAGTCCCGTAACAAACAGATCGCCGAAGCCATCATTGTCAAAGTCCGCCGATGCGACACCCATGGAGAAGCCACGTGCTTCCACACCGGCTGCGGCAGCGACGTCCCTGAACGTGCCGTCGTGGTTATTACGCAGCAGAGCATTTGGCGCGCCGGCTCCGTTGCAGATGTAGATGTCGGGCCATCCATCGCGATCGAAGTCGATGACAGCGACGCCGGCGAGCATTGTCTCCATCAGGCGCTTCTCACCGCTGGCGCCATTCACCACCTTCACCGGAAGTTCTCGCGGATCAAGGCGGATCAGCGGGGACGTGGCGCCCGGCGCTGTGCGTTTGCGGCGGAACTTCTGGTAGTCGGCTTCCGCTTGGGCGGATCCGGCTGCAATAGCCTTCAGGTACAACTTCTCCGCCGCCGCATCGCGACCCAGCGCATCTTCCGCGAGCGCCGTTCCCAGTAGAGTCTTCCCACGAAACGGCCGCACATCTTTCTGGAATGCCTGCAACGCATCCTCAAACCGGCTGATCATGTAAAGAGTCCGGCCCCAGTAATAACAGGCGTCGGGCTCCTTGGGACTCAAGCCGCAGGCGCGGCGGAAGGGCTCTTCCGAGAGAACGAACTTCTCCTGAACGGCGTACGTCATGCCGAGCCATTTATGGGCTGCTGCATTTGAGGGTTGCGCACGAACCGTCGCTAGAAAATGCCGCTCCGCCGCCGCCCAGTCGCGATTCTGAAAGGCGGTCTGTCCCTGCTGCAACCCCGCTTGCCCGGCAAGCTGCGATTGCATCGCAAGGACGACGATGACTCTCCACCAGTGCAAGTGCCCAGTATGACTGAAACCCAATGCTGACACCCTGCTCCTGCTAATCCGACCGCAGCGCCACCACCGGATCCAACCGCGACGCCCGCACCGCCGGATAGATCCCGAAAAACAACCCGATCGCCGAACTCATCACCATCCCGAACACCGCCACCCACGTGGCCACATGCGTGGGAAACGAAGTGGCGTGCTTGATCGCATACGCAAACACAAAGCCCGCCGCAATCCCCAGAAAACCGCCCACCAGACACTGCAGCAGACTCTCCACCAGAAACTGCCGCCGGATGTCCTGCATCGTCGCCCCAACGGCGCGCCGCACCCCGATCTCCTTGCGCCGTTCCGTCACACTCACCAGCATCACGTTCATGATCACAATTCCGCCCACCACCGCCGAAATCGCGCTCACCAGCACAAACACCGCGAAGAACGCCGCGCTGATGCTCTGCCACAAACTGATGTAACTCTCCTTGGTCGCAATGTAGAAATCGTCCTTCGCCCCCGCCTGCACGTGACGCTCACTTCGCAGCACCAATCGTGCTTCATCCTGTGCCTGCTGAAACTGCGCGCCACCACCCGCCTTCACTTGAATCGTCAGACTCGACCGCCGCCCGTTTATGCGCAAAAAACCCTGCATCGGGATCACCATGAATTTGTCCTGATCCTGCCCCAACACCGACCCCAACTTCTCATACGCGCCAATGATCGTGCAGTCCGTACCCGCATAATGCAGCGACGCCCCCAACGGATCCGCCGCGGGGAACAGTTGCTCACGCAGGCTCGCGCCAATCAGACAAACCGGCGCTGCGTGCAGATCCTCCGTCTCGGTGAAGAACCGCCCCAACTCAATCGTCTTGGTGTCGATGACGTGCATGTTGGCGCTGTAGCCTTGCACATTGACATCGGAAAGCTGGTCGCTGCCATGACGAACCCGCGCGTTCGTGGACGCCGACATACCCACCTGCTCGCAATGCAGACACCGCTCCGCAATCGCCTGCACATGCTCAACCTCGATCTTGCGATTCTTGAGCGCCCGCGAAATCTCCTGAAAATCCGTCGCCGTGAACGGCAGCCGCGCGATCTGGAAAACGTTGGTCCCCAGGTTCGCCACCTTCGTTTCCACGTAAGTGTTCGCGCCTTGCACCAGGGTCATTACGGCGATCAAAGTCGCCACGCCCATCGTCAATCCGAGAATCGTCAACACAGACCGCAACCGGTGCGCGCGAATCGCGGCAAAGGATTGCGACAGGATGTCAGAGGGCGCCATCATCTATTGCGTCAGGCTCCTTTGCGGATCGGTGCGTGAAGCCCGCACCGCCGGCGCCACCGCTGCGGATAACGCCGCCAGCAACACCGCACAGACAACACCCAGGTATGTCGCCGGATCCGCGGGCTTCAATCCGAACAACATGCTCTCTACCACCCTGTGCGCGGCAAACGACAGAACTACCCCGCAGGCCAACCCAATCCCCGTCACCGCGCCAGCCTGCGAAAGCACCAGCCGCAGAATATCTCCCGGTGATGCTCCCAGCGCCATGCGCAAACCCATCTCCGAAGTCCGCTCCGCCACCATACAGCTCATCACGCCGTAAATCCCTGCCATAGCCAGCAACAGCGCCAGACCGGCGAACACACTCGCCAGTAGCGCGCGGAACCGGTGGCTCGCAATTGACTCAGAAATCATCACCTCCATCGTCGTGAACCGCGTCGCCACTTCCGGATGCTGACGCCGCACCTGCTGCCGCACGGTCTCCACCAACGACGCCGCAGCAATGCTGGTGCGCAACACCGTTTGCACTTCATTGCCCATGTAAGGATGCTGCAGCAGCGGCATGTACAACTCGGGCTCTGGCGCCGCCGCGGGCGAGGCTTGCCGCACATCGCCAACAACCCCGACAATGGTCATCCAATTCGGCGAATCCAGCCCGCACCGCAGCCGCTTGCCAATCGGATCCTGATTCGGAAAACTCTGCCGCGCCAGTGCCTGGCTCACAATCGCGACAAACGGTGCGTCGTATTGATCCTGCGCCCCGAAATCACGCCCGCGAACCAGCGGAATCCCCATCGTCTGAAAATACCCCGGACTCGTCAGCCGGAACCCCGCCTCCGGCATCTTCTCCCCTTCCACTCCGCGATGAATCCCTTCGATCGCATAGCTCCCATTCGATCCGTAACGTCCCGTAGGAAGTCCCATGATCGACGCTGTGGAAGCCACACCAGGCACCGCGCGCAACTCCTCATTAATGCCTTCCAGCATACGCCCTGCTTTGATGTGCTCCGGGAGCGAATTCGCCGGCGCGTGAGCATACATCACCAGCAGCCCTTGGGTTTTGTATCCCAGTTCTGACGAATGCAGTGCCAGCAGCGACCGGAAGAACAGCCCCGCACCCGCCGCAAGCACCACCGCGAACGCGATCTCCGCAATCGCCAGTATCTGCCGGGTGCGATGCGACCGCCCTCCCAGAGCCCCGCGCGTGGCCGACAGTTTCAACGCCTCCTGCACATCACCACGAGTCGCCTCCCACGCAGGCGCCAGTCCAAACAGAAAGCTCGCGCTCAACGACAACATAGTGGAAAATACCAGCACAGGCCAGTTGATCGTCACCTCGCCCATCCGCGGCAGATTCGGTGAAACAGCCAGCAATGCATCGAGCGAAAGTGCAGCCAGCGTCACACCCAACGCCCCGCCCATCAGCCCGAGCAGGGCGTTCTCCACCATCAACTGCCGCATCAACCGCAGTCTCCCCGCGCCCAACGCCACTCGCACCGCAAACTCCCGCGACCGCGCCGACGCCTGCGCCAGCAGCAGGTTCGCCACATTCGCGCACGCAATCAGCAGCACCAGCCCCACCGACCCAAGCAGGAAATACAGCATCAGCCGCACCGGCCCTGTCAGTTGATCGCGCAACGGCGTCACCAGTAGCCGCCGCTCTTTGTTCGTCGCCGGAAACGCCGCCGCGAGCCGCGCCGACATTGCGTCCAATTCTATCTGCGCAGCCACGACATCGCGCCCCTGCTTGAGCCGCGCCACAACCCTGTAATTGAACGCCGACCGGTTCCGGTTCGTCGGCAACGGATCGCGCACGATCCACACGTCTGTGTTCTGGGGGAAGTGCAGACTCGCCGCAACCCCCGCAATTCGAATCGTCTTTGCCTCTACTTGAAACGTTTTGTCCAACGCCTCCGCGGCGCCGCCGAAATTCCTCCGCGCAAACGTCTCGCTCACCAGCGCCGCCTGGTCGTTCTCATTCAGGCCAGGTAACGTCCCCGCCACCGGGGTTGTGCGAAACACGCGAAAGAACCCCGGATTCACCCACTGCACCCCAGTGAACTCCGACCGGTCGCGAAGCTGCACACCCATCTCGCCGCCGCCGTAACTGCTCAGCGCCTCATACGAAGAGGTGTCCCGTTGCACGTCTATCCAATCACCACCGGTCATTCGCGGCGACACCCGGTCCGGCAGCGTCTTGGTATGAACTTGCACGATTCGCTCAGCGTCCGGATACGCAAGCGGCTGCAGCAGCACCCCGTAAACAACAGAGAAAATCGCGGTCGAAGCCCCAATACCCAAAGCCAGCGTCAGCACCGCGATGAGACAAAACCCAGGGTTCTTGCGCAACAGGCGCAATGCGAGGGAGAGTTCCTGCCGGAGTTGCATTCTCTCATTGTCGCCGGAATCGGCGGTTACTTCAGCTCCGTCGTCAACTTCGCCCCGCCCATCTGCGGCAGCGACGCCGACATCTTCACCAACTTCCGGCCCTCCTTATCAATCCAATAGGTGATCGTGCCCTGATCCGACTTCGCCTCCACCTTAAAGGTCTCGAACTCGCCGGCCGGCACCATCACCTTCTCCACCGCCACCACCTTCGCCGCGGTCACCTTCGGCTTCATCTGCATCAGATCATAGCCGCGGAACGCAGTCTCGTACCCTTCCGCCAGAGGCAGCGCGCCTAGCGTGAACCCCGGCGCCACTTCACCAATCAGCGGACCGCCCGTCGCCGAATCAATCGTCTTCGTATTCCCCCCCATCGTGAAAGTGCCCATCACCTTCTCATCCGTCGCCGTCATCTCGATCGCCACCGGCCCCTGCTTCACGTTCCGTTTCCGCAGCGCCAGCGTCGCCGTATCGAGCAATGCGTTGTCCATCATCTCACCGCCGGGAGTTGTCATCTTCTCGGTCACGCTCCACCCATCGGGCCCTTGTTTGATCTCCGCGCTCATCGCCAGATTCACCTTCTGCGTCCCTGCTTCGATCGTCGCGTTGTATTGATAGGTCCCCGCCGCCAACCCGCGCACAGGCCTCGGAGCATTGCTCTGCGAGACCTCGATCTTCTTCGCGAGTGTGACCTTCGCCGGATCCACCGTCAGCTCGTCCAGTTTCTTGGCAACATCCTCCGGCAGGTCCGGCTGCGACCGCCCTCCGAGATACTGCTGGAAAAACCGCTCCGCTGCAACCATCATCGCCAGGTTGTTGATCGGCTTCGCGAACCCATGCCCTTCATCACCGGCTACCAGGTACTTCACCGGAAACTTGCGATCCCGTAGCGCGATCACAATCTGGTCCGATTCCGCCTGCTTCACCCGCGGATCGTTCGCCCCCTGCACCACCACCAGCGGCGTGCGAATCTTGTTCGCCGAATGCAGCGGTGATTGCCTCGCCATCTGCTTCTTCCCTTCCTCGGTCCGCGGATCGCCCATCCGCTTGTACATGATCACCCGCCCCGCTTCCCAATACGGCGGGATCGAATCCAGCAACGTCTGCAGATTCGACGGCCCCACAATCGAGAACCCCGCGGCATACACATCCGGCGTAAACGCAACTCCCGCAAGCGTGGCATATCCCCCGTATGAACCGCCCATAATCGCCACCTTCTTCGGATCCGCGATACCTTCATTCACCAGGTATTTCACGCCCCACGTGATGTCGTCCTGCATCTTCTGGCCCCACTCGTTATTACCGGCATTCAAGAACTGCTTGCCGAAACCAGTGGATCCGCGAAAATTCATCGAAAGCACCGCATACCCGCGGTTTGCCAGAAACTGGTGCATCGTGTTGTAGCCCCACCCGTCGCGCGCCCACGGCCCGCCATGTACAAACATCACAGCCGGCAGATTCTTCGCCGGACCCCCCTTCGGCAGCGTGAGGTAAGCCGGAATCTCCAGTCCATCAGAAGACTTGTATCGGACCGGCTTCATCAAAGCAAGCGAAGCCCGAGGCAACTTCTCGCGGATCTTGAACTGCAACGTCAGCTTCTTCGTCTTCGGAACATAGACGTAGGTCTCGCCCGGCTCCGTGTCGGCACTGACGCTGATGAGCCATACCGATTCATCGCGCGTCCGCCCCACTCTGTTCACCTGCTTTCCAGGAAACTTCGCTTCCAGCGACTTCATCTCGGCGGCGATCGCCTTATCACGCCAGTTCACGCGCGCCTTGTCATCGACGTACACTGTGCCGATCAGTTCGTCGGCTTCAGAAAACACCGCCGCACCGAAATCCACCCGCTTCATC
>JACQZR010000068.1 GCA_016213775.1 Acidobacteriota bacterium
GGTCGAGTCTCCTATCTGAATCCCGTTGCCGAGCAACTGACCGGCTGGACCTCAGCCGAGGCTTCAGGCCGGCCGCTGGAGGAGGTCTTCCGAATCGTAGATGAGGAATCGCGGAAGACGGCGGAGAATCCAGTCATCAAGGTTCTGCGCGAGGGACAGACTGTCGGTCTCGCCAACCACACAGTGCTGATTGCAAAGGATGGGAGAGAAATCGCCATCGATGACAGCGCCGCGCCAATAAGGGATGCCCACGGCGCAATGGTTGGCGTCGTGCTCATCTTCCGCGACATCACAGATCGGCGCCGCATGGAGCGGCAACTTCACAAAAGCGCTGAGCGGCTGGAGGCGGCGCTGGATGCGGGCAGCATGGGCGTGTGGGATTGGGATATTGCATCTGGAAAGGTGACATGGTCCCCCAATCTCGAGGCGATCCACGGCATTGACCGGGGTAGTTTCGGCGGAACCTTCGAAGCGTTCCTCAGCGACGTCCATCCCGATCATCTGGCATCTGTCAAGCAGTCCATCAGCCGATCACTGGATGCCAAGTCGGACCACGATATCGAATACCGCATCGTGGTGCCCGGCGGCAGCGTTCACTGGATCCATGGAAAGGGCCGCGTTGTCGTGGACGCCGCCGGGAATCCGATCGGGATGACTGGCCTCTGCATGGACATCAGTGGCCGCAAGCATGCTGAAGAGGACCTTCGGCGGCGTGCTGAGGAGATTCAGGCCCTCGTAGACGCAACGCCGGCCTTTGTGTGGTTCGGACACGATGCCCAGTGTAGTCGCATTACAGGAAATCAGGCCGCCAACCGCCTGCTCGGAACCGCCCCGGGCGCCAACCTCTCCCAAACGCCGGGCGACGGATCTGCAATTGCGATCAAGCACTTTGCCCCCGATGGCCACGAGATCCCGCCCGACCAACTGCCGATGCAGACCGCTGTTGCAACTCGCCAGCCTGTCGCCAACACCGAACTGGAGATCCGGTTTGGCGATGGCCGCGGCGTTCACCTTCTCGGGAACGCCACTCCACTCTTCGATATTTCTGGTGAAGTGCGAGGCTGTGTCGCCGCATTCGTAGATATAACCGAGCGCAAACAGGCAGAACAGCAATTCCATCTCGCCGTGGAGGCAGCTCCGAACGGCATGGTCGTAGCCGATGCGGACGGAGAGATCGTCCTGGTCAATGCGTCCACAGAGAGGATGTTTGGCTACACCAGGGAGGAATTGATCGGCAGACCGGTCGAACTGCTGGTGCCGGAACGGTTTCGTAATTCGCACCAGAGGGACCGCCATAACTTCCTTTCCGGTCCGGAGGTGCGCCCAATGGGGGCGGGACGCGATCTCCACGGACGGCGCAAGGATGGGAGCGAGTTCCCCGTTGAGATTGGATTGAACCCGATCCAAACAGAAGGAGGAACGCTCGTTCTTGGTTCGATCATCGACATCACCGAGCGCAGGGATGCGGAGGTGACCCGGCACCTCCTCGCCTCCGTCGTCGAATCGTCGGTAGACGCGGTGATCACCAAAGACCTGAATGGGCGTGTGACGAGCTGGAACCGTGGCGCCGAGCGCATGTTCGGCTATTCCGCTGAACAGATGATCGGCCAGACCATTTCCGTCATCGTTCCTCCCGCCCATACGGAGGAAACGTTCGAGGCTCTGGAACGCGTCAAGAGGGGAGAAGCAATTGCGCAACACGAGACCGTGAGGCAGACCAAGGACGGCGCCACAATCGTCGTGTCCGTCACCTGGTCTCCGATTCGCGATGACCGGGGGCGAATCGTCGGCGCTTCGAAGGTGGTTCGTGACATCACCGAGCGAAAGAAAGCGGAAGATGCTCTGCGCCAGAGCGAAGAGCGCCTCGCCACCGTCATGAAGCATCTTCCCGTCGGTGTCGGCGTTGTCGATAGGGACGGTCATGTTGTGATAGGCAATCCCTCCTGGAAGCAATTCCTACGCGGCGATATTCCCTCCGTAGACCCTGCTGAGGGCGCTAGATGGCGCGCTATGACGCCCGATGGGCAGCCTCTGGCGCCTTCTGAGTACCCAGGCCTTCGCGCACTACGTGGTGAAGACGTCTTGCCCGGTATCGACTTCCTCAGAAAGGAGGACGATGGCGAGGAACGCTGGACCCGAGTGAGTGCCGTCCCCCTGCGGGATAAGACGGGACAAATCACCGGCGCCCTGGTCATGCTTCAGGATATTGATGAGGAGCGCCGGGCTCAAGCGCAGCGAGCGGAGTTGCTCGCCAAAGAGCGCGCGCTGGAAACCGAGAAGGCACTGCGTGAGATGGAGTCCGAGCTTGCGCGTGTAACGCGGGCGTTGTCTGTCGGCGAGCTCGCGACCTCCATCGCTCACGAGGTGAATCAACCGCTGGCCGGAGTGGTCACCAATGCCGAGGCTGCTTTGCGATGGTTGAGCGGTGAAACACCGGATATTCAAGAGGCGAAGGAATCGCTGGCGCTGATCGGGCGAGATGCGAACAGGGCGGCTGCTGTAATCAAGCGCATTCGCGAGTTCCTGAAGAAAGAAGGTCCACAGACAGTACCTCTGAAAGTCAACGATGTCATCCAGGAAGCTGTCGAGCTCGCACGCGCCGAGTTCGCTAAGCGAGGAATCTCGCTCCGGATGAACCTCTCGACGGACATTCCACATGTATACGGCGATCGAATTCAGTTGCAGCAGGTAGTGCTGAATCTCATGATGAACGCCGCCGAGGCGATGGCATCCACGCAGGACGCAAAGGAGCTGCTGCTGCTCTCCGAAAAATCCCCCGATGGTGTGGTGCTGCTCGCCGTGCGCGACCACGGCGCCGGCCTCAGCGCCGAGGACATGCCACGGATGTTTGATGCATTCTTCACCACAAAGCCGGCGGGCATGGGAATGGGACTATCCATCAGCCGATCCATCGTTGAGTCTCACGGTGGTCGAATCTGGGCTGAGTGCAATGATGGTCCGGGGTTGACTGTTCGGTTAGCGTTGCCGGCAGGGAACGATGGATCATGATCACCCCAGTGGTTTACGTCGTTGATGATGATGTCTCGATCCGCGAGGCCCTCGAGAATCTCCTGCGTTCCGTTGGGTTGAAAGTCGAGACTTTCGGGACTGCGCGGGACTTTCTATCGAGTCAGCGTCCGGACGTGGCCGGCTGCCTGGTGCTGGATGTGCGGCTTCCCAATATGAGCGGCCTTGAACTCCAGCGACAGCTCGTCGACGCGGATGTTGGGCTGCCGATCATCTTCATTACCGGTCACGGCGACATCCCGATGTCCGTACGCGCCATGAAGGCGGGGGCAGTGGAGTTTCTCACAAAACCGTTTCGCGATCAGGATCTGCTGGACGCCGTTCAGCAGGCGATCGAGCGAGACCGCGCGGCGCGAGAGCATCGCGCGCACTTGGCAGAGCTTCACAATCGCTGTGCTTCTCTCAGCCCGCGCGAGCAGGAAGTGATGGCCCTCGTCGTCCGTGGCCTCCTGAACAAGCAGATCGCCGCCGAACTCGGCACTACCGAGGCGACGGTGAAGTTGCACCGTGGCCGAGTCATGCACAAGATGCAGGCCGATTCGCTCGCGGACCTGATCCGGATGGCCGAAAGACTCAGCTATACCAAAGTATAGTTGTCATCCCCGCAAGTCCAATAGCTTTCCATCCAAGGCCGCTCTAGTATTGAATCATCAGGTGAATGGAGTGCAAGAGGATGCAAAGCCAAGAGTTTTCGCCGCCTGTTCTGGAACGCCAGAAACTTGAACAGTTGTGGCGCGCACGGCTGGACCACGCTCTGAAGTGCTATCACGCCGCCACGAATGAGTACCGGAACCTGCTCCAGCAGGAACCCGACGGCCGGCCGCCGAGTCCCGACGGTCCGTTAGCCCGCGCGCGCCAGGGGGAATCCGAAGCGCTTGTGGCGTACTCCCGCATGCTGAAGATTCTCACAGACCTGACCGTCCATGGAAAGACGCCGGACGAATCTGCTCGTGATTCGGTGGTCCCGAGTGCGGGAGGTATGATCAAAATGATTGCGGTTGTTGACGATGACGAGTCCATCAGAGACTCCACAAGGACCCTTTTGCGATCCTCCGGCTACCAGGTTTCCACGTTTGAGTCCGCTGAACGCTTCCTCAATTCAGACGCAACCGCACAAGCAGAATGTGTCATTCTCGACGTTCGCATGCCCGGTATGGACGGCTTGGAATTGCAGCGGCGCCTCAATGCGTCGCAGGCAGGCATCCCAATCATCTTCGTGACCGCACACAGTGACGGTCGCACCCGGCGGCTCGCGATGGATCACGGCGCCGTGGATTTCCTCTTCAAGCCATTTAGCGCCAACGAGCTTGTATCGGCAGTGCAAACGGCCCTGACCCGGCGCGCCGTGAAACGGGGTGACGCGTAGGAGGCGAATATACCAATCCCGTGACATCAATACCTCGGTGGCGCAACGTAGATACCAACGCAGGAGAGATGTGATCGAAGTAGTAAGCGAGTGCGCTACGAACGCCAGCCCTGGACACGCACACGGTGTCCCGCAATTCGAGACCTCCTACCACAAATCCCTGGCGCTTTCACGATTCGTTCAGTACGGGCCTTGTCCATACGGCTGTTCCGGGCCTCGCAAGCCCCCGCATCTGTAAGTCTTTGAGGAATTTGGTCGGGCTGCCGGGATTTGAACCCGGGACCTCTTGCACCCCAAGCAAGCGCGCTAGCCAGGCTGCGCCACAGCCCGAATTCTTCATTGTACCGCAGATGTCCGGCTAGTGCCGGAAATGCCTCACCCCCGTAAACACCATCGCCAATCCCAGCCGGTTGGCCGCCGCAATCACTTCCTCATCCCGCACCGACCCGCCCGGCTGAATCACCGCCGTAATCCCATGACCAGCCGCCGTTTCCACGCCATCCGCGAACGGGAAGAACGCGTCCGATGCCACCACCGCCCCTGCCAGCGGCAACACCGCCTTCGCCGCTCCGAACTTCACTGAATCCACCCGGCTCATCTGACCCGCCCCCGAGCTGATCAACTGCCCTTGCTTCGCATACACAATCGCGTTCGATTTCACGTGCTTCACCACGCGCCACCCA
>JACQZR010000069.1 GCA_016213775.1 Acidobacteriota bacterium
GGCGTCGGGGGAAGAGGCCAGGTCGCGGGCTGGGACGAGGTGGCTTCTGTGGAAGCCGCTGCCTCGAAAATCCGTGTCGGTAGCGGAGGCGGCGAGTTCGGGGTCACGGCGGAAGTGTTGACGTGCGGCGGATGGGGCTTCGAGCATTTCGGGGGTGAGCTGGTAGGCGGTCCAGACGGGAACTCTGTGGGTGTTGCTGAGGCAGAGGGTGAAGGCGGAGCGGGTAGCGAGTTGTTGATCTGGGGCGTCACAGGCGGGGAGACCGAAGCGGTTGGGCTGGGCGCTGAGGGTTTGGATTGCGAGGAGGAGGAGCGCGGTTACCATACATTATATAGATCGACTGTTTCAAACATTTCTATAGTATGACTGGGGCAAAAAAATCTAAAGGCGTGTTCCCGCCGACGGTGGGGACAAAGGCGATTGCCGGGAGGTGGCCGCGGGCGGCGAACTGCTCAAATGGAGGTGCAATCCACGATTCGCAGGGGTACATTCTGTTGGCCTTCGGGGGTGGGTACGGCTGATTGGGGAAGATGACGGCGTTGGCGGATTTTGTTTCGCCGCTAAGGGCGAGGACGATTCTGCAGATTATGCAGTGCACCGCATAATCGGTGGTCGACGGTGAGTGTTGCTGAGAAGTCGCAGGGGGGAGTACCGTACCGCGAATCATCGCGATATGATAGAGCAGCGAGAAGTGATTATGAGAACACTACCACTGCTGGCTCTATCGGTCATTTATGCTTGCGTCCCGGCCGCGGCTCAGACTCCAAGCCTGCTGCTGAGTCCGACATCTTTTACTTTCACCTATAACCCCGGTAGCTTTCTACCGGCATCGCAAAACCTCTTCGTCAGCAGCACGGGTTTCGGATTCAATTATTCCGTTTCCACAACATTCGCAAGCTGGCTGAGTGTAAGCCCGGTCAACGGTTTCACGCCGGGCACGACGCTTGTGACGGTAAACCCGTTCGGGTTGCCAGTGGGCACCTATTCGGCAACCATTATCGTCAACGCCGGTTTCACCCAGGCTAATGTTCCGGTCACTCTTAATGTTGGAACCACTGGCAGCGGCGCCAATGTCACGCCCTCCAGTCTGGCTTTCAGCTATACCACCGGGGGTGCTCCACCTGCGAGCCAGTCTGTTCAGGTGGCGGTGTTTCAAGGAAGCGCTGTGTACTCGACGGCGGCATTCACGACGACAGGCGGCACCTGGTTGTCAGTCGCACCGAATGCCGCCCTGGCACCGTCGAGTATCACCGTGAGCGTCAGCTCATCGGTGATTGCCACCCTGGCAACAGGTACGTACAACGGCCAAGTCACCATTTTCATTGACGGAATTGATCCGATCCCGATCCCGGTAACTCTGACGGTGAGCGCCGGCGGAACCACCTCGGGCGGCCGCTTCGTACCTCTGACGCCATGTCGCGTTGCGGACACTCGCGCGGGGCAGGGCTTCGGGGGATCGTTCGGGCCTCCCTCCCTAACTGCCGGTTCCACACGGCCCTTCCCGATCCGGTTGAGTAATTGCGGCGTCCCGAGTGCTCAAGCCTACGCGCTCAACATCACAGTTGTCCCGGTGGGTCCGCTTCAATACCTGACCGCTTGGCCAACGGGCGTAGCTCAACCGAATACGTCGACGCTCAATGCATTTGAAGGCGCCATCACCTCCAACGCCGCGATTGTTCCGGCCGGCACGGATGGAGCGATCAACATCTTTGTCACCAACCAGACGGATGTGATCATCGACATCACGGGCTACTTCATCGACTCGGCGTCGGCACTCGCTCTCTACCCTGTGAGCCCGTGCCGCATCGCGGACACGCGCAATCCCGCAGGTCCGTTCGGAGGACCGCAGCTCACGGCATCGTCGACGCGGGACTACAATGTCCCCGCGAGTTCGTGCAACATCTCCACGACCGCGCAGGCGTATTCGCTGAACGCGACGGTGGTGCCGCCGGGGCCACTGTCCTTCCTGACTCTTTTCCAGACGGGACAAGTCCGGCCCAACGTATCGACGCTGAATTCGTTTGAAGGATTCATCAAGGCCAATGCAGCAATCGTGCCGGGAGGAGCGAGCGGAGCAATTAGCGCGTTCGTGACCGACCGCACGGATCTAGTGCTGGACATCAACGGTTACTTTGCACCTCCGGGCTCCCCCGGCGGGCTGCGGTTCTTTGCAGTGACGCCGTGCCGCGTGGTGGATACGCGCAACACAGGAGGCGCCATCACGGGGAACACATCGCGCGATTTCACAATTCAAAACACGTGCCAGATTCCGACGACCGCAGCCGCTTACTCGCTGAATGTGACTGTTGTTCCGAGCAGCGCTCTGAGCTTCCTGACTCTGTGGCCGGCCGGTTCTTCCCGACCGTTGGTTTCCACGCTCAACAGCTTCCAGGGCAGAACTCTCGCCAACGCGGCGATCGTTCCATCAGGCGCATCGGGTTCAGTGAGTGTCTACGCGAGCGATACGACGCACGTGATTCTGGACATCAACGGATACTTCGCTCCGTAATTACTGCTTATGGCAGCGGCAGGCCGAGGATACAACGGAGCGTGTCTCGTGCGATGAGGAGTTCTTCGTTGGTGGGGATGACCCAGGACGGGATGCGCGACTGATCGGTGGTGAGGCAGGCTTCAATGCCCACTTTGCCGGCGTTGCGCGCGGGATCGAGGTCTACTCCGAGGCCGGTCAGTCCGGTGAGAATGCGTTCCCGGACAGGGGCGGAGTTTTCGCCGATACCACCACCGAAGAGGATCCCATCGCAACCGTTCATGGCGGCAATGTACGCTCCGATGTATTTGCGGACGCGATAGCAGAACATGTCGATGGCGAGTTTGGCGCGGTCGTTGCCCTTGGATTCCTCTTCGAGAAGAATGCGCATGTCGGACGAGATGCCCGAGACACCATAGAGACCGCTCATCCGGTTAAGGAACGTTTCCAGGGCTTGGGCATCGAACTCTTCGTGCCAGATGACGTGCATAACGGCCATGGGATCGACGTCGCCGCAGCGGGTTCCCATGAGGAGTCCTTCGACGGGAGTGAAGCCCATTGAGGTGTCGATGGAATCGCCGTGATCGATGGCGCAGATGGAGCAGCCGTTGCCGAGGTGGCAGGTGATGAGTTTGTAATCGTCGCGGCGCTTGCCGTGGAGTTGGGCGTAGCGGTAGGAGATGTAGCGGTGGGATGTGCCGTGGAAGCCGTAGCGGCGGATGCGGTAGCGCTCATAGTAGAGGTAGGGCAAGCCGTAGATGTAAGCGTGCTTGGGCATGGAGGAATGGAAAGAAGTATCGAAGACGGCGGTGTGCTGGGCATGGGGGAGTTTCGCCTTGGCTGCGTAATATCCCCGAAGATTGTGGGGATTATGGAGCGGGGCGAGGTCGATGTTGTCTTCGATGTCGTCGACGACTTCAGGGGTCATGAGGGTGGAGGCGGTGAAGCGCTCGCCGCCATGGACGATGCGGTGGCCGATGCCGGTGATGCTTTCGGGGCTGGATAATTCATCGCCGAGGTACTGCATGTAGGCGTCGAGGATTGCCTGGACAGCCTCTTCAGCCTTATAGATAGGCTTGGAGATTTTGACTTTTTTGTGTGCGGGGAGCTTGCCTGGCGCCTCGACGTTGACGACGGAGTAGGGGGTCCCCATGCGATCGATGGTGACTTTGGCGAGGAGGCGATCGGAATTGGAAGCGATGAGTTCGGGGCTGGTTTCGATGAGCTGGCTTTTGGCGGACGAGCTTCCAAAATTCAAGACAAGGATAATCATGGTGGTGAAAGTAGCACGGCAAGGGCCAAAGTTGCGGCGAAGCTAGGCGCTCCAAGGGGCTACCGCACCGGTGCGGAGGGCCTGGTTGGCGAGGTGGGCGGCGGAGGCGGAGTTGACTCCGGCTTGCGCGGGGGCGACTGGTTGTTTGCGAGTGCGCACGGCTTCGATCCAGTTCCGGAGGTGGAGGAGTTCGGCGTTTGGGTTGTTGTAGAAGTCGGCTCCGCGTGCGCCTTCGCCGAGTATCCATTCTTCGTAGGGGAATTTCTTCGTTCGTTCGGGGTGGAGCTCGTAGCGTCCGCGATCCAGGTAGAGGGTGCCGTCGGTGCCCATGAGCTCGATCATGGCGGCGTTGCGGGCGTTGCTGAATGTGCCTTCGAAATAGACCTGGAGCTCGGCTTGCGGATAGCGCAGGAGGGTTTGGACGGTATCGGGCGTCTCCCAGATGCCTTTGGCGGAGAACCAGTCGCCGATGCTGGTGGCCATGGCGGGATGGTCGAGCCCGCAGATCCAGTGGACGATGTCGATCTGGTGAACCATGAGGTCAGTAAAAAGGCCGCCGCCGAATTCCCAGAACCAGCGCCACTGGCGGAAACGGTAGGAGTCGAACGGCTGGTTGCGAGCGGGGCCGAGCCAGGAGTTCCAGTTCACGGATTTGGGATCGATGTTGTAGGTCTGGGCGGCGCGAGGGGCGTTGCGGTTCCAGGTGATGTGGGCTTTGTAGACTTTGCCGATTTTGCCGGAGAGGACGAACTCGCGGCCCTTCTGCATGTGCGGCATGCTGCGCTGCTGCGTGCCGACCTGAATGATACGACCGGTTTTGCGCTGGGCTTCGAGGACGGCTGCGCCTTCGGTGAGGTTGTGGGTGAGCGGCTTCTCGACGTATACGTCTTTGCCGGCGTGGCAGGCGGCGACGGTGAGGGGAACGTGTTGATGGTCGGGCGCGGCGATGAGGACGACGTCAACATCTTTGCGGGCGAGGAGGTCGCGGTAGTCGGGTGTGGCGAAGGCGTTGGGACCGGCGATCTGGCGGGCTTTGGCTAGGGCGTCCTGCCACACGTCGCAGACGGCGGTAATGCGGGCGCTGCCGATGGCTTCGATGTTGCGCATGAGGGCCTGGGAGCGTCCGCCGGTTCCGATGCAGCCGATGCCGATGGTTTCGTTTGCGCCCAGGATGCGGGATGCGGAAAGAGCGGTGAGGATGGCGTGACGGCGGGTGGTGGGCATAGCGATATTCTACAGGGCCGCGGAACGGGTGGGGCTGGAGCAAAAAAAAACATTGGCTCTATGCGGGAATGCGAGTAAGATGGAGTTTAATTCACTTATGAAACATCATAATTTGGCGGTTGCCGCATTATTGTTGAGTTTTCCAATAGCCTCGCAGGGCCAAGTGGGCGGAACTTATTACTCGATCCAAACGCTTGCGGGAACGTACGACATCGGAGACGAAGGGCCGGCGACTTCGGCGCTGCTTTTTACACCATTGGCGGCAGCTTTTGACAGGGCCGGGAACATGTATGTAGCCGACCGGAGAAACTTCCGGATCCGGAGAATAACTCCGCAAGGCACGATTACGACAATAGTAGCTGGCTTAGCCGCCCGGGATATAGCCGTGGATTCCACGGGAAGCACGATTTACGCGCTTACCGGGACGAACGTCTACAAGATCACGTCGCGGGGCGTGGTGAGCAACTATGTAGGAAACGGAAGAGCGGCGTTCGGCGGGGATGGGGGACAGGCAACGACCGCGTCGATTGATGCGACGGCGATCGCATTGGATGAGCGGGGGCAGCTCTTTATTGCGGACTTTTACAATAGCCGCGTGCGGAAGGTGGCTGCGGACGGAACGATCAGCACGATTGCCGGCAACGGTACTTTTGCATTTGCGGGGGACGGCGGACCGGCGGTGCAGGCACGGTTGTACGGTCCGGATGGTGTGGCGGTGGACCGGACGGGCAACGTATTTGTCAGCGACAGCTACAATCACCGGATCCGGAAGATTTCGCCGGATGGAGTGATTACGACGATAGCGGGGAATGGGGGCGCGGGGTCGACCGGGAACGGCAACCCGGCAACATCAGCAGCGATTCTCTACCCATCGCATTTGGTGCTGGATTCGAACGGGAACCTATATTTCGCGGGCTACGATACGCGGATTCGCAAGGTAACCGCGGCGGGGATCATGCAGGCATTCGCCGGGAGCGGTAGTTACGGATTCGCGGGGGATGGAGGGCCTGCGGTGCAAGCCGCGTTTGGGGATTACTATTCGAACATCGGGGTGGCGGTGGATGGGCAAAACAACGTGTATGTGATGGACGTGGATAACGACAGGATTCGCAAGGTGGACGCGAGCGGGGTCATCAACACGGTGGCGGGGGCGAGCCATTTCCGCGGGGAAAATGCAGCGGGGAGTTCGGCACTAATGAAGTTCCCTACGGGCATTATGGCGGATCGTGGTGGGACGGTGTATTTCACGGATACGGAAAACATGAGGATCCGGGCGATTTCGCCGCAAGGGATTGTGACGACGTTCCTGGGGAACGGACTACCGGTGTCGACCGACGGTCCGCTGGCTGGCGCGCGGACCTTCTTCCCGTCCGGGCTGACGCAGGACGGCGGGGGGAACTTCTATTTCGGCGAAGGGGCACGGGTGCGGCGCATCAGCGCGGCGGGTGTTGTTTCGACTGTGGCAGGTACGGGCACTTCGGGGTTTTCCGGCGATGGAAGCCCGGGGAATGTGGCGCGAGTGAGCCGGCCGTACAACGTGGTGGTGGACGCGAACAACAACGTATATTTCGCGGACACGGGGAATCATCGAGTGCGGAAGATCGCGGCGGATGGAACGATCACAACGGTGGCGGGGAATGGAACCGCGGGCTTTGCGGGGGATGGCGGTCCGGCTACGCAGGCGCGGCTGTCGAATCCACGGGGAGTGGCGCTGGACCGGAACGGGAACCTGTATATAGCCGATTCGAGCAACCAACGGATTCGGCGCGTGGATGGCAACGGTACGATTTCGACGGTGGCGGGAAACGGGAGTTGCTGTTCGAGCGGGGACAACGGGCCGGCGACAGGGGCGCGGCTGGGCACGCCGTATGCGGTGGCGTTCGATGCAACGGGGAACCTGTACATTGCGGACTGGCTGGGAAATCAGATACGGCGCGTGGGTACGAACGGCGTGATCATGACGGTTGCGGGCACAGGAGAACCGGACTTTTCCGGAGACGGTGGATCGGCGCTGGTGGCTGCGATGAACGGGCCGTCGAGTATGTTTATCGACGCGGCAGGGGCGATCTACTTCTGTGATCAGTACAACCATCGGATCCGCAAATTGACGCCGCTGGTGCCGTCAGTGCTGTCGATTGCCAGTGGAGATCAGCAATCGGCTCCGGTGGGGACGGTGGTGCCGAAGCCGCTGGTGGTGAAGGTGACGTCCACGAACGGCGCGGGGGTGCCGGGCGTGCAGGTCACGTTTACGATCACCGGAGGGTCGGGAACATTATCGACAAGTAATGTTGTGACGGGGGTGGATGGAACAGCAGCGGTGACGTTGACGCTGGGGACAACGGTGGGTGATGTGACGGTGCGGGCGGTAGCGAGCGGGCTGCAGCAGGTTACGTTCACGATTTCGGCGGCGAATGCCAGCGCCGATGCAAAGCCAGTGATTGACGAGGGCGGCGTTGTGAGCGGAGGGCTGAGCACGCCTCCGCTGCGGACGATTGCTCCGGGGTCGCGGGTGGTGATTCAGGGGTCGGGGTTCGCGGCGGCGGAAGTGAACATCACACGTACCGCGGACGATCCGCTGACGGAGAATCTGCAAGGTACGTGTGTGCGGATTGGCGGACAGCGGGCGTTGATCTATTTGCTGACGCCGACGAGGATTGGGGCGGTGGCTCCGGATGCGGGGACGGGCGATCATGCGGTTCAGGTGAGCACTGGTTGCGACACGGCGAATGAACTGGCAAGCAACGAAGTGACGGTGGCGATGCAGCAGTACAGCCCCGAGTTCTTCTACGCCGGACCGGAGCAGGGCGGGAAACGACCGGTGCTGATGACCAATAACGAAGGCGTGGCGAAGGCGGCGGCGCTGGCTGGAGATACTGTGAATCTATCTATGACAGGGTTGAGTACGCTTGCGGAGGCGCCTGTGGTGACGCTGGGGCAGAATCCGTTGCCGGCGGAATCGGTGACTGCGACGCCGGGGTTCGCCGGCGCGTACGCGGTGCAGATCAAGATACCGGACGATCAGGCGGCGGGCGATATCGCCATCAGCGTCACGATCGGCGGGGTCTCGACCGCGGAGGGGGTTGTGTTGCCGGTGAAGCTTCCCGCACGTTCGGCGGAGTGAATTGAAGGCAGACGGGGTGGCTTGCGTGCGTTACTATGAAACACAGTTTCCAAACGCATGACACCAGAGTTGTGGCAAAAAGTGGAAGACGTGTTTGCGGGCGCCGCGGAGCTGCTTCCTTCGGAAATTCCTGATTATCTGGACCACGAGTGCCAGGGCGATGCGGACCTGCGCAAAGAAGTGGAAGCGATGCTTGCTTACGACGTGAAGGATCAGAACCTGATCCAGAACGTGGTGGAGCAGGCGGCGGAGCACATTGCCACGACGCGCAGCGGGATGGTGGCGAACCTTGCGAACCGCCGCGTAGGGACGCGGATTGGACCGTACAGGTTGGACCGGGTGGTTGGGACTGGTGGGATGGGGGTTGTCTATCTGGCGGTGCGGGATGACAACCAGTTCACGAAAAATGTAGCGATCAAGCTGGTGCAAAGCGGGCGCGAGGTGAAGTTCGTGCTGGACCGGTTTCGTCAGGAGCGGCAGATTCTGGCGCAACTGGACCATCCGAATATTGCGCGTTTCATTGACGGCGGACTTACGCCGGACGGCCTTCCTTATTACGTGATGGAGTACGTGGAGGACGGCGAGGCAATTGTGGATTACTGCCGGAAGCGGGACTTGTCTCTGTTTCAGCGATTAAACATTTTCCTGCAGGTATGTTCGGCGGTGAATTACGCGCACCGGAACCTGGTGGTGCACAGGGATCTGAAGCCGGGGAACATTCTGGTGGATAGGCACGGAGTGTTGAAGCTGCTGGATTTCGGGATCGCGAAGGTGATCGACGCCGATGGGGATGCGCAGCGAACGCGGACCGTGGTGCGGATGTTGACGCCGGATTATGCGAGTCCGGAACAAGTGCTGGGGCAGGCGATCACGACTGCGTCGGATGTTTATTCACTGGGCGCGATCCTCTATGAGCTGCTGGCGGAGGCTCCGGCGCACCGGTTCCACAATTATTCGCCGACGGAGATAGAACGGGTGGTGTGCCGGCTGGAGCCGACGCTGCCAAGTACGGCAATTCTGCAACAGGACCGGACGCCGCAGAGACTGCGGGTGGCGAAGTTGCTGGCAGGGGATCTGGACAGTATCGTGTCGGTGGCGATGCGGAAAGAGCCGAAGCAGCGGTATCAATCTGTAGAGCAGCTTATCGACGATATTGAGCGGTTTATCGCGGGGCAGCCGGTGGTGGCGCACAAGGCAACGTTATTCTACCGGGCGGCGAAGTTCGCCAAGCGGAACCGGTTTTCGGTAGTTGCGGCGGCGGTGCTGCTGATAACGATGGTGGGCGGGGTTGCGGCGAGTGCGTACATGGGGCGGCGCGCGGAACGGCGTTTTCAGCAGATGAAGCAACTGACGAGCGCGCTGATGGGCGACTTTGAAGATCGGGCCAAGGGGCTGCCGCAATCGACGGAGCTGCGGGAATGGCTGTGGACGACTATGGTTCGCCATCTGGACGACCTGGCGACGGAGACAGGCGATGAAGCGATGTTGCAGGATCTGGCCCAGGCGCATATGAAGCTGGCGTCGCTGGAGGACAGCGGCAACCAGGCGTCGCACCTGGGGCGGAATCCCAAGGCATTGGAGAATTACCGCAAGGCGCTGGAGATTCTGGAGCGGCTGCGTCCGCGGCGTGCGCATGATGCGGGGTTTCTCGCTTTGTCGTGTGGGACGCTGCGGAGGCTTGCCGATTCGGAGAATGCGGCGGGTGATGTGGGGAGTTCGCGGAATCATCTGGAGAGGGCACTGCAAAATGGGGCCGAACTGGTGAGCCTCAAAGCAGCGGAAGGGCACGAGTGTCTGGCGGATGCCTATTCGTCGCTAGCGGCGACCGAGATGCGGGCATCGAATGCGCGCGGAGCGATTCCGCATGTTTCGCGGGAACTGGATCAGGTGCGCGAGTTGCAGTTGACGCGCCCTGGCGCGGCGAGTGAGAGGCGGGTGGTGGGCGCGATGTTGGATATGGCGTGGGCGCGGCTGGAGACGGGCAATCCGGAGGCGGCGATGCAGGCGGCGCGCGATGCCGTGGCGAAGGGCGAGGCGAGCTATGCGGGGAGATGGAATCAGTCGCACGACCGGCTGCGCGCATTGGAGACGATGGGAGACATCAGCGGGAATCCGCGGGACATTCATTTGAACCGGCCGGCGGAGGCAAGCGGCTACTACGAGCAGGCTTTGGCGATGGCGGAAACGGCCCTGGCATTGGAAGAGAATGATGTGCGTGCGCGCCGGGATGTGAACCGGCTGCTGAGGAAGTTGGCGTTGATGGTGGTGGACGCGAATCCGGAACGCGCACTGGGGTTATGCAATCGGGCGGTGCCGATCTCAGAGGCGCTAGTGTCGAAGTCGCCGAAGACAGTGAGCTACATGCGCGATCATGCCGACGGGGTGTTGATTGTGGGGTATGCGGTGGAGAACCTGGGGCGGGTGAAGGAGGCGATGGGGCATTACGAGAAGACGCTGGCGCTGCAGACGGAGATCCGGCGAATGAGTCCCGATCTGCGGCGTGTGCGGCGGGAGATGGAAGAGACGCTGTCTTCGCTGGGCGATTCGTGTGTGAAGCTGGGCCTGGAGACGGACGCAATGCGCTACTACGAGAAAGCGCGGGAGATCACGGTGGGGCTGCTGTGGGACCGTCCCACCGATGCATATCTATTGCGGGATTTGACGGATCTGAATGAGCAGATGGCCGCGCTGCACGGGCGGATAGCGAAGCGCGGAGGGCCGCAGGCGAAAGAGCATTGGAAGCAGGCTCAGGAGTTCGGGCAGAAGAGCCTGGACACATGGCTGGAATGGCCGAAGCGGTTCGCTCCTGGCGAGTTTGCGGCGGTGCGCGCCGAGCGGGCGCGGAAGCTAGTGGAGGAGTACCGCAAGGCGGCGCAATAGTTATGAGATTGCTGGCAAGGTGGATGGCGCTGGGGGTAGCAGCTCACATGTGGGCGGGGCCGGTGGAGTTCGGATTGGCGGAGCTGCAGAAGGCGCTGCAGGAGGCGAAAGTGCCGGCGGGGCGGGTACGAATTGCCGCGGAGGTGTGGCCCGGAACCAAGAGTGATGCGTTCGAGATTGTTCCCTGGCGGGTGAGCGGCGGCGATATTCGCGGGTTGATGTACGGGCTGTTGGAGGCGTCGGATCAGATTCGCAAGTCGGGGAAACTGACGCCGATGAAAGTGGAGCCGGCGGCAGCGGTGCGCGGGATACGGATCGTGTTGCGGGACGCCGAATGGGAGAAGACGCGGCTGCATGACCGGGGGTTTTGGGAGTCGTATTTTGCCCGGCTGGCGCGGACGCGATTCAACCGGATTCAGATCGAGCTGGGGGAGCCCAAGTGGGAAGCGCCGCAGTTGCCATACCTTTTTTCGCTGCCGTTTTTCGAACGGGTGGAAGTGGACGGGTTAACGGCGTTTGAACGGGGGCGGAATCTGGATGCGTTACGGGTGATCGCACAAACCGCCGCGGGATATGGTGTGGATGTTTCGCTGGGGTTGCATTTGGGGAAGACGGGGACGCGGGTGAAGGGGTTGAGCGATGAGTTTCGTACGCCGTATGTGAGGGCCGCGCTGCCGCATTTGCTGGAGGCGGCGCCGTCGATACGGGCGGTGGCGGTGCACGAGGCGACGGACGAGATGTTGCGCGAGGCGGTGATTCCGTCGTTGCAAAGCGCGGGTCACCTGGTGACGCTGGAGATTCACGACAGAACGGGGATGCCGGCGCGGGAGGTGGGTGTTGCTGTGCGGCTGTTTGAGCCGCTGGCACGAGGCGTGGCAGTGCCGGATCTGGCGAAGTTGCGGGCGCGGGAGAATGGCGTCATCCGGTTGGTGGCGGCATCGCGATATACGGATCCGGCTTACGTGCGACGCGTGGCGAGTGGTGTGCTGTTGGGCGGGGCACTGGGGTTCGAAGTGGAAGGCTCGATGGATTTGGATTCGGCGGAGGCGTTGTTGTTGCACGAGGCATGGGGACGTTTGGGATATCAACCAGCCGCGGTAGTGGCCGCGGAGAAGACCGAAATGGCCCCGCCGATCATCTGCGCGGCACGCGTGGAGAATCCAGAATCGGCGATGCGCGAGCTGCAGGATTGCTCCGTGATTCTGGAGGCGACGGAGCGGCCGGAATGGAAGGCTCTGGCGCAACAGGCCTCGATGCGCGTACGGCTTTTGTGGGCGCGGAAGATGGAGGAGCACTACGAGGCCACCAGGCATGAGTCGGCATTGCGGGCGGCGTTCTATTCGTACCGAGCGGCTGCACGGACTGCGCCGGAGCGGCAAGCGGACGTCGAGCGGTTGGAGAAGATGATCGCGCAATTGGAGCCGAATCCGGAGCTGGGGGCGATGCCGTGGACCGTGGCGGCGAGTCAGCCGTCGATCGGCCACATGCCAGCGGCAGTGGCATTGACTGGACAGCCTTTAGTGGTGGTTGTGAACTATGCCGCGAATGCCAGAGTGACGGGCGTTCGAATGCACTACCGGATAATTGGCGGCGCGGAGGGGTTTCGCACGTTGGAGGCTCCGGCGAAAGCGCCGCGGTTCACGATTGCGGCGGCGGAGCTGGGATCGGCGGGGCAGTTGGTGTATTGGTTCGAGTTGACGCATTCGGGCGGCGTGTGGCGGGTTCCGGCGGAACAGGCGGCTCTGCCGGTGTTTGTCACTGTGTTGAAGGCGCCACCGCCAAAGGAAGAGGAAGCGAGTGAGCCTAAAGGGTCCACGCAAAAATAACTTCGCGGTGACTTGCGGGCCGTCTGGGGGGAAGAAGCGCCGGGATGAATCTTGGCGCAAAGCGCAAGACGGCGCGGCAGCCTGAGAGGTCAATGCCGCGAGGTTTTGTAGTGAGATGTAATGAGAACATTTTCAACACTTTATGTTTTTCCTGGCGGTGACACCAATTGCCGCGGTGAACGAACGGCGTCGACTTGAGAGTCGACGCTGGCGGGACTGAGGTCCCGCTAGGCCTGGCCTGGAAAGGCCAGCCGCGGCCAGGATTGGCCGCCCTACACAACGGCGAAATGTCCAAACTCCAGGCGTCGACTTGAGAGTCGACGCGGCACGCATGAGTGCGTGCGCCGCGTCGAGCGTTCTTTGAGCACCGATCCTAAGGCCGTAGCGCCGAAGACTGCGAAGCCGCCACAGTAAGGCCGAAGGGGAAGCGCCGGCGCACAGTGAGTTTGTGTTTGTCGATCCACTGCCGCTGATCGGCGGCGAGCACGTATACGTCGTAGCTGCCTGTAGCGCCTTCCTTTACCGGAGCGATCGTGGTGAGGTTCCAGATGAGGCGGTAGTATTCGACGTTGCGATGGAAGGGAAATGTCGCGCCGATGGTGAGTTTGCGGCCGTCCGTGGGGACGCGGTCGCGGATGTACTCCATCACCGCGCGGTTATCGGCGTCGAAGGCCCATTCATCGTAGTAGCGAACGTTCCATGCGAGCAGGAACATCGTCAGGCAGAGTACGCCGAATGCTGTGCCTGCGGCTTGCGCGAGGCGGGGGAGGCGGGGCACCGCGGTGATGGCGAGCAGGGTGAACAGCGGGATGAAGTAGAGTCCAGTGCGGCGTTCGGGGTAGAGGAGTCCGGTGGCGGCGTGGAGAGCGATCAGAATGAGGGTACTGAGGGCAGTGACTCCGAGGAGCATGCCGAGCAGGGGAGCGCGTGATTTACGGATGGCGGCCAGAGCGGCTGCGAAGATGGCGAGCGGAAGCAACGGCGCGATGACAATCGCGGTTTGCAGGAAAGCACCTGGCGCGGGCGAAGGCTCCAGTGCGAAGTACGCGCGCCAAAGAAACGGATGGACAATGCTCACGGCGGACGCGGAGAGAGTCCCTAATCCGACGTAGAAGTGCTCGCGCCTGGCGGGGAGGAGCGGGACAAGCAGTACGACGGTGGTGATGAGGACGCAGGGGACGGCGATGCGGTCGAGGATCAGGCTGAGGCGATGGTGGACGCGCGGCCACTGGCGTTGGAGGGCCGGCGGGATCAGCAGGTACGCGGCGAGTGAGAGGACGAGGGCAGTGGACGGGAAGAGCACGGTCAGGTTGGCGGTGACTGCGAGCGCCAAGCTGATGGCGATTGCGTAGGCGCGCCATTGTTGGGTTGGCGTGTTGATGAGGAGGACGGATTGATGGAGCGCGAGCAGAACAAGGGATGTGGCCATGCCGTAGCCACGGGCGATGGAGCAATAGTCGAGCATCATGGGGTTGAGCACGAGTAGTGAGTAGGCGAGCAGCAGCGGCCATGCGCCTGCGGTGGCCATCATGCACAGCTTGAGACAGATGACCAGGTAGAGGAGGCCGCCGAGGAGCGCCGGGATGCGTAGGGTGAATTCCGATGCACCGAAGAGGCGCGTTGTGAGTTTGCACAACAGCGTGTGTAGAATGTGGTCGTTGGCGTCGAATATCTTCCACAATTCGGGGATGGGAACGATGACGGAACGAGTATAGGTGAAGGCTTCGTCGGTAGTGATGGATTGCGTGGCCGCTCGATAGAGGTTGACTGCGAAGAGCAGCGTGAGCAGCAGCCAGGACAAACGAATCGCGCGTGAACGGGACAAGTATCAAAGTATAGAATGGAAGGCCTATGAAATGGTTGTTGTTCGCTGGAATCGCCTGGGCTTCGTTTTGCGCGTTTGGGTTTTGCGCGTTTGGGCAGCGTCCGGAGTTGAACGATGGAGAGGCGCACGGCGATCCGCCGTTTCTACTGGAAGAGGGATGGCGTCCGTTGCTGAATGGCCGTGATGTTACGGGATGGAAGGGGCAGAGCGGGCCGCACGAATGGTTCACCACGAAGGGGGTGCGGTGGGAACGGCTGCTTGGACCGACGCGTCTGGCGGGGATCAAGGGAGAGGCCGGAACCATGTTGAACGGGCCGAACGGGCGGACGCAGAACCTGATGACGGAGGAAAAATTCGGGGACATCGAGTTGTATCTGGAGTTCATGGTTTCGAAGGGATCGAACTCGGGGGTGTACCTGCACGGGTTGTACGAGGTTCAGATTTTCGACAGCTACGGATCTTCGGAGCCGATGAAGACGTCGGACTGCGGGGCGGTGTATCACCGGTGGATCAACAATCAGGGGGTTGGCGGGTCAGCGCCATCGCGGAATGCGAGCCGGCGAGCCGGAGAGTGGCAGTCGTTCCAGATCTGGTTTCGCGCACCGCGGTTTGACGCGAGCGGGAAGAAGGTGGAGAACGCGCGGTTCGTACGGGTGCTACACAATGGACTGTCAGTGCAGAATAACGTGGAGTTGGAAGGCGGAACGCGGGCCCATATGCCGCTGGCCGAGGCCGCGATGAATCCGCTGATGCTGCAGGGCGATCACGGCCCGGTGGCTTTCCGTAACATCTACTGGCGGCCGCTAAGGCCGATTATCAACAGGTAGGGAATTATGCAAAGAAGACGTTTTCTAGGAGCGATGGGCGGCGGAGTGGCTGCCGGCGCGCTGGCAACGGCGCAAACACGGAAACCCAATTTTGTTTTGGTGCTGGTGGACGATTTGCGCTTTGACGCGCTCGGCTACATGGGGCATCCCTTTGTGAAGACGCCCAATATCGACCGGCTGGCGAAGGAAGGCGCAGTTTTCAAGAACACGTTTGTGACGACGCCGCTGTGTTCGCCGTCGAGGGCCAGCTTTCTCACCGGCACCTACGTGCGAACCCATCATGTGAAGGGGAATGGCGACAGCGCGGAGTTGAGCCATAAGCTGATCACGTTCCACAAAATGCTCCACGACGGCGGGTATGAGACCGCCCACGTGGGCAAGTGGCACATGGGGACGGACGATACGCCGCGGCCGGGCATCGACCGGTGGGTGAGCTTCCGTGGGCAGGGCATCTACGATGATTGTCCGTTGAATGTGGACGGGAAGGCAGTGCAGAGCAAGGGCTACATCACCGATGTTCTGAGTGACTATTCGGTGGAGTTTATCAAGAAGCAGAGGACGAAGCCGTTTTCGCTGATGCTGGCGCACAAGGCGGTGCACGGGCCGTTCACTCCGGCTGGGAGGCACGCGAACTTGTTTGAAGGCGCGCGGATCCAGCGTTCGGCGAACGCGAATGACGATCTGGCGGGAAAGCCGATGTTGACGCGGCCGTTGCCGGCAGTTGCGGAAAAGAAGGCGGGGAAGAAGAAGGCCGCGGGCGGAGGGGGATCGGGCGATGCGCTGATCCTGAATCAGTTGCGATGTCTCACGGCGATTGACGAGGGTGTTGGGCGGCTGCTGAAAGCGCTGGAGGAGACGGGGCAGTTGGACAATACGCTGTTCATCTTCACCAGCGACAACGGGTATTTCTGGAGTGAGCACGGACTGGGGGACAAGCGAGCGGCTTATGAGGAGTCGATTCGCATTCCGATGGTGGCGCGGTACCCGAAGCTGGTGAAGGCCGGCCGCAAGATCGAGGAGATGGCGTTGAACATCGACATCGCGCCGACGTTTCTGGATCTGGGTGGCGTCAAGATCCCGGAGGGAGTGCAGGGACGGTCGCTGGCGCCAGTGTTATCGGGCAAGGCCAGGCAGTGGCGGGCGAGTTTCCTGTGCGAGTACTTCATGGAGCAACAGCAGGCGCGGGTGGCGACTTGGGAGGCGGTGCGTTCCACCAAATGGAAGTACGTCCGCTATCCGGAATTACAGGGGATGGACGAGTTGTACGATTTACAACATGATCCGGGCGAGATGAAGAATCTGATCAAGGACGCGAAGGCGAAGTCGACGCTGGAGGCGATGCAGAAGGAACTGGAGCGGTATCGCAAGGAGGTTCGCGCATGATAACCCGCCGCGAAATGGTGTTGGCGTCCCTGGGCGCAGGGTTGGGAGCGGCCCAAACAGGACGCCGCATGAATGTTCTTATGATCGCGGTGGACGATTTGAACAACCGGATTGGGTGCTTTGGCGACAGGGTGGTTAAGACGCCGAACATCGACCGCCTGGCGAAGATGGGCGTGCGGTTCGACCGCGCCTACTGCAACTACCCGCTGTGCAATCCTTCGCGGACGTCGTTGTTGAGCGGGATGAGGCCTGACCGGACGAAGGTTCTGGACAATCGCACACCGCCGCGGACCACGATTGGGAATGCTGTGATGTTGCCGGAGTATTTTCGCAACAACGGATACTTCACGGCGCGAGTGGGCAAGATTGCTCACGGGCTTTACGAAGACGCTGTGAAGTGGGATGTGTCGGAGAGTGCGAACCGCCGCGAGGCTGCCTTGAAGGCAGGCAAGAAAAAGCGGGCAGGGAGCGATGACGCGCCGGGCAAGCTGCAGTGGGCCGCCACGGAGAACCGCGACGATCAGGAACCGGACGGGCGGACAGCGTTGCGCATTTCGGAATTGATCGAGCAGAACCGGAGCAAACCGTTCTTCCTCGGGGCGGGCTTCCACAAGCCGCATCTGCCTTGGGTGGCGCCGAAGAAATATTTCGAGATGTATTCGACTGACATGATCAAGTTGCCGGATACCCCCGCGGATGATTTGAACGACATCCCGCCAATCGCGCTGACACACACGGCAGGCGAGAAGGGGATGCCGGAGCTGGAGCGGAAGAAGGCGATAGTGGCGTATCACGCGGCGACGAGCTTCATGGATGCGCAGGTGGGCGTGTTGTTGAACACGATGGACCGGCTGAAGCTGTGGGACAACACAGTGGTGTTCCTGTTTGGTGATCACGGGTGGCATTTGAATGAGCACCATGGACTGTGGCGCAAGATGACGGTGTTTGAGGAAGCCGCGCGCGCACCGATGATCATGGTTGCGCCGGGCAAGCAGAAGGGCGTCGCCTGCCCGCGGTTGGTGGAGTATGTGGACTTCTATCCGACGCTCGCTGAATTGTGCAACCTGCCGAAGCCCACCGGGCTGGATGGGACGAGCTTTGCACCGCTGCTCGCCAATCCGCAGCGGGCGTGGAAGAAGGGTGCCTATACGGTGGTGCAGCACCAGGGCGTGATTGGCCGGAGTGTGCGCACGGAACGGTATCGCTATACGGAGTGGGGCAAGCCGGAAGTGGCGGAGTTGTACGACCACGAGATGGATCCGAAGGAGTATAAGAACATCGCACACGCGACGCGGAATCCGGATGACAAGCAGAAAGCGGTGATTGCGGAGATGCGAAAGCTGCTGAACAATCCGGAACTGGCGAAGCCGGTAGTCTGATCAGGAGACTCCTTCGCGGGTATTGGAGTGTGCGGGTTTCCAGCGGAGCAGGCGGCGTTCGAGATTGCCTACGAGCGAGCCGACCGCCAGGACTACGACCGCGAGGATCGTCATGCCCGCGAAAACTCCCGTTGTATCGAAGACACCTTCGGCCTGCGAGATCATGTATCCGATGCCTTTGGCTGCGCCCAGATATTCGCCGACGACGACGGCGATGATGGCGAACCCGATGCTGATGTGGAGGCTTGAGAAGATCCACGTGAGGGCGCTGGGGATGAGGACGTGGCGGATGAGTTGCTTCTCGCTGGCGCCGAGCATGCGGGCGTTGTTGAGAATGACGGGATCGACTTCGCGCACGCCCTGGAACGTGTTGAAGAAGACGATGAAGAAAACGACCGTGACGCCGAGGGCGACTTTGGACCAGATGCCGAGTCCGAACCACAAAAGGAAGATGGGCGCGAGGACGACGCGTGGGAGCGAGTTGGCGACGCGGAGGTAGGGATCGAACAGGTCAGCGAGAAAGCGTCGGCGCGCGAGGAGGAAGCCGGCGGCCACGCCGAGGGTGACGCCGATCAGGAACGACAGAATCGCTTCAATCAGCGTTGTTGCCAAGTGGACCCAGATCGTTCCGGCGGCGAAGAGTTGCGCGACGCGTGAGGCGATGTCGGAAGGACGGCTGAAGAAGAATTTGTCGAAGACGCCTGCGCGGACGCCGCCTTCCCACGCGGCGAGCATTGCCGCTCCGAGGGCGAGTTGCCAGGCGAGCATCGAACGGTCACGAGGTGCGCGCATAGCTCTTAAGCACCTCCTGTTTGAGATCGGTCCAGATGGTGCGGTAGAGGTCGAGGAAGCGTGGATCGGTCTTAATGTCGATGAGATTGCGTGGGCGTGAGAGGTCGACGGGATAGACGCCGATGATGCGGCTGGCAGGGCCCGCGGAGAGGACGGCGACTTCGTCGGAGAGCGCGATGGCTTCTTCCAGATCGTGAGTGACAAACATCACTGTTTTGCTGGTCTCGGCCCAGAGGTTGAGGATTTCGGTTTCCATGCGGAGCCGCGTGTGCACGTCGAGCGCGGCGAAGGGCTCGTCCATGAAGACGATGTCGGGGTCAACGATCCAGGTTTGCGCCATGGCGACACGCTTGCGCATGCCTCCGCTGAGTTGGTGCGGGTAGTGGTGGGAGAAATGGTCGAGCCCGACGCGGCGAATCCAGTTCTCAGCCTGCTCCGCTGATTCGTTGGGGGCGATGCCGCGGAATTGCAGGCCGAGTGTGATGTTGTCTCTTACGGTTTTCCAGGGGAGGAGGGAGTCCTGCTGGAACATGTAGCCTGCACGGCGGTTGATGCCGCTGAGGGGAGCGCCGAAGATTTCGATGGAGCCTTCGCTGGGCGGCATGAGTCCAGCGGCCATGTTGAGGAGAGTGGTTTTGCCGCACCCGCTGGGACCGACTACGCTGAGGAACTTGCCTGCAGGGACGTCGAGCGAGATGGCGGAGACGGCGGTGTATCCGGGGAAGCTTTTGGAAACGCCGGAGAGCCGCACGGCAATGTCGGAAGGCATGAAAGAAAGCATTATACGGTGAAATAGGGCCACAGATGAACCCGACATGACCGGCGCTTGTAGGAAATGCGTCGGTCGCGCGCGAAGGATGAAAAGCACGAGCGTCCGCATGAGTGTGGACGCGGCAGGCAAGAGTGCATGCGCCACGAGCAATGAGTGAGTTGTTATGGGTGTGGTTTCGTGTCGTAGGCCGGCCGGGTTCTTTGGATGCGAGTGACGTTATTGGTCACGGATCAACTGGGATGAACTCGGATGAACTCGAATCAGATCGAATTCTCCACTGACTTTGAGCGAATCGGAGGGATTCTCCAAAATCTGTGGTGAGGCGATCGGCGGAACGATATCCGCAGATGCTGCGGCAGCCTTGATGGTACAATCGCCGATTGCCCCTATGAGCCAATCCATCTATCCTCCCAGTTCAGAGTTTTCCGCGAAAGCCCATGTTTCCGGCATGGAAGGTTACAACGCGCTGTACGAGAAAGCGAAGGACGACCCCGAAGCATTCTGGGGTGAACTCGCCGAAAAAGAGTTGTTTTGGTTTGAAAAGTGGAACCACGTATTCGAGTGGAATCCGCCGTTCGTGAAGTGGTTTGCCGGCGGCAAGACCAACGTCAGCTACAACTGCGTTGATCGACATCTCACGACGCCGCGCAAGAACAAAGTGGCGATCCTTTGGGAAGGCGAGCCGGGCGATCAGCGGATGATCACCTACCAGGAACTGCACCGGCTGGTGAGCCGTTTTGCGAACGTTCTGAAGGCGCGCGGTTTCAAGGAAGGCGACCGGGCGATTGTGTACATGCCGATGGTGCCGGAATTGCCTGTGGCGTTGCTGGCGTGCGCGCGGTTGGGCATTACGCATAGTGTGGTGTTTGGCGGTTTCTCGGCGGAGGCGCTGAAAGCGCGCATTCAGGATCTGGACGCGGGGGTGGTGATCACGGCGGATGGCGGGTGGCGCCGGGGTAAGGAAGTCCGGCTCAAGGATGCGGTGGACGAGTCGCTTGCCGGTTGCCCGAGCGTGAAGGACGTGATCGTGCTGAAGCGCACGGGTTCGAATGTGACGATGAAGGAAGGCCGCGATCACTGGTGGCATGATCTCGATGCGACGGCGAGCGAGGATTGTCCCGCGGTGCCGCTGGATAGCGAGCATCCTTTGTATGTGCTCTACACGTCGGGTACGACGGGCAAGCCGAAGGGCATATTGCACACCACCGGCGGGTATCTGTTACAGGCCACCATGACGATGAAGTGGGTATTCGATTTGAAGGAAGAGGACACCTACTGGTGCACGGCTGATATCGGATGGGTGACGGGCCACAGCTACATCGTGTACGGGCCGCTATCCGCGGGTGCGACGTCGGTGATGTACGAAGGCGCGCCGGATTTCCCCGCGTTCGACCGCTTCTGGCGCATTGTAGAGAAGTACCGCGTGACCACTTTCTACACGTCGCCTACAGCGATTCGTGCGCTGTTGCGACAGGGCGACCAATGGCCGAACATGCACGACCTGTCGAGTCTGCGGTTGTTGGGGAGCGTGGGCGAACCGATCAATCCTGCGGCGTGGGAATGGTATCACCGTGTGATCGGCAAGGGCCGGTGCCCCATCGTGGACACGTGGTGGCAGACGGAAACGGGTGCGATCATGATTGCGCCGATGCCTGGCGCGGTGCCTTTGAAGCCGGGGTCGGGGACGTTGCCGCTGCCTGGGATTCTGCCCGACATTGTGGACTTCAACGGGATCCCGATGGAGGAAGGGCGCGAGGGTTTCCTGATTGTGCGGCGTCCGTGGCCGAGCATGTTGCGCACGCTGTGGGGCGATCCGGAGCGGTACAAGGAAAACTATTGGAGCCGCATTCCGGGGATCTATTTTACGGGTGACGCGGCGCGGCGCGATGCCGATGGGTATTACTGGATTCTGGGCCGCGTGGATGATGTGATGAACGTCAGCGGTCACCGGTTGAGCACGATGGAAGTGGAGTCGGCACTGGTGCGGCATCCGGCTGTGGCGGAGGCAGCGGTAGTGGGCAGGCCCCATGAGATTACGGGGCAGGCGGTGTGCTGCTTTGTCACGTTGAAGAAGGGCGATTACGATCCGGCGGTGCTGGGCAAGGAACTGCGGCAATGGGTGGCGCATGAGATCGGGGCATTTGCGCGGCCGGAGGAAATCCGGTTCACGGAAGGGTTGCCGAAGACGCGCAGCGGAAAGATCATGCGGCGGCTGTTGCGTGAGATTGTGACGTCGAACGCAGTGACGGGCGATGTGACGACGCTGGAAGATATGGGGTCGATTACGCGGCTGGCTGCGCAGCACGACGAAGAATAGACGCCGGGAGTAGCATGAGGGCATGGGTTTAGGTTGGGTTGTCCTCATGCTCTCCGCTGTGGCGAGCGCGGCGGAGGTCCACGTCAGTCCTCAAGGCCGCGACGCGAATGACGGATCCGCGGAAGCGCCGGTGGCGAGTCTGGAGCGTGCGCGGGAGTTGCTTCGCGCGGCGGGCGGCGGGACAGCGTGGTTGCATGCGGGGTATTATTTTCGCGAATTCACGTTTACTCTGACGGCGGCGGACAATGGGACCGTGTGGCGCGCCTTCGCCGATGAACGCGCGGTGATCACTGGTGGCAAGCGAGTGAACGGCTGGCGCGAATCGGCTCTGCGCGATGGGGTTTGGGAAGTCGATTTGAAGGCGCAGGGGATTACCGACTTTGGGCGATTGCGGCGTCGGGGATTCGGTGCGGCGCAACAGCCATCGGCTCTGGAGTTGTTCTTTCGCGGGAACCCTATGCCGCTGGCGCGATGGCCGAACCGCGGCTGGACTTACATTGACGCAACACCCGGTGGGCAACAGGGTGGCAGGTTTACGTTCACTTCCAACCGTCCGCTGACGTGGACCAAATCGGATGACATCTGGGTGCATGGCTATTGGACCTGGAATTGGGCCGACAGTTGGGAGCATGTGGCGGGCATTGATGCTGCGGCGCGGGAGATCCGCACGGATCCACCACACGGTGTGTACGGATACACACCGGCGCGGCGCTGGATGGCAGTGAACATTGTCGAGGAATTGGATGAGCCGGGGGAGTGGTATCTCGACCGCAAGACCGGCATCCTTTATTTCTGGCCACCAGAGCCGGTGGAGACCGATGATGTCTGGGTGTCGCTGTTGGAACAGCCGCTGATCACCATTGATGGCGCGACTGGTGTGGAGATTCGCGGGCTGGTGTTAGAGAACGCGCGCGGGCATGGTGTGGTGATGCGCAACGCGAGACAGAGTGTTGTGGCCGCCTGCACAATCCGCAACGTGGGGATGATGGCGGTGAATGTTCAAGGCGGGGCGCAGAACGCGGTTGAGTATTCCGAGATTGCGGAGACGGGCGAGGGCGCGATTTTGCTATCGGGCGGAGACCGCGTCACATTGACGGCCAGCGGGCACCGTGCGTATTCGAACAATATTCGCGATTACAGCCGGTGGGTGCGCACATACCGTCCGGCGATTCAGATGAGTGGGGTTGGCCAGCGGGCGATGTTCAATCACATTCACTCGGCGCCGCACGAAGGGATTGCGCTGTCAGGGAATGATCATCTGATTGAAGGCAACGATGTGCACACTGTGGCGTGGGAAACGTCGGATGTCGGCGCGTTCTATGCAGGCCGCGATTTGACCTGGCGCGGCAATGTGCTGCGGGGGAACTTCTTTCACAACCAGGGCAACGGCGACGTGAACTCGGTGTATCTGGACGACTGTCTGAGCGGTGTGCTGGTGGAGAACAACGTGTTTCACCGCGCTGGGCGCAGCATTTTTATCGGCGGCGGGCGCGACAACATCGTTCGAAATAACGTGATCCTGGAGGGCAATCCGGCCATTCAGGTGGATGCGCGCGGGATGACGTGGGCGAGTTACTGGTTTGACGGGCGCGATCCGTCGATCATGAACGGATTGAAAGCAGTGCCGTATCAGCAGCCGCCATGGAGCGAGCGCTATCCGGAACTGGTGAACGTGCTGGACGATGAGCCAGCGGCGCCAAAGGGGAACGTGGTGGAGAACAACGTGATCTACAAGGGTCGCGGTGTGGTTTTGAATGACGCAACGGACCGATGGGTGAAGCAGCAGGGTACGTGGGTGGTGAGCGAGGCGCCGGACACCCCGGCGAAAGATGCATGGTCGCGCGGTACACAGATTGTGAATCACCGCGTGGAGCTGGTTCGCAACGGGCGGCCTGCGCGGGTGCGGGTGGTGGTGGAGAATTTGGGAGTGATCCGCGCGGAGGGCGCGGTGGACCTGTGGGTTTGGCCGGATGCCTCAGTGAGGTTGCCAGGTGATGCCACTGTGGAGTACGCGCTGGAGCCCGGCGAGATGACGACGAGGGAATTCGACGTAGAAGCGGGTGCACAGTGGAGTGTCGTCTACGTGGGCGCGATGCAGCAGGGTTCCGACCTGCGTCCGCTGCCATTGACGATCACTTTGCCGCGACAGTAGAACGCGCGTGTTCAGGCATAATAGAGCATTGGTTCACTCCCATTTCTAAAGGACCGTATGCTCACCAGGCGCGCGTTTCTCAATACAAACGCCGCCGCGGCTCTGGCCACCCGCCTGTTTGCCGCGCCGGCCGATTCCAAGACACCGAATACAGAACTGGAGGCGTTGGGCGCGGTGGCGCTGGCGGAGGCTAAGAAGCAGAAGGCCAGCTACTGTGATATCCGCATCATCCGCTACCGGCGGCAGGTTCTGAACGTGCGGCTGAATCCCGATCGCGGGAGTGGCAAGACGTTGGAGGTGCCGGGCATTTCCGACGGCGGTTCGTTCGGGTTTGGGGTGCGCGTGATTGCCAACGGCACGTGGGGATTTGCGGCGTCGCCGATCGTGACGAAGGATGAGATTGCGCGGGTGACGCGTGAGGCGGTGGTGGTGGCGCGCGCCAATTCCGTGCTGCAGGCAAAGCCCGTGCAGCTTGCGCCGGTGAAGGCGTTTCGCGACCGGTGGCAGACTCCGCATGAACGCGATCCGTTTGCGGTGTCGATTGAAGAGAAGCTGGAACTGATTCGCGCGGCGGCGGCCGAAGCTAAGAAGGAGCGGCAGGTCTTTTCGTCGGGCTGCAATTTGTCGTTCCGGTCGGAGGACAAGTACTTCGCTTCGTCAGAGGGGTCGTCGATTCAGCAGTTGAATCTCCAGACGTTCGCTGAGGTGAATGCGACGGCGGTGGATCTGAGCAAGGCGCTGTCGAAGACGCGCAGTTACACGCCGCAACCGGTGACGGCGGGGTACGAGTATGTCCCGGTGATGAACCTGGTGGAAAACGCGCGGCGCGTGCGCGAGGAAGTGATTGAGCATTTGAAAGCGCCTCCGGTGACTGCGGGGAAGAAGGACCTGGTGCTGCTGCCGTCGCACCTATGGTTGACGATTCACGAGAGCATCGGGCATTCGACGGAGTTGGATCGGGCGCTGGGGTATGAAGCCAACTACGCGGGCACGAGCTTTCTCACTACGGACAAGATGGGCAAGCAGAGGATCGGCAGCGAGATCGTGAACGTCTGGGGTGATCGTACTTCCGAGCGCGGGCTGGCGACGATTGGCTATGACGATGACGGCGTGAAGGCGACGAAGTGGCCGATCATCGAGCGCGGCGTGTTCAAGCACTATCAGACGATTCGCGATCAGGCGCACCTGGTGGGAGAGAAGGAATCGCGCGGGTGCTGCTATGCGGACAACTGGGCGAGCGTGCCGTTCCAGCGGATGCCGAATGTGTGGCTGGAACCGGGGAAGCCTGACACGACGTTGGATGATCTGATTGCCGGCGTGGAGGACGGCATTCTGATTGACGGCAACGGGAGTTTCTCGATTGATCAGCAGCGGTACAACTTCCAATTCGGCGGCGATGCTTTCTGGGAGATCAAGGGCGGCAAGAAACGCGGCATGGTGTCCAGGGTGGCGTATCAATCGCGTACGACGGATTTCTGGACGGCATGCGATGGGATTGCGGGGCCGAGTTACTGGCAGCAGTGGGGCGCTCCGAATGACGGCAAGGGCGAACCGGCGCAAGTGAATTCGGTGAGTCATGGGTGCTCTCCGGCTCGCTTCCGCAAGATCAACGTGATGGTGACGGATTAGGGAGGACATCATGCTGAGCAAGGATCAGGCAAAGGCACTCGCGGACAAGGTTCTCTCGTTCTCGTCATTTCCCGAATGCGATGTGAGTATCACCGAGACGGAACGGTCGTCGATCCGGTTTGCGCTGAACGGCATCACGACGTCCGGGTACACGCTGACGCAATCGATGTCCATCACATGCGTGAAGGAGGGCAAAGTAGGCAGTACCAATGTGGATGAGTTCGACGATGGGTCGATGCGGAAGGCGGTGAAGAATGCCGAGCAACTGGCAATGATCGCGCCTCCGAATCCGGAACGCGTGGCGCCGTTGGGACCGCAGAAATACGACGCCATGGAGAATTTTCCGCTTGGGACCGTGAAGGCACGGAACGACGTTATGATTCCGCATGTGCGGGCCATTATTGAAGCGGCGAAGAAGAGCAGTCTGGTGGCGGCGGGGTTGTTTGACCGCACTGCGACGATTGCGGCGATTGCCAATAAGGCGGGCAATTTCGGTTTCGGACGGACCACGGATTCGAGTCTGTCGACAACGATTCGCACGGCGGATGGATCGAGTTCGGGATGGGCGTCGATGCCCGCTGTTCGCATTGAAGAGATCAACGGCGGCGAGGTGGCGCGGATTGCCATTGAGAAGGCGCTGCGGTGGAAGAATCCCAAGCGGCTGGAACCGGGCAAGTACACTGTGGTCCTGGAGCCGACTGCCGTTGGTGATTTGGTGCCGCAGCTTGCGTTCAGCTTGCTGGCGCGCGGCGCCGAGGAGGGCAGAAGCTTCCTGAGCAAGCAAGGCGGTGGAACGCGGCTGGGCGAGAAGCTGTTTCCGGAGATGATCACGCTGCGGTCCGATCCGCTGAACAAGTTGTTTTCGGTGATGCCGTGGGGCGGCGGTGGCGGCGGTGGTTTCGGCGGCGGCGGTGGTGGACGCGGAGGGCGAGGCGGTGGGGGCGGCGTTGGCGAACCCGCGCGTCCGATGACGTGGATTGAAAAGGGAGTTCTGAAGAACCTGGTTTACGACCGGTATTGGGCATCGAAGACCGGGCAGAAGGCGACTCCGTTCCCGGGCAATCTAGTGCTGGATGGCGGGGAGAAGACGTTGGAGCAGTTGATTGCCTCAGTGGAGCGTGGGCTGCTGGTGACGCGATTCTGGTATATCCGATCCGTTAATCCACAAACCGTGCAGTTGACGGGCCTGACGCGCGATGGGTTGTTTCTGGTGGAGAACGGCAAGGTCACCGGCGCAGTGGTGAATTTCCGGTTCAACGAGAGCCCGGTGCGGCTGCTGCAGAATGCCGTTGCTGCCGGTGTGTCGCGACGGGTGCGAGGCGGCGAAGGGCAAGGGATGATCGCGCCCGCGATGGTGGTGAAGGATTTCAATTTCGCGAGCGTTTCCGACGCGGTGTAGCACGCGGTTCGTTTGACGGCTTGGGGGAATCATGCAGACCGAAGAGACGCGATCGTTACCAGAGAACGCGTATGCCCCGTTGAAACCGGGAGAGACCTATGAGCCGCTGGTGAGCGCACGGCAAGCGCCTGCGGAGTTCACGGCACGGGCCGTGTTCTGGGGGTTGCTGCTGTGCGTTATCTTCACTGTGGCTTCGGCGTACAGCACGTTGAAAGTGGGACAGGGCATGGAGACGGCGATTCCGATCTCCATCCTCTCCATCGGGCTGGCCCGCATGTACAAGAGGCGGTCGACGGTGCTGGAGAACGTCATCATGACGGGCTTTGGCGGCGTCGGCGGGGCGGTGGTGGCGGGTGCAACTTTTACGCTTCCGGCACTGTACATATTGAAGCTGGATCCACACCCGTTCCAGACGGTTCTCATCGCAATCGCCGGCGGGTGTTTGGGGACGCTGCTGCTGATTCCGTTACGGCGTTACTTTGTGAAGGAGACGCACGGGCAGTTGCCGTATCCCGAAGCGACGGCGATCACGGAAGTGCTGGTGACCGGAGAGCGCGGCGGATCGCAGGCACGGTTGCTGCTGCAGGCGACTGCCATTGCGGGGGTCTACGACTTCCTCGTCACGACGTTTCATGTGTGGAAGGAGAACATTGATTTCCTGTTCACGTCGCCGCTGAAGCGTCTGCCGACGGAAGCGAAGGTGGTGTTCAACTTCGATGCGATTGGGTTCATTCTCGGGCTTGGTTACGTGATGGGGCTGCGCAGTTCGATGATTCTGTGCGCGGGCGGGTTTCTAGCGAATTTTGCGCTGGTGCCTTTGATCTGGCTGATCGGATCGCAGTTGCAGGATGTCGCGGTGTATCCGGCGACCGTGCCGATTTCGCAGATGACCGCGTCGCAGATTTTCCGCGGGTACGTGCGATTCATCGGTGTCGGCGCCATAGCGACGGCGGGAATTTTCGGGATATTGAAGTCGTTGAAGGTTCTGAGCGGGTCGCTGAGTATCGCGTTTCGGGCATTTCAAGGCGGGGCGGTGGCGAGTGAGCGCACGGATCGTGACATGTCCCTCATGAAGGTGTTGATCGGGGTGATCCTTTGCGCCGTAAGTATCGCGGCGATTCTCGGGTCGCTGTCGGCGCCGGTGATGGCGGTGACCGCGGGAGTTGCGCTGGTGATGATGTTCTCGTTCTTCTTCACGAGTGTGGGGGCCAATGCGATTGCCACAACCGCGCGCAATCCGGTGTCGGGGATGACGATGCTGACCATCATCATTTCGTCGCTGGTGTTGTTGAACTTTGGCGTGTCGGGACGCACCGGCATGTTTTTCGTGATGGCGATTGCCGGTTTGGTGTGCACGGCATTGTCGGTGGCGGGACAGGCGGCAACGGACTTCAAGGCGGGGTACTGGATCGGGTCCACACCGGAAGCACAACAGAAGGCGCGGCTCTTGGGTGGTGTGGCGTCGGCGATTGCGGTGAGCCTGACACTGGTGATGCTGGCGCAGACGTTTCAATTCGGCGAGGCGGTGCCCGGGGACAACCGGGTGGTGCTGGCGTCGCCGCAAGCGTCCATCATGAAGGCGCTGGTGGAGGGATTCATGAGCCGCCAGCCGGTGGCGTGGCTTCTGCTTGCCTGCGGCGGCGTGATCGCGGTGATCATGGAGATGCTGGGTGTGCCGGCGTTGATCTTTGCGTTGGGGATGTACCTGCCATTGGAGTTGAATTCGCCTGCGCTGGTAGGTGGCGTGTTGAGTCACTTCATCAACAAACGCGCCGATAGGGAAGGTGGAGTGAGTGGACGCAGCATGCGCGAACGCGGCGTGATCATCGCATCCGGCCTGATGGCCGGAGGCGCGCTGGGGGGCGTGATTGGCGCGGCGCTGCGCCTGATTCCGTCGTATTCGGAAGATTGGGTGAAGACTCCGTTCTACGACAACGATCCGATTTCGCAGATCGTATCGACAGTGGCGTTCCTTGCGTTGTGCTGGTACACATGGGCGGGATCGATGAAGAAGGAGAAGGCTGCATGATTACGAACGAAACCATCGCCACCGCGATCCTTGGGATTGATACGCTTTGGGGCGGCGATGTGATGTGCCTGTCGGGCACCGGAAGATTCATCGCCGATTCGTGGTTCTCCGATGAGCCACTGCCGCTGGCGTATACGCATCCCGCGGCTGCACGCCTGCGCGAGACTGGCGGAGTTTCGGGCAAGAAGGTTGACCGTGAGGCCGTGGATGCGTACTTGCAAGCGGTGGATGTGGCGGGCACGATCACGAAGCTTTCCGGCGCGGCGAGTTTGTTTGTGCGCAACATGAGCACGAGTCTGGAAGTGATGTGGGACTTGGTGCAGGAGATGTTGGGCAAGGGCGAGCCTGTGCCTTATGAGCGCTGCGTGCGGGCATCCACGGGCGCTGATCCGGAGCCTTCGGATGCGCGCGGCAAGCGGGAGATGGTGTCGGAACTGCTGGCTCGCGCGGGGTATCCTTCGGCGTCGAACGATGAGTTGCTGGCGGCGGTGGATGGGTGGCGCAAGGAGCGGATGGCGCCGATGGCGGCGCTGCGATCGCTCGGCGCGGCGGTGATTGCCCGGTATGATGCGTTGTGCGCGCGCAACCTGATGCCGTACCTGCCGGAAGATCTGGCTGCGGTACCGCGCGCCAACATCAGCTTCGATGCCATCAAGGACGCCTGGTTTTCCGGGTCGATGAATTACATTGGGCGCGCGCGCAAGTCCGATGGATCGCCATTGTATGAGGCGAATTACGAGATCAACGCGTCTCTGAAGATATCAGTGCCGGAGTTTGAGCAGTTGGTAACGCATGAGGTAGTGCCGGGCCACGTGACGACGTTTGCGTATTTGCAGGATCTGTATCATCGCGGGAAGGTGAGTTTTGAGGCGACCGTGCTGACGATGAATACACGCGCGGCCACGCTGTATGAGGGGATCGCGAACAACGCGTTGCTGATGGCGTGTGGGGTGACGGATATCTCCGAGTTGGATGACGACGATCTGAAGATCGGGCTGCTGCTGGCGCTGTTGCAGGATGACGCGAAGAATCAGTCGTCGTATCTGACGTGGAAGGAAGGTGCGGCTCAGGCGGACGTGGCTGCTACGCTGCGCCGAGACTTTCTGGTTTCTGAAGAGCGTGCGGGCAAGCTATCGGGTGCATGGGGGCGGCATCCGTTGTTGGGGCGGATGTATTTGCCGGGGTATCGCGCGGGCACGGAGCGCGTGGCTGCGTGGCGCAAGAAGCATTCCGCAAAGGAGATCATCCCGACGCTCTATGGATGCCACGGGCTGGTGGACATCACTACTGTGGAGTTGTCGTTAAAGGGACCGGCCGGGTTCTTCGCGTAATCAGCGATAGCGCTCGTCCACTTCGACGCGGTAGCCGTTGGCGAGGCGATTCGTTTCGTTGGCGAGCCCGACGATGGCCATCAGTTCGCCGAACATTTCCGGAGTCATGCCTTTGTTGGTGGCCGCGGCTGTGTGCGTGGCGACGCAGTAGGTGCAGTTGTTGGTGACGCTGACGGCGATGTAGATCAGCTCACGGGTGAGCGGGTCGATTGTGCCGGGCTCGCCCATGATGGACTTCACGCGCTCCCAGGTGCGGCGCAGTGTCGGCGGATGGTGGGCGAGGGCTTTCCAGAGATTGTTGATGTAGTCCGTTTTGCGCGTGGTGAGGATGTCGTCGTAGACGGCGCGTACTTCAGGAGTGGCGTCGTCGTATTCGATGAGTGGAGGCATGCCTCCTATTATCCGTGCTAGCCGCGGAGGGCTTGTTCGATGTCAGCGATCACGTCGGCGGTGTCTTCAATGCCGACGGAAAGACGAATGAGGTTGTCGCGGATACCTGCGCGTTCGCGCTGCTTCGGAGAGAGGTCGCGATGCGAACTCATGGCCGGGTAGAGGGTCATGGTGTGGACGTCGCCGAGCGATGTGGCGCGCACCACGAGTTTCAGGCGGTCCATGAAGGCGAACACTCCCGCGCGGTCTGCGCCTTTGAGTTCGAAGCTGGTCATCGCGCCGTGGAGTTTCTCCGGGAAGAGGCGGTGGATGTTCGCGGCGTCGGGGTGATTGGGGTCGGCCGGGAAGTAGACTCGTTCGATCTCGGGACGTGTTGCGAGCCATTGCGCGATCTCGCAGGCATTGCGGCACTGGCGTTCGAAGCGCAGCGGGAACGTCTTGATGCCGCGCATGGTGAGGTAGCTTTCGAAGGGGCCGAGCAGCGGGCCGCCGGTGCGGCTGAGTGTGCGGACGGTTTCGACGTGTCCGGGATCGGAGATGATAGCGCCGCCGAGGACGTCACCGTGGCCGGCGAGGTATTTCGTCACGCTGTGAACGACGATGTTTGCGCCGAGTTCCAGGGGACGGACCATCATCGGAGTAGCGAAGGTGTTGTCGACAACCAGTGCGGTACCGGACTCGTTGCAGAGGGATGCGATGTGATCCATTGGGCCGACGCGGAGCAGCGGGTTGGAGATCGTCTCCATCAACACGCAGCCGGGCTTCCTTTCACGAATGGCCTTCTCCACTGCTTGTTCGTCGCAGATGTCCACCCAGGTCGTTTCCACACCGAGCGGTTCAAACATCGACATGAGCATGCGAATGGTTGCGCCGTAGAGAGCGTTGGCGGCAACCACATGTTTGCGTCGATCGAGCAGCGCGGCCTGCAGAGCGTATTGAATTGCGAGCATGCCGGAACTGGTGGCGAGCGCGCCGGCGCCGGATTCGAGAGCGGTCAGCAATTCTTCCAGGGCGCGGTTGGTGGGGTTCTCATAGCGCGCGTAGGAATCCCCTTCCATCTCGCGGCCGAAGACGCGGTCGAGCTGCTCAATGTCATCGTAGATGTAGCTGGACGCCGTGTAGATGGGCGTCGTGACTGGGATGGCGATACAGTGCCGCTTGCGGTCGCCGGCATGCACGGCCTTGGTTTGAATTTTCACGTCTACTTCCTCTTCCAGCGAGTACCTTCTTTGGTGTCTTCCAGAATGACGCCTTGATCGAGGAGCTGTTTGCGAATCTCGTCGGAGCGCTGGAAGTTGCGCGACTTCTTGGCGGCTGCACGCTCGGCGATCAGCGCGTCGACATCGGTGTCGCTGATCGCGCCGCCGGCAACGGTGGGCTTCAACACATCGAAGATAGAGTCGAAGCGGGCAAGCAGATCGCGTGCGGCGGTGACATCGCCCGCCAGGAATTCGCCGCTATCCATGGCGGTGTTGGTATCGCGTACGAACTCGAAGATCGCGCCGAGGGCTTCGGCCGTGTTTAGGTCGTCATCCAGCGCAGCCTCGAATTGATCAATGGCGGTCTTGGCCCGCTCCGTCATTTTGGGGTTGACGCCATCGGCGAACTTGGAAGTGGTGAGACGAAGCTCGTAGTTGCGCAGACGTTCCATCGCGGTGACGGCAGCCTTGAGGCCGTCGAAGGTGAAGTTGAGCTGCTTGCGATAGGGTACGGATGCCAGCAGATAGCGTACGGCTTCGGGCGCGTATCCTTTGTCCAGCAGATCGCGCAGCGTGTAGAAGTTGCCCAACGACTTGGACATTGTCTGGCCTTCCACCATCAGATGTTCGGTGTGGATCCAGAAGCGCGAGAAGGGCTTGCCCGTCGCGGCTTCGGCTTGGGCGATTTCGTTTTCGTGATGCGGGAAGACGAGGTCCACGCCGCCGCAATGAATGTCGAGCGTTTCGCCGAGGTACTTCATTGCCATTGCGGAGCATTCGATGTGCCAGCCGGGCCGGCCCGCGCCGAGAGGCGTGTCCCAGAAATGCTCGCCTTCCTTGCGAGCCTTCCAGAGCACGAAGTCGCGCGCGTTCTCCTTGTCGTACTTGTCAGTGTCGACGCGCGCGCCGGCTTTGTTGCCTTCAAAGTGCGTGTGTGAGAGTTTGCCGTATTCGGGAAATTTGGTGATGCGGAAATAGACGGAGCCTTCGCTCAGATAGGTGCAGTCGTTGTGTTCCAGCGACTGTATGAGCGAGACCATTTCCGGGATGTGGTCCGTGGCTTTGCAGACGATTTCGGGCTTTTCCAAACGCACCTTGGCGGTGTCTTCAAAGAAGGCCTTGGCGTAGGTGTCGGTGTAGTCATAGATGGTTTGGCCCGCGGCGACGGCTTGCTGGATGATGCGGTCGTCCACGTCGGTGAGGTTCATTACATGGCGCAATTCCCAGCCGCGGTAACGGAGCCAGCGGCGAAGGATGTCCTGGGAAGTGAAGGACCGCAGGTTGCCGATATGGACGAAGTTCCAGACGGTGGGTCCGCAGGTGTACATGCGGACGGTTTTGCCGTCCTGGGGCGCAAACGGAGCGAGTTCCTGGGTAAGGGTGTTGTAAAAACGCAAAGACATCGGATTGTTCTATGGTACCAATGGCGGCGGGAGAAGAGACGGCCTTGCGGCCTTGGCCACTGATTCACACTGATTACCGGCCACCCCGATGGATGACACGGGACTCGCCGGGCGGGACTGAAGTCCCGCGAGGGCTGGCCTGGAAAGGCCAGCAGCGGCCACGATTGGCCGCCCCACAGGACGGCGGAATGTACAAACTCCAAGGGCGGGACTGAAGTCCCGCGCCCCCACAGGGCGGCAGGATGTCCAAGCGACGGAAGGCAGATCAGAGGGGCGAAGGTATGTGCGCTTCGGCGGCCTTTATGTCTTTGGGAGCGTAGAGTGCGAAACCGATGGTGAGCAGGATGGCGGCGATTACGTAGACGACGGCGGTGATGGAGATGGCGAAGCCGAGGCCGTGCTGGTCAGCGAGGAAGCCGATGACGATGGGCGCTGTTCCGCCACCGGCGAGCCAGCCGATGGTATTCATCAGACCGGCGGCGCCGCCGCGAGCTTCGGGCGGGACCACTTCATACATCGATGCGAAGATGTTGGCGTCGTAGAGCCCCTTGAAGAAGCCCCATCCGATGAGAGCAGCGACGAGCACCGGGATCGTCTGCGTCATACCGCAGAGGACCACGAAAGGCGCGCCGCAGAAAAGGCCGAGGGCCTGCACCTGCATGCGTCCTCCGGGAGAGTGCCTGCGCCGCATGTCCGCCCACCAGCCTCCGGTTGCGGAACCGGCGAGGCTTGCCAGTTGGAGGAACAGAGTGGCGGTGAGACCCGCCATGGCGAGGCTGAGGTGGAACTTGTCGTAGAGGAATTTCGGCATCCACGAAAGCATCACGGTAGCGACGAAATTCGAACACGCAAATGCAGCGAGAAGGACGCGGGCTGTGCGCGTGCGCCAGGCGAAAGAGAGGAACTCGCCGACGGTCCAAGGCTTGCCCGCGATCACATTTTCCACCTCGCCGCGTTGTGGTTCGCGCAGGTAGCGGGCGAGCAGGAACCCCAGGAGAACCCCGGCGCCACCGAAGACGAGAAACGATAGCCGCCAGCCGTAGTGCTGCCCGATGAGGCCCGCGAAGAAGCCGCCGCCGATGGTGCCGACGTATACGCTAGTCTGATGAAAGCCCATCGCACGTGAGCGGGTTTTCTTGTCGTGATAGTCGCTGATGAGCGACATGGAGGCAGGGAAGTAGAACGTCTCGCCGAGTCCTTCCAGCGCACGGAAAATCACCAGGTGAGTGAAGTTGCGGGACAGCGCGGTGGCCATACAGATCACGCTCCAGGCATGGAGTCCACCGAGGAGGGCCGATTTGCGGCGAATGCGATCGACGATGGATCCGGCGAAAACAGCGCCCAGTCCGTAGACGATGGCGAAGGAAGAGCCGAGCGCTCCAAGCTGCGTGTTGCTCAACTGCATTTCGCTTTGCAGCAGCGGGAAGACGGAGAAGATGGCCTGGCGGTCGGCGTAATTGAAGAACGCGATCCACCACAGCATGGCGACTACGTACCATTTATAGTTGCCGGGGAGAGGTTTTGAGGGGGCAGTCGGCATGGTTTAGAGTGGAATGTTTCCGTGTTTCTTGCGGGGCATTGTATCGACTTTGTTCTCGAGCATGCGGAGCGCGCGAATTACGTGGGGACGCGTTTCGCGCGGTTCGATGACATCGTCGATGAAGCCGTGTTCGGCGGCGATGAAGGGGTTGGCGAAGCGGTCCTTGTATTCGGAGATGCGATCGGCGAGAGCGGCGGCCTTGTCGGAGGCGGCTGCGAGTTCACGCCTATAAATGATGGAGGCGGCGCCCTCAGCTCCCATCACGGCAATCTCCGCGCTCGGGTAGGCGAGGTTGATATCGCAGCGAAGGTGTTTGGACCCCATTACGCAGTAGGCTCCGCCATAGGCTTTGCGAGTGATCACGGTGATCTTGGGAACCGTGGCTTCGGCGTAAGCATAGAGCAATTTTGCGCCGTGGCGGATGATGCCGCCGAATTCCTGATCGGTACCGGGAAGGAATCCGGGGACATCCTCCAGCGTAAGGATAGGAATGTTGAACGCATCGCAGAAGCGCACGAATCGGGCGCCCTTGGTGGAAGAGGAAATATCCAGGCAGCCGGCAAGATGGGCCGGTTGGTTGGCCACGATGCCGATGGGACGCCCGTCCATATGCGCGAAGCCGACGACGATGTTTCTGGCCCAATGCTCGTGGACTTCAAAAAAATCTTCGTCGTCTACGATTCTGTGGATGATGTTCTTGATGTCGTAGGGGACGTTGGATTGCTCGGGAACGATGGAGTCGAGGGCGGGATCCATGCGGTCGATGGGGTCGGTGGAGGGACGGAATGGCGCGGCGTCGCGGTTGTTCTGCGGGATGTACTCCATCAGTTTGCGGATTCCGCGCAGGCAATCGGCGTCATCGGCGGTGATGAAATGCGCGACGCCGCTGACGGAGTTGTGCGTCATTGCGCCGCCGAGTTTCTCTTTGGTTACATCTTCATGGGTGACGGTCTTGATCACGTCGGGCCCTGTGACGAACATGTAGCTGGTGGTATCAACCATGAAGACGAAATCGGTGATAGCCGGTGAATAAACCGCGCCGCCGGCACACGGGCCGAGAACTGCGGAGATTTGTGGAACCACGCCGCTGGCGAGTGTGTTGCGAAGAAAGATGTCGGCGTAGCCGCCGAGCGAGAGCACGCCCTCCTGAATGCGCGCCCCGCCGGAATCGTTGAGGCCAATGACAGGTGCGCCGTTCTTCATGGCGAGGTCCATGATCTTGCAGATCTTGCGGGCATTGGTCTCAGAGAGGGATCCGCCAAAGACGGAGAAGTCCTGCGCAAAGACGTAAACGAGGCGTCCATGTATGAGGCCCCAACCGGTTACGAAGCCATCGCCGTCGATGATCTGCTCTTCCATTCCGAAGTCGCGGCAACGGTGGCGAACGAGCTTGTCCAGCTCCTCAAAGGTCCCATCGTCCAATAACAATTCGATGCGTTCGCGGGCCGCGAGTTTGCCTTCCGCATGCTGGCGATTGCGGCGCTCCTCACCGCCGCCAGCCTCGGCCGCGGCATGACGGCGCCGGACCTCCTCCAAACGATTACTGGCCATAACGTACAAAGGTACCATTGAGGATTGGCATGATTCATTGCATTGCGGGAACGGCGGGACACATTGATCACGGCAAGACGGCGCTGGTGCGCGCTCTCACGGGAATCGACACGGACCGGTTGGAAGAGGAGAAGCGCCGCGGTATTTCGATTGATCTAGGCTTTGCGCACGTGTCGCCCGGCGAAGGAGTGGAGTGCGGAATCGTCGACGTGCCGGGACATGAGCGGTTTGTGAAAAACATGCTGGCGGGCGTGGGCGGCATCGACATGGTGTTGCTCATCATTGCCGCGGATGAGTCGATCAAGCCGCAGACGCGGGAGCATTTCGACATTTGCAGGCTGCTGGGCATCGAGCGCGGAATTGTGGTGATCACGAAGTCCGATCTGGTGGACGGGGATTTGATCGAGTTGGTGAAGATGGAGGCGGAGGAGTTTGTCGCGGGGTCGTTCTTACAGGGCGCGGCGGTGATCGCTGTCAGCTCCGTCACTGGAGCCGGGATGGATGATCTGAAGCGCGAGATTGTGCGGCTGGCGAAATCGCTTCCGCATAAGGATGCCAACCGGCACTTCCGATTGCCGGTGGATCGAGCGTTTTCGATGAAGGGCTTCGGCGCGGTAGTGACGGGGACACTGGTGGCCGGAAGCGTGCAGGTGGAACAGGAAGCCGAGTTGCATCCCGGTTCGCGGAAGGTTCGCGTGCGCGGCGTGCAGGTGCATGGGCAGGCGGTGAAGCGGGCGGTCACCGGCCAACGAACGGCGCTGAACCTTGCCGGCGTTGACGCAGCGGACCTGCATCGCGGGATGGTGCTATCCGCGGCTGGGCTGTTCCAGGCGACCACTACTGTGGATTGCGCGGTGGATCTGCTGGCGTCGGCGAAACCCCTGAAGAATCGCGCGCCGGTGCACTTTCACTCGGGAGCGGCTGAGATCGAGGCCGAGGTGAGATTGCCGGAATCGAAGATGACGCCGGGAAGCAGCGGTTATGTGCGGATCGTGCTGCGCGAGGCGGCGTTGTTGCTGCCGGGCGACCGATTCATTTTGCGGATGTTCTCTCCGGTGATCACCATTGCGGGGGGCCGTGTATTGGACGCGTCGCCTCCGCGCCGGTTGAGAGAAGACCTGTTGGCGATCCTGCATCGTGGCACGCTCCCGGAGCAACTATCTTTGTATGTGAGCGAGTCGCCGTATGGGTTGGGAATGGCGGATCTGGTGGCGAGGACCGGGCTATTGGAAAAGGAGATTGCCGCGGCGCTGGCGAAATCCTCACTGCGGGTTATCGCGGAGCAGCAGTGGGCGATTGAATCGACCGCTTTCACGGCGTTGGCCGAGAGGCTGAAGAAAGCTCTGGCGTCGTTTCACAAGCAGAATCCTTTGCTGCCGGGGATGAGCAAAGAGGAAGCGCGCGGGCGCGAGTTGAAGGGGGCGCCGGTATTCCTGTTGGATGCTTTGTTGAAGGCTACGCCGGGAGTTGTCGCGGAGGGCGACGTGCTTCGCCTGGCCTCGCACAAGCTGGCGTTTCGTGAGGACGAGAAGGCGGCATTGCAGAAGATTGAGGATGCGTTCGCCGGCGCGGGGCTGACGGTTCCTTCGGCGCAGGAAGTGTTGAAGGGATGCGGAGTAGATGCCGCGCGGGCGCGTACGCTGTTGCAGATTCTGCTGCGAGAGAAACGGGTGGTGAAGGTGGCGGAGGATCTGTTGTTTCATCCGTCGGCGATGGAATCGTTGCGTGCGATGCTGGCGGTGAAGAAAGGACAGCGCTTCAGTGTGCCGGAGTTCAAGGACTGGACGGGAGTATCGCGCAAGTACGCAATTCCGTTGTTGGAGTGGCTGGACCGGGAGCGGATGACACGGCGCGACGGCGATACGCGGATTGTGCTGTAGGGCGGCACTGGACCGTCAGACTGACGGGCGCACGTCTACCGGGTAGATCCTATTGACGTTGGCGCTGGTGACCAGTCGATGGCGGGTGTAGAGAGCAGGTGGGAGCGGCTTGTTTTGCAGGATATCGAGAGCGACGCGGAGTAGCGCCTCGCCGTAGCGTTCGGGAAAATAGGCGACTGTGCCGATGAGGCGGGTGCCTGGCTTACGGAGTTCATTGCGAGCATCGAGCGTTGCGCCCTGGCCGGCGACGGCGCAGCGTTCTTCGCGGCCTTGTTCACGATAGGCGGACAGAGCGCCGAGGGCGTTGGGGTCGTTCATTGCGAGGATGAGGCAGCGTTCGCGGGTGTGCTTCTTAGTGACGCGGTGCGCGCCGTCAAAGGTGTTGGCGCCGTCGAGGTGAAGGAATCGCTCCGGCTCGATTGCGCCCATCACTTCATTGAGGCCGGCACGTGCTCCGACGAGTCGAGTCTCCAGCGATGGCCCGCCCGACGCAAGTTCGATCAGCAGCACGTGGTCGAAGTTGCCCCCCCAATGTTCGTGGGCCCAGCGGCCGAGTGCGCGCCCTGCGATGCGGCCGGCGGTGTAGTTGTCAGCGCCAAAGTAAGTGGCCCCGGGCATCGGCAGATCCACAGAGATGAGTGGAATGCGGGCCTGTTCGAACTTTGAGGGTATCTCCTGGGCGAGCCGTTCGAAAGTCTGGAAGTCAATCGCCACGTCGACCCGCTCTTCGATCATGCGGGCAGCGTTTCTGCGAGTGGTGGCGATGTCGAACCTGTTGTCGAAGACGAGGAGTTGAACGCCCGCGTTTTCGGCGGCACGGCGGACACTTTCGGTCACCTCATGGGCGAAGAGAGATGCCTCGGTCTGAGATGCGTAACCGATGCGGAGCCGGGGGGCCTGGACAATCGAGATCAGCGAGCGAAAACCGCGCTGGGCCACCTTCTCCACGAAGCCCGCGGTTTCGAGTGTGCGCAGGAGACGCGATACGGTGGCTTTGTGTAGGCGCGTGCGGTCAGAGAGATCCTGAACGCGCATGATCACGTTGGGGCCGGAGAAAGCGCGGAGGAGTTCGCAGGCGCGGAGGACAGCTTCCACAGCATCCGAACGGGGGCCTGGCATGTCTCATAGAGTAATACATCTTCGTCTTGTAATGTGAGACGGAGCATCAGGCGTCACTGGCTATAATTTCTCGCAGGATGCGTTTCTTTTACTGGGTTTTCTGCATACCACTGTCTCTGTGCGCTCAATCCCCCGTGGATTTTGACACGCAGGTGCAACCGATCCTGCGGGCCAAGTGCGTGGCCTGTCACGGCGCGAGCCAACAAATGAGCGGACTGCGTCTGGACGAAAAGAATGGGGCCATGGCCGGCGGCTATTCGGGGGCTGTGATCGTTCCCGGCAACAGCGGGGTGAGCAAATTAGTGGCCAGGCTCACCGGCGCAAAGGGCATAGCGATCATGCCGCCGGGAAGCAAGGGTCTGCCGGAAAGCGAGGTAGCGGTCATACGGCGGTGGATTGACGAAGGAGCGAAGTGGCCGGCGGGACCGGTGACGGGTGTCCCCGTGGCGCCTACGAGGAAGTCGAACCATTGGTCGCTTCAGCAGGTGAAGCGGCCGGCGGTGCCTGCGGTGAGCTCAAAGTGGGCGCGGAATCCCGTGGACGCGTTTGTGCTGGCCCGGTTGAATCAGGAGAAGATTGCGCCGTCGGAAGAGGCGGCGAAACTGACTCTGCTGCGCCGCGCGCACCTTGATGTCACAGGGTTGCTGCCGACGGTGGAGGAGACGAACGACTTCCTTTCCGATCCGCGGCCCGACGCCTACGAACGCCGGGTGGAGCAACTGCTTCAGTCCCGGCATTTCGGCGAGCGGTGGGCGCGGCCGTGGCTCGACCGTGCGCGCTACGCCGACAGCGATGGTTACGAGAAGGATTGGGCTCGTCCTTATGCGTGGCGCTACCGGCACTGGGTGATTGATGCGCTCAACAAGGACATGGGGTTCGACCAATTCACTATCCAGCAATTGGCCGGTGATTTGCTGCCTCAGGCAACCCCGGACCAGCGCGCCGCAACGGGTTTTCTGCGCATGACTCTGACCAATCGTGAGGGTGGGATCGACAACAAGCAGTTCCGCTTTGAGGACAGCGTCGATCGTGCGATGGCGGTAGGCTCAGCGTGGATGGGCCTCACGGTCGGCTGCGCGCAATGCCACGACCACAAATACGATCCCTTTTCGCAGAGAGATTTCTATCAACTCTTCGCGTTCTTCGATCGCGTCGAGGAAGTGGATATCGACGCGCCGATGCCCGGTGAGGTGGGACCTTATCTGGCGAAGCGGGCCGAGTATCTGTCCAAGCGCGAGGCCCTGCTAGCCGAGTACAAAGCAGCCGAACTGCAGGCGGCATGGGAAAAGGAGATGCTGCGGGCGTCGGCTAATCCTGGTGAGCGTACGGATTGGGACCTGGCATGGGATTGCCTGCTTAAGCTGACCGAGTTTGGCGACGGCGAGAAGATCATTCGAATTGCACCGGAGAAGCGCACTGCGCGCGAACGGGATATTCTCGTCGACCACTTCGTCCGTAATTTCCATTTCGCGGTGGGCAACAAGCGCTACAACGAACTCAAACTCAAAGAACTGGATGGGAAACTGCGGAAGCTTAAGGAAAGCTACCCGCAGTTGTCGCAAGCGATGACCGTGGTGGAGTCCGCGTCCACTGAGCCGAGCCACTTGCGTGTCAAGGGCGACTACCGCTCGTTAGGAATCGAAGTGCAGCCTCTCGCGCCATCGGTGTTGCCGAGTATCGCCACGCAGGGCCGGGCGACGCGACTCGATCTTGGCAAGTGGCTTGTGTCGCGCGAGAACCCGTTGACGTCGCGAGTGACGGTGAACTGGGTCTGGGCCGAGATCTTCGGCCGAGGACTCGTCAAGAGCGTGGACGATTTCGGCGTGCGGGGCGACCGGCCATCGCATCCTGAGTTGCTGGACTACCTTGCGTCGCAATTCATGGACAGTGGCTGGAGCGTGAAGAAACTGGTTCGGGAGATTGTGCTGTCTTCCACTTATCGCCAGTCGTCGAAGGTGCGCAAGGATCTAGCCGAGCGCGATGCGGACAATGCGCTGCTGGCCCGGCAGAATCGTCTGCGGCTGCCCGCGGAACTGATTCGCGACGCGGCACTGGCGGCGGGGGGATTGATTTCGTTGGATGTCGGTGGGCCGAGTGTGAAGCCGCCGCAGCCGGATGGTGTGATGGAGCTTGGTTACGGCAACCGGTGGGGCAATGCGTGGCCGGTTAGCACGGGCAAGGACCAATATCGCCGCGGGCTGTACGTACATTTTCAGCGGAGCACTCCGTATCCGATGCTGGTGAACTTTGATGCGCCGAAGGCGAATGTTTCTCAATGCAAGCGCGACCGCTCCAACTCCGCGCTCCAGGCGTTGAATCTGTTGAACGATCCGGTGTTTCAGGAAGCGGCGCAGGGCATGGCTTATCAGGTAACGGCTGCGTCGCAGGATTGGAGCGCGCGGCTGGAGTCGGCGTTCCTGCGCGCGCTGGTGCGCAAGCCGAGCGAGAGTGAGAAGCAGAAACTGGAACGGTTTTTCGCCAGGCAGAAAGAGCAACTCGCCAGCGAAGGCGTGCGGGAGGAGAACGCGGCGTGGGCTGCGCTCGCCAGTGTGCTGTTGAACCTGGATGAGTTCATCACGAAGGAATAGCGACATGAAGAAGGATTTGTTGGCGATCCATGGGCGGCGTTCGTTTCTGCGCGATTGCGCGGGCGGAATCGGCATGATGGCGTTGGGCGATCTGTTGGCGGCAGAAGGACGCGCGGCGAACGTGGCGGATCCGATGCTGCCTCGCAAGCCGCATTTCGCGCCGAAAGCGAAGAACGTGATCTTCCTCTTTATGGAGGGCGCTCCGAGCCAGATGGATCTGTTCGACCCGAAGCCGGAGTTACAGCGCTGGCACGGCAAGCCGCTTCCAACCGAGATGACCAAGGACTTGAAGCTGGCGTTCATCAAGCCGACCGCCAAGGTGATGGGGAGCCCCTTCAAATTCCAGAAGCACGGGCAGAGCGGGCTGGAGCTGTCGGAATTGCTGCCCCAATTGGGCACGGTTGCCGATGACGTGTGCATGGTGCGGTCGATGTATAGCGAGGCGTTCAACCACCACCCGGGACAGTTGTTTCTGTTCACCGGCTCGATGTTGGGCGGCCGTCCCACGATGGGTTCGTGGGTCACGTACGGACTGGGCAGCGAGGCACGCAACCTCCCCGGGTTTGTGGTGCTGTCGTCGGGCGTGGGCACCAGCGCGGGATCGGACAACTGGTCGAGCGGATTCCTGCCGTCCACGTATGCGGGCACGGTGTTCCGCAGCAAGGGCGATCCGATTCTCTACCTGTCGAATCCGAAGGGGATCAGCCGGGAGTCGCAGCGGCTGCGCCTGGACGCAATGAAGGAGTTGAACGAAGAGCATCTGGAAGCGACCGGCGATGCGGAGATCGCGTCGCGCATTCACAGTTACGAATTGGCCTACCGGATGCAGATGTCCGCGCCGGAGTTGTTGGACTTTTCCAAGGAGCCGGCCGCCACGCTGGATATGTACGGGTTGAACAAGGACAAAACGAAGCCGTTCGCGACGAACTGTCTGTTGGCGCGCCGGCTGGTGGAGCGCGGCGTGCGGTTTGTGATGTGCATGCACGCCAGTTGGGATCATCACAGCTCGCTCGAAAGCGGATTGCGCTCGCAGTGCAACGCGACGGACCAGCCGGCGGCGGCGCTGATCAAGGATCTGAAGCAGCGCGGCATGCTCGATGACACGATCGTGATCTGGGGCGGCGAGTTTGGCCGCACTTCAATGAGTGAGCTGCGCAGACCCGATGATCCCACGAATATCGGCCGCGATCATCACCCCAACGGGTACAGCATGTGGATGGCGGGCGGAGGGATCCGCGGTGGCCAGACGATCGGCAAGACGGACGATCTGGCGCTGAGCGTCACCGAGGACAAAGTGCACGTGCATGATCTGCAGGCGACGATTCTGCACTGCCTCGGGATGGACCACTTGAAGCTGACTTACCGGCACATGGGCCGCGACTACAGGCTCACGGACCTGGGCGGCAGCGTGGTGAAGAAGTTGTTGGCGTGAGGGCCGCGCAGAACGCTATGTTCGACCCCCTGAAACAATAGGGCACCGATGAACGCCACATGGCCCACCCGTTGGATCGGTCGCCCCGATTTATGAAAACGGACTCGCGGGGGCGGGACTCAAGTCCCGCGCGGGCTGAAGCCCACCCCACAAGACGGCAGAATGTCCAAGCGACGGTTATTTTTGGACCAACAGTGACAAACGCTGATGGGAAACAAAAGGCCTTCTGGGCGTTCATCCGCGTTCGCCGGCGGCTAAGATCGAGGTTGCCGGCTAGAATTCGAAGCGGGCGCCCAACTGCATGTTGCGGTTGTTCTTGGCGCGCGTGATGGTGCCGCCGCTGATGATGTCCACGCGGTTTTCCGGCAGATTGAAATTCGGATGGTTCGGCGTGTTGAACGATTCCGCGCGGATCTGTAAAAAGCGGCCTTCCCCGAAACGGATGCGTCGCGACACGGACAGGTTGATCATCATCGTGCCCGGTCCATCGAGGATGTTCCGGCCGGAACTGCCGAAGCGGTAGGAGCCAACAGGAACAACCGGGAACAGTGTGCGATCGAACCAGCGATCGATGCTCGCCTCTTCCAATCGTCCGTTTCCGATGCGGTCGGGCCGGCTCGCTTCACCGTTGGTGTAGTTGAAATTCGCCACTTTGGGCGTGTATGGAGGGCCCGTGTAGATGGTGCTGGTGCCGGACAGTTGCCAGTCCTTCGCCAGCCGGTTGCGCGAAAACGACGGCGACCAGATGAAGCTGCCGGCAAAGGAGTGACCGATGTCGAAGTCGCTGCGTCCGCGCTCCGCACTGAGATTGCGCGAATCCTGTGCGGTGGGGAAATTGTACTGTATCGTCCCGCCGGTGTTCGAGGTTTGGTCAATCGACTTCGCATACGTATAGGCCGCACGCAGGAACAGATTCTTGCTGAACCTCCGGCGAACGGTAAGAGCACCCGAATTATAGATGGAGTTGGAACTGTCGGCAGTGATGTTGATGCCGGAGAATCCCGCGTAGGGGCGGATGGATCGCAGCGCCTGTTCGCGGTATGGCTGGTTGATATCGTAGCGGCGCTGCAGATGCGTACCCTTGGAACCCGCGTAGCCGGCTTCCAATACTGTGCCGCGGCCAAACTCTCGCTCCAGTGTCATGCTGTAGGTCTGCAGGTACTGGGTGGACGGGTCGGCTGGACCGCCATACGTGCTGGTGATGCCACCGACGCTGCGGCGGGCGGCCGGATACGGATTCGACACGGTCACCGCCGCCGGGTTGTTGGTAACCGCGGGGTACGTCTCGTTGATGGAGAACGGAAAAGTGTCGCTGTACTCGTCCAGCCGGTAGAGCGAACTGCTGCCGTAATAGATGCCGTAGCCGCCGCGCAGCACCGTGCGGTTGTTGCCGAACATGCGCCAGGCGAAGCCAAAACGCGGCGCGAAGTTGTTGTAGTCCGGTTGCATGATGGTGGTGGGCAGTCCCACGTCGGATGCCATAGTGATGTACTGCGAAAGGCCCGTGGATGCTATACGCTCATTGAAATCCGTGAGCAGCCCCTTGCCGGCGATCACTTGCTTGCCGACGTCAGGGACAAACATCGACCATGCGCCGAACTTCTCCTTGGGAGGCTTCATCAACTCGTAGCGAAGCCCGATGTTGAACGTCAGCGTGGGAGAGACTTTGAAGTCGTCCTGGACGTAGGCGGAGTAGTTGGAAACGAGGTGGTACGGTCCTGCGCCATCCAACTGGCGGCGCGTGGTGCTGGGCCACCCGAGCAGGAGGTCGGCCATCGGCTGGCCGGTGTTGCGGCCAAGGAATGTGAGGCGTCCGCGGGTGTCGCCATACTGTCGCGAGAAATATTGGAAGCGCAGGAACTCGCCGCCGAACTTCACAAAATGCTTGCCGTGGAACCACGAAACAGACGGGCTGTACTGATAGTTGTTGTATGACCAGATCTTAGGGAGATCGTATGCGGGGCCGAGGGTGATGTAGCCGCTCGCATCCAACTGCGGGAGGCCGCGGGCAATCGGATTGGTGATGCCACCGACGAAGCCAACCTCTCCAGCCCAATCCTTGTCGTTGCCATAGGGCCAGCGCTGGTTGTTGGTCTTGCGCGAGAAGGAGACTTTGGCATCGAGCACGACGTTTGTGCTGAAAGTACGCACGTAGCGAATGTAGGACAGCACGTCGAGGACATTGTTGACGGAGCCAAAGATGGGCAGGGGAGAGCGGCTGGAGGCCACGGGATCCCAGTTGTTGCTGGGACGCCAGAAGGCGCTCAGCGTGAGGCGGTCGCGGTCACTGAGGTTGTGGTCGCCCTTGATGACGTAGCTGTTGTTGCGGTTGGTGCCATTGCCTTGAGAGATGAAGTTGTTCACTTGTCCCGGCAGATTCGGCTTCGGATAGTAGGCGGCGAGTTTCAGCGCGACGGGGTCAAACCGGCTGACGGGGATTTGATTGCCGGCGAACGGAGCCTTTGCCAATGGATCGGTCAGACTGAGCGGCCGCCCGTTTGCATCAGTGGCCTTGGAGAAGTCGCCCGTCATATATTCGGCGAGCGGTGTGATGCCGCGTTGCGACTTGCCGGCGGTGGACCGCAGGGAATCCCAACTGAACATGAAGAAGGTACGATTGCGCCCGTTGTAGAGTTTGGGGAGGTAGACCGGCCCGCTCACCGTCGCGCCGAACTGATTGCGCCGCAGTTTCGACTTCTGCACATCGAAGTAGCCTTTGGCATCAAAGACGTCATTGCGCATGAACTCATAGAAGGCGCCGCGGAACCGGTTGGTACCGCTCTTGGTGACGGCCGTCAACATGCCGCCGGCGTATTTGCCCGATTCGGCGGTGAAGCCTGACGTGACCAGCTTGAACTCCTGGACGGATTCGATGGGCGGGTTCATCATTGCGCCGGTGTTGCGGCGCTGGGTGTTCTCTACTCCGTCTATCTGGAAGCCGAAATTATCGGCGCGCGCGCCATTGACGGCGTAGGCGCCATCGCCGCCGTCGCCCTTGGGGATCACTCCGCCGGTGAGGTAGGCAAGGTCGGAGAAATTGCGGCCATCGAGTGGGATCTCGGCGATCTCCTCTTGCGAAGTGACCTCGCCTCTGGCGGCTGATTCGGTGTTGAGCACGGCCGGCGTGGCTGTGACGGTGACGCTTTCGGTGGCTGAGCCGATTTCCAGTTTGATATCGATGCGAAGGGCTTGCTCGACTTCCAACTGAAACTCAGTTTGACGGAACTGGCGGAAGCCTTCGGCGGTTGCCTGTAAGGTATAACGGCCGGGGCTGAGAGAGGGGACCACGTAATCGCCGACGTCGTTGGATTTGCCGGCGAATGCCTGGCTGGTAGCGACGTTGGTCACTTTGACGGACACATTGGGAATCACCGCGCCGGAGGCATCGACGATGCGTCCGACAACGCTGGCGGATGGAGCTTGCGCAGACAAGGCAAGCGCGAATAATGGCAGGAGTCCATGAAGCATAAACTCACTCCTTTTGGAGATCGAGACTGAGATGTCTCTACTATAGCGCTCTCATCTCGATCGCAGAACGTCTTAAGTTCGCAGGTTGTATTACTCCCTCCGAACCAGTAGAATTGCTGAAGTTCACTCGCTTTTGAGGAGGGTCACGTGAAATCCTTGGGAGTCCTTCCGCTTGTTCTGCTTTTCGCGGCCGCGCACGCCGATGGGCAAGTGCTCTTCGGCTCAATCGTTGGCAACGTAACCGATGCCACATCCGCTGCCGTCCCCGCCGCTCAGGTCAAAGTCGTCAACGCCGGCACCGGCCAGCATTGGGATCTCACCACGTCATCCGACGGCGTGTTTGCGATCAACACGCTCGCCCCCGGCGCCTACAACGTCACCGTCACCGCCACCGGTTTCAAGAGCGCCAGCCGCAACGACGTTATTGTTGCTTCAAACTCCACCGTGCGCGTGAACATCGGACTCGAGATCGGCCAGGTGACCGAGAGGGTGGAGATCAGTGCGCAATCCGTCAGCCTCAAGACCGACACGATGGACGTCCGTAGCGAGATCGGCGCGTCCGACCTGCAGAACATACCGGTGCCGGTGACCCGCAATTTTCAAACCCTGCTGGTAACCGTTCCAGGCATAGCGCCACCTCGCGACGCCCATTCCATTTCCGCCAACCCGTCGCGGTCGCTTCAGTTGAATGCCAACGGCACTACCGCGCAGTCCACCGCCATCCGCATCGATGGCGCGACCGCCTGGAACAGTTGGCTGCCGCATGTCGGCGGCTATGTCCCCGCGCTCGAAGCCATCCAGACTGTGAACGTGCAGAGCAGCAGCTATGAAGCCGAGTTGGGGTACGCCGGCGGCGCGGCGGTGAACGTGTCCATCAAGAGCGGCACCAACGAACTGCATGGTTCAGCATTTGAGTACCACAGCAACCAGCACCTCAAGGCGCGGCCCTACTTCCTGGCGGCCAACCGCGGCAAGGATAAGCGCATTCTCAACCAGTTCGGCGGAACCGTGGGCGGGCCCATCGTCAAGAACAAGATCTTCTTCTTCGGCTCCTACGAGGGCACGCTCGACAGACAATCCAGCTTCCAGACGGTTGTGGTTCCCACGGTGACGATGAAGCAGGGCAACCTGTCGGGCTCCGCACTACCCATCTTCGATCCGCTCACCGGCGCAGCCAACGGTGGCGGCCGCACACCGTTCGCCGGCAATCTCCTGCCCGCCGCCAGGATGAGCCCGATCATCAAAAAGATCGTCGACCTCACACCGAATCCGAACCTCGGCGACACCAACCTGCTGGGCACCAACTTCTTCTCCAACGGTTCGTTCCTCTATGACCGCCATGTGCTCGACAGCAAGTTCAACGCGCAGGTGTCCGACCGGCTGAACCTCGCCGCGCGTGTCAGCTATCTCGATTGGAATTTTACTAATCCGCCGCTGTACGGTCAGCTTGGCGGCACCGGCATCGAGAGCCGCGGATCGTACGATGGCCAGGGCCTCGGAAGCACCGTTACCATGACGTACTCGGCTGTCTACACAGTGTCGCCGACCGTTGTGATTGACGGCTACGTTGGCTACACGGTCATCGACAATGCTGTTGAGAACACGCGGCTCGATGAGAAGCTGGGGTCGGATTTCCTGGGCATTCCCGGCACAAACGGCGCAAGCCGCAACTACGGTGGCTGGCCGGGTTTCGCGGTGACGGGCTACCCCACATACGGCCGCGCACAAAACAACTCGCCATGGGGTCTGCGCCTACCGCAGGCGCAGTACGTGTCGAGCCTCGCGTGGGTGAAAGGCAAACACAATCTCCGCTTTGGCTGGGACGCCCTCTGGATGGGTATGGATGGCAATGAGCCCGCCGGCTATCCGGGTGGCTTCACTTTCAATCGCGAAGTTACGGGCACGGCCGGCACCGCGGTGAACGACTACAATTCCTACGCGTCGTTCCTTCTCGGCCTTCCGAACTCCATGGAGCGCCGGACCCGCGTCGTAACAGGCTACACACGCACCTGGGCGCATAGCCTCTATGCGCGCGACAAATGGCAGGTGAATCAGAAGCTCACGGTGTCCCTTGGTCTACGTTGGGACTACTTCGGTGTGCCCACGCGCATCGAGGGGCAGGGACTGGAAATTTACGACTTCAACACCGGCCAGCTCAAACTATGCGGCGTCGGCAATCAGCCGCAGAACTGCGGCTTCACCATGGGGAAGAAATACTTTGCGCCGCGCGCCGGGGTTGCCTACCGCCCCACCAACAGCTTTGTCATCCGCGCCGGGTATGGCATTTCCTGGGATCCGGTGAACATCGGCCGCAATCCGCTGCAGACTTTCCCGATGCTGAGCATCAACACCTTCCCCGCCGCCAACAACTACCAGTTCTTTGCGCCCATCGCCAGCGGGTTGCCCACCGTGGCCGCTCCTAATCTCGGCAATGGCATCGTCACTCCTCCCGGAACCGTGGCGCTGGAACTCGCTGATCCGAACTTCAAGCGCAGCTACATCCAGGCCTGGAACGTGATGATGGAGAAGGATCTCGGGAACAACTGGGTGGCCGAGTCCGGCTACGTCGGAAACCGCCAGGTGAATTTGCAGAACCGCTGGAATTCCAATCACGGTTTTATTGGCGGGGGCAACGCGAGCCGCGTGCTGAACACAAAGTTCGGCCGCACCGCCGATACCAATTTCCATTCCAACGTCGGCGGGTTCCGCTCCTGGTATGATTCGCTGCAAAGCTCGCTGCAGCGCCGCTTTCGTTCCGGCTACATGATGCGCTTCACCTACACCTGGTCGAAGGCCCTCGGACCACGCGGCAATGAGAACGGCGTCGATGGCTACACCAACAACACGCCCGACTACTTCCCGCTCATTGCGAAGGTGGTTCGCGGCTTCGATCGCACCCATACGTTCAACGCCATGACTTCCGTGGAATTGCCCTTCGGCCGCGGCAAGAAGATGGCCACTGAAGGCATCGGCGCGATGCTGCTCGGTGGCTGGCAGGTGAACGGATTGCTCACGATGTATACAGGTGGTCCCTTCAGCGTCACCACATCCGGCGGCTCGCTGAATGCCCCTGGCAACGGACAGACGGCCGATCAGATCAAGCCGGACGTCCAGATCTTTGGGACCCGCGACCGGTGGTTCGACACGACGGCCTACGCGCCAGTTACCGTCGCCCGCTTTGGCACGGCTGGATGGGATCAGTTGCGCGGACCGGGTCTGGTCAACCTCGACCTGAGCGTCTATCGCGCCTTCCGCGTCACGGAACGTTTCCAGCTTCAGTTCCGCGCGGAGTCATTCAACATGTCGAACACACCGCACTTCGGAAACCCGCGTTCCGATATCAGCGCGACGCAGCCGGGCTTGATCACGGGTGTGCAAAACACGGGGCGCGAAGGCATTGATGAACGCATGTTCCGCTTTGGCCTGCGGCTGAGCTTCTAGTTTCGGCCCATAGCGGAATTCATGTGAAGGTTCAGTCGCGAATGCGGGTTGGCAACTATTGCCTATGATGCTAGGCTGGAAGCCAAAGGGCTGATTTCCATGCCAACACGCAACGTCATCTTGAGCGCGCATTTCGATCGTTTCATCACTGAGCGGATTGCGTTGGGCCGCTTCTCCAACGCGAGCGAAGTGGTGGGCGAGGGTTTGCGCCTGTTGGAGCAGCGCGAGCAAGAGGACGCCGCCAAGCTCGAATGGCTACGCGCCGCCGCCAAGGAAGGCTTTGACGCTGCTGACCGCGGCGATTACGTCGCGCTTCGCTCGGATCAGGAAATCGATGACTTCGTCGATCAGATACGGCAGGAAGTGACAGAAAAGCTCGCCGCTGAAACTTCTCGTGGCAAGGGGTAGACGTGAGGTCCGCCTCACCGGCCCCGCCCGCCAGGACATCTCCGAGGTGATGGAATGGACCGTGCTGAAGTTCGGTGCAAAAGCCGCTCTTCGCTACGACGCGTTGATCAAGCAAGCATTGAAGGATATCGGCGCCGAACCTGATCGGGTTGGATCCAAAGCGCGGCCTGACGCCATGATTGAAGGCGCGCGCATCTATCACCTGGAATTCAGCCGCGACCGTGTAAGTGGGCCTTGCGTTAAGAATCCAAGGCATTTTTTGCTCTACCGTACCCGCGAGGACGGAGTGATCGAAGTGGCCCGCGTTCTTCATGACATGCGCGATCTCGCCCGGCATCTTCCCGATGACTACCGGCGCAGGGAGGACGGCGATTAGTCTCGCGCGATGCAGTCAGATCCCTCTCGCCGGTTTCGCGCTCGCCCGGTGCACGCCGGATCAGTGCATCTTCGCTCGCTAGTTCGCTTTGGCCCGCGGCGGCGATTCCCGCCGTCGGCATGTCGAGATAGGAGGCATCGTCCGGCCAGAATACGTGTTGCGAAAGCGAGGAAAAAACCGAACCGCGCGCATTGGGTGATCGGACAGATGGCAACCTGCGCCCCTTCATGAACCACGCCGCGCACGGGCGTTCAAGCCTTGTTCCGGTGTCGCCGGTGTTTACTCTTCATCATCGAGTGCCTTGACGTCTTCGCCATTCACCGGACGTGCGCAGCGGAAGGTGGGGAATCCGTAAGCGCTCATCTGGATAGAATCGCCTTTCGTGCCTTTCGCCGTTTGGGAATCCGGTGGACCACCACTCGTCATAGGCTGGTGCTTTTCGTTCGAATCCTCGTTTGGCACGGTCCTCTCTCCTTGTCCTGACTTCTGTCTACCTGTTTAGCACAAGCGCCCAAACTGGCGTGCCGCGTTCCTCGTTTGCGATCATGGGGCTCGTGCCCTTCGCCGGTGAACTCGAACAGCTTCTGCCTCCCGACATCCCCTGTCGGGAGCAGTGCATCGCGGGAGCGGCCAGGCACCTCGACATGATCGTCGAAACCAACCGGCAATTCAACCTGACACGCATCGTGAACCCGCGCGAAGCGGCCATCAAACACGTGGTCGATTCCGTTCTTCCGTGGCGCCTTTTCGAGGACGCCGATCGCGTTGCTGACGCCGGGTCGGGAGCCGGTTTCCCAGGCATCCCGCTCGCCCTCGTGCTGCCCCAGACCCGATTCATTCTCCTCGAATCCACGCAGAAGAAGGCCCGCTTTATCGAATCCGTGGTGCAGACGCTGGAATTACCGAACGTCGAGGTGTACCCCGTGCGCGCCGAAGAATGGCTCGGCGCAAATTCCGTCGCCATCGTCACCGCACGCGCTGTTGCCCCGCTCCATCGCGCCGCGGCCCTCTTTGCGCCAGCACTCCGCAAGGGGGCGCGCGTGTTGCTCTATAAGGGTCCGGACGCCGCTACCGAGATCGCTGAAGCAGCACCCGAAACCGCCAAACGCCAACTGAAGCTGAGTGTCCTGGAACGCTACGAACTCCCGGAATCAATGGGCACGCGCACCATCGTCGAGATGAAGCGCGCCCGTTAGCTCACCGTTTCTTTGGAGGCGGCGCCTGTACGTACGACGACTCCTTCGGCTGTTCGTTGGCAAACTGATCGTCGTCCTTCACTTCCTTCTTGAGCTGCGCCAGTTGCTGCTTCAACGCCGCCACTGTCTTCTGCGCCTTCGGATCGTCGTAGATATTGCGCATCTCGTGCGGATCGGCCACCAGATCGTAGCACTCCCACTGGTCTTTCTTCCAGAAGTAGATCAGTTTGTGCCTGTCCGTGCGAATCCCGTAGTGCGCCCGCGTGTTGTGATCGCCGGGATCGTGGTAGTAGCGGTAGTACATGGCGGTGCGCCAGTCACGCGGTTTGTTCCCTTTCCACACCGGGACGAAACTCCGGCCCTGCATGTCCTTGGGCACAGGCTGTCCCGCCAGGTCGAGGAACGTCGGGGCAAAGTCGCAATTGATCCCGATCGCAGTGGAGGTGCTGCCGGGCTTGATGCCCGCCGGCCACCGCACCAGGAACGGCATCCGCAGAGACTCTTCGTACATGAAGCGCTTATCGTACATTCCGTGCTCACCGAGGAAGAACCCCTGATCGCTCGAATAAATGACAACGGTGTTGTCCTTCAAACCATTCGCATCCAGCCAGTCCAGCATGCGCCCGACGTTATCGTCCACGCTCTGCACGCACCCCAGGTAGTCCTGCATGTAGCGCTGGTATTTCCAGTCCTCCAGTTCCTTGCCGGTTAGCGTCTTCTTCACGCCGTCGATCTCAGTTTCCACTTCGGTCGGCTTGGTCTGCAGCCATTTGCGCAACTCCGGCCCGGCGAGTCCCGGCGGCGGCTTCAGCTTGAGATCGTTCCGGGTCATATCGCGGAACACCGACTGCCGCTGCTCCTTAATCGCATCCGTCCGTCCCGCATGATCGTCGCGCAAATTCGCCGGCTCTGGAATGCGCTTGTTCTCGAACATCTTCCGGTACTTCTCACTGGGAGTCCATTCGCGATGCGGCGCTTTGTGATGCGACATCATGAAGAACGGTTTGTCCTTGGGCCGGTTCTTCAGCACGTCGATGCTGATATCGGCGATGATGTCGGTGGCATACCCCTTGTGGGTCTCCGAGCCATCTTTGTCGTAGAGCGTCGGATTGTTGTAGACCCCTTGTCCGGGCAGAATGTTCCAGTAGTCGAATCCGGTCGGATTGCTTCCCAGGTGCCATTTGCCAACCATCGCCGTGTAGTAGCCCGCCTGCTGGAGAAGCTTCGCTACCGTCTGCTGCCCCCCGTCAAAGCGGTTGAACACCGGGACTCCGTTCATGTGGCTGTACTTGCCCGTGAGAATGGTCGCCCGGCTCGGCGTACAGATCGAGTTCGTCGCAAACACGCGGTCCATTCGCATCCCTGAGCTCGCCAGCCGGTCGAGATGCGGCGTCTGGTTGATCTTGCTGCCATAGCAACTGATGGCCTGCGTGGCATGATCGTCAGTCATGATGTAAAGGATGTTGGGCCGCTTCACTTGGGCCCCCAAGCTGGAAGCCCCGTAGGCAAACGGAAGCGCAAGCAGACTTCGGCGGGAGATGGATTCCATAACGCATTCATCATACTCCGGCACGCGGCCTGAACGACATATGATGGGTAGCTGACGCATGCGCCCCCTTCTATGTTCCCTCTTCGGGTTGAGTCTGTTCGCTGCCGATTGGCCGCAGCTCCGCGGCCCGCACGGCTCCGGACTTTGCCCTTCCTGCGGCCGTTTGCCAACTGAGTTTGGACCGCAAAAGAACGTGCTTTGGAAGACCGCGCTGCCGGAGGGCAAGTCATCTCCCGTGCTGGTGGGCAACCGTATTTTCCTCACCGCTGCGGAAGGCGATGACTTGATCACGATGTGCCTCAGCCGCGTCACCGGCCAAGTCCAGTGGCGGCGATCCATCCGCGCCGCTAAACGGGAAACTCAGCACACCCTCAATCACCGCGCCGCGCCCACACCGGTCACCGATGGCAAGCGTGTCTTCGTCTTCTTCGCTGACTTCGGTCTCGCCGCTTATGATGTCGACGGAGACCCGCTATGGCAGTTTCCGCTCGGCCCGTTCAACAGTCAACACGGCATCGTGGCTTCGCCGGTCTACGCCGATGGAAGAGTGGTCCTGGTCTGCGATCAGGACACCGACGCCTTCATCCTCGCCGTCGATGCCATCACGGGAAAGCTCGCCTGGAAGACGCCGCGCCACGTTATCAATGGCTACTCCACGCCGATCATTCACCGTCCGGACCGCGGCGTCACGCAGGTCATCGCACCGGGCTCCTACCAGCTCACTGCCTATTCCATTGTCGATGGCGAGCAGATCTGGTTCGCCCGCGGCCTCACCTGCCAGCCCAAGTCGGCTCCCACCATTGCCGGCGATACGCTGTACTTCAACGGCTGGACCACCGGCAACGACGCGGGCCAGCAAGTGGACCTGCCGCCGTTTGCCGAAGTGATCGCCGCGGCCGACGCCAATCGCGACGGCAAGCTCGCGCCGGTGGAACTTCCCAAGCCCTGGCAGCCCACCGGGACGTGGCGCGCCGTCGACCTCGACCGCGATGGCTTCCTCAACGAGCGCGAATGGACGTTCTTTCGCACGCGCCGCGCCTCGCGCAACGCCATGCTCGCCGTCAGACTCGGCGGCAGCGGCGACGTGACGGACACTCATGTGCTCTGGCGATTCGAGAAATCGCTACCTGACGTGCCCGCTCCACTTGTATACAACAACGTGGTGTTCCTCTTCCGCAACGGCGGCATCGCCACCACGCTCGACGCCCGTTCCGGCAAACTGCTCAAACAGGCCCGCCTCACCGGCGCGCTGGAAGATTACTACGCCTCCCCAATCGGCGTCGACGGCAAGGTTTACATCGCCACTGAGCAAGGCAAAGTCGTCGTGCTCCGCGCCGCCGGCGATTGGGAGATTCTCGCGATCAATGATTTCGAATCCGGCATTTTCGCCACCCCGGCAATCGCTGAAGGCAGGCTGTACATTCGCACACGAAACGCCCTTTACGCCGTGGGGTCGCGAGAGTAGCCCTCCGGGCAATGCGATTGCGGCGGCTATACGGGAATTACCGTCACCGCCCGCACCGGTCCAACACCGCGTCCGTCAATTGCTGGTGCCCCATCACGCGGCGGCGGATCTCCGGGAGAACCTCCGTCAACCCATTCGCCATCGGCCAAAACGCGTGCGCGTTGTGCGCCGTAATCCGGGCCAGCGCCTCCATTACATCCTCAAAGAGAATCGGGACTTTCACTACCGCAGGCTGCATAGAAAGCGCACGAAGCGGCCGAATTGTGATGCACGTGATTCGGCCAGGCCAGCGAGAGCAGGACATTTACATCCAACAGGGAGGCCACCGCCGTTACCGCCGCGGCCCAAGAAACTCGCGCGCCACTTCCGCGTCTTCGCCTGCCGCAGCGGCTGCCACCTCCTCCGCATCGAAGCGTGGCGTTCCCGGCGCCAGTTGGAATACCGGAGACCCATTCTGGCTGCTCAACGGTGTCCGCGCCGCAAGTCCGCGTCTGGCCAGTTCTGACAATGCAGCGCCCACGGAAACACCCCGCGCGGCCGCCAGTGCCTTGGCAGCAGCAAGAACATCATTCTCTATATCCAGCGTGGTCCGCATCTTGATTCAACGATGACAGTGGACACATTTGATGTCAACTCGAAGCCGTTGCTTCAGGTCAGTGCCAGATACTCCCGCGCGAGCCAGACCACCATCGATCCCTCCCCCACTGCGGAGGCGACACGGTTCATCGCCCCGGCGCGGAGATCGCCCGCCGCGAAAACACCGGGCTCGCTGGTCTCGAGCGGTAACGGCTCGCGCGTCTCCTTCCAAATCCGCAGATAGGCCTCGACCGCCAACAGGTCACGGCCCGTGAGGACGAATCCCCTGCCATCCCGCAGTACAGAAGGAGGAATCCAGTCGTTACAGGGACGGGTGCCGATGAACACGAACAGTGCGTCGACTTCCTCATTCGCGCACGATCCATCCTCAAGCGAAGCGAGCCCCACCCGTTCCACGCGACCGTTGCCTTCCACCCATTCCACTTCCGTGCGCGGCCGCACTTGGATGTTCGGCGTCTTCTCGATCTGCTCGATGAGGTATTGCGACATGGACTCGCGCAGGCTCTCCCGGCGCACCACAATCTGCACTTCTCTCGCGTGGCGCGACAGATAGATCGCGCCTTGACCGGCTGAGTTGCCGCCACCGATCACGAGTACGCGCCGGCCGGCGATGCCCGCCGCTTCCGTCGTCGCGGCGCCGTAGTACACACCCGCGCCTGTGTGATCCGCCATGCCGCGGGCGGGATGCTCGCGGCAGAGCATTCCAGTGGCGGCCAACATGGCTCGCGTGACTATCTCGCGACCATCCGTGAGCGTCAGCCGCTTGTATCCCCCCTCGATGGAAACGCGGGTCACTCCGAGCGGCATCAGCAACTCCGCGCCGAGCCGTTGTGCCTGCATCACAGCGCGGCGCGTCAGTTCGCTGCCGCTCACACCCGCCGGGAACCCGAGATAGTTCTCAATCCGCGAGCTTGTGCCCGCCTGACCGCCTGGCGCGTGCCGGTCCAACAGCAGCGTCCGCAACCCTTCCGATGCGCCGTACACGGCCGCCGCGAGACCGGCCGGGCCCGCGCCGACGATCACCAGGTCGTATACATCGAAAGCCGCCGACAGCGGCCGGCCGAGACGCTCTGCCACCTGCCGTGCTTCCGGGTTACGCAGCACGGAACCTCCGTCGTCGAAGAACAGCGCCGGAAGTTCGTCGTCCCCAACCCCGGCCGCATTCAGCAGCGCCCGCGCGCCGGAGTCTCGATCGACATCCATCCAGTGGTAGGAAATGAGATTGCTCGCCAGGAACCCTTTGATCGCATGCGAACGCGGCGACCATTGGTGCCCCACCAGCCTCAGTCCCTTCGCTTCGGGCAGACATTCGGCCTGCCACGCATCCAGCAGGTCGTCCACCACAGGGAACAGACGCTCCTCCGGGGGACTCCAGGGTTTTGAGAGATAGTAGTCGAGGTGGGCCTCATTGATGGCTTTCACCGCCGCTTCGATATCAGAGTAGGCGGTGAGGAGAACGCGCCGCGCCTGTGGGTACACTTCGCGCGACCGCGTGAGCACTTCGCTCCCCAGCATGCCGGGCATGCGTTGATCGCTGATCAACATCGCCAGCGAATCGCCTCGCCTCTTCAGCTCGTTCGCGGTGGCCAGGGCCTCATGCCCCGATGCCGCGCTCATCACTGTGTAGTGCTCCCGGTAGCGTGACCGAAAGTCGCGGCGCACAGCCGCGAGCACCTGTGGATCGTCGTCGACGATTAGTAGAACTGGCTTGTTCAATGCGTTCCTCCCGAGGCTTCCATCTCAGCAACAGCAAGCGCAACACGAAATCGTGTGCGGCCTGGCTGCGACTCCACTGAGATCTCGCCGTCGTTATGGCGGACCAGTCGCCGCACGATGTCCAGGCCCAGACCGGTACCTTCTCCCATCGGCTTGGTGGTGAAGAACGGGTCAAAGATTCGCTCGCGGATTTGCGCAGATATACCCGGCCCGTTGTCGATGACGCACACTACCACTTGCCGTCCCTCGCGGTTCGCGGTCACTTCAACCCGGCCCGCGTCGGGGATGGCATCGAGGGCGTTGTCGATGAGGTTCGCCCAGATCTGGTTGAGCTCGCCGGCGAAGCCGCGCGCGCGTGGCAGGCCAGGTTCGGTTTCCACCACCACGGTGGCTGATCTTGCCCGCGCCTTGGCTCTCAGTACAGTAACCGTGTTGCTCAGACCCTGCGCCAGGTCCACAGGCGCGGCAATCGCAGCCTGATCCATGTGCGTGAAGCCCTTGATGGCGGTCACCAGGCCCGAGATGCGCATGGCCGCGTCCTGAATCTCCGATGCGAGGCTGCGGACTGAGCAGCCCGAAGCGCCCCACCTCAGTACGGCGTTCAACGCCGGCCGGTCGATCGCCTGCGCCAGCTTGTCGAGCGCTTCGAATGTCACGGCCGTATCCGCGAGCAGTTCCGCCATGGTGATGTCGAGGCCGCGATCAGCCAGCCAATCGGACATGGCCTCCTCGCGTTCCGCCTGCTCAATGGGGGACCGTACGCCGGACTCCTGCCTCGCCAGACAAGCCTCCCGTGCCGCATCGACGGCCGCGAGTTGCGTATCAGAAAGCTGCAACGCGCCTAGCGCTCGAGCCGCCCGCTCGTTCGCTTCCAGCCGTTCGTCGAGCAGCACGGCGCTGCGCTCGATGGCAGCGGCGGGGTTGTTCAACTCATGGGCCAGACCCGCGGAAAGTTTTCCAAGAGAGAGCATCTTCTCGTCGTGCAGATCACTCGAGGTGAAGGCCTTGGCGCGGTCGATCATAGCGTGAACCAGCGTCGCCGTGATCTCATGGCACGTTTCGGTCAGTTCCCGGATCTGATCGGCCTGCAGCTCCAGGATTTCCGCGGGTTCCTGCGCGACCGAATCGCCCGGTGGGCCAGCGACGCGTGAGTACGGAAGCATGCCCATCACGTCGCCTTCCCGCCATTCCATGATTTTGCGCGGCCCGCCACCCCGGTCCACTGACATGCTGAAGGACCCCGACAGCACCACGAACAAGCCCTTCGGCCGGGTCCCTTTCGCGGTCAGCACCTGCCCGGGATGCATTTGCCGGAGCATCCCGCGGGAGGCCAGCCAGGTGAGTTCTTCGCGAGGCGCCCCGCCAAGGGTCTTGTGCCCGGTGAGCCGGTCGACGAGCTTTTCTGTTGGCATCGGAGTGAGCCTGCTACACCGGCTGCGCAACGATCCGCAAATAGGGTTTGGGCGCCTTCCAGCCGCCTGGGTATTTCAGCCTGGCCTCTTCGTCGGAAACCGCCGGCAGAATGATCACGTCATCGCCCTTTTTCCAGTTCACCGGCGTTGCCACCTTGTGGCTGGCCGTGAGTTGCATGGAATCCAGCACGCGAAGCACTTCATCAAAGTTGCGCCCGGTGCTCATCGGATAGCTGAGCATCAGTTTGATCTTCTTGTCGGGTCCGATCACGAATACGGTACGGACGGTCGCGTTCGTGGCGGCTGTGCGGCCTTCGCACGTGTCACCGGCATCGGCCGGCAGCATGTTATACAGCTTCGCCACCTTGAGTTCGGGGTCCCCGATCATCGGGTAGTTCACCTTGTGGCCTTGCGTCTCTTCAATGTCGTTGAGCCACTTGCTGTGGCTGGTCACGGGATCGACGCTGAGCCCGATGATCCTGCAGCCACGCGCCTCGAACTCCTGCTGCATTCCGGCCATGTAGCCGAGTTCCGTGGTGCAGACAGGAGTGTAGTCCTTCGGGTGGGAAAACAGAATCGCCCAGCCGGTGCCGATCCATTCGTGGAAGTTGATGGTGCCCGCCGTGGTCTCGGCGGAAAAATCGGGAGCAGTGTCATTGATGCGTAGACTCATCGCTTATCTCCTTTGGGGATTGATTGTTTGGTACGAGCGAAAACGTTAGTGTGTGGGGGGAGCGAACTCGAGAGAAGCGGCATCCCAGGCCGCCAGGCCACCGGCCATCTCGATCAGATTCGTGATCCCGTGTTGGTGCAGGATGCTGGCTGCGATGGAAGACCGGTAGCCGCCCGCGCAGTGGACAGCGATTCTGCGGTCGCGCGGGATCTCCCCAATCCGCTCCTGGAGATGGTTGAGCGGCACGTTCAGGCTGCCGTCGATGTGGCGCGCCGCCCACTCGCGAGGGTTCCGGACATCCACAAGCAGAGGCGGTTCCATGCTTGCCAACTCTTCGGCCACCATGGGGGCGCTGATGCGCTCCGTCGGCCACACCAGGTCCGGTCTCGCGGCGAGCGCTTCCATGCCCCTGTCCAGATAGCCTCTGACATGATCGAACCCGATGCGGCCGAGGCGGAGAGCGGCTTCCTTTTCCCGTCCAGGCTCGGCGATGATCACGATTGGCTTGGCACGATCCAGCACCGTGCCGGCCCAGGTAGCGAATTGCCCACTCAGCCCGATGTTGATGCTGCCGGCCAGGTGCCCTTTGGCATATTCGGCCGCGTCTCGCACGTCGAGGATTTGAACGCCCGCATCGCCCATTCGCAGGACCTCGTCGAGATCGATGGGATGGAGAACATGTTCCAGATTCTCATCCAGCGTGGCGTGCTCACGCGTGTTCAGAATCGCATCATAGGTGAAGTACGGCGGGGCGTCGGGCTGGTCCGCGGTGACGAGCCGAATGAATTCCTCCTTCGCCATCGGCTGCAGCGCGTAGTTCAGACGGCGCTGATCCCCAAGCGAAGATACAGTGTCGCTGGACAGTTGTTTGCCGCAGAGCGAGCCGGCGCCGTGAGCAGGGTAGACCAGCGTTTCATCGGGCAAAGTCAGCAGCTTGTTGCGGAGGGAGTCGTACAGATACGCGCCCAGATCATTCGCCGTCCAGCCGAGAGAGGCGCGCAGGTCGGGGCGGCCAACGTCTCCGATGAACAGCGTGTCGCCCGTGAGAACAGCGTATGGCATCGAGGGATCTTTCTTGAGATCAAACGCCAGGATCGAGATGGACTCGATGGTGTGGCCGGGGGTCTCCAGCACTTGCAGCCGGAGCCCCGGGAAGTGGAGCGCATCCCCATCCTGCATCGCCACAAACGCGTATTCCGCCTGTGCGCGGGACCCGAGATGGATGATTGCGCCGCAACGGTCGCGCAATTCCAGATGGCCTGCGATGAAGTCAGCGTGGAAATGGCTGAGGAAGACGTGGCGGATTTGCAGACCGAATTTCGCGGCGTCGTCCATGTACTGCTGAACGTCGCGCTGTGGATCGACGATGATGGCCGTCTCACTGGCCTCGTCTCCCAGCAGATAGGATGCGTGGGCGAGGCAGCCCAGATAGTACTGTTTCAGAATCATAACGTCTCCGTGTTTTCCGTTGATGCTGTCGAACGAATCAGTGGCACCAGGTCGAGTAGGTTCCGCTTCAGCGCATAGCCGCAGGCGCCCGCTTGGCGCGCTGCCACGCGAAGGTCGTCATCGTCGTAGTCGGTCACGATCACAACCTTGGCGGTGGGGTCAGAAAGCAGAATCTGTCTGGTTGCGGCCAGCCCGTCCATGCCTGGCATCCGAATGTCCATCAGAACAATATCCGGACGATACATCAAAAAAGCATCCAAAGCACCCGCCCCATCGCAGCAGTCCCAGACCACGTCAGCAACATCGGCGACTACGCTCCGCAGCAGGCGGCGAATGCCCTCGTTATCCTCGACAATCAGAAGTGTCATTCTTACCTGCCAACGCTCAAAGCACCGTCCACATTAGCGAGAGTACGCGAAATCTGATGGCGCAACAATAGAGGCGGCTACACAGCAACCCGTGTGGTGCCACACGGCCCGGCAGACCCTCTCTTTACAGGCTGTGTTTGTTTTGCAGAGCGAAGCGCAGCAGCGCATTGGAGCCTTCCAGCCCCAGCTTGCGGCAGATATTGGTGCGGTGATTTTCCACCGTGCGGTAGTGGATGGAGAGCTCCGCTCCGATCTCCTTGCTCGACTTGTCGTCGGCGACCAACTGGACGATCCGGCGTTCCGTGGGGGTGAGGCGGTCCACCGGCGCGTGCGGCGGTGGTTGCCGCTGCAGGAGCCGCGCCGTGAGTACGGAATTGAGGTACGGTTGCCCCCCAGCCACCGCTCGCACCGCCGCCACAATCTCGATCAGGGCGCTGTCCTTCAGGAGGTAGCCCTTGGCTCCAAGCTCGATGGCCGCGAGCAGAAGGTCCTCCTGGGCATGCATCGTGAGAAAGATCATCTCCACCGGCAATCGCCGTTTGTGGAGTTCCCTCGCCACCGCGAATCCGTCCAGCTTCGGCATATCAATATCCAGCACGGCTACTTGAGGAAGAAGCCTTTCGATCAGAGCGAGCGCGGTTTCTCCATCCGCTGCTTCGGCCACGATGGTCAGGCCAGGGTCCTCCTCAACAGCCATTCGCAGCCCTTTGCGAACGACAGGGTGATCATCCGCGATCAGGATTCGAATCTGGTCATTCATTGGCTTTTCTCCCGCAAGGGATCCGGACGGACACGACGGTACCGCGCCCGGGTGCCGCCTGCACCGTCATCTCGCCACCCAGCAGGCGCGCCCGCTCCGCCATTCCGATGACACCGAAGCCGCCACGTTCCGAGTCGGACTTTGCGGTTCCTGGCGTATAACCTCGCCCATTGTCCCGGATGGTGAGCAACACCTGGTCTGCGGTTCGACTGATCCTGATGCTCACCTCCGTTGCTTGCGCATGTTTCAGGATGTTGGTGAGAGACTCCTGCACGATCCGGTAGAAGTTGATCCGTAGTCCTTCAGGAAACACATCGTCTATGTTATCGAGATCCAGCGAAAACGCGGTTGCGGAGGCCTCCGACGCGGTCCTGACGAGGGCTTCGATGGCTTTGCTCAACCCCAGCCGGTCCAATTGAAAGGGGCGCAGGTTGTAGGAGATCTCGCGCGTTTCATCGATTGCCAAGGCCGCTTCGGCTGAGATTTCTTCAATCGCTTTCAGCTTTCCAGTACTCGCCGCCTCTTCCCCCTGCGCGCGCAGGAAAAGCAGTGTGAGATTCTTGACGATGATCAGCCTTTGCCCGAGGCTGTCGTGAAGTTCGGCCGCGATGCGCTTCCGCTCTTCTTCCTGGGAAGCAATCAGCTCGCGGGAAAAAGCCTGCTGGATGGCTTGCATGCGCTCCAGTTGCGACACGCGATACCGCCATGCGATTGCCAGTAGCGACAGTACGGAAAAGGAGGCGAGCGCCTGAAACCACCAGGTCCGGTAAAACGGCGGCAGTACGGTCACAGACAGACGAGCGCCATCCGTATTCCACACCCCGTCACTATTGGCGGCAATCACGCGAAATGTGTAGTTGCCCGGTGGAATGCGCGTGTAGTAAGCTGTGCGCCGCGCACCGGCCTCGATCCAATCCGGATCGAGACCTTCCATTCTGTACCGGAAGCGAATCTGGTTCGATTTAATGAAGCTGAGCGCCGTGTATTGAATGTCCAGCCTCGATTCCGCGGGAGTCAGAGTAGCGGCGCCGCCACCAACGCTGCGCCCGTCAACCTCCGCCTCTTCAATCACGACCGGTGGTGGGTGAACGTTCACTTGCGCAGCCAGCGGATCTAACACTGCCAGTCCATCCATCGTCGGAAACCAGAGCTTGCCGTCTTTTGCTTTGATTCCGGTGGGCTGGCCGGAGTAGCGGCACTCGACGTTGATCATGCCGTCCGTTCTGCCGAAACGGGTGGAGATTAGAAGTGTTTGACGGCCTGCCGCGAAGGCATTCAGATCTTGCTTCTTCACGCGATGGAGCCCGGTGTGGCTGCTGAGCCACAGATAGCCTTTGCCGTCCTCCAGAATCTGGTAAGCACCGTTGGTGGAGAGCCCATTTGCTCCGGTGTAATGTGTCAGCCTTCCAGCCTCGAGCCGGTAGAGCCCTTGCCCTTTCGTGCCAATCCACAACACCTCAGCGTCATCCTCGTATAGCGCGGTGATGTTGTGAGGATCGGGCTCATGCAGCGCTGCAACCGGTGAGAAGGCGTTGCCGGCACGAACAAAAAGGCCTCCAGTGGTGCCAACCCACAGCGCGCCGCCCCGGCCTTCCCGGATCACTTGTACGGCATCGGCGCCAAGGCCATTCTCATGGTTGAAGCGAGTGAGTGTCCCCCCATGTATGCGATACAAACCGCGCTCGCCGCCAACCCACAGGGCGCCGTAGTGATCGCGATGGATGGCGTTCACCCGTCCATGAATGCCTGCCGCCGGGCCATCGGAGACCAACACGTTGCCGGCCAGATGAGCAAGGCCGTCCCACGTGCCGGCCCATATCGTCCCATCGCGATCCTGATCCTGATACAGGGCGGATACGATGTTCTCCAAGCCCTGCGCTCCGCCGGCATTGTTCGGACGGGGCACAGCGCCGGCGTGGTAGTAAGCCCGCAGCGACCCTTTACTCCAGTGAAACAGACCATGGCCGCCGTACCAGATTCCGCCTGCCTGGTCCTCCATCACAGATTCGATTACATTCAGTTCCGGGCTGCCGGCGGTCCGCTGCGTTGCGATCAGCAGGGGAACGGCACGGAAGAGCCCTTTCTTGGCGGTTCCCAACCAAAGCGATCCTTCCCTGTCTTCAAATCCGCGAAATACGTACGACGTGGAGAACCCATCCAGCGGAGTCACTTTGCCATCCTTCCAAAGATTGGTGTGCCCGTCGTGAGCACTCTCCCATAGATTGCCCTTGGCATCCTCATAGGAAACGAAACTCTTCACTGGCATGCCGGCGAACGTGGTCAGCCGGCCCTCGTCCAGGCGGTAGTATGTTCCAGGATCGTGCTTGAAGCGATACCACAAGCGCCCTTTTGAATCCTCCACAATGGAGTCGATGCGGAGGTGCGCGCCGTCTCCAGCCCCCGGCGGCAATGGAAATGCGCTCCAGCGGCCCCGGGCGAACCGCTGCCACCCATCCTTGCCGGTTCGCCAGAGGCCGAACAGAAATCCGTCCACTCCCACTTTCAGTGCTGGCGCCGTCAACACGCTGCTAAACGGCGAGCCCGGCTCCGGAGCAACCCGGATGATCCTGCCATCCTTCCATTTCGCGAGGCCTGGATCCGAGAAGAGCCACACTGTCCCTTCTCCGTCCTCATCGATGCGGACGACACGGTTGCGCGGTAGTCCGTCTTTCGTAGTCAGAGTTTGGAACACGCCGTTGCAGTAGCGGACGACTCCGGCGGTGTAGGTGCCCGCCCACAAGCAACCTTGCCGGTCTTCCACGAGGGCATAAGCCGCGAACCCTTCAGCGGTGAGTCCCGGCGTATTCTCGCGGTTGAATTCCCGGAACCGTATCCCGTCAAACCGCACCAGTCCCGACGTAGTCGTCATCCACAGATAGCCATCGCGGGTCTGCCGGATGCCCCAAATCGAGTTCTGCGGAAGTCCGTTTTCCGTAGTCCAGGAATCGAACCGGTACTGAGCGAAAAGCCCGGGAGCAAGACAAGCGGAGATGCCCAGAGTCAGCAGGATCGATCGCATCGCGGTATTGATCTGAGAGCCATATTGTCGCACGGCCGGCACGATAATCTACTACCGCATCTGCAATGCCTCTCGTGCAAGAAGTTCACGGCTTAGCTGTAAAAAGTACCGCTTGCCGGAATCCCCCGATGCATCGCTACGCAGATTCGGAAGCAGTTATCACGCATTGGCATGCGAGGTGCCAGTTGAATATCGGGGCGCTAGGAGGTGGCGCAATGGCCTCTTCGACAATAGATGGAGCAAGCCACGCTAATGGCGATGCGCTTCAACATAACCCAACTGCACTCTTCTTCGCCTGGTTCGGCGAGCTAGGGATGTTTTGCGGAAGCCTAGTTCGGACTCTCTTCCAGCGACCGTTCGAAGGTCACGAAATTCTTCGCCAGATGGACGCCATTGGCGCGAAATCGCTACCCGTGGTAGCCCTTGCCGGAGCCGCAACCGGTATCGTCATGTCGATGCAGATGCGCGACAGCATGGCACGCTTTGGCGGCAAGTCACTGCTCCCTGCTGTCATCGTCTTTGCCTTAATTAAGGAAAGCGGTCCGATCATCACCGCGCTTGTTGCCAGTGGACGCGTGGGCGCCGGCATCGGCGCGGAGCTCGGATCAATGAAAGTCACCGAACAAATCGACGCAATTAGCGCCTCCGCGGTGAACCCGCTCAAGTATCTGGCCGCGACTCGGGTTATTGCCTGCGCGCTAATGCTGCCTTTGCTCGCCATCGCCGCCGATTTCTGCGGAGTAATGAGCGGATGGGTGGCCCTAACTTTGACAGATCCGATTTCCCTGGAACTGTTCCTCAACAACGGATTCAGAAACATGACGTTCAATGACCTCCTCCCGTCCACTCTCAAAACTGCCGTGTTCGGCATGATTATCGGTGTTCTGTCCTGCTTCCAGGGAATGCGCGCAACTGGTGGAACCGAAGGGGTGGGCCGTGCGGCAACCAGTTCCGTGGTCCTCTCGTCACTTTTTGTCATTGTCTCGGATGTGTTCCTGGTTCGTCTGATCCAGATCTTCTTCTCATGAGCGACAATATGCTACAACTCAGCACCCCGGAGACACCGCCTATAACTGAGACCGGAGAGCCTTACGTCGCCGTAAGAGGTTTGTGGAAATCCTTCGGCCAGCGGCAGGTACTTGCCGGTATCGACCTGATTGTGCAGCGGGCGGAAACAGTATCTGTCCTCGGTTGCAGCGGGACTGGAAAGAGCGTCCTGCTGAAACTCCTGATAGGTTTGCAAAAGCCTGACTCCGGCTCGGTGCGCATTGCGGGGAAGGACATCAGCCATCTTGCAATCGACGAATTAAACGCTGTGCGAAAGAAAATCGGCTTTCTTTTCCAGCAGGCAGCGCTTTATGACTCCCTCACTGTGGCCGAGAATGTCGAGTTCCCGTTGAAGCGTCACACGCAGAGTTCGCCCGCGGCGCGAAAGGAGCGCGTCCTGCGCCTGTTGTCCAGCGTAGGCATGGAGCAGGATCTCCACAAGTTGCCATCCGAGATATCAGGCGGTATGCAGAAGCGCGTGGGAATCGCCCGGGCATTGGCTCTGGACCCTGAACTGCTTCTCTTTGACGAGCCCACCTCCGGGCTTGACCCGCTCACTGCGATCGAGATTGGAAACCTGATTTCCAAGCTGAATCGGGAACGCTCCATAACGGCAATTGTCGTCACGCACGACATCCCGGCGGCCCGCGCCTTTACAGACCGCTTTGTCGTTCTCCATGAAGGCCGGGTCGCCGGACAAGGCACCTTCGAGGAACTGCAAAGGAGCCGCGAGCCGTTTGTCGAAAGGTTGCTTTCGAGCCTTACTACCGAGGTGAAATCATGATAAGAGCAATCCGTCTGGGAATATTCGTTTTCTCAACTCTTCTGATCCTGTTCGCGGCCGTCTTCTTAGTTGGCCGAAGACAATCCCTGTTTACTCCCACCTACAAGGTGAAGGCCACGTTCCGCAGCGTTGCCGGCCTGGGTGGCGGAGCCGATATCCGCATGGGAGGCGTTCACCAGGGGAACGTCGCCCGCATCGACCTGCCACGCCGCCCAACCGACGAAGTGGTTGTGGTGATGAATCTCAACTCCGCCACCAGGGATCTCGTGAAGAAAGACTCCGTCGCCGCAATCCGAACTGATGGATTGCTGGGAGATAAGTATGTCGAGGTCTCCTTTGGCTCAGAGGGCGCGGAGAAGGTGCAGGAGGGCGACCTGATCAAGAGCGAACCTCCGTTCGATATGGCGGATCTCCTGAAGAAGGCGAGCGAGATCCTGGATTCCACCAAAACAGCCGCTCAGAATGCGGAAGGAATAACCAGCAACCTGAAATCCGTATCGTCGAAGATAGATAGCGGTCAGGGAACAATGGGCGCGCTCATTCACGACCGGAAGGTGTACAACGAGGCCGCCGCCGGAGTGGAGTCGTTTCGGGATAACATGAACGCCCTGAAACAGAATTTCTTCCTGCGCGGATTCTATAACCGGCGGGGCTACGTGGATTCCGCCGAGCTTACCAAACATGAAGTCCGCAACCCGCCGGCGGCTACAGCCGGAAAAACATTCACCTATGAGACGAAGCGCCTCTTTGGAAAACCGAACTCGGCGAAACTCAAAAACCAGAAAACGCTCGACGAGGCAGGCAAGTTCCTGGAAGAAAACACATTCGCGCTCGTGGTGGTGGAGGCTACGTCCGGTCCAACCGGCGATTCAGAGAAGGAGCGGTTGCTGACTCAGGCCCAATCCGTGGCCATTCGCAACTATCTTGCCGATAACTTCAAGCTGGATGACACCCGGATCAAAACCCTGGGACGCGGTAAGGCGTTGAACAGTAACCCTGCCAACCAGATCCAGATTAACGTCTACACTGCAAAGCCGGAATCGGCTCGATTGCATCCCCGGCAAAAGCCCTGACAGTCCATGGGCAAGAACCGTCTCCCTTACGGTCGCGGCTCGGTTACACATTGATCCTACTGAGCCGCGCGCGTGAGCAAGCGGTCTTCGCGCCAATGGCAACCCGCCTGCAACTGAATATGCTAGAGCGGGCTGGACCCACGCATCTTCATGAGTTTAGCCGCCAGAGAGCAACATGAGTACAAAGTAGGTCCCGCATGAACAGGAAAATTGTTCCTCATAAACTTGCCTTCTCGATTGGCGCGTGGTTGTGCATTGTCCTCTCTACCGGGTGCGAAGCCCAACTCGCAAAGGGTCAGCCACCAGCCGCCACGAAAACTACCGCTGCGAATACTGATGACTTGTACGATCGGGAGACACCCAGAAACGCCGTTTTCGCCTTTCTGGAGGCATGTCATGGGCACAACTATGAACGTGCTTCGCGCTATCTTGACACTCGAGCCCTGCCACACGCGCTCGACCAGGGTACGGAACTGGCCCGCCAACTGGGGGAAGCCCTCGATCGTGATGTCACTTTCGACGTTGCTTCGCTCAGCAGGCAGCCCGAGGGCGACCGGGACGACGGATTGCCGCCAACGCGGGACCGGGTACACACCTTCTCAGCCGACAGAACATCGGTCGACGTCCAACTCGAACGAGTCACCTTACGTTCCGGGCTCTCGGTCTGGCGGTTCTCTTCCGACACTGTGAAACTCATTCCGAAACTGGCCGGACTCACCAGCAACTCACCAATCGAAAAGCTTCTGCCGGCGCCACTGGTGAGTTGGAAGCTGATGGAGACCCCGGTCTGGCGCTGGATTGCACTTGTCCTCCTAGCCATTGCAGTTGCCGCTTTCTCTCGATTGCTTCTGCGTGGCGTTCTCCTCGCGTTGAAACCTCTGCTCACACGCCTGGCCGCCGGAAAGGACCTGTCCGGAACCGAAAAGCTGCTCCGGCCGTTGCGCGTTCTGATTTGCCTGGCTGTGTTTCGAGTAGGAACAGAGTGGGTGAATCCTTCTGCTCTGCCGCGCCTGTATTTGAAGCATGCCGTCGCTTTCCTCGCTATCTCGGCACTGGCATGGCTTTGCACTGTGATTATCGACACCATAGTCAAAACTCTCCGCCATTCCGTCGCAGCCCGCCACCAGACGTTGTCTCAATCCGTACTGCCTCTGTTCAGCCGCATCATGAAGCTAGTCGTCTTCCTGCTGGCCGTGGCGGCCGTGCTGAGTGACTGGGGCTACAACGCGACCGCGATCGTCGCCGGTCTCGGCGTGGGCGGCCTGGCCATCGCATTCGCCGCTCAAAAGACAATTGAGAATTTCTTCGGCAGCGTGTCGGTCATCACTGACCGCCCGGTGGCGGTTGGCGATTTCTGCCGGTTTGGGGACCGCCTGGGCACAGTGGAAGACATCGGGCTCCGGTCGACGCGAATCCGCGGCATCGAACGTACCCTGATCTCTGTACCCAACTCGCAATTCTCATCGATGACTCTCGAAAACTTTTCGCGGCGCGACAAGATGCTCTTCCACGTAACGCTCAACCTGCGCCGCGACACAACACCCCACCAAGTCCGTACCGTCCTGAACTCGCTCTCACTGATCCTGCGGGAAGATAAACGCCTCGAAACCGGGCCGTTGCCCGTGCGCTTTGTCGGCGTCGGCACCTACTCCCTCGATGTGGAGCTCTTCGCCTATGTGATGACGTTAAGTGGCGACGAGTTCCTTCGAATTCAACAGGACCTCCTGCTCTCCATCCTCGATGCGGTTGCCGAAGCCGGAACCTCTCTCGCCCTGCCAACCCAGGCGAGCGTTAGCTACTCGCCACCAGTTGGATGGCGACACACGGATCCGTCAATGCCGGAGCCCCTGCATCGCGTATCCATCCACAGTAGTTGAAAAA
>JACQZR010000065.1 GCA_016213775.1 Acidobacteriota bacterium
AGCACCCCTCATTTTTGAATTGAGGCAAAACACCTTTCCCCCCTCAGCCGATTCACCATCGCATCGCCGTTTTTAATCCCGTCGGCCGAAGCCTCTGGCGAAGGCTGGCACTCCTGCCCTCCCCACTGTCTGAATCGCAGAAGCCTGCCCTTTTCTATTGCGCACGACCATTATCGGTAGTAAACTTAACCAATCCGAAGAGAGTGGCAACCTGCTGCGGCCCAGCCGAGGGTGATTCTGTGAGGCTTTAGCCTCGAATTTCGCCCATAAGGAGGGCCTTATGAAGGTACCGAACTGCCGGTCCAGCGCGGCGTTTCTGCTCCTGATTCCAGCCTTCTTGCTTCTTCCACAAGCGGTCTCCGGACAGGAATACCGCGGCAAAGTGCAAGGAACCGTAACCGACCCCACCCAGGCCGCTGTGGCCGCCGCCAGGGTTACCCTGCGAAATACCAACACCGGCGTCGAGGCCGTTCAACAAAGCGACGCCACCGGGCACTTTCTGTTCGACTTCGTGCAACCGGGCTCCTATTCCCTGGTTGTGGAAGCCGTCGGATTCCAGAAATCCGTTCGCGACGGAATCCAGGTGCTTACCCGCGGCGACGTCACCCTCAACTCGCAACTCACCCTTGGCGGCGTCACCGAAACCGTGAACGTTTCGGGCCAGGTAGCGCAGGTGCAGTTCAATTCGGCTACCATGACCACCACCGTCGAATCGTCGATGATCAAGGACATTCCTGTCCTGGCGCGCAATCCGTTCACACTGGCGCTGCTCAACCCCGCTGTCATCAACCAGTATTGGGACGTGGCGCACCGCAATCCGTTCTACATGTGGTCCTCCAACGGCCTTGATATTGGAGGCAAGACAGGCGGTAAGAACGACATGCTGCTCGATGGCGTATCGCTCGGCGTCTCCGCCCGCGGCTCCTACATGCCGTCGATGGACGCAGTTCAGGAAGTGGCGGTGCAGCAGAACGCACTCGATAGCGAATTCGGTTTCTCCGCCGGCGGCACACTCAATGTCTCCATGAAGTCCGGCACCAACAGCTTTCACGGCGCCGGCTATTACTTCGGACGCAACCCCGCCTTAAACGCAATGACCAACCGCATTAGCCGCGGCAAGAGCGTCGTCAAGAACCACATCTGGGGCGGCACCATCGGCGGACCGATCCGCAAGAACAAGATCTTCTTCTATCAGACCTATGAGCAGTGGAAGAACACCCAGCCGCAGGTGAACACCAGCACCGCTCCCACTGACCTCGAACGAAAGGGCGACTTCTCCCGGTCCGTGGCGCGCGACGGCAGCCTGCGCGTGATCTATGACCCCTACACCACGGTGTTCAACTCCACGGCGAACACAGCCACGCGCACTCCGTTCCCAGGCAACATCCTTCCCCAGCAGCGGATCAACCCGACCGGCCAGAAGATCGTCAACGACCTCTGGAAGCCGAACAATCCGGGAGACGACGCCACCGGGATCAACAACGTGCGCGTTCCCTACCCGTGGTGGTTGAAGTATTGGAATACCTCCACGCGCGGCGACTACAACATCAACGACCGCTGGCGCATGTATGCCCGCTTCTCCAAGTACGAGACCCGGCTCGACAATCCCAATTGGGGCGACTCTCCCGCCGTCAAATCGGACAACGGTGGCCTGATGGATGCCCTGCAGCCGGCCATCGATTTCCTCTGGATGGCGCGACCGAGCACAACCGTGAACTTCCGCTACGGGGCGGTGTATCTGGAGGACGACTACGATTCCGCATGGGCCCAGGTGAAGGATAGCGTTTGGTCCAACCTGTGGCCCAACGGCTGGTACAAACCGGTGATCGGGGCGTTGCCGGGAATCTACTATCCGGCATTCAGCTTCAACGGCAACGGCTCACTGGGCGCCACTGGAATGGGGAGTTGGTGGCTGGTGCGAGGCAGGTCGCATAATTCCAACCTGAACGTCACCCATGACCGCGGCAGGCACCACATGAAAGCCGGCTGGCAGCTTCGTTATCAATACGACCAGAATGGATCGCCGGCGCCGGGCAGCTTCTCCTTCAATGCCGTCGATACCGGCAACACCTTCCTGAGCTTCAACCCGTCGTTGAGCGGCAACATGTATGCCTCGGCGCTTCTCGGAACCGTCTACAGCGGAAGCGCGGGATTCGTACCCATGCGCGACTCCCATCAGCAGCTATGGGGCTTCTTCTTCCAGGACGACATCAAGCTGAGCAACCGCGTCACACTCAACCTCGGGCTGCGCTACGAACTGGAGACCGCGCCTTCCGAGTACAGCCGCATGTACTCGCGCTATCTCGATCTCACCAACCCCATTCCGGAATTGCAGGGCAATGTCGTGAAGATGCCTTCCGAGGTGACATCCATCTATAAGGGGCAGTTCGTGTACAACGGCGCCTGGGTCTACACCGACGACAAACACCCTGGCGTCTACAATTCTCAGCGCAACGTTTTTCTGCCTCGCGTGGGCGTGGCCTTCCGCGTCAACAACCAGACGGCGTTGCGTGTGGGCTTTGCACGCTATTCGGTCCCCTGGATCACCGTCTACCCGGAGACCAACTACTGGCCCACCGACGGATTCTCGCGCAGCACCGGCGTGCTCGGCCCTTTGCAGGGTGTTCCGCGGACCACAATCGACAACCCGTTCCCATCCACCAACCCGTTACTGACTCCGGTGGGAAAGAGCCTCGGCCGTTATCTCAACCTGGGCGGCGGCGCCACCTTCTTCCCGCAGGATATGATCCACCCCATTAACGACCGGATCAACGTCTCGCTCCAGCGCCAGCTCCCATACGGCATCGTCACCGACACCACCTACTTCACCAACCTGGGACGCAATGTTCAGGATGCGAGCATGTGGGGCGGCGACTATACCTGGGGCGTCAATCAGGTGGATCCGAACTACGCCTACACGAACAAGGGGGCGGTGGATGTCACGGTGCCAAACCCGTTCTACCAGCTTCTCGGAGCGGACAAGATGCCCGGCTCGCTCCGCACCCAGCAGCGCGTTTCCGTGAACAGTCTGCTGCGGCAGTACCCGCAATACGGAGCCCTCACCGAGCGTTTCCTGGGCGGCAAGGACAGCCGCTACCATTCGCTTCAGTTCAAGGCCGAGAAGTCCATGGCCAGAGGGATGGCTTTCACTTTCGGCTACAACTACAGCAATGAGAAGAGGGACGAGTTCTTCGACGCGATTGCCACTTACAGCAAGAACTTCAGCATGATCGACACCCGCGCCCCTCGGCACCACGTGAGAATGGCCGGCACTTATGAGCTGCCGTTCGGAAGAGGACGGCAGCTACTGGGCAACGCCAACCGCATCGTGGACGCGATTGTGGGCGGCTGGGCCACAAGCCATATCGTCATGTGGAACAATGGTCCGATGCTCACTTTCGGCGCCATGACCGCCACCGGCGACCCAAAGATCAGCAACCCCACCAGGGACAAATACTTCGACACGTCGAAGTTCTCCGTCCTGCCGCCATATACGCAGCGTACGAATCCGTGGTACTTCGATGGCCTTCGCGGCTTCGGCTTCTGGCAGTGGGACTCCACCGCCGTGAAATACTTCAAAGTCACCGAGCGCGTGAAGTTCGAACTGCGCATGGAGTTCTACAACATGCCGAACTCGTTCATGCCGAGCCAGCCGAATCTCTCGGTCACCAGTTCGCTATTCGGCAAGAGCACCGGAGTGGCGGGCGGCAACTACGGAAGGGAGATCCAGTACACGGGACGCATTCATTTTTGACGAACACGCGCAAAACGTAGCCCGGGACACGCTGCTATCCTGGTAGTTCGCTTTCCATCCGGAAATCACTGCTACCAACATGGGCAACATTCTCCAAAAACTCCCTATCGGAGAGAACGTCGGAATTGCGTTCTCAGGCGGGCTCGATACCAGCGCGGCCATCTATTGGATGCGCCAGAAAGGGGCTATCCCGTTCTGCTACACCGCTCATCTTGGTCAGCCCGACGAAACCGACTACGACGACATTCCGCGCCGCGCCCTCGGCTACGGCGCGGAGAAGGCCCGGCTCATCGACTGCCGCCAGCAGCTCGTCCGCGAAGGCCTCGCGGCGCTGCAGTGCGGAGCCTTCCACATCACCACCGCCGGCATGGCCTACTTCAATACAACTCCCCTCGGCCGCGCCGTCACCGGCACTATGCTCGTCGGCGCAATGAAAGAGGATAACGTCAACATCTGGGGTGACGGGTCCACCTACAAGGGCAATGACATCGAGCGTTTCTACCGCTATGGGCTGATGGTCAACCCGAGTCTCAAGATCTACAAGCCGTGGCTCGACCAGGACTTCATCGACGAGCTCGGCGGCCGCAAGGAAATGTCCGAGCTGCTGGAAAAAGCCGGCCTCCAATACAAGATGAGCAAGGAGAAGGCCTACTCCACGGACTCCAACATCTGGGGCGCCACGCACGAAGCCAAAGACCTGGAATTCCTCAACAAGGGCATCCGCATCGTCGACCCGATCATGGGTGTCGCCCACTGGCGCGATGATGTCGCGGTCAAGCCCGAGGAAGTCACCGTCACCTTCCACGAAGGCCTCCCCGTCGCCATCAACGGCAACCATTATGACGACCAGGTGCAAATGGTGCTCGACGCCAATACCATCGGTGGACGGCACGGGCTCGGCATGTCCGATCAGATAGAGAACCGCATCATCGAAGCCAAGAGCCGCGGTATCTATGAAGCTCCCGGCATGGCCCTCTTTTACATTGCCTACGAGCGCCTCGCCACCGGCATTCACAACGAAGGGACGCTCGAACAGTACCGCGACATGGGCCGCCGCCTCGGGCGTCTTCTCTATGAAGGCCGCTGGTTCGATCCTCAGTCGCTGATGCTGCGGGAGACCTTGCAGCGCTGGGTCGCCAAGGCGGTGACCGGCGAAGTCACAGTGGAGCTACGGCGCGGCAACGATTACTCCATTCTCAACACAACCAGCCCCAACCTCACCTACAAGCCCGAGCGCCTGTCCATGGAGAAGGTGGAAGGGGCATTCACCCCGCAGGACCGCATCGGCCAGCTCACGATGCGCAACCTGGACATCACCGACAGCCGCGACAAACTCTTCGTCTACTCGCACGCCGGACTGCTCTCCAAGAGCACGTTCGCCGGCATGCGGCTGCTCGAGGAGAAACCCGAGGAATGAACGTTACGCCAACTCCCCGTCTTCATGCGGGCGGTAATGCAGGGCGCCTAACTCCGGCTTCTTGTACCTTTCTACCTTGGTACCAATCGGCCCTTTCCGCGTGCGATCGAGCAGAGTGCTCATCTCCTTGCCCGACATTTTCTTGAACGACTTCACGATGGCGACATTCTGTTCCAATTGCTGCACCGTCTCCACACCCGACACGAGGGTATCCACATCCTGGCTGAGCGTGTAGCGCAAGCACTCCTCAATCGTCGCCACCTTGTTCGCGGTGATCCCGCCAATGGCATTGCTCTTCATCGCAAGCAGACCCAATCCCTTCTTGCGAATATTCGGCAACACGGAATTCAAAAAGCTCAGATAGTGCGGATCGACAAGATTCACCGGGTGCTGCACCGTCTCCCACCCATCAAACCCATCCAGCAGACGTTGATGGACCGTCGGATCATGATGCCCCGTAAACCCGATATGGCGCACCTTGCCGTCCTTCTTCGCTTTCACAAACGCCTCCAGCGAACCGTTTGGCGAGAAGATCTGGTCCACCTCGTCATGCCGCGCCACTTCATGGCAGCACCACAAATCGAGGTAATCGGTCTTCATCCGCTTGAGCGTCATTTCCAACTGCTTCATCGCTCCGTCGCGCGTGCGCACCTGCGCCTTCGACATGAGCAGTATCTTCTGCCGCCGCCCATCGGTCAGCGCCTTGCCATACACTTCGTCGCTCTTGCCGTCGTGATACTTGGCGGCGCTATCAAACATCACCACACCCAATTCCATCGCACGCCGGATGATGCGGACGCCTTCGTCTTCGCCCTTCACGGCCATGTGAAATCCGCCGAGGGTGAACCTGGAGACCCGCAATCCGCTTTTGCCAAGCGTCGACATCGGCATGGGGGTGTCGGCGAGCGCTTTGGGATCCATAGCAAGCGCGGCCGTGGACAAAGACAGGAATGTGCGTCGTTCCATAGTGACCTCATTTTATACCAGTGTTAGCATCGGACATGGTGACAATAAGACGGGCAACCGACATGGCGCCTATCCGCGAACTGTGGCGCGAATACTGGGCGGAACAAGGCCTCACACCGTGCTTCCAGAACTTCGATGAGGAACTCCGTTCGCTGCCCGGCGCGTACACGTTGATCCTGATCGCACACGAGGCAGGTCAAGTTGCCGGAAGCATCGCCCTTCGCCCGATCGACGGCGAGCGAGCAGAAGCAAAACGCCTCTACGTCCGGCCGCAATTCCGCGGGCAGGGCATTGCCGCCGCGCTTCTACAGCGTCTGATCGAAGAGGCCCGCGCCGCCGGCTACCAGACCATCAACGCCGACACGCTTCCCTCGATGAACGCCGCCCTCGACTGGTATCGCCGCATCGGATTCGCTGAAATCGAGCCATACACCGCCAACCCAACCCCCGGCGCAGTCTACCTCCAACTCGACCTCACTGGAACAAGCCCGCCGCATCCCACTTCGTAATGGTCTCTTTCACCAGCGCCGCCATCTTCTCCGTCACCGCCGCAAAATACGCATCGGCCTTCGCCTGATCGAACTTCGGATACCCCTGCCCCGGCTGATACAGAATGATCGACGACGGAAACGGGAACGCGGTCCACGTGCCGGCGGGAGGCCGAGCTGTCGCCATCGACGCGTTGTAGCGTTCCGGATGCACCAGCTTGCGGTCAATGGCCTGAATGAACGCCGTCTCATTCCAGCCTGCGTGCCCGCCGTCCTCGCCAAAAATCTTCAGCGTCACATCGGAACAATACGCCCACCAGTTCACCACCAGCGTGCGCACTCTATGCTCGCGCCCGAGCTTTTCGGCCAGATCCGAGAGAATCGCGGTCTGCCCGCCGCCATGCCCGTTCACAATAATGATGTTCTGGAATCCGTTGCGCGCCAAGCCATGCAGGATGTCCGTAACAAACGCGCGATAGGCCGCCTCGCTGATGGTGAACGTCCCCGCGTATCCATCCAGGCTCCCCGTCACACCGTAGTTCAACACCGGAGCCACCATCGCGTTCACCTTCGGCGCCATCGCCCGCGCCAGTGCCAGCGGAGCCGTATTATCGGCGCCGTTATTCACGACCCCGTGGGCCTCCACCGTGCCGGTGGGCAACAGCACCGTTTTGATACGCCGCGGCACATGCTCGCGAAATTCCATCCAGTTGATGTCGTTCATCTCGCGCGTCGATGGCTCCTGCGCGAACACCGCCGCGGCAAACACAAATAGCAGGATCATTCCTGTAGGATAGACCTTCATGAGGTTTTTGCTCGCGCTGATCTCCATGTCTCTCTACGGGCAGGCCGACCGTTCCCACGCCCGCTCGATGGTCATCTCGCAGAGCGGCATTGTGGCCACCAGCCAGGTACTCGCCTCGCAGGCCGGCGCGCAGATGCTGGCCCGTGGCGGTTCCGCGGTCGACGCCGCCATCGCCGCCAACGCGGCACTCGGTGTCATAGAACCCGGCATGTGCGGCATCGGTGGCGACCTCTTCGTGCTTTACCGCGAGGCTCGCACGGGCGAACTCCACGGCCTCAACGCCAGCGGCTGGGCGCCGCTCGGAATGACGCGCGAGCGCTTCGAATCGCGGCAACTCAAGACCATGCCGGTCCAGGGGGTCGATGCGGTGACGGTCCCTGGTTGCGTCGATGGCTGGCACCGCATCCATCAGAAGTTCGGCAAACTCCCGTGGCGCGATCTTTTCGCCCCGGCCATCCATTTCGCCGCCCGGGGCTTTCCAATCCAGGAGATGGATTGGGGCCACTGGGGCTCGAAACGCGCGTTGGCAACGCCTGAAGGACGCCAGGTGTTTCAGAACAACGGCCGCCCCTACAGGCTCGGTGAAATCGCCCGCAATCCTGATTTGGCGCGTGCCCTCACTCTCATCGCCGATCAAGGCCCGAAAGCCTTCTATCGCGGAGAAATCGCCAAAGCCCTGCTTGCGACATCCAACAAACTGGGCGGCGTCATGCGTGCGGACGACCTCGCCGAATTCGCCTCTGAATGGGTCACCCCCATCGAAACCAGCTACCGCGGCTGGCGTGTCGTCGAACTCCCGCCCAACGGCCAGGGACTCGCGGCACTGCTGATGCTCAATCTCCTGGAGCGTTTTACCTTCGCGCCTAAGCAGCCGCAAGTGGCCGACTGGCATCGACGCATCGAAGCGATGAAACTCGCTTACGCGGACGCAGCCGCTTACATCGCCGATCCGAAGTTCGCCAAAGTCCCGGTGACGGGCCTGCTCTCCAAAGACTACGCCGCCTCGCGCGCCCGCCTGATGCAGGATCGCGCCAACTGCAACGCCGGCCCTGGCGAGCCGGCCACAAGCGACACCACATACCTCGCGGTGGTGGACAAAGAAGGCAACGTCGCAAGCTGGATCCAAAGCGTGTTCTCTCTCTGGGGATCCGGTATCGTCGTCGAAGGGATGGGTTTCCATCTGCAGAATCGGGGTGCGGGCTTTTCGTTAGACCCCCGGCATCCCAACGCCCTCGCCCCCCGGAAGCGTCCGTTTCACACGATCATTCCCGCCTATATGGAAAAGGATGGCCGGCACATCGGGTTCGGCATCATGGGCGGCGCCAATCAACCACTCGCGCATGCGCAATTCGTCTCCAATATGGCGGACTACGATATGAACCTCCAAGCCGCTCTCGAAGCGCCGCGTTTCACCAAGAGCAACGCTCAAGGCTGCAATGTCACCATCGAAGTCCGCGCCGGCGCGGCGATCATAAAAGGTCTTGAATCGCGAGGCCATAAACTCACCATCCGAGGCGACCATTCCCAGAGCATGGGACGCGGCAACGCCGTCGTGCACAACTCGCACACCAAAGTGAACTACGGGGCCAGCGACTCTCGAGCCGACGGCGCAGCCATCCCGGAACCCCTCCGCTGACGGTGCAAGATCTGACGCTGATCGGAACCGAAGGTGTACTATGCTACGCTAATCGCTTCAAGAACATGTCTCTCACACGCGAAAAAGGCCAATTGATGAGTGCGTCGGAGATCGACCGGACGCTGGTCCGGCTGGCGCACGAGGTTCTGGAAAAGACCGAGGCTTTGGACAAACTGGCATTCATCGGCATACGGCGGCGGGGTGTACCGCTGGCGCAGCGGCTGTCCGCGAAGATTGAAGCTCTGGAAAGTCTCAAGATCCCGGTGGGCATCCTGGACATCAATCTCTACCGCGACGATCTGTCGACGGTGGGCCACGCACCGGTGGTGAGTTCCACGGACATTCCGTTTTCGGTGGTGGGCAAGGACATCGTGCTGATGGACGATGTGCTGTACACGGGGCGTACGATTCGCGCGGCGCTGGATGCGTTGTTCGATCAGGGACGCCCGGCACGCGTGCAACTGCTGGTGTTGATCGACCGCGGCCATCGCGAGTTGCCGGTGGAGGCGCGCTACATCGGCCGCATGGTACAGACCACCAAGAAGGAAATCATCGAGGTGAAGTTCCAGGAAATTGACGGCATGGAGAAGGTGCTGTTGGTGGAACGGCTGGACTAGTGGGAGTTGGCGTCATGACCAATGGACTGCTTGGGATTGAAGACTTGCCGCGTGCGCATGCGGAGCAGATTCTGGCGCGGGCCAAGGAGTTTCAGCCGCTGCAGAACCGGAGCAACAAGAGGATTGATCTGTTGCGCGGCAGGATGATCGTGAACCTGTTCTATGAGGCGTCCACGCGCACCCGCACAAGTTTTGAGATCGCCGCGAAGCGGTTGGGAGCGGATGCTGTTTCGATCACGGCTTCCGGGTCGAGCGTCTCCAAAGGCGAATCGCTGGTGGATACGTTGAACACGCTGGCGGCGATGAAGCCCGATGCGATCGTGATGCGGCATGCCGCCTCGGGAGCGCCGCATTTCCTCGCGCGCCATTTGCCGGCCCCGATTGTGAACGCAGGGGATGGCACGCACGAGCATCCGACGCAGGCATTGCTGGACGCCTTGACGATCCTGGATCACCGGCAATCGCTCGAAGGCCTGCGAGTGGCGATCATCGGAGACATTGTTCACAGCCGCGTGGCGCGCTCGAACATTTATCTGTTGTCGAAGTTCAAAGCCGACGTTGTGCTCTGCGGGCCGGCGCCGCTACTGCCTCCGTCGATGGCGATGCTCGCACCGGGGGTGAGCATCACGTACGACATGAAGGAAGCGATCCGCGACGCCGATGTGATCATGATGTTGCGCGTGCAGTTGGAGCGGCAGAACGAATCGCCATTCCCGGCGAGCGAGTATTATCCGTTCTACGGCCTGCGCGTCGATCATCTGGGCTTGGCCAAGCCGGAAGTGCTGGTGATGCATCCGGGGCCGATTAACCGCGGACGCGAGATTGCATCCGATGTAGCGGACTCGCGGCAGAGCGTGATCCTGAATCAGGTGGAGAACGGCATCGCGGTGCGGATGGCTGTGCTCGAACGGATCATGGGGGCCGCGGCGTAATCTACCAAAGGACAGCGATCGTCACGACGGTGTGCGTAACAGCCATTGCCAGCGAACGCCATCCGACGCGCTTCAACGGCTCTTTCAAAGCATCCGGACGCGAGAGGCGCCATAGCTCACTTGCGGCCATCAATACCGACAGAACAACAGGCAGGGCGAGTAGAGCGTTACCGCTGAGCGCCAGGCCGGCGGCCACCACGATGTTGATCCCTTGCAGCACCACCGTTTTGCGCCGCATCGCGATCGCTGCGGCCCCGAGCTTTTCCGGATTCCGTGCGGCGGCCATTGCATCGAGCCGCGTGTGGACAGCGAAGATTCCGGAGAGGCTGTGGAGGCCGTGCAGCACAATCAACGGGAGCATCCACCTCTGCCATGCGCCGGTAGCGGCGTAGCCTGCAATTACGGCCGATACGCTGAGTCCAAAGGCGCTCAAAGATTGCAAGGCGACGGAGCGTTGGCGGTTGCGCAATGCCATGTAGACCGCGATGGCGGTCAAGGCTGCCACCGCGACGCCGAGTGACGCGAGTACCGCCAATGGAACCCGAGTGAGCAGAAGCAGCCCGCACAAGACGAGCGCGGCGCACTCCATCATGAGCGACCATTTTGCATCCGCTGTTTCCGGCTTCAATTCGCGCCAGATGTACTTCTGCCGCGCAATCACCAGCAGAGACTCGCGCATGACGAATACGCCCATCACCGCTGCCAGCGCGGGGATCACGGACCAGTGCCACTCGCGCGCCAGGATTGCGCCGGCGACAAAAGGTTGCAGCATCATGCCCCACGCGCCGTGCTCGCGAGGCAGCAACAGCTTGCGTGTCACGGCTGCAGTCCGCGTCGCAGTTTCATTTCCTGACTGATCAATTCCAACTCGGCTTCCGATAATACTCTGTGCCCGATCTCCGGAATGCGGGCGTCCTCGGCCTGGATATGGCCCCGGTAGATGGTGCACAGTGTCCGGCACAACGCCGCGTATTGGTCGATCCGTTCCTGCGAGCATGGGGTATCCTCTTTCAACTTCGCCGCCACCGCACGCAGCTTCGTGAATATGTTCTCCGCCTCCTGGTGCTCGGCTTCCAGCTTGTCGATGAATCCGCGCTCATCGCCCGTGAGCCGGTCGGCGATACGAGGGAAGAGGCTCTCCTCTTCGTCGGCGGTGTGCCAACTGCCATTGGTGTCGAAGAAGCGCAGGGAAGACTCCATGGCGCTGATCGCCTCGTCGCGCTTGTCGATGAAATGTGGAATGACGCGCTCGAGCGTTGCCAAGCGTTCCTCGATCCTCCGGTGGCATGCGGTGAGGTGCTCCAGCGGGTGATCGAGCGTGGTCTTCTCGGCGAATTGTACTGGTGCGATCAGATCGGCAGGTCGTATCACGATTTCATCATATCCCCGGTTGCCGCCAGTCCTGGTGACCGGAGTCACACTCGTGTGGCAAAATAGTGCGCGCCCCCATGCAGGTACCGCAAGCACTCTCTTCTCTAGGTTTCTTCTCCGGTCTGCCTCCAGCCGAGCTGCAATCACTCGGATCGGCGGCCGTTGTAAAACAGTTCGCTGCCGGCGACTTTCTTTTCTTTGAAGGCGAAGACTGCAAGGGCATGTGGATCATCGCCGCGGGAGCAGTGAAGATTGTGAAGGCAACGCCATCGGGGCGGCAGGTGATGCTGGCGATGCAGAGCGCTCCGTCTGCTGTGGCGGAGGTCGCGGTCTTCGATGGTGGTCCGTATCCGGCGACGGTCACCGCAATGGAGCCGGTGACGGCGCTTCTTATCCTGAAAGAGGATTTTCTCGCCTGCTGCCGGCGCAACCCTTCCATTCCTTTGCGCGTTCTTGCGGGCTTTGGCGCGCGGCTGCGGCATCTGGTGAACCTGGTGGAGCGGATTACTTTCGGTTCCATCCGCCAGCGGCTGGCCCACGAGATTCTTAATTTCTCGGCGGCGGCGGGTTCGAATCCCTTCCTGTTGCCGGAGACACATGAGGAGCTGGCTTCGCGGCTGGGCACAGTTCGCGAGGTGGTTTCGCGCAACCTTGGCCGGTTTCAAGCCGAGGGAATGATTCGCCTGCTGCGGCGCGAAGTTGAGATTCTCAACCGCGAGGCGCTGGAAGCGGAATCCAACACAGAGTTGTGACGCCGGTCACTGCATTGTGAGCCGGCCCGGTGCAAACTGGGTTCATGGAACAACCTTACGTTCTGATTCCGGACGTCGCCGCGCACGGCAGTGTCCCACAGCAGAGTATTCTCAGCAGCACGCTGCAGAACGACGATCGCACCAAGACCATACTGTTCCGCTTCGCTGCCGGGCAGGAGTTGTCCGCGCACACGGCGCCGTTCCCGGCGATCCTTTACTTCGTTTCCGGCGAGGCTGGATTGCGGCTTGGCACGGATGAGTGCGAAGCCAAGGCCGGGACATACGTGCACATGACTGCACAGCTTGAGCACGGCATCAAAGCCAGGACGGAGACGGTGATGTTGCTCGTGTTGTTGAAGAAGGCGTGAGTGAATCTCAGAAAGCGAATCGCACGTGTAACTGGGCCTGCCGGGCGTAATTGGCCTGGTTGGTGATCTGCCCGAAGAGAGTATTGAACTGGTCGGTGTTCGGGTTGGAGAACTGCGGATGGTTGAATCCATTGAATGCCTCCGCGCGGAACTGGATTTCCATCCCTTTCTCGTTCAGGCGCCAGCGCTTGTTGACGGACATGTCGACGTTGTTCATCGCCGGACCGCGCACGTTGCTGAAGCGGAACGGCCAGGTGCGGTAGTGATAGGACGCCGGCCGGGTGGCGGTGTTGCGAGTGAATCCCGAGTCTACGTTGAACCACTGCTCAACGGTTCGCGGACCGTTCCTGATGTCGTCGCCCACGCCGAAGTACACGACGTCGCCCCAATTCAGCGGCGAACCGGATTGATAGGTGTACACCGCGGAAAGTTGCCAGCCGCCGATGATGGCGTTGACAGGTTTGCTCACTCCCCGGAACAGTTTTCCGCGCCGGCCGAAGGGCATCTCATAAATGGACGCCATGGTCACACGGAACCTGCGATCGGCGCCGGACAGCGAGCGGTAGGGCATGTCATCGGCCGGGTTGAGATAGGCCATCGCCTGCATATTCTTGGCCCAGGTGAACGAGAAGTTGGTGCTGAGGCCGGTGGAAAAGCGGCGGTTGGCGCGCACTTGCAGCGAATGATACCAGGCGTGACCCTGATAGGTGCTGGTGTTGACAGAGGTGAAATGCGGGAAGGGTTTTAAGAGGTTCTCGCGCACGATTTGGGCGTTGGTCCCCAGCGTGCCGTTGACTCCAGGCAGGTTGCGGAACGGATTTGGGATGTTGGCGGATAGGTAGTTGACGCGCGAAACGTCGAAGAAGGGACTGCGGGAGAGCTGATCGTTGCCCACGTTGTTCAAGTCGCGGCCAATGTCCAGGTGCACGCTGCGATCGCCGACATAAGCGACTTCAAGCACCGTGGTCTTGTCCAACTGGCGCTGAATGCTGGCCTGCCAGCGCTGGTTGTAACCTGCTCTCGGGTTGGGATTGAAGAAGGTTATTCCGTTTCCTACGTCCGTCATCAAACCCTGCGCCGAGCCGACCGGCTCATTGATACCGTCGGGAAACGGATTCGACAACGTGGAATAGAAGCTCAGACCGCTATCCCTGGATGGGATGAAGTTGGTGTTGCGGCTGAAGCCGTTCTGCAGAACGTCCGCGCGGCGCAGTCCAAGGCCGGTGAAGTAAATCCCGAAGCCGCCGCGAAACACGGTCTTGCGGTTAAACGCATAGGCGAGCCCGAATCTCGGCGCGAAGTTGTTCTTGTCGCGCTCCCACAATTCCCGGGATTGCCCGTTCACACCGGCAAACAGTAGACCTCCCTTGATACTGAACTGATCCGGCGGCAGCTCCAAAGTCGGATTCGCGGCATAGCTGTTGGCATAGGCCGCGCGGGCGGCTGCCTCAATCGGGCTGGACGCGGAGAAGTCGAGATTGCGGATGCTGCGGTTGTAGCGTTCGGTGAGCGGCCCTTCCAATTCGTAGCGAATGCCGATGGTCAGCGTCAGCTTACGCTTGACGCGCCAGTTGTCCTGCACATAGCCGGACCACAGAGTCGATTGCTCTGCGTAGTCGCCGTTACGAGCGATCAGACTTGACGCGTTGGGCAGTCCCAATAAGAATGATGCGTAGCCCTGCCCGATGGGGGCGGTGGCGGAGTTATCCAGTGGGCCGCGTGTCCAGGTGGGGTCAAAGATAAAACTGCCGCTGCGAGTGGTGTTACCGTTGTAGCGATTCTGCTTGTAGGCGCGCCCCTCGAATCCGAAATCGAACGTGTGCGTTCCCTTGAGCTTGGTGAAGGCGGCAACCAGAGAATGCGTGTCCATATAACGGGCCTCACCTGAGTTATTCGTGCTGAAGTATCCGTTGATGTTAAAGAGTGGGAACTCGCGTTGATCGGCCGAAATCAGGGAATTGAAGGAGGCCGGGAATCCCAATGTAGTGAGATCGAACCCGCGGCCATGGAAGGGATTGGTGACGCGCACGAAGCGCGTGTACCCATATCGCAGGTTCAGCACCAACGTGGGCGAGAAGGCGTGCACGTCGTCGATGGATCCACCGCGCGGGAAATATTCTTCGCGCAGCCCGGTTGCCTGCGTCTTGAAGTAATCCAGCCGGCTGGTGTTGCGGTCATAGCCGTTGCCGCGCAGGAACATGCGGTTCTTGGAGGAGAAGTTGTGATCCAGCCGCACCGTGTGAGTGATGTAATCGGCGGCTTCGGCCAGGGTGGGTTGCGGGTAATTCTGGCGGTGGTCCACCGTCGTGCCGGCGGTGATTGGGAGTGCGAAATATTCCTGAACTTTTTTCGAAACAGGGTTGATCAGACTGGCGGGAATGATATTGTCCGGAAACGGTTCCTGCACGTAGCGGGTGCTGCTGCCCGTCTGCTGCCGGCGTGTGAAGGGATTGTAGATCGTGTAGTTGCTGCCGATGCGCAAAAGTTCGGAGAAATCGCCGTTGCGTATTTCCGGCGTGGCAACGGTGAGGTTGGCCGAGCCGCCTCGGGGCCGCTTGTCCTTTAGCTGCTCATAGGCCCACATGAAAAATGTCTTGTTGCGGCCGTTGTAGATCTTGGGCAGATGGATGGGCCCGGAGAACGATCCGCTCCAGCGGTCGTAGTTGAAGTCGCCGGCGGGCAAGCCCGAGCGGTTGGTGAAGTAGTCGTTGGCGAACCATTCCGGCCGCATCTTGGTATACGTCGCGCTGCCGTGAAATTTGTTGGCGCCCGAGCGCAGGCTGATGTTCACCGCGCCGCCCGAACTCTGGGCTGTGCGCGCATCAAACGAGCTTGTCTGAATGCGGATCTCACCAACCGCGTCCACTGGCGGCACATACCCGGCTGCGACGCGGCCATTCGATCCTTTGGAGGTGTTGGACACACCATCGAGTGTGATGTCCGTTGTGCCACTGGTACTGCCGCTCATGCTGTAGTCCACGATGTGAGTCGGCTCGTACGGACGGTTGAGCTGGGGGTTACCTTCAAAGGTGGTTCCCGGCGCGAGGCCGAGCAGTGCATAGGGATTGCCTTGTGGAATCGGAAGCTCCGTCAATTCCTTGGTGGTGACGATCACGCCGAGCGAACCGTCCGCGGTCTCAATGATGGGCGCGGCATCGGTGACGTCCACCGATTGCGACACGTCGCCAAGTTCGAGCGAGATGTCGATCTGGAGGTTGTCGTTGACGCTCAGGTTGATGCCGCTGCGCGTGAAGCGTTTGAATCCCGTGTGTTCGGCCTGAATGCGGTAAGTGCCGGGCAGCAGCAGCGGCGCGACGTAGGCCCCATGTTCGTTGGTAGTTAGGCCGGTGGTGATGCCTGTATCGGTGCTGATGATCCCCACTTTGACGCCGGCAATCACGGCCCCGGCGCCGTCCGTAACCCTGCCGCCAATGGTGCCGCGTGACTCCTGCGCCTGCAGCGCAAGAGAAACGAATAGAAGAGAGCAAACGAGTCTCAAAGACATTAAAGTCCTCACCCAAGCTGAGTTGATGAAGACTAATTTATCAGAACCGGAGCGCGGCTACTTGCCTTCGAGGATGAATGTGGGGGCCACACCTTGCAGAGTGGAGAACTTACTCGCATCCACCGGCGAGATGTAGCTGGTGCAGCTTTGTGTCTTGCCGAGGAAGGTGTGCGGGTGAACGTCCACGCGCAGGGTCTTCATCTCCATGGAGCCCCACTGATAAACGGGGAACTGCGCCACTGTGGGCTCGGTCCGTTCCTGCACCACATAGGGGTAACGCAGGGCCGTACGCAATGCGCGCTCCCAACCCGTGGTGTCGGTTTCCCAGCCGCGATATTCGTGCTGGTCGGTAGCGCTGTCGTTCGGCCGCAGGACCAACGATTGCCGGTTCTTCTGAATAAAATCCACGAGATCGACCGACTTGCCCTGATACTGCGTTTGAACAGGGTGGACAACCCTGGTCCAGGGAATGGAGTCGCGGAGGATTTTCTTCTCAGCGGCGGGAAAGCTGCTGGTGATGGAATCGTCGGAGAGCAGATCGAATATGGCCTTCTTGCGCGCGAGCTCGTCGCGGAAGCTGTTCACCATGCAGATGGCGTGATCCTTGTAGGCGCGCACCAACGGATGGGTGAGGTCGTAGCGGACCAGGAATTCCTGCACCCGGACGCAGCGGTACACCAGGTCGATCTGGAAATCCCCTCGCCGCATGATGTTGTTCTTGTACTCGATCTGGTCGAGGTTCACCACTTCAGTAGGATAACCAAGCTTGCGAAAGCCTTCGGCGATGAGCGTGTATTCGGCCGACTCCGAAGTCTGGAACGGCTGCTTCAGCTCCACGATGGCGATGTTCGGTACTTTCTTTCCGCCGAATTCCTTAAAAGCGCGGAGCATTGCCTGAAGTAATGTTTTCACTCCCGGCATCTTCGAGAGGCCGTACCTCTTTTTGAATTCCTTTACAGGCGCGGTTTCCAGGAAGAGGTTGGCGAGAACCTCGCCGTAGGCCAGTCCCATGGGTGCGTCAGACACATACTCCATAAACCGGAGCGTGCCGTTATTGACAAACGTATCGAGGAGGGAAGCCACGGAAAGGCGCGCATACCCGGGGTCGATCGCAGCCAGCATCTTCTCGCCGGGTAGCATCTCCATCCGGGTCTGCAAGGCTGGCGTCGAAATCGCCATCTGCTTCACTCGAGTGATGGAAGTAAGCAAAGTCTCGGATGCTTTGCTCAATGCGGCGTACTGCCGGGCAGAAAGGAAATGGGGCCGGAGGACAGGGCATACCGACTTAGCGGACACAACGAGTCCGGACTCGTTCATGCGCTGCTGAAGAGCTTCGGCCCAAGCCAAGTCCTTGTAGGCTGGCGATTCCAGGATTTTGTGGTAGCGGGCAGTTGCCTCGCCTAACTGCGTCATAAGCCAGGTGTTTGGAAAGAAAGGATTTCCAAACAATAGTATGACACATGGGTGCAAGTTTGGAAACCTACGTGCATTAGGAAATAGCCCCTATGTGACTGATGGACAATGACTTAACTGTCGACAACTGGCCTTTCAGTTTGCGCACTGACAGTCGATTGAACGCGGGTTTTCGCCAATTATCGGGCTGGCTCTCCTCCCGCCCACGCCGGGCTCGACCACGCCCGGCTGCCGTTTCGCTGGGAGATTCGGACATAATAATAATCGCCTGGAAGTGTGGCGGTGCGGTCAACAAATTCCAACTCGCGATCCTTGGGCGCGGCGGGGTCAACCAACTGCACGGACAGCGAGTCCGGGCCGAGGGATTTCACTATCAGGCTGTCAGCGAGTTCAGAGAATGCCACGGACAGCGTTGTCGCGGGGAACGCGTTCATTGGGCGAACGAAGGGCGGGCTGACACCGATTTCGGTGCTTGCGCTCAATTGAAACTCAATACGGGTGGATGCCGAGGCGCCTTCCAGATCGAGCTCGATGATATCGGCGCGCCCGCGGGTGGCGGTGGAGAACTGGATTCGATTGGGGTTGGACGGATCGAGCCGCGCGTACTCGCCCAGGCGGTTCTCAAAGTGCATAATCTGGAAACCAGCTAGTTTGGCCTGCTTCACTTCCAGGGAGCCCTGCCAGGTGCGATGGCCGCGCGGGTTGTCGCGGAACGAAGGTTCAGAACTGGATTCGAAGCTGATCTGCGTGCGGACCTTGGGAGCAAGCGGCGCTGAGGCGAATCGGCGTGTGAAGATGACGTCGCCGTTCTTGATGACATCCGCGCGGTCGATGGAGGACGTTCCGGAAATGCGAGCGGTGATGCGGCGTTCGCGTGTATGCGCCGTTCGCTGGCCGGAGGGAGTGCCGTTGAGGCGGACATCCAACAGGATGCGATCGGCGCCGCTCACGGCGTAAGTGGAGCGTGCGCGAAGGGCATCGAAGATGGACGGGGCTGTCTTGTCGCCGGCGCGCACTCCCACCAGCCCGCCGAATTGCATCAGGGTACCGGTAGCCATGGTGCCGCTAAGACCGGGACGCGTGCGATGGTCATCTGAACCGGCAAGAAACCCCACCTCGTGGCCGCGCTTGAGATAGTAGTTCCCGAACCATTCAAATGTCCCGTGCATCGACATGATTTCGACAAGGCGCTCCATGTCGGGATCGTTGCGGCGCCAGTCGCCGGCCTGATGCGCATGAGGGATGATAAGCACGTCTCGCGGATTGTAGATCGTACGCAACCCCTGATAGAGACGCGAGAGCGACCATGCCTTGCTCACCGCAACCCTGCTGCCGGTGGGCGAGCGGAAGAACACGTTGTGATGACCGCCGGATGTTCGCTGCGCGCTCCACTCATAACCAAGGAATGCGACGAAACGCCCGGGATCGGAGTAGCGCTTCACCGCATCCTGCATCTGCTTCCATTCAAAATCGTCGAGCCAGACATCGTGTTCAGAAAGCCCGAGATAATCGAGAGCCGCGTCCTCCTTACCGTACTTGTAGAATCCTTCGATCGTTCCCTGCCCTTCCGCCATGCCCGTGTTGGCGTGTGTTTCGCCCCAGTAGATGCGCGTTTCCGGATTGTCCTGTACCCAGATGGGATTGCTTTCACCCTGCAATGCACCATCGCGGGAAGTAGCGGCGTAGCGGTAAATTCCGGGCGCATCGATGGTGATGCCGCCCATCACCATATACGGTTTGGCATCGACGACGGACCGGAACTGTGCGCCGTTGCGGGTGATTGTGAGCATAGGCAAAGCTCCGGCGGCGCGATTGAGCACACGGTCTTCCGCACGCAACACCAGTTCGAACCGCTCGCCGGTCCTGACGATGCTGGGAGCGTAGAGCCGCAAGGATGCGGCATGATTGCCGTGAACGGCGAACGACGGCCACGCCAGTGTCAGAAGGCGTCCTTTGGCCTCCGGGTCCACGTAGATGGGGAGCATCACGGCTTCATTGGCAAAGTTCTGCATCTTCCATCCGGGCGAACCTTGCGAGCGGTCGCCGTAGACGAGTGTGATGGTGTCGCCTTTTTCCAGACGGCCCTGCGACAACCGGAAGGCCGGCATTCCCATGCTGCCGCGAAAGCCGCCATGCATCCCTGTAAGCGGGGCTGTCGTCGCATCCCAACCAACGCCGGCGCGAGAGGATCGAATGGAAAGATAGCCCGGCTGTTTGGGATCGCGATTCTGTACTAAGCCGGAATCGGCCATGAGTTGCCTGGCCGCGACCACCAGCGCGCCGGTGACGAACGGCATGTCGCCTACCGTGATGGTCTGCTCGATGGTCTGCATGCTGGCTGCGGCGTAGGGGCCGCGGGAGGCAAACGAGGCGCGCGGCAATGCTGCCGGCTTCTCATCCTTCAACGTGAATTCATACACCAGGTCGTCGATTGCGCGGGGCAGGTTCGCCAACTGTTGGGGCGGTACAAGGTCGCGCTCACCGGCTTCGAATGCGTAGACCGGTGCGAGAGTCTGCGTGGCGTTCACCGGCACAGGACCGCCCGTGAGGGAATAGGCATTGATCCAATCGAAGAGCACCTTGCCGCGTGACACAATCGTGATCTCCGTTGTGGCAGCGGCAGCGGCATCGCGCTTCAACTGGGTGACGGCAGCACGCAATTGCGGCGAGAGGTAATCGGCAGGCGAAGTGTTTTGCGCGGGCGATTGATAGAGCCAAACCGCGGCCAGTCCCAATACAGGTATGCTAGTCAATGTCGATCGCCGCATGTAGCGCCAATTGTACTGCACGAAATGATTCAGGATCAGCAGATCTTTTTACAGCCGCATCGAAGGTGGAACCCCCTGACTCGAGAATGGGTTCTAGTGTCGCCCCACCGCGCGCGGCGGCCTTGGCTGGGTCAGGTGGAGAAAAAGGCCGCGCCGGTGCGTGCTTCCTACGACCCTTCGTGCTATCTGTGTCCGGGGAATGAACGTGCTGCAGGGCATCGCAACCCTGCCTATGACGCGACCTTCGTATTCGACAATGACTTTGCCGCGCTGCTGCCGGAAAACGAAGGCGCGGAATGGAACCGCGACGATCTGCTGATGGCGAAGGGCGAGCGGGGCATCTGCCGCGTGGTGTGCTTCTCGCCGGACCACGGCTTGAGCGTGCCCAGTCTCCCGCCCGATGCGATGGAGCGGGTGGTGGATGTATGGACCGATGAATACAACACGCTCGGTGCGTTCGACTGGGTCCAGTCTGTACAGATCTTCGAGAACCGTGGCGAGATGATGGGGGCAAGTAATCCGCATCCGCATTGCCAGATCTGGGCCAATGCATCGGTACCGGTAGAGTTGAGCAAGGAACTGGCGGCTCAGGCGGCGTACCGCGGTTCGCGCGGCAGGTGCCTGTTGTGTGACGTTCTCGCATTGGAGTTGGACGCTCGGGAGCGCATCGTGGAAGAGAATGAAGCATTCGTTGCGTTGGTGCCGTTCTGGGCGGTCTGGCCCTTTGAAACGCTGGTGGTCGCGCGGCGCCACTTTGGAGCAATTCCCGACATGTCCGCAAGCGAGCGCAGACAACTCGCCGGGCTGATGCAGGCCCTTGCGCGCCGTTACGACTCGCTTTTCGACGTTGCGTTTCCGTACAGCATGGGCTTTCATCAACGGCCAACGGACGGCCAGAGCCACCCGTCTTTTCATTTTCACGCGCACTACTACCCGCCGCTGCTGCGTTCGGCGGAAGTGCGAAAATTCATGGTCGGCTACGAAATGCTGGCCAATCCGCAACGCGACATCACGCCCGAATCGGCGGCGGAACGACTGAGGAGTTTGCAGGTTTAGCGAAGCTAGAAGGAGGAAGTACAACAATGTGCGACACAGACAAGCGGGAGATCTCCCGAAGGGTGATGCGAAGCGCAGTAGCTATCGTTACGATGGGCGCGCTCTTTTCGTGTTCGAAGCCTCCCGAAGCACCGAAGGCTCCTGAGAAGATCACCAGGACTCTCTTTGGCAGAATGGAGGACGGTAGCCAGGCCGATCTCTATACGATGCGCAATGCCAGGAACATGGAGGTTTCCATCACCAACTATGGTGGCATCGTCACCGCATTGAAGACTCCGGACAAGACGGGAGGTATGGCGGATGTTGTGCTCGGTTTCGACAACCTCTCCGACTACGTACGGGACGGCAAGACCTACTTCGGCGCAATCATTGGACGCTATGGCAACAGGATCGGCAAAGCAAAATTCACTCTCAACGGCAAGTCGTACAACCTGGCAAACAACAACGGCCAGAACCACCTGCATGGAGGGAAAAAGGGCTTCGACAAGGTACTGTGGACCGCCAAGCCGGATGCCACCGCCGAACCGTCATTGGAGCTGCAATACATCAGCAAGGACGGCGAGGAGGGCTACCCCGGCGAGCTGAAGGTGACAGTGAAATACACGCTCACCGACAACAACGAACTGCGGATCGAATACAGCGCCACCACGAATAAGGACACGATCGTCAATCTGACGAATCACTCTTACTTCAATCTCGCCGGCGCGGGCAGCGGTGATATTCTCGATCACGAGTTGGTAGTCAACGCCAGGAAGTTCACCGCCGTCGACGACCAACTCATCCCCACCGGAAAACTCGAGGACGTTGCCGACACTCCGTTCGATTTCGGGTCCCCGAGAGCTATCGGTGCGCATATCGGTGACGATAACACGCAACTGCGATATGGCCTGGGGTACGACCACAATTTCGTGCTGGACAATCAGGATGGCAAGTTGGCGCTTGCGGTCACCGTAAGAGAACTAAAGAGCGGGCGGGTAATGGAAGTACTCACCACCGAACCTGGAGTGCAGTTCTACTCCGGCAACTTCCTGGATGGTTCGTTGTTGGGGAAGGGGGGACACGCTTATCGTAAACGATACGGGTTCTGTCTGGAGACGCAGCACTATCCGGACTCGCCAAACAAGCCGGACTTTCCCTCCGTGGTGCTCAAACCGGGTGGGCAGTATTCCACGACAACGGTGTACCGCTTCAGCGCCAAATGAGCCCGGCCCCGACACACCGCTCAAAACGCAATCAACGGGAAATGTAGTGGCTAGAAACTTTCTTTCTTTATAGATAGAATGAGATAGCCAAGGAGACATCCTAATAATGATCTACCCCGCTTCGTTCACACGAACCGGCGCGCGCGGACTTGCATGTCTGGCTGCGCTGACACTCCTCACGGTTGTAGCTTTGCCGGGGGCCGAAACATTCGACATGAAATCTTCCCAGAAGGGCAGTAGTCCTCTGGCCGGCAGTCAGAGGACGCAACTGCAGGAAGCGTTCGGAAAGCTGCCTCTGCGGTTTGAGCCGAACCGCGGGCAGGCCGAAAGCAAGACGCTGTTCCTTTCGCGCGGCCCTGGCTACAGGATGTCGTTCTCGCAAGCCGGCGCGGAGGTGGCGCTGACTTCGGGAAGCAAAGCCGCGCTTGTGCGGATGAACCTGCAAGGTTCCAGGAATAACGCGAAGGTGCAGCCGCTGGATGCGCTGCAAGGCGTTACCAACTACCTCATCGGTAACGATGAATCGCAATGGAAGACGGGCATTCCCGGGTTTGCGCGACTTCGCTATTCGGGTGTCTACTCCGGTATCGATGTCGATTACTACGGTTCACATCGAAGGTTGGAGTACGACTTTGTGGTAGCCCCCGGCGCCGATCCGAAGAAAATTCGTCTGCGCTTCGACGGCATCACAGGCCTACGTTTGGAAAACGGCGATCTGCTGTTGGACACCGCGGCGGGAACGCTCCGCCAGCACAAACCGGTGGTCTACCAGGACATAGACGGGCAGCGCCTAATGCGCGACGGCGCCTACGAAGTGCATGCGGACCGGACGGTGACGTTCGCGCTTGGCGCCTACGACCGCGACCGTACCCTAGTGATTGACCCGATCCTGTCGTATTCGACATTCTTTGGCGGTTTCGGCGCGGAAGTCGCCAACGGCATCGCTGTGGATGCGACCAACAATGCCTACATCACGGGCTACACAACGTCGGGTAACATCTCGACAGCGGGCGCCGCGCAGACTGTGAGCGGCGGATTGACCGACGCGTTTGTTGCCAAGCTCGGAGCGGCGGGGAACAGCGTCGTCTATATCACGTACCTCGGCGGCAGCTCCGACGACTACGGTACTGCGATCGCTCTGGATAGTACGGGTGCGGCTTTTGTGACCGGGTTTACAACGTCAACCAACTTCCCCGCTGTCGCCGCGGCGCAGGGAGCGAACGGCGGCGGCACCGATGCCTTTGTGGCGCAGTTGAACGCCGCGGGGTCCGCGCTGGTGTACTCCACCTATCTCGGCGGAGCGGGTGAAGATCGCGGGACGGGAATCGGCGTCGATAGCACGAGCGCCGCTTACGTTTCCGGAGCCACAACGGCGGCGACCTTCCCCACCGTGAGCGGCATCCAGGGCTTCGGTGGCGGATCGCGCGACGCATTCGTCGTCAAGCTGTCGAACGCCGGCGCAGTCAACTTCTCCACCTTCCTTGGCGGCAACGGCGATGATGCCGCGACCTCCGTCGCGGTGAACGCCACTGGTGCGTACATCGCCGGCTACACCGACTCTCCGAATTTTCCGACAGCGAATGCGATCCGCGCGACGCCGGTTGGACAGGTGGATGCCTTCCTCGTCAAAATGCCGCTGACAGGCGGCAGCATGACCTACTCGACATACCTTGGCGGTACGCTCGCGGACCGGGCGACTGCGGTAGCGGTGGATTCCACCGGCGCGGCGTATGTGGGGGGATGGACGTTCTCCACTGATTTTCCCGTTGCCAGCGCGCAGGCGGGCACGTTCCGCGGCGGCATCTACGACGGTTTCGTCAGCAAGGTGAACGCGGCTGGTTCGGCGCTTGTGTTCTCGACATACTACGGAGGGAACGGCGAGGACCTGGTTACCGGGATCGCTCTGGATTCCACCAACGCGCCGGTGATAGCGGGATACACTTCATCGAGCGATCTTCCGCTGGTTTCGTCTTCGCCCTCCTATTACAACGGGCTGAAGACTGGTGCGTTCGTCGGGCGCTATGCGGCTGACGGCGCCACGCTCACCTTCAGCACATACCTTGGCGGGAATGGGGGAGATCTGGCGAATTGCGTTGCCGCCGACGCCACCAACTCCATCTACACCGCCGGCACTACGGTGAGCACTACCTTCCCCACGTTGTCGGCCTTCAAGGCGACTCTGCAGGGCAGCAGCGATGCATTCGTCAGCAAGTTCGTGGACGGGACACCCGTCACCTTCACGGTGGATACCAACCCGACCGGCCTGACGGTTATCGTCGATGGCGTCACCGCCTCGGCGCCGCGCTTCTTTGCGTGGGCTCCCGCCTCGGCGCACACTCTTGACACGCCTTCTCCGCAAGTGCTGGTCACCGGGACGCGCTACGCGTTCAGTTCCTGGAGCCAGGGCGGCACGCAGTCGCAAACGGTGACCGCGGGTACAAGCAGCGCCAGCTACACCGCCAACTTCACCACGCAGTATCTGCTCACGGTGAACAAAGTTCCAGGGGTGGGCGGCACTGTCGCGGTCTCGGCTCAGTCGAATGACAATTTCTACAGCGCCGGCACCAGCCTGGTCTTGACGGCGACTCCATCGAGCGGGTACGCATTCTCCGGTTTCAGCGGGGATGCGTCCGGCGCCTCACCGCTCACCGTCGTCATGTCGTCAGCGAAGACGATCACCGCGACGTTCGCCTGCAATTACAACCTGAGCGCCGGTGCGGCGACGTTTGAAGGCGGTGGCGCCAGCGGCAGTTTCAATATCACCACCGGCGGCACCTGTCCCTACACGGCCATCAGCGATGCGGCATGGTTGACCATTACTTCCGGCGGGGCCGGTCCCGGGTCCAACACGGTGAACTACCAGCTCGCCGCAAACCCGGGCAACACCTCGCGTACGGGAACCATCTCCATCCTCACGGGATCGAGCATTCTCACGCACACCGTGACGCAGGGCCCGATCCCGCCTTCTTCCATCACCATCACTACCATACCCGCGGGCCTGCAAGTGTTGGTGAACGGAACCGCAACGCAGACACCGACGAACGTGCAACTGCCGGCGGGAACGCAGGTCAGCATCGGCGCTGTCGCGATCCAGGGTGACGCGAATACACGCTACGTTTTCGCCAATTGGTCGGACGGCGGAGCACAGACGCACACCGTGACTGTTCCGGGCACGGGTTCTCTGTCAGTGACTGCGAATTACATCACGCAGTTCAAGTTGAATCTCTTGAGCTCGCCTTCGGGCAGCGGCACATTCACAACCGTGCCTGCTTCGCCGGACGGATTCTTTGCTCCCAACACGGTGGTCCAGGTGACAGCGGTGCCGGCTACGGGAGCGGTGTTCAACGGGTTCACCGGAGCACTTAGCGGAACCACCAATCCGCAGGCGCTGACGCTGTTGGCCCCCTCGACAGTAACCGCGCTGTTCACACCCATGACTTGCGGTTCGGCGTACGCACTGAATCCACAGACCTTCACGGTACCGCCTGAAGGGGGAACCTCCACGGCCAACATCGTGACCAATACCGGCTGCTTCTGGCAAGCCTCGCTTTCGAACTTCTTCATCACGCCGTTCGTGACGTTGAACGGAGCAACGCAAGGCGCCGGAAACGGAAGCATCAGCTTCACTCTCGCCCCCAACGGCAGCGCCAATCCCCGCACCGCGTCCATCAACGTGCAGGGCCAGTTGGTGCAGATCCTGCAGAAGGGTGTGAACACGCCGCAGCCTTACGGCGACGTGCCGGCTTCGCACATCTTCTCCGATTACATCTACCTCGCTGGTTTGTTCGGCGAAATGACCGGATGTGGAAGCGGCAACTTCTGCCCCGATACGGTAACCACTCGCGCCAGGATGGCGGAGTTCGTCATCAAGGCGAAGTTGGGGAATGATTTTCCGTACAACACGACGCCGTTCTTCACCGACGTGCCCAACACGCATCCGCAGTTCGCCTACATCCAGAAGATGCGCGAACTGTCGATCACCACTGGTTGCTCGGCGACGCAGTACTGCCCGGACAGCCCGGTGACTCGCGGCGAAATCTCGGTCTTCCTGATCAGAGGGAAACTGAACGTCGTCAACGCGACCGAGTTCACTTACAACCCGACCGGCTACTTTACCGACATGCCGTCGACGGATTCCTTCTTCCCCTTCGTCCAGAAGATGAAGGATCTGGGAATCACTGCCGGCTGCTCGACGACAACCTTCTGTCCCACGGATGCAAATACGTGGGGGCAGATTTCGGTATTCCTGATCCGCAGTTTCAACACTCCGTAGTCAGGACTTCGGCAAGAAACAGGAAAGGCCTCGGGGTTCGCGCCCCGGGGCCTTTGTCTTTGCGGACGGCCATAAGCTCCGGCTTGATCCCGCGAAGACGTATCGAGGAAAACGCTCGCTACGCGCCGTTGTTGACGAGGGCCAGCAACGAAAGCTGCATGCTCGGATGGATCTCCTCGGAGCCCTGGGACAATCGCTCCATCAGCGCCTTCACCTCGTGCTCCGGCCATTCCTCCAAAAAGCGGAGCGCGGAGAGTTCGGCGTATGCGCGGTCAAGTTCGATGCTGAGCCACCGCCGCCCGAGGTTCTCGGCGACGGCTCCTGTTGTGTTTGAACCGGAGAAAATGTCGAGGACGAGATCACCGGGTTCAGTTAGGAAGTTGACGAAGAATTTGGGGAGATCCGCCGGAAACCGAGCCGGGTGTGATTCCCGCCCAAGCGCTTTGCACATTCGAAGATAGTGCGAATTGCTATCGGTGTTCGGAATCTGAAGCAGATTCGGCGGAATCGCTCCCCCATTCTCCTTTCCGAAAGCGGCTGCAATGTCGTGGCCGGAAGGCCTCCCTTTGGGCCGGTAAAACTTCTCAGGGTCTTTGAGCAGCGTCTTCATCCGCTCCGAGTAGGGAGCGAGGACCCTGGTCACGTCGGCCTTGGGCCACTCGGTCTTTGAAAACCACCAAACGGTATTTACCGAATCCTTGACGCGGATCTTCCGTTTGTTCACCCATTCGATCGGGGAAGGAAGTTTTGCGGGATTGTGCCAGTAGAACTCTTCCGCGAGAAAGTAGCCGGGTTTCTCGCAGAACTCGATCAGGACCTTGAAATTGTATAGAGAGCGAACGGGCACTCCGCGCTGGTAGGCCCCGCCGAGATCGAGCACGAAGCTGCCGGTGTCCTTGAGAGTTCGCTTGGCTACGTTGCCGAACTCCAACAGCCATTCGACGTAGTCTTCCTGCTCTTCGTTCCCATAGGACTTCTTCCTGAGAAGTGCAAAAGTCGGGCTCGTGACAATAAGATCAACCGACTCGTCAGGAAGTTGAGCGAGCACCTGGCGGCTGTCTGCGCAGAGCTGTCTCCCGAGCGCTGTTCGATAGACTTCGATTGAGGTCTCAGCCACGAGGGTATTCCGCTCCGGGCGAAAGTTCCCACCGTCTCGCCACCCAACTTTCTGTAAACGACCATAGGAGAGTCAGGGCGAAATGCAAGCCCGGCGCTTGATCCTGAAGCTGAGCGATGTAGGGACCGGCATGGTGCCGAGGAAGGTTTCCAAGCAGCCAAACTGCCCAGGGTGACGGTTCGGGCCGACGGAGAAGCTGAACTGCCTCCTCGATGGTCCCCTCGGGAAGTGCACGGCGGCGAAGTGCCTCGGCGCGACCGGCAGCGATGGAGGAGTCCAGATCGCCGAGTCCGGCCATGAGAACGGTGGTTGCGTCAGCGCCGATCATCGCGATTCCCTCAAGAGCCTCATCCCTTATCTTCTCATCGACGTCGCGGAAAGTCCGCACGAGTTGCGCGGCGGACTCGGCGTCCCCCGCTTGCCCCAGGCACCAGGCGGCGGCGCTGCGCATGAAGTACGGCTGAGACGCGTCCTGGAGAATCCGCGAGAGCACCGAAACCGCGCCAGCCGACTTCGCCTCACCCAAAGCGATCACTGCTTCGAGCCGGCGCTGATCGTCGGCGCTCTCGAGGTACGGCGCAAAGACTCGCTCCGGCTCCTGATTCGCGAAGCGAACGAGGTACGCCGCGGCTTCCAGCCGGATGTAGACATCTTCCTCGGTGTCTGCTTCGAGATTCTTGATCAAGTCCGAGACGGTGGCGCATTGGTTCAAGCGGCAGAGCTTTACCCCCGTGAACCGCTGCGTGCGCTCTCGGGACTCAAGCAGAGACAGGAGATGGGCAGTAGAGATTGACGCCGCACACTTCAAATCTGTGGAAGGCTGAACAGCAGCGGCGAGTAATTGGTTCACTTGGACCTGTTGGCCTTCGGCCACGACTGCGCGTGCGCCGTCGCGAATCTTCAGCGACCGGCGAGAGCCTGTCGGAGGCTTCACCATGATCCGGTCTCCTTGGATCGACTCGACCACGCCGTTCGTCGTGGCGAACAGCGCGGGCCACGAGATGGTCATCTCCGAGCCCTCGGTGACGCCCTTGGGCTGCTCCTTTCGGAACGGAACCACGCGGAACTCACCTGTCCCGATGTAGTTGATAAACGGCTTTGCTTCCCAGCGAACCCAGTTCCGCTCGTGCCAGTAGGAGACGCCTTGCTGGAGCCTGCCCGTTGACCAAGAGGTTTCGTCCTTCGGCTGGCAAACGGGAAAGGCGATGAGGTCGGAATCGACCATGCCGTAGCTCCAGGCTCGTTCCTCCTCGTCGCTGTGCGACATCGAGAGTTTGGCGTCGGTCTTGGCGCGACTTTCGATGCGGAGACCGCAACGAGAGCAAACGAGATCCGGGATGCGAACGCGCTTCCGTTTGACCTCCTTCCAGATCTTTGTGTCGAGCGACCCGCGCTCCAATTCATGAACCACATGGCCGTGTTGGGCGAGGTCTTTGCTGATCGCCTGAGTACCGACGGCACCGATGGCGATCTTGCGGAAGAAGCTGGAATCCGGCTTGAATGATAGTCGCGGCATGGAGGGCGTAAGGAACCCCTTATTGTCCCGTGTTCGGCGGACTGGTACAAGGCGATTCCAATCGGCTATAGCCCAAACACCGGTGGCGATCAAAGAAGATCGGGCGTGGCGCGAAACAAAAAAGAAACAGGCCGCCCGGTGAGAGCGGCCTCCATAGTGATATCGAACGTGATCTGGAATTACGACCTGGCGGGCTTGTCGGCCAGCTTCCACGTGGATTCGTTGAAGTAGAGCACCTTGCCCTGACGGTAGCTCTGTACTGCCATCGAGATGAGCACCTGGGCGCGGGCAGCGGTTTCGACATCGAGCGTCGGCTTCTTGCGCGAGCGCATGCAATCGAGGAAGTTGCCGACGTGCGTCTTCATCGTGTCCGTGTTGTCCACCGGGATCTTGATTTCTTCCTTGCCGTACTTGGCCAGGAACTCTTTGCTCGCCCCGCGGGTCTCCGGACGGACTGTGATGTGCGGCGCGTGCCCTTCAAAACGGCCATGCTCCACCATGATGAGCGAAGCATCCTTGCCACGGATGAGGCCGGGGACGTGCTGCGAGTTGGCCATCGAAGAGCTCAACACCACCGAGTAGCCCTTGGCGTATTCGGCGATCAGGTGGAACGTGTCGGGCACTTCGCGCTTATATTCAAACTCCTTGCCGCCATAGATGCCGCCGCTGGCCATCACCTTCATGGGGAATTGTGCTTCACCCCAGCAGATGTTCATCGGAGCGGCCACGTGGAAGAACAGGTCTGTGGCGACGCCGCCGGAATAGTCCCAGAACTTGCGGAAACGGAAGAAGCGGTCGGCGTCGAATTCGCGCCTCTGCGCCGGACCCAGCCAGGTCTTCCAGTCGATGTAATCTTCGCCCTTGCCGTTGGGGCCGGCTTCTTTGTCGATGGGCCAGTTCCATTCCCCTTCAATGGAGTTGCGGTGGTAAGAACCCTGGCTCATGATGTGCTTGCCGATCATGCCGTCGGCGATGGCTTTCTTCGCCTTGTGCCACTGATCGCCGGAAGTGGTCTGCGAACCCACCTGCAGCACGCGTTGCGTCTCCTTCACCGTGGCCACCAGTTGCTTTGCCTCTTCAATGGCGTGGCACATCGGCTTTTCCAGGTAGACGTCCTTGCCGGCGTCCATCGCAGCCAGTGCAATCTTCGCGTGCCAGTGATCCGGCGTCGCAACCAGGACACAGTCCACATCCTTGCGGGCGATGATCTCACGCCAGTCGAGCGTGCCTTCGGCCTTGTACTTGTCCTTGGCGCGGGTGACGCGCTTCTGGTAGACGTCGCAGACGCCGACCACGACGCACTTGTTGGTTTCCTTGCCGATGCCGTCGAAGACGTTCGTTACATAGAATCCGCGGCCGCCGACGCCGATGGCTGCCATCTGGATGCGATCGTTTGCGCCGAGAACGCGGCTGGACATTTTTGGAGAGGGCCGGGCGGCCATGGCGGCGGGAGCGGCAGCGCTCAGTGCGGCGCCAACGCCGGCGGTCTGTTTCAAGAAATCGCGGCGATGAGAATCACCTAAAGACATGCTTCTACCTCGTAGTAGTCGGTTTTCTTCAGTTTACTCCTATTAGATTGAGCAATGCCGCTTCGTCCACAACCTGTACGCCCAGGGCCTGCGCCTTGGTGAGCTTGGAGCCGGCGGCTTCACCGGCTACGAGGTAGTGGGTCTTCTTGCTGACGGAGTCAGTGACTTTGCCGCCCGCTGCCTCGATGCGGGCCTTCGCCTCCTCACGAGTCATTGTGGGGAGCGTGCCCGTGAGCACGAACGTCTTCCCCGTGAGCGGGCCTTCGGCGGGTTTGTGGATTTCCTGCATAAACTGGAGCCCGGCTTCGCGAAGCCGTTCCACCAACTCCTTGTTGTGATGCTCATGGAAGAATCGCCGGATGCTTTCCGCCACCTTGGGGCCAACCTCATCGGCGGTTTGTAGCGCGGCCTCGTCCGCCTGTTCGATTTCGTCGAGACTGCCGAACGTATTGGCCAGGATCTGCGCTGTGCGTTCGCCCACAAAGGAAATCCCGAGCCCGTTCAACACGCGAGGGAGCGGCTGGCTGCGCGACCGCTGGATGTTGGCGAGAATCTTCTCCGCCGACTTCTTTCCCATGCGATCGAGTTGCAGTAGCTGTTCCAGCGTGAGCTGATAGATATCGGCCACGCTTTTCAACATGCCCCGATCCACGAGTTGATTCACCAGCACATCGCCCATTCCGTCTATATCCATGACGCCGCGCGCCGCGTAATGCAGGATGGTCTCTTTCAGCCGCGCGGGGCAATTGGAGTTGATGCAACGGCTGGCGGCCTCGCCTTCCGCGCGCACTACATCACCTTCGCAAACCGGGCACAGTTTCGGCATCTGGAAAGGCCGCCGCTCCCCGCCCTGCCGCGTCACGCGGACGACTTTGGGAATCACATCGCCACTGCGCTCGATCAGCACTGTGTCGCCGATATGCAGATCCAGACGCTGGATCTCATCCTCGTTGTGAAGCGTCGCTCGCGCCACCGTTACACCGCTGATGAAAACAGGCCGCAGGTGCGCCACTGGGGTCAACGCGCCGGTGCGACCTACTTGTACTTCGATGTTGTCCACCACCGTCTCTTCCTGACGGGCGGGGAATTTGAATGCTATCGCCCAACGCGGTGCTTTCGCTGTCCAACCGAGATTGTCCTGCTGCGCGATGGAATCTACCTTGGCGACAACACCATCGATCTCGTACGGCAGCGAGTCGCGCCTGCTTTCCATCTCCTGACAGAAGGCGAATAACTCGCCAACATCGGGGCAGCAGCGATTCTTTGGGTTCACCTTGAAGCCCATCTCCTGCAATAACAGCAACGATTCCCAGTGCGACATCGAGTACGGCTTGCCGTCCACCAGCAGCAGGTACGCGAAGAAATCGAGCTGGCGCGATGCGGTAATGGAAGGCTCCAGCATACGCAGGCTTCCCGCGGCGGAATTGCGCGGGTTGGCGTATCGTGGCAATCCTTGCGTCTCACGATCGGCATTGAGCTGCTGAAAGTTCTTTGTCAGCATGATCACTTCGCCGCGAACTTCGAATCGCGGAAGCTTGCCGGATACGCGCAGGGGGAGCGCGCGGATGGTGCGCGCATTCTCCGTGACATCTTCGCCCACCCGCCCGTCCCCGCGGGTGATGGCGAGGCGCAACCGGCCGTCTTCGTAGTGGGCGGCCATGGATAACCCATCGAGCTTCAATTCCGCGACATATTGATACGGCTCGCCCGCCAGCAGATCGCGCACGCGCCGGTCGAAATCGCGCAGTTCGCCCTCGTTCAACGCATTGTCCAGACTGAGCATCGCCGAGCTGTGCCGTACCTTGACAAAGCCCTCTCGCGGCTTGCCTCCCACTCGTTGTGTGGGCGAATCGGCAGTCACCAGCTCCGGGTGTTCGGCTTCCAATTCCCGAAGCCGCCGCATAGATGCGTCGTACTCCGCATCGCTGATTTCGGGCTGATCGAGCACGTAGTACAGGTGCTCGTGGCGGCGCAATTCCGCGCGCAGATGCTCTATTTCTTCGACGTGTCCCCGCATGAAGGTTTATTATGACAAGTTGGGGCCGTATCGCAACTCATTCCTGATCTTCAATCCAAACGCCGGCACAGTCCGCAAGCATCCCGAGTTGGTCGAAGTGCTTCTGGCTGAATTGCGGGCGCATGGCCATGCAATCACTCCCGCGCCCACTACCGCCGCCGGACACGCGACGGAGCTGGCGCGGGAGTATATACGCACGGGCGCCGATTTGATTGTTGTCGCCGGTGGCGATGGCACGGTGAATGAAGTCTTGAATGGAATGGTTGGCACGGATGTGCCGCTCGCCGTGCTGCCCGGTGGAACGGCAAATGTGTTCTGCATGGAAACCCACATCGGGTCCAGGCTGCGGAGAGCTGTCCGCTGTTTTGACAAATGGCAGCCCACGCGGATTGCACTGGGGTTAGTGCGTAACCAGGATGGCACCCCGCGGCGCTACTTCCTTTCAATGGCCGGCGCGGGTCTGGACGCTTACATTGTCTCCGCGGTGGACGACAATCTGAAGCGGCGCTTCGGCAAGGTCGCCTACTGGCTTGCCGGCTTCCAGTCCGTCACCCGGGAACTGGAAGAGTTCGATGTACAGGCCAACGGCGAAGAACGCACCAGTGGATTCGTTCTCGTCAGCCGCGTACGTAACTACGGCGGCGATCTCGAAATTGCCTGCGGCGCCAGCCTGCTCCGCGATGAGTTCGAGGTAGTGGCTTTTGAAGGGTCCAACCCTATCCGGTACCTCAAATACCTCGCTGGTATTGGAGTAAAGCGGTATCGCGACATGAGCGGTGTGTTCGTCGCCGATACGCGGCAGGCGGCTTTGCGGCTACACAACGGCACACCGGTGCAACTGCAAGTGGATGGGGAACTCTGTGGGCATCTGCCGGTCTCGGTGGAACTGGTTCCATCGGCATTGACAGTGTTGCTGCCTCCGGAATTCCTAAGTGGGGAACGCACCCGATGGACAACCTGACGCATTCCCTCACCGGTTTGATGCTTTCCCGCATGGGGCTGAATCGCTGGTGCCCCCGCTCCACGCCGATCCTCGTCCTGTCCGCCAACATCTCGGACGTTGACGTTGTCACACGGTTCGCCGGATCGCTGACCTACCTCGACTACCACCGCGGCTGGACACACAGTTTCGTGGTGATCCCGTTGTTGGCGGTGTTCGTGGTGGCGATCGTGAGACTTGCCGGACGAAAGCCTCTCCCTTGGATGCGAGGCATCGTGGTCGCATGCATCGGCCTGCTGTCACACGTACTGATGGATTGGACGAATACCTACGGGATTCGATTTCTGCTCCCCTTCTCCGATGCGATGCCGCGTTTGGACATCACCCATGTCGTCGACCTGTGGATTTGGGCAGTGCTCCTGCTCGCGGTACTCGGGCCGCTGCTATCCGGATTAGTGAGCGGCGAGATCGGCGCAAAGAAGAGCACGGGACGTGGCGCCGCGGTGTTCGCCCTGACGCTGGTCCTGCTGTACACCGGATTGCGTTCGACGCTGCATCAACGCGCCGTTGAGACGGTGTCGTCGCATCTCTATGAGGGCCGCACGCCGCGCCGCGTGGAAGCCTATCCGCACTTTGCCAATCCCTGGGCATGGAACACCGTTGTCGACATCGGGGATGCGTACGTGCTGCAGCGTATCTCGCTGCTCGGCGAGTACGACCCCATGGGCGGCAAACTGTATTATCAGACCCGGTCCTCAGCCGCCTTGGACGCCGCCCACGCAACGGATACGATGAAGCGCTACCTCCGATTCGCGCAGACCGTGTTCTTTCGAGTCACTCCCGTGGAGAAACCGGAAGGCGGTGTGCAGGTGGAGGCATTCGATCTGCGCTTTGGCGATCCTGTGGAACCGCGTTTCATCGCCACTGTGATTCTCGACGCGGCGCAGCGTGTTGTTCGCGAGGAGTATTCCTTCGGTATGCTCCGCCCACGTTGATCCGGACTGCAATGTTATCCTCAAACCGAATGTCCCTGATGCGCGAAGAGATTCGCCAACAGCCCAATGTGCTCGATCGGACACTGCGGCTGGAGTTGCGAAATATTGAAAAGCTGAAGAAACGTTTGGCGGTCAAGCCGCCCCGGATGATTGTGCTGGCCGCCCGCGGTACATCCGACAACGCGGCCCTGTTTGGACGCTATCTGCTGGAGATTGCTACGGGCATTCCCGTGTCGCTTGCCGCACCGTCCATCTTCACTCTGTACGGTGCGAACCTGAAGTTCGATGACCTGCTGGTAGTGGCGATTTCGCAATCCGGCGAATCCACGGATACGAATCTGGTGCTTGAGAAAGCGAAGGCGGGTGGGGCGTTCACCATCGGCATCACCAACGAATCCGCAAGCGCGCTCGCCGAACTGGCGGATCATGTCTTTCTTGTTCGTGCCGGACGCGAAAAGAGTGTAGCGGCCACCAAGACTTATACCGGCCAGTTGCTCGCTCTCTACATGATCGCCTATGCCCTCGGCGCGAACTTGAAGACGGACGATCTCCGTCATCTTCCACAGTGGGCCTACGATGCGCTGCGGCTCGAAAACGAGATTCGGGAACGGGCCGGCCGTTATCGCTTCATGAATCACGCGGTAGTGGTGGGCCGCGGAGTCAACTACTCCAACGCCTACGAATTCGCGTTGAAGATGATGGAGACCTGTTACGTCGTGGCGGAGCGTTTCTCCTCGGCCGATTTCCTCCACGGCCCCATCGCCATGGTGGAGCAGTCCTTCCCCATTTTTCTCTTCGGACCAGGCGGCGTCACATGGCCGTCGATGGTGGAGATGCGCGAACGGCTGGTAGGTCTGCGCGCCGAAACCCTGATGATCACCGATGCCTCCAACCGCGCCGCGGCGAAGCTCGACAAGCAGACCGTCGTTGTGATCCCGGCCAAACTGCGCCACAGCGGCCCTCTGCCCGACGACCTGTTCACGCCCATCCCCTATATCGTGCCGGCGCAGTTGTTCGCCGCGAGCCTGGCCGTGGAGAAGGGATTTGATCCCGACAAGCCGCGAACGCTGAGCAAGGTCACGCGGACGCTGTAGTGCTTGCTCAAGCCCCAGACTGCGGAGAATGTGTTTGGCGAGCGACTCGTTTATTTACCGATGTCGCGGGACTGGCTGCGCCATCCGTGAGACGGGGTTCTCATACCAGTCGTGTTTTCCTCCATGCCGGATTAGCTTGCATCCGGCATGCTTGAGCTTGCGGATGAGTTCAGTCCTTTTCACGAGGAAATCGAAAGCTCCGCCACCCTGCGGACGGTCGGGATGATCGCACCGCTCGTCAGGTCTTCATGCAGATCCTTCAGATGTTCTTCCAGATCAGCTTTGCTCGTGCCTTGAGTGAGGTAATCGGGAAACTCCTCGAGGTAGCCGAGCCATTGCTCACCGTCCTGCCAGTAGACGTAGCGCGCTTTCACCATGAGATCAGTGTATCTCGCAAGCTACCGCCCGATGAGCGCCAGCGCGTCCAGCGCGAGGCCTTTCTGCACGTTGCGCCGCGAAAAGATAACAAGCTGATCCACATGCGCGATCACTTTCCGGAACCACTCGAACGACGTGCCCGCGGCCACTGCATCAATGCGTTTCTTCATGTCCGGATTGCGCCGCACCGGCAAGCCCTCCCGCACCAGCAGCACGTCCTCCAGGAGTGCGTATAGCATCTTGAGATACGCCTCCAGCTTCTCCGATTTGCTGGCCGAAATCGACTCGGAATGCTTGATCCACGCCGAATAGCGCGACTGCCCGCTGGCCACTTCCAGCAGCGTCATCATCCGTTCCCGCCGCATGTCCATGGCATCGAGATCGAGCGTCACCGACAACCCTGGCGCGCCGCCGGCGAGCAGAACACGCCGCTCTTTCGGCTGCCATCCGCGCGATCCGGCAAACGCCGCCATCTCGCTCTCATCGAGTGAGGTGAGATGAAACATCACCGCACGGGAACGTATAGTCGGCAGCAAATCGTAGATGTTCTCCGCCGTCATCACCATGATCAAATGCGCCGGCGGCTCTTCAAGTATCTTCAACAGCGAATTCGCCGCCTGTTCATTGGCGCGGTCGATCTGGTCGATCAGGAAGACGCGGTACTTGCCTCTGAGCGGCGTAAACGACGCCCGCTCCTTCAGCAGCCGCATCTGTTGGATGGAGATCTGCCGCATCGGACCATCGGGAGGAAACGTCAGAAAATCAGGATGCGAGTTGAGCACGAATGGATCGTCGGAGCGTTTGTCCGAGGGCAGTTTTTCGCGCTCCGCCAGCGTCTCCACGTTCTCCTTGCGGCTCAAATCGTCCTGCTCGATCTTCTCGACATCGCCCAGCAGCGCGGCCGCGAACCGCCTCACGAGCGTGGCTTTGCCTACGCCCTCAGGTCCTGCGATCAGCAGTGTCTGCGGAATGCGATCCTGCCGGATCATGGTCGCCAGCGACTGCGCTACCGCGGCATTGCCGTAGAAATCCGGGAACGATGTTTCTATGGACATTGCGGGGGCGCTCATGCCTTCATCGCCGCCGTGAGGGATTGCGAAAGTTGTGCCATTCGGTAGGGTTTCTGCAGGAATCCGCGTGCTCCGGAGTCAATCAAGGTATCGACGGAAGCATCCTGATTGTAGCCGCTGGTGAGCAGAACGCGCACACACGGATTGAACTCACGAAGCTGCTCGAAAAGCTCTTTGCCGCTGATGTCCGGCATGATCAGATCCAGGATCACGAGGTCGATGTCATGCGCGCGGCGGCGGTAGTAGTCGAACGCGTCGCGCGAACTGCCCAAACAGATCGCATGGTAGCCGAGGCTCTTCAGCATGCGGGCCGCCACCTGCCTGACCACCTCTTCGTCGTCCACCACCAGCACCGCACCCTTGCCGCGAGCAGGCGCCGCTGCCACGGTCTCGGCAACAACCGCGGTCCGTTCCCGCGCGGGGGGAAAGATCAACTGAAACCGCGTGCCCGGAGGAGGATCGCATTCAATCTCGATGCGCCCGGAATGCCCGCGCACGATACTCTGTACCACGGTGAGTCCCATGCCAGTGCCTTTGCCGGGATCCTTCGTGGTGAAAAACGGTTCAAAGACGCGCTCGCGGATCTGCGCGGGTATACCGCTACCGGAATCGCCAACGGTAACTTGCACGCCGCTTGCTGTGCTCTTGGCCGCCAGAGTCAAAGTGCCGCCGTCCGGCATCGCGTCGCGCCCGTTCAGCGCAAGATTGAGGAACACCTGAAAAAGCTGGCTCGAATCGCCCATGACATATGCGGGCGCGCCGTCCAGTTGCACATCCAGGCGGATGTTCTTATCCACGGTGTGGCGCAACAGATCGGCCACTTCATTTAGCGTCTGCCGGACATCCACTCGCGCCCGCTTGGCATGACCGCGCCGCGCGAAACCGAGAATCTGCGCCGTGAGTTGCGATGCTCGCTCCGCCGCCTTCTCGATGACATCGAGCGCTTCCATCACCTGTACCGATGCGGTTGGATCCTCGCGCAGCAGACTGGCATAACCCAGAATCGCGGTAAGCAGATTGTTGAAGTCGTGCGCTACGCCGCCCGCCAGCGAACCGATTGCCAGGAGTTTCTGCGTCTGCGAGAGCTGGCCTTCCAGATCCTCCACGCGGCGGCGCAAGGACTCCACTTCGCTTACGACGGTAGTGCGAACCGTGGCCGCCGTTGCTTCTGGCATATGGGGCCGGCCTAGAACTGATAGAGAACCGTGCCGGGTTCCGGTTCTGTCTCCGGAACCGTGACGGCGGCTTCGTCGCGCACCTGGCGGACGAACAGGCCGGTATCGCTGAGGTAAACCTCAAGCTCCGAGGGCCGCGCGAGCGATCCCTGGATCAGCGCCTCCGACAGCGGATCCTCGATGTACTTCTGCAGAGCGCGACGCAACGGGCGCGCGCCGTAGCTCCGATCCGTACACGTCTTCTCCAGGATGTAGCGAGCCGCATCCTGAGCCAACCGGATGGACAATTGCTTCGGCGCCAGATTGAGGTTGATCTGGCTCACCATCAGTCCGACAATCTGCAACAGATCTTCGTCACTGAGCGGGCTGAAGAGAATCGTCTCATCCAGGCGGTTGAGGAATTCGGGGTTGAACGCCCGCTTCACTTCCGCCATCACCATGTCCTCCACCTTGGGCGCAAGGCCAGGGCCGGAAGGCGCGGAAAAGCCCATCGGACTCTTCTTGTCCAGGAAACGAGCTCCCAGGTTGGACGTCATGATGATGATGGTGTTCTTGAAGTCAACGGTGTTGCCCAAGCCATCCGTGAGCTGGCCGTCTTCAAAGACCTGCAACAGGATGTTGTAGACATCCGGGTGCGCCTTCTCGATTTCATCCAACAGAATCACCGAATAGGGAGAGCGCTTCACGCGTTCCGTGAGCTGGCCGCCTTCTTCGTAACCCACGTAGCCCGGAGGCGAGCCGATCAGCTTCGACACCGAATGCTTCTCCATGAACTCCGACATGTCGAAGCGGATGAGCGATTTCTCGCTGCCGAAAAGGAACTCCGCCAGAGCGCGCGCCACTTCCGTCTTGCCGACGCCCGTGGGGCCGAGGAACAGGAACGAACCCGCGGGCCGCTTGGGCGACTTCAGACCCGCGCGGGAACGTCGAATGGACCGGGCCAGTGCGCTGATCGCCCTTTCCTGGCTGATGACGCGCCTGTGCAGTTCTTCTTCGATGCGCAGCAGCTTGCTGACTTCCTCTTCCTTGATGGCGGTCATCGGGACGCCGGTCCAGCGGGCAACCACGTCCTCGATGTCGTCCTTGTTCACCACGCCAGTGGATGTATCGTCGAGGTTGTACTTGTCGCGCAGAAGCCGCAGGTTCTCGCGCTCCCTGCGTTCTTCATCGGAGTAAAATCGCGCTTTTTCGAACTCATGATTGGCAATCGCGGTTTCCATGCGATGCACAATGAACTTGATCCGCTTCTGAATCTCGGACACCTCGGATGGCACCGTCGTCTGACGCAGCTTGATGCGGGCGCCGGCTTCGTCGATCAAGTCGATTGCCTTGTCTGGAAGGTAGCGATCGGGAATGAATCGCGAGGAAGTGTAGACCGCGGATTCGATGGCCTCATCCGTGTACGCCACCGCGTGGAACTTCTCGTAGCGTTCCTTGATGCCAAACAGGATCTTGACCGCATCGGTTTCGGTTGGTGGTGGGACTTTGACAGCCTGGAACCGGCGCTCGAGCGAACGATCCTTCTCGATGGACTTGCGATACTCGCCGGGCGTCGTTGCGCCGATGCACTGGATTTCGCCGCGCGACAGGGCCGGCTTCAGGATGTTGGCTGCGTCGAGCGAGCCCTCCGCCGAACCCGCACCCACCAGCGTGTGCAGTTCGTCAATAAAGATGATGGCGTTCTGATTCTCCATCAACTCTTTCATGATCGTCTTTAACCGCTCTTCAAACTGGCCGCGGTACTTGGTGCCGGCCACGATCAACGAAAGGTCGAGAGCGAGAATCCGCTTGTCCGCAAGGAAGCTCGGCACGTCCCCATCAGCGATCCGCTGCGCGAGCCCTTCGACGATGGCCGTCTTGCCAACGCCCGGCTCACCAATGAGCACTGGATTGTTCTTTGTGCGGCGACAGAGAATCTGGACAACGCGTTCGAGTTCGTGGTCCCGGCCGATGAGCGGATCAAGCGACCCATCAATGGCAGCCTGTGTGAGATCGCGGCTGAACTCCGCAAGCAGGGAACTCTCCTTCGGGCGATTGGCGGCCATCTTCTCCGAGGACTGCCGCGCGATCTCCTCGCGCACTTGAGAAAGCCGCAACCCGCGCTCGTGCAGGATCTCCGCCGCCAGGCACTTCTCCTCGCGCAGCAGGCCGAGCATCAGATGCTCCGTGCCGATGTGCTTATGGTTGAGCCGCTCGGCTTCTTCGGCGCCGTAGGCGAGAACACGCTTGCACTCATGACTCAGCGGTAAATCGACCGAGGTCGACACCTTCTCGCGAATCGTGGTGTGCGCCTCGATCTGCTTGCGAATCGACTCAATTGCCGCGTTTGAGCGGAGGAACCGGTTGGCCAGGGCCTTGTCCTCCCGGAGCAGGCCGAGCAGCAGATGCTCGGTCTCAATGTACGGGCTGCCGAACTGGCTAGCCTCGTAGCGGGCGAAGAAGATGACTCGACGAGCCTTCTCAGTGTAGCGTTCAAACATAGGTCGATCCGTCCGTTCCCCTTGGAACCATTTTCTCACCAGAGTTAGGTTCTGCAACCATTGTCTCATTCGGAAGGCCGGCTTGCGGACTGCCCCGCTCTTCCAACCTGCCGTTTTCCAAAACGAACACGCGATGACACCGCTTGGCGAACGCCTGGTTGTGCGTCACTACCACTGATGTCAGACTGCAATTCCGGTGTAGTTCTTCCAACAGCGCGATGATGCTCTCGCCGGTCTTCTGGTCCAGATTCCCGGTTGGCTCATCGGCCAACAGCACGGAAGGGTTGGTCACCAGTGCCCGAGCGAGCGCCACACGCTGTTGCTCGCCTCCAGATAGCTCCCCCGCGCGGTGATGCCCTCGCGCCTCCAAGCCGACGCGCCGAAGTTGCTCCCCCGCAGGCTCCGCCGCTTCCTTACGCCCGGTCCCGCGAATCAGCAGCGGCATCATCACGTTCTCCAGAGCGGTGAACTCCGGCAGCAACCCATGGCTCTGCCAGACGAAACCGATTTCCTGGTTACGAAACTCGCTCAATTCAGCGTCGTTCAGTCGCGTGGTTTCGCGCTCTTTAAAAAAGATGCTCCCATCCGTTGGACGATCCAAGCCACCCAAAAGATGCAACAGCGTCGATTTCCCGGCGCCCGATTCGCCCACCACGGCTACCAATTCCCCGGCGCCTACCGCCCAATCCATCTCCTGAAACACAACAATGCGGGACTGGCCTGAGGCGTAGGATTTGGCCAGATTGACGGTGCGAATTGCGGATTCTGAGGCCCCCACGATTCGTCTGCTTTCAGCCTAGCACGGCTATCAGAAAACAGCGCTAGTCAGGGAGTACCTTTTTTGCTCAGCCATTCGCGACTCGCGCGGATCGCCGGATGCTTCTCCTGGTCCGTTTGAGGAACCGAACCCGTTTCCGCCGCATCAAGAAAGGTAGGAGGGCTCTTTCTGTGACTACTGAATTGATTGATTGTAGGAACTTGGAGAGTGGCTCGATCATCGACGTGGAAACGAGAAGTCGCCACTACTTGATCGAGTGCCTCGGCGGAAATTCGGTCCGCGTATCTGGCCACCCGGAATATTGTCCAACACCAGTGCCGGCGAAACTCGAGGGTTCGCTGGATCAGGACGGAGTGTTTGATTATGGCCATGTGGAGCGCGGCAGATCCCTCATCTTTAAGCTCGATGACGGTGCTTCAATAACAACTTCAAAGGTTGTTCGTATGCGTATTAATTAGGTAGCACGCCCGCTATGATTCGCTGTGCGCGCTATGCCAAGGAGGAATTGCGAAATGAGAAACGGTAATGGAACGAACTTCGGGTATCTCGTAGCGGGGGTTCTTGTTGGTGGCACCCTGACCCTTTTGACAACGCCCTACAGTGGCAGCCGGTTGCGGCGAAAAATCCGGTATACGCTGGAGGACCGGGCGGAAGATCTCGGTCGCGCCGTGGATGAACTCAAGAATACCTGCCAGGAGTCGTACCACAGAGCTGAGAAGGTGCTGAACAACGCAGGCAAGAAGCTGGATTCGATGAGACACTGATTCCGGCCGAAGTCGGCCTGAAGTTGCGCGCTCATCCGCCCCCCTTGTTATACTCTCCGTACCTATGAGACTGCTTATCAAGTTCAGCCTCCTGCTGATCCTCGTCCTGGGAGCTGGGTTGTCTGTGGCGGCCTACCTGTCGCACCAATTCCTGCAGAGAAACGCCCGTGAGCAGGTGATCCAGCAAGCGCGCATCATGATGGAGACGACCCTCTCCATTCGCGATTACACCAGCAAGCAACTGAAGCCGCTCCTGATCACGCATCAGATGCATGTGGCGCAATTCCTGCCGCAAAGCGTCCCGGCCTATTCGGCTTCCGAAATGTTCAAGTACCTCCGCGCCGCCTACCCCGCCTACACCTACAAAGAGGCTTCGCTCAACCCAACCAACCTCCGCGCCCGCGCCGTCGACTGGGAAAACGACATCATCAACGCATTCCGGAATTTTCCGGATAAGAAAGAAGTGATCGGCGAACGCGACACCCCGGAAGGGCGTGCACTGTACCTCGCCCGGCCGATCAAAGTGAGCCCGGCGTGCCTGGAATGTCATAGCGTCCCGCAAAAGGCGCCAATCGCCATGATCAGAACCTACGGACGCAACAACGGATTCGGCTGGAAGGAAGGGGAAGTGATTGCGGCGCAGATCGTCTCCGTCCCGATGGCCGTGCCCGTGGAGATCGCTGACAAGGCCTTCCGGAACCTTGTGCTATTCCTCGCCGTCGTAGGGGTGGCCGTCCTCGTCATCGTCAACATCGGCCTCAGCCTCATCGTCATCCGTCCGGTGACACAGATGTCGCAAATGGCGGATGAGATCAGCAAGGGAAATCTCAACGTGGCCGAACTGCCCGTGAGCGGCGGCGATGAAATTTCCACCCTCGGCAAGTCGTTCAACAGGATGTACGTGAGTCTCGCGAAAGCGATTCGCCTGCTGGAAAACGAGAGCTAAACAAAGACTCCTAACCTGTGACACCTAGGTCTGGAGTTTGGACATTCAGCCGTCTTGTGGGGCGGCCAATCCTGGCCGCGGCTGGCCTTTCCAGGCCAGCCCTTTGCGACGCTGAAAGCCTCGCGCGGAGTCACAGGTCTATTCATTCCGGGCCCCCCGGAGGCAGGGCTGACTCCTTACTTCTGGCTCCTTGTCGAACCGAGGAAGGTGCTCCGGTCCTTCTCCGAGGGGATCTCCTGGGCAAGCGTAATGTAAAGCTGCTCCAGTGTCGCGCCGCTCTTGGCCGCGCGCGTCACAAGCACACGCGCCATCGGCCCGATGTACGCCGCGAGGTTCTTCTTCAGAGCCTCCAGATCCTCCGCCTTCACGGTTGACCCCGTAGGCACGGGGGTTCGCGGCGCTTCTGGCGCAGGCGTGGCGCGCGACGCCGAAACCTGCGTATGCAACACCGTGCTGCTGACAGCCTTGCTCATGCTCGACACGAACATTGCCAGCGCGTCGTGGAACTCATTGGCCGTTTGAAACCGCATCTCCGGCGCCTTCTCCAACGCCTTGTCGATGAGCCCCGACAACAGCGGCGGGACATCCGGATTCACCACGCAAGCCGCCGCCGGCTGTTGTTCCAATTGCGCGCACATGATCGCGTAGGCGTGATCCCCTTCAAAGGGCCGGCGGCCCACGGCCAGTTCGTACAACGTGATCCCGGTGGAATAGAGGTCGGACCGTTGATCGACGCCGCTGCTTCTGATTTGTTCCGGCGACACATAATGCGCTGACCCGATCACCGCCCCGCTCTGCGTGAGCCGTGCCCGGCCCGCTGTGCTGGCGATCCCGAAGTCGAGCAGCTTCACATTGCCTTGCGGCGTCACCATGATGTTGGCGGGTTTGATGTCGCGGTGAATCACTCCGCGTGCATGCGCGTAGTCCAGCGCCGAAAGCACCTGCTGCAAATACTGGATCCCATCTCCCAACGTCAGCGACTTCGACGCCAGCAGCACCTCAAGCGAACTGCCCTCTACAAACTCCATCACCATCAGCAACTGGTTTTCATGCCGCAGCGCCGTATGTAGCGAGGCAATGTGCGGGTGCTGCAGGCTGGCAAGTGTCTTGATCTCCCGCATGAACCGTTCCGCCAGATCAGGCGCGATTTCCAGATCCGGCAGCAGCACCTTCATCGCCTCATAGCGCTCGGAAATCACGTTGCGGACTTTGTAGACGGACCCCATCCCGCCGCGGCCCAGCAGGCCGAGCACCTGGTAATCGCCGATGGTTTCCCCAGTCTTGAGCCCCATCTCTCCACTATGGCGCCGGTGCGGGTACGTCGGGAACGTACTCCAGAACAACCGCGGTCAGATCGTCCCCTTGCGGCATCCCCTCGGTGAATGCTTCCACAGCGGCAACCAGCGAGTTTATCAAGTCCTGACAGCCCCGGTTGCCACCGGCCTTCAGCAGCAATTCAATGCGTCGCGTATCGAAGAACTTGCCCGCCGCGTTCTGCGCTTCCGACACGCCATCGGTGTAGATGGCGATCTTGTCGCCCGGCTGCAGTTGTGTCTCGCTGACACTGTATTCGGCGTCCTCGATGAGCCCCAGCGGGAGACTGGTAGCGTCCAGCTTCAGCAACTCGCCGGAGCTGCGCAGCACCAGCGGCGGACAGTGGCCCGCGTTCGACCAGCGCAGCCGCCCTTCGCGATTCACAACCCCGCAAAACAGCGTGGCGTATTTCTCCCCTTCGGTCCGCTCGTTAAGAAAACGGTTGACGTGAACCATCAACTCGTCAATGCGCATCGTCGAATGCCCCCCGGCGAGAAACGCACCCTGCAGCAGGCTGGCAAGCAGCGCGGAGCTGACTCCTTTGCCGGATACATCAGCAACAACAAACGCCCACACGTCCGGTTCAATCTGGCGAACGTCGCAATAGTCGCCGCCCACCTGATGAGACGGAATACTCGCGGCTGCGGCTCGAAACCAGCCCTGCGAAGGGAGTTTACGAGGCATGAGGCTCTGCTGAATCTCGCGTGCGATCTTCAGTTCCTCATCCATCTTCATCCGCAGCCGTTCCTGCTCCAGCAAGCGCGCGTTTTCCAGAATTGTGGATGCCTCGATCGCCAGCGTCTGCAGCAGTTCGCGATCGCCGATTGTGAGGTCCGTCGCGCCAAGCCGCGATTCCAGGTAGATCACCCCAACCGTGTCAGCCTGATGGCCGAGGAGCATCGTCTCATCCGCATTGACACTTTTGACGGCCTGCCGCACCTTCACCAGCGGGACGCATACGACGCTTCTCACCGGCAGCCGCGAGGTGGAATCGTCGGGGTTGTTGCGGATCTGCTCGCTCAAATCAAAATTCATCGTCAGCAGCTCGCGCCGCTCGATGAGCGCCTTCTGAATGATCCGCGTGGAGAAATCGAGCTCGGCCGCAATCGGACGGCCCTGATGATCGCGCGCAACAACGATATCCAGGTTCTCGCCCTTCTGCAGCATCAGGAATCCGCGCTGCGAACCAGTCACAGTGAGCGCCGCGTCAACAACCGCGGAGAGCACCGTTTCCGTCGATAACGCGCTTTGCACTGTGCGCGCCACTTCCACCAGCGCCCGCAGCTTAGCCAGATTCGCGGGAGCACCACTGCGGGCAGGCGATCCGAGCTGATCCATCAGCTTCTGGATTTCGGCTTCCTCCACGGTGAAGATGACTTTGTACGAATCCTGGACCCCAAACTCCAGCGTGTCCCCGCTCGACAGTTTCCACGCCGCCAGGATCCGCGTCCCGTTCACCAGCACGCCGTGACGGCTATTCAAATCCTCAACGAAATACTCGCCTTCGGCGCAGTAGATGCGTGCATGCTGCCGCGACGCGCGGTTGTCGCGTAATACAAGATCGCAATCGGCCTGCCGCCCGATGGTGAAGGGAACGGGTTGGAGCGGAGTGCGCTGCCTGTTCCCGCTCGGGTTGACCACCAGGAGAATGGCTTGCGGTCCGATCGGCGTACTTCCGGGCATGCTTCCGCTGTTGGGGGTCATGTGTGTGTTTTGTTTAAGCCCGTTTGCGCTTCGCTGCCGGACTTGCCGGCTGCTCCGCCTTCTCCAACTCGGCAAGATCGGTCTCGCGCACAATATCAATCTCGCGGGCCCGCATGATCTGGCAGTTGGAACAGTATCCACCCACCTCCGTTCGTGCAAGCAGAATCTGAAACCCGAGATTCTCCTCCACTTGCTTGCGCAGCTTGTGGATCGGCTCCCCGAAAAACTCTTCCACCTTCCCGCAGCGCAGGCAGATGACGTGCGCGTGTTCCTGCTTCAGCCGTGTTTCGTAATAGTGCTGGTCGCCGCCGTAGTGCATCAGGTCCAGCTCATCCACCAAACCGCTCTGCTTCAGCATCTTCAACGTCCGGTAAACCGTCACCCGGTTCAACTTCGGATCTTTCTTCTTCGCCATCTGGAAGAGCTGTTCCGCGTCGAGGTGTTGCCCGGAAGTGTCGATGAGGTCGAGGAGAATTCTCCGCTGGCGCGTGAGACGCACCCCCCTCTCGCGCAGTGAATCTTTGATGCCCGGATGTGCCATGAGCCGTTCTTTTGACTGTACCACCTATAGTAAATAGATGGACCCGCGTTTTTGGGCGTTTGTGCCGATCGCCGCACTGCTGACAATCACTCCCGGCGCCGATACCGCCTTAGTGGTGCGCAGCACGCTGTCTCGCGGAAGGATGCCCGCGGTATGCACGGTGCTTGGCATCTGCCTCGGATGCCTGGTGCATTCCATTGCCTCCGCCATGGGGTTGTCGATTATCCTCAGCCGCTCGGCAGCGGCTTTTGAAACCGTCAAATTCATCGGCGCTGCTTACCTGGTGTGGATAGGAGTGCAGTCCTTGCGCGCCTGGTGGAGCGGTGCGGCCGGCGCTTCGTTCACACCTTCCAACGGCCTCACCGTGCGCTCCAGCCTTTGGGTGAGTTTCAGCGAAGGCCTCTTCACAAACCTGCTCAATCCCAAGGTTGCCATCTTCTATTTGACGTTTCTCCCACAGTTCATCAACCCGGACGGTAATGCTCTGCGGCAATCCGTTCTGCTCGCCTGTGTGCACATTTTGATGGGGCTGGTATGGTTAACCACCGTAGCCTTCTTTCTCCACGGTTTGAGCGGATGGTTCCTCAGAGACAAAGTCCGGCTGCGTCTGGAGGCCATCACCGGGGCGGTGTTGCTCGGCCTCGGTCTGCGGCTGGCGTTTTCTAAACGGTAGGATGAAGTTTACGTGAAACCTTCTCCCCAATCGAAAACGCGCATCCTGATCGCCGATGACCAACCGGATGTTCTCGAGGCGCTACGGCTTCTACTCAAGAGTGAAGGCTACGCTATCGAATCGGCGTCCTCCCCGGCAGGAATCCTCACCGCCCTCGAAAGCAACGAGTTCGACCTGCTCCTGATGGACCTCAACTACACACGCGACACCACCTCCGGTCAGGAAGGTCTCGACCTGTTGGCGCATTTGCAGTCACTCGACAATACGCTGCCCGTGGTGGTGATGACCGCGTGGAGCAGTGTGGAACTGGCCGTGGAAGCGATGCGGCGCGGCGCTCGAGACTTCATTCAAAAGCCATGGGAAAACGCCCGCCTGCTGAGCATCCTGCGCACGCAGGTGGAACTCCGCCAGGCACTGCGCCGCAGCCAGAATCTCGAAGCGGAGAACAGGCTGCTCCGCGCCGACGGCCTTCCGACGATGATTGCCGAGTCTCCGGCCATGCAGCCGGTGCTACAGATCATCTCGCGCGTGGGACCATCCGATGCAAACGTGCTCATCACCGGCGAGCCGGGCACTGGAAAAGAGGTGGTGGCTCGCACCTTGTACGCCGTCTCGATGCGAACCTCGCGCCCCATGGTAACCGTCAACGCCGGCGGTCTCGCCGAGGGGCTCTTTGAAAGCGAGCTCTTCGGCCACGTCAAAGGCGCTTTCACCGATGCCAAGATGGACCGCGTCGGCCGCTTTGAACTGGCCGAGAACGGTACCCTGTTCCTCGACGAAATCGCTAACATCCCGATGGCCCTGCAAGCGAAGCTGCTGCGCGTTCTCGAAACCGGCGAGATGGAACGCGTCGGTTCGTCGCGTACTCGAAAGGTGGACGTGCGAATCCTCTCCGCCACAAACGCACGCCTACACGAAGAGGTCAGCTCCGGACGATTCCGCCAGGATCTCCTCTTCCGCCTCAACACCATTGAGATTCACCTTCCGCCGCTGCGGGAACGGCGCGAAGACATTCCCCTGCTGGCCGCGCACTTTCTGCGGCAGCACGCCCAACGCTATCGTAAGCCGCTGAATGGATTTGAACCCGCGGCAATGCAGGGTTTGCTTTCCAACTCGTGGCAGGGCAATGTCCGCGAGTTGAACCACGTCATTGAACGCGCCGTGCTGATGGCTGGTGATTCGGTCATCCGCGCCGGAGACCTCGCGCTGCGCACGGCATCGGAAGGCTCCACTCGCATTGAAGACATGAGCCTGGAAGAGGTGGAGAGCTTCCTCATCCGCAAAGCGCTGTCGCGCTATTCCAGCAACGTCAGCCATGCGGCGCGCGCGCTTGGCCTGAGCCGCAGCGCACTCTACCGGCGTCTGCAACGCTACGGGTTGTGAAACCACTCGACGATCTGCGGTGGTGGATGAGGCAGCACGAACATCGCGTGCTGTTCACGGCGCTCGCCTCCGGCCTGCCGGCGGTGGTCGTCACGCTGTCGATTCTCTGGTTTCAGAGCTACCAGCCCAAAGTCCAGTGGACGCTTACAGTGCTTGTTGTGGGCTGCTGGTGGGGATTCGCAGTGGCCGTCCGCGAGCGTGTGGCATCGCCGCTACGCACGCTGGCAAACCTGCTCGAGGCGATGCGCGAGGGCGACTACTCCATTCGTGCCCGCGGCGCCAAAGGCGAAGATGCGCTGGCCGAAGTGATGCAGCAGGTGAACGCCATGGGAGCCACCCTGCGGGCGCAGCGCCTCGGCGCGCTTGAGGCAACCACACTCCTCCGCAAGGTGATGGAAGAGATCAACGTGGCCGTGTTCGCCTTCGACCAGGAACAGCGGTTGCGGCTGGTGAATCGTACGGGCGAGAAACTCCTCGCGCAGCCTTCCCCAAAATGTCTCGGGCTCAAAGCCGGCGCGCTCGGTTTGGAGGATTGCCTGCAAGGGGAAACCTCGCAAACACGCCAGCGTACGTTTCCCGGCGGGACCGGCCGTTGGGGCATCACCCGCGCAAGCTTTCGCGAGGGCGGCCTGCCGCATCAGCTCCTGGTGGTTACTGACCTCACCCGCCCGCTGCGCGAAGAAGAACTGCAAGCCTGGCAGCGCATCGTGCGCGTGCTCGGACATGAGCTCAATAATTCGCTCACCCCGATCAAGTCCATTGCCGGAAGCCTGGAGAGCATGCTCTCGCGCGGCGAACTGCCTGAAGACTGGCGCGACGACATGACTCGCGGCCTCGCCATCATCGGCTCCCGCTCCGAGGCGCTCAGCCGGTTCATGAGCGCTTATGCAAGGCTTGCCAAGCTGCCCCGCCCGCAGTTCGCAACCGTCGATGTGGCCACCCTCGCACGCCGGGTTGCCTCCCTGGAAACCCGCCAGCCAGTGCAGATTGTCGAGGGCCCTCCGCTGACGATCCAGGGGGACTGCGATCAGTTGGAGCAGTTGCTCATCAACCTCGTGCGCAACGCCGTGGATGCGGCACGTGACAATGGCGGCGCGGTGCGGATGTGCTGGGACCGCCAGGGCGCGGCGCTGCGAATCGCGGTTCAGGATGACGGTCCTGGCATCTCCAATACAGCCAATTTGTTTGTCCCGTTCTTTACGACAAAACCCGGTGGATCGGGGATCGGGCTGGTGCTATGCTGGCAGATTGCGGAAGCCCACGGCGGAACACTCACCCTTCAGAATCGCGAAACCGGCACCGGCTGCGAGGCTCGCCTGCTGCTGCCGCTCTGATCCTACTCGTGCCGCACCTGTGTCACGACGCTCGAAATCTCCGTCGTCCGTACGCCGTACAATTTCTCAATCCGCCGGCAAATCTCCTCCGCCAGTTTCTCAGGACGTTCGTCCTCGTCATGTTCGAGAACGATCTTCAGAAATACATCGGTGCGAGGCATGAACCTCTATTGTAGGGGCTTGCCGATTTCCCAGTGATGTCCGTAGGGATCCACTACCCGGCCCAGCCGCCAGCCATGTTGATTCGCCACCGGCCACACGACGGTGGCCCCGGCATCCACTGCGCGCTGGAACGCGGCGTCGGGATCGTCCACCACCATCACCATCCGCACGGTCCCGCCGCCAAGTGTTTCCGGGCTGAAGTTCTTGTGCTCGGGCGATTCGTCGGCCACCCAGAAACGAGCTCGGTCAACTGCAAGCTCCGCCACCACTGCGCCATCCTCTGCGTCGATGCGAAACAGCGTAGCGGCGCCGAACGCCCGCGCGTAAAACTCGACTGCGGCGGCGCCATTCCGAACCGAGAGCATGGGTGCGATGGAAGTAGGCATAGTAGCCTCCCATCCTACACCGCGCAGGGCAAGACCGGAACTAAACCGGCGGTTCGTAGTCGTCCGGTTGCTGCAGTGGTGGTCCCTGCGGTATGCGCGGCCGCCCCTGTTGAGGATCCAACGGAGGCCGGCCCTGCTGCTGCAATCCCTTCTTGACCCCGGGACGGTTTGGATCGAGCCGCAGCCGATCCTGATCGCGCCGCCGCTGCAGCTCTCGCCACTGCTGCGGGTTCAAAACCATCCGGATGCGGAATCCCATCAGCGAAAAACCCTTCGTTAGTTCGGCCCGGGCAGCCGACTGCCGGTCAATCGAAGCGGAGAACTTCGCCAGATCGGGCCGGTCGTCGTTCATCAGATCGTTCACCGCATGGTCGGCCTTCTCGACAGCCGCGCGCAGATCCACCAGCTTGTCACGATTCTCCTTGACAATCGACTGAATCTGCCGCATCTGCTCCTCCGACAGGTTCAGGTCGCGCACAATCGGCGTTTCCCACCACGGGAACATCTCGCGAGGCTGTGCTGATAACTCGCCCGCGCCCAAACCAAAACACAGAATCAAAGCAAACTGGAGCCGTTTCATTGTTGACTCCCTCCCGTGCCCTTCGAATCAAACAACCCGCGCAGCGGTTCCACGACGTCGGGCTCCGTATCGTAGACCGTTTTGTAAATGTCCGTCATCAACTGCGCATCCGCAGTGGTAGCGATCTCCACCGGCTGTCCGGCGTTCTTCTGCAACGGAACCTTCCAAAGCAGAACCGCTATTGCCATGGAGGCAACGGCGATTGCAGGGCTCCACCGTACCAGGAGCGGTTTCGGCCGCTGCTGTTCCATCCGGGCATGGATCCGTTGCCGTTGATCGGCCAGAAAATCCGGCGGTACCTCACTCTGTGTTCGTAAAAGCTCTTGCCGCGATTCCGCCAGCGAGGCCCATCGCTCCAGGCAATCAGGGCATTCGGACAGATGTCCGGTTACCGCCGCACTCTCGGAGGTGAGTCCATACATGTGGTGCAAGAGGTCTGTATCGGTCAAATGTTTCATCACGCACGCCTCCCAATTCGATATACATCCTCAAGTTCCAAACGCAGTTTCGCCACCGCGCGAAACATGTGCGCTTTCACGGTCCCCACATCCAATCCCAATATTTCCCCGATCTCCTCCAGGCTGCGATCCTCGAAGTGTTTCAACGTAAAGACAGCCCGCTGCCGGCCGCTCAACCGGTCGAGCGCCTGGATCAGACGCCGCTGAATCTGCCGCGCGAAGAGCTGGTCTTCGGCGTCCGGAGCCCTCGACACCGTCATCCCCAGTATCGTTTCTTCATCCTCCTGGGCCGGTCGCTTTCTCCAGAATTGCCACCTGCGCGACCGCAACCGGTCCAGGCAGGTGTTCACCGCAATCCGCGTCAGCCATTTGGCAGGTTCGTCCAGACTGCTGAGCGATTGCCCTTGCATCGCCTTAAACGCTTTCAGAAAGACGTCCTGAGCGGCCGAATCGGCTTCTTCCCGATCCTGGAGCATCCGCTGGCAAAGCAGAAACACCCGCCGCTGTTCCGCGACAACGAGGGCGGAAAAATCGTGGGTCTGCGCCAGAGTACGGGGATCCGCCGCGAGCGGCTCGGCCATAACGCCCATCATACCTTTCACGACGGGATTGATCCGGGTAGGTTTACGAGGGAAGGGGAAAAAAAGCGGGATTACTTCTTGCTCTGCTGGTCGAGCATGCGGAGGAATTTTTGCCTCTGCTCCTCGTTCAGAATCTGCAGGATGCGGTTCTTACCCGAGGCGCGCACTTCGGTCATCTGTTCCTTCAGCGTCTGATAGTACATGACAAAATCGTTCAGCACGAGCTCCATTTGTCGTGCCTGTTCGGGAGTGAGGTCCAGTTCCCGGCGGTAGCGTTCGAGCGAGATCTCTTTGCCGTCTCCAGCCCAGTAGGTGGGATCGTAGCGGAAGTTCTTGCCAAAGCCGAGCCGCATGGTTACGGCGCCAGCCATGGCCCCGCAAACAAAGACCAGTAGCAGAATGCACAGAATACGCGGGTTCTGCCAAGTCGGGTGGTCGCTCATCGTTGCTTGTGACCCCCTCGGTGGCTACTCTTTGAACGTCGTCAGTTGCACGAAAACGGCGTTCCGGTCCGCTTCCAGGTCCACCATCTGCACGGCTGGCGGGCCTTCTTCCACCAGGATCTGTTCAGGGATCGAAGCAGTGAATTCTTCTTCTTCCCTGGGGGAAGTGAAGAGGAACACACCCAGCAGGACCGTGAGAACCGCGGAAGCGAACATCAGGTTGCGGCCAAACAGTGGTTGCAAGAAGACTGCCCAGATCGTGTTGGCGCCGCGTTGCGCTTCAATGCGTTCCATCACACGCGCATAGAAGCCGGGGCTCGGTTCCACCTCTTCCACGCGCAGGCTGCGAATCACCAACGACTGTTCTCTGAGTTTTTGTGTTTGCTCGCGGCAGTCGATGCATCCATCGAGGTGCCGGAGCAGGTTGGCGTCAGGCTTGCCAGCCAGATAACTTTCTAATCCTTCCCGAACGGGCGGACACATAGTTTCTTCCCTCGTAACAGAACTACCAACTGCGCGGATCTGATTGACACCGGCATGTTTTCAAGCGTCGTTGCGCCGCCGGCCGTCCGCATGTCTCTTCCTGACTTCACCAATCTACCAAACCTCAATCAAGCTCAACCAAACATTATTTCAAACAATCGGCCACTCTGCTGCACTCCATCAGACAGCCGCCGGGCGGCTGCCGCGAAATAGTTTCTGCGACGCCTTGAGCAGCTTCTGGCGCGCACGGAACAGTTTCACTTTTATTGTATTCTCGTTCATTCCGGTCATTTCCGCCAGTTCCTCAACGGAGTGACCCTGCACTTCCTTCAACAGGATAAGCCTGCGGTCCTCTTCGGAAACCTTCTCCAACAACTTCATCGCCAGATCACGGCGCGCTAACGATTCGTCCACCGCCGGACCCTGCTCAGTCACCGAATCGGAATTCTCCATCTTGCGCGTGTCTTCCTCGGAGAAATCGCTCTCATAAACGAGTTTGCGGACCCGCTTCTTGCGGAGGTAATCGTAGCATTCGTTAACGGTAATCTTGTAGATCCAGGTCAGCAATGAGCTTCGGGAATCGAAGTTGCCGATGGAGAAGTAGACCTTGGCAAAAACCTGCTGGGCGATGTCTTCAGCGTCGTTTCGATTGCGGAGGATTCCATAGATAATCGAGTATACTTTGGCTTGGTACCGCTCGACGATCTCGCGGAATGCCATCTCGTCGCGTGCTTGAACGCGCTTGACGAGTAGCGCTTCGTCTGTGTAGCGGCTGTCCACTTTAGCCCTGGTGCGTGGTTTCCCGGCGGTTACCGGTATCGGAAGAACGCTGATTAGCCCGCTCATGACCTTACCGACGCGGTTGAACCCGTTTGGGTTTCAACTGTTTAGACGAGCAGGAGCCCCAGCATAACACACTTTGAGGGGTTTCAGCCGCAGCAGTTCTGAAACGTTTTACCGATTCTCGATCATAATAGGAAGTGGGTTGGTTTCTTTAGCTTGAACGGTGCGGAATTCTATTGCGTGAACAACGGCACGTCCTGCGTGACCCGGTTGCTGCGCTGCGGACGCGCAAGCAATCGTCGCGGATCGAACAAATGCTGTGGTTTGAACAGCTTCCGCGACCAGTTCGAGCCCTCTTTGAACTGCACACCGAGAAAATAGCCGATTTCCCGATAGACACAATACCGTACCGTTCCCAGAAGCTGACCCTTTGGATAGGCAATTCTGATGAAGGTGTTGAGCGGGATTGGCTGGTCCAGTTGAAGACAAGCGCCTGACAGCGATATGTCTTCTAGGTTGGCGACTGCACGCCGCAGCTTTCCGGAGTTCTCCGTCCATTGGACGTTTACCAGGTCCGCGCAAAGCATGCGAGTTTGGAAGCGCCTGTCTTGCATACCCTCACTATCGACGTCGGTGGTGAGCCGGATTAGGTCCGCGAGTCGGGAAAATGCCCTTAAGACCTCTATCGGGGAAGTCCTTAATTGGCAATTCTTTGGCAGCAAGCTATTACTCCTATCGACTAGGTCGATGAGCCACTTGATGAAGTGGGTTCCACTGTTGATTTTTGCACTACCCTGCTCCGCTCAGACACCGACTGCCAAGCCGGATCCCGCCAGCCTGCCCTCCCTGGACGCCATGCGAAAGTCCATTGAACGTCAGAAAGCCTCCATTCGCAAACAAACCGAATCCAGCGTCCAGGGCTCTGTTTCCACTTCCTGGTTCTCCACCCCTTGGCCCGTCGCTCCCCTGCCTGCCGCTATCCCGCCCACCGCCACTCCCGCCTCCATCACTGCACCTGCAGTCCAGGCCAACTGCGACCCTATCCCCCCGGAAGTCGTCTCCCCTATCATCCGGGCCGCCTCCGCTAAGGAGAATGTGAAAGAGGATCTGCTCCGCGCCGTGATTCAACAGGAAAGCGCATTCCGCCCTTGCGCCGTCTCCCCGAAAGGCGCACAGGGTCTCATGCAATTGATGCCCGCCACTGCCGCCGAACTTGGCGTGCAGGACCCTTTTGACCCGAAGCAGAACGTCAACGCAGGCGCAAAACTGCTCGCCGGCCTGTTGACAAAATACCAGGGTGATGTGAAGTTAGCTCTCAGCGCTTACAACGCAGGCTCGGGGGCAGTGGATCGCGCGGGCGGAGTCCCCAACTTCGCCGAAACGAAAAACTACATCGCCACCATCCTCCAAAAACTCTTCTACTGAGCCGCGCGGGCGTCGCCCCGGAGGATAAGTCTTGTTTCCAATCGGTGTTCATCGGTGTTAATCCGTGGCCAATTTCTTTTTGGGCCTTCTGAGTGCCTTCGCTACAGCCTACTACCCCCCGATCGCGTACATCGGGCGCGGCGGCGGCACAAACTGCGCACTGTTGATCTGATGGCCGATCCACTTGGCGCGCACGTTCGCCTGGACCGCCTCTGCAATCTCCGCATCGCTGGCGCCACCGCGAATCATGGCCTTGACATTCATCTCCTCGATCGCGAAAAGGCAATACCGGAAGTGCCCGTCCGCCGTCAGACGGATACGATTGCAGTTCAAACAGAACGGTTTGCTGACGCTTGCCACAAATCCAACCGACCCGACCCCATCCAGAAACCGGAACTCCGTTGCCGGCGCCCTCGGATCCTGATCCGGAATCGCCTCCAAGGGCCCGATCTCCCGCGTCAACATCGCGATCATATCGTCCATCAGAAGCACCCGGTTCAGGTCCCACAGCGACTGGCTGTCCAAAGGCATGAACTCGATGTAGCGAATCTCGATCCCGCGCTCGCGGCCGAAACGCGCCAGCGGCACGATGTCCGGCTCAATCAGGTTCTTCACCGCCACCGTGTTGATCTTGATCGGCCCGTAGCCCAATTCCTGGCAGGCGTCGATCCCGCGCAGCACTTTGTCGAGATCGTCGCGCCGCGTGATCTGGCGAAACCGCTCCCGGTCGAGCGTGTCCAAATGCACGTTGATCCGCCGCAGTCCGGCATCGTACAAAGGCTTTGCCAAACCCTCCAGCAGGACCCCATTCGTAGTGAGCGCAATATCGCGAATCCCCGGCACGGCGGCCAGTTTCTCTACCAGCACCGGCAGATCGCGCCGCAACAGTGGCTCGCCGCCCGTCAACCGGATCTTCTTCACGCCCAACCCCACCGCAACGCGGACAAACCGCTCCACTTCCTCAAACGTGAGGATCTCCGACCGCGGCTGAAAATCGGTGGCGTGCTCGGGCATGCAGTAGTAGCAACGGATGTTGCAGCGATCGGTCACGCTGATCCGCAGGTTGTCATGCACTCGTCCGAATGTGTCGACAAGATGGCTCATGGACGCCTACAGCGCGAGCATCCTTTCGATGGGGCGGCGCGCGGCTTCCATAATGTCAGCGGGTAGTTCCACTCGCGGCTCCAGCGTCGACAGGCAGTCGCGCAGTTTCTCCAGCGTGTTCCGCTTCATGTACGGGCATTCGCTGCAGTTGCAGTTCTCGTTCGGAACGAAGTAATACTTCTTGTGCGGGGCGCGGCGCTGCAGCGAGTGCGAAACACCGCTCTCCGTCATAACAATGAATTCGTCCGCGTCGTGATGAATGCACCAGTCAATGATCGACGATGTGGACCCGATGAAATCGGCCATCTTCAGCACATCCGTGGGGCATTCCGGGTGAGCCGCCACCAGAGCGTGCGGATGCTCGGCCCGAGCCTGCGACAGTTTGCGGGCCGCGAACGTCGCGTGCACGATGCAGGCGCCCTGCCAGATGCGCATGTTCTCGCGCCCGCTCTGCTTCTTGACGTAGTTGCCCAGGTTGATGTCGGGCAGAAACAGAACCGGCTTATCGGCGGGGATGGAGTTCACCACCTGAACGGCGTTGCGCGACGTGCAGATGATGTCGCTGAGCGCTTTCACATCCGCCGAAGTGTTGATATAGCTCACCACTTCATGATCCGGGTAGCGTTGTTTGAACGCCCGCACCTGATCGGCTGGACAACTGTCCACCAGGCTGCAGCCTGCCTCACGGTCAGGTACCACAACCGTGCGCGCCGGGTTCAGAATCTTCGCCGTTTCCGCCATGAACCACACACCGCAAAAGACAATCACGTCGCCTTGGAACTTCTGCGCCGCGCGCGCCAGTTCCAGACTGTCGCCAATGGAGTCGGCCAATTCCTGAATCTCGGATTCCTGGTAGTGGTGCGCCAGCAGAATGGCCCGGCGCTGCTTCTTCAGGTCGAGAATTTCTTCGGAGATGGACTTCGTGGCGATCATCGGGGGAACCAGCTACCTCCATTATACCCACCCTTCGCGGCGCCCCAAACACAGCTACGGCCTTCGCAAGCAGATTTGGCTACACACGCCTGACAGAAAACGCCCCCGCTCTGCGCATATCTGAGTAGAAGGTTGATTGGATCGCTCCTGAAAGTTGATTGCCACGCAGCTTACCGGCTGCGTGGCGATTTGGACCTCAGGCAGGCTGGCCGATCAGCCGGATATCGTCCTCAATCTCGTAAATCCTGTCCTCGAGATTCTTGGTGGGCGTGCCCGCGGCTTTCGCCGCATCCAGTTTCTTGCGCGCCGTATCCAGCTTCTTATTCAATGCCGCGAGCTTCGGGTCCGGCTTGGCCGCCGCGACAGGCGCAGCCTTGGCCACAACCGAGCCGGCCTTCTGCTTCACCGCGGGCTTGGCCTTCTTCCCCTTCGCCCCAGCCTTGTACCGGAACGATGTCACCGCCGGAGGTAATTTCAGCGACGCCCCAAAATCTTCCTTGTACTCCTCCGCAATCTGGATGGCTTCCAAAAACAGCTCGCGATAGCGAACCTCCATTGCCGTCTTGGCCTGTATGCGCAGGTTCTCGCCCTGCTGCTTCCACTTCTGATAATCGGAAATAATAGAACTCATTCTTATCTCAACTTTTGCGGCTTGCCGCCGGACTCCTTGCTCCGCTGCGCCGCATCCATGAACGCAAAAATCTCCAGCGTAAGCTCGTTCGGCACTGGCGGAACCCCATTCTCAAAGAACTTCACAATCTCTTTCAACATGGGCCCGTAGTTCACCCTCATCTTCGGAGCACTCTGCAGCACTTGCTTTTCGCGGAACACCACGGCGCCGTATTCGCCATAAGGACGCAGCGTTCGGACCGTCCCCATGCGGCCGTCCTTCCAGCGGCACGTCGTCTCGTCCATGTCCTTCGCCGCGGTGCGCGTCACTTCCTCGCAGCCCGTCCCCATAAGCGTGAACAACATCTCCACCGGATGGATGCCATACCAGGACAGGTCGAGATAATGATGAGGCTCCGTCGGTCCGGGACCCCAAGTGATCACGCCCTTGTTGTCCGGCGACTTCAGGTTCAGGCATACATCGGAATAGCGAAGGCTCGAAGTGGAGAACCACTTCACATTCGCCGCCTTGGCGATCTTCGCAATCTCCCGCGCGTCTTCCAGTGTCGAAGCCAGCGGTTTGTCGATAAAGGTCGGCTTGCCGCACTTCACCGCTTCGCGGAATTGCGGAAGGTGTGCGCGGCCATCCACTGATTCCAGAAGAATCGCATCCACCTTCGGGCACAGCGCCGCGATCGTGGGCACAATCTCCAGCTTCCATTTGTCGCGCAGTTCATCCGCGTATTTGTCGACGCGGGTATGGCTCGACTCCACGTCTTTGCTGCCACCCTTGTACGCCGCCACAATCCGCGCACCGGGCGCATGATCGGGGCTCGCTGGGTCATTCAAAATCCTGGTGAACGCAATGACATGCGAGGTGTCGGTACCGATGATACCTACCTTGATTTCGGCGGCGGCAAGCCCCGCGAAGGCGAAGAGGAGGAGGACGTAGCGCATCGCCCTGATTGTATCAAAGGGCCTTGAGAGGTAACTCCCGCGCCATGCGTCCGACTCGCTTACGCTCGCGGCTCGGAAATCAACTCGCCGATTCCGAGCCGTTGCTCCGAAAATACACAAGCTGACGACATCACGGGATGGTCGCGTTGACCCCAAGCCGGCTCTGCATTCGACACTGTCACGTACTCCATTTCATCCATCGCGGTGACCGGTCCAACGGGCCGGTCGTGAGGGGTTGAGACAGTTTCCGCGAGGACCTCCAAATCCGTTAGCCAGGTGATAACGTAATAGCAAGACCAAACGGTCAGTTTCCCAGGGAGGTCGCTTTGACTCGTTTCCTTTTCCCGTTTTCCCTACTCCTGCCGATCGTCATGTTCTCACAGGACCCGCGCGGGTCCATCGTGGGCCGCGTCTCGGATGCCACTGGCGCCGTTATCCCCGATATCGAAATCCGCGCCACCAATGCCGCCACAGGAGTGGTCGCCAACAACAAGACCACCACCGCCGGCACGTTTCACATCACCTACCTGCTCCCCGGCTTCTACACACTCTCGGTGGAATCTACAGGCTTCAAGAAGTTCGTTCGTGAAGGCATTCAGGTCCGCGTCAGCGAATCGACGCAGTTGGAGATCGTGCTCGAGCTCGGCGCGGTCACTGAAACGGTGAAAGTCGTCGCCGAAGCGCCGGTTATGGCCACCACCGACGCAATCCAGGGCACTGTCATTGAAGACCGCGCCATTGTCGAACTGCCGCTGCTCGGTGGTAATCCTGTCGAGTTCGCCCTTCTGGATCCCGCCGTCATGAACGAGACCGACATGCGGGAACGCCGCGCCGCCTTCACCAACGCAGGATCGCAGTGGTCGTCCATGGGCGCCGGCTCATTCCGCAACGAATTCCAGATCGACGGCGTCTCCAACACCTACGCCGAAGGCAACGGCCGCGCGCGCGTCGCCTTCAATCCGCCCCCTTCCGCCATCGGCCAGTTCAAGATCATCACCAACCCGTTTGACGCCGCCGCAGGCAATTCCACCGGCGCCACCCTGAACGTCAGCACCAAAGCAGGCACGAACGCGCTCCACGGGGAAGGCCACTATTACAACCGCAACGCCGCTCTCGACACGATGGACTTCTTTTATAACAAGCGCAACACCCGCAAGCCGGTCTACGGCGACCACCGCTTCGGCGCTTCTCTCGGCGGCCCCATCAAGATCCCGCGCCTTTACAACGGCCGCAACCGCAGCTTCTTCTTTTACGCCTGGGACATGAGCCTGTGGGGTTCCCCGCAGTCCTACACCAACACGGTTCCGACGGCCGCCCAACGCACCGGTGATTTCTCCGGGCTTCTGGACCTCGGAGCCAATTTCCAGGTCTGGGATCCTTTCTCCACGCGCCCGGCGCCCAATAACCGCTTTGAGCGCGACCCCTTCCCCGGCAACATCATTCCGAAGAGCCAGTTCGACACGGTGGGCGTGAACCTCGCCAACCTCTATCCGCTGCCCAACCAGCCCGGCAATCGCGACGGCACCAGCAACTACTTCCGCGCCACCGCCGCCGACGAGCGCTATTGGGTCCATCTGCTCCGTCTCGATCACGCCTTCAGCGAGTCGCACCGTGTGTTCCTCCGCCTCAATTACGACTTCTGGGAAGAACGCAAAAACCAGCGTTACGAAAAGCCCATCGACGGCATCGTCCTCAACCGGATCAACCGCGGCATTGCGTTTGACGACGTCATGCTCCTCACCCCGAACCTCGTTCTGAATTTCCGCTACGGCCTGACGCAACAGGACTTCACCGAGTACCGCATCACGCGTGGTATCGACCTGACCTCCCTCGGCTTCTCCACCGGACTCACAAAACTCATCCGTCCGGAACGTGCTGTTCTACCGCGCGTCGCAGTCGGAGCCTACACCGGGTTCTCCGCCATCGAAAGCGGCGATGGCGCCAACAACAGCCTCACGCATAATTTCAACGGCACGCTCTCCACGCAGCGGGGCATTCACTCCCTGCGCTGGGGCGGTGACTTCCGCACTTACCGTTCCTTCGGCAACCGCTATCCGTGGGAAGCCTCGCCCGACCTCAGCTTTGGAACCAACTATACCCGAGGCCCGCTGGATACCTCAGGCGCTTCCGCCATTGGACAGGATCTGGCTTCGATGCTCCTCGGCATCGCTACTTCCGGCCTGATGGAGAACCGCGCCAGCTTTGCCATTCAAACGCTCTACCTCGGCGCCTTCCTTCAGGACGACATCAAGCTGAGGCCCCGTCTGACTCTGAACGTTGGCATGCGATATGAACTCGAATGGCCGATGACGGAGCGCTTCGACCGTGTGGTGACCGGCTTTGATTCCGCCGCCACCAGCCCGATTGAAGCACAGGCGCGCATCAACTACGCCCGGGCCCCTATTGCCGAAATCCCCGCCGATCAGTTTCGCGTGCGCGGCGGCCTGCTGTTCGCCGGTCAAACGGAAACGGGCCGCAGCAGCTTCCGTATGGACAAGAACAATTTCATGCCGCGCATCGGCTTGGCGTGGCAGCTTTCCCGGCGCACCACCATCCGCACCGGCTACGGCGTGTTCTATGGAAGCCTCGGCGTCAACTCGGTCAACCCGCTGCAGTATGGGTTCTCGCAATCGACACCCATTATCCCGACACTCGACAACGGGCAGACGTATATCGCCCGGGCTTCCAACCCATTCCCCAACGGCCTGATCGCTCCTGCCGGCAAGGCTGGCGGCTTCTCCACTTACCTGGGTCAAGCCATCGCCTTCGACAGCAATCTCAGCAGGCAGGCTTATTCCCAGCGGTGGACCTTCGCGGTGCAGCAGGTGCTTCCTACACAGACCATGGTGGAGACGGCCTACGTTGGCAGCCGCGGTACTCATGCGCTCATCACCCGCGACATCAACGCCACACCGCTCGAATACCTCAGTACCTCGCCCACGCGCGACGCAACCACCATCAGCTATCTCGGTCAGACCTTCACCAATCCGTTCCGTGGACTCGGTTCGCTGTTTACCGCGAACACGATGTCGCGCGCCAATCTGCTGCGGCCCTATCCGCAGTTCACCGGAGTCACCATGGACACCTCCGATGGCTACAGTTGGTATCACTCGCTGCAAGTGCGCGCCGCCCGCCGCTGGAGTCGCGGCGTGACGCTCAACGCCGGCTACGCCTTCACCAAGATGATGGAAGCAACGTCATTCCTCACGGCAGGCGAGCCGATGCCGTACGAGACGCTCTCCGCCTCCCACCGTCCCCATCGCCTCACCTTCAACGCCATCTGGGAGCTGCCCTTCGGACGCGGACGCGCCTGGGGCAAGAAACTCAACTGGTTTATGCAAGGCGCGGTGGGCAACTGGCAATTGAGCGCCGTGATCATTCGTCAGGCCGGTGGTCCGCTCACCTGGGGCAACATCATCTTCACTGGCGATCCCGATCAGATCGCGCTGCCCAAAGCCGAACGCGATGTCGACCGCTGGTTCAACATCGATGCCGGCTTCAATCGCACAGCAAACCAGGCTCTGGCGAGCAACATCCGCTACTTCCCGTTCCGCCTTGCCGGCGTGCAGGCCGACGGTCAGGCTCGTTGGGACCTGTCGCTGGCCAAGGGCTTCCGCATTCAGGAGCGGGTGCTGTTCCGCCTCCGCGCGCAGTGCTTCAATATGATGAACCACCCGAATTTCGGCGGTCCACAGTTGAATCCGACCAACGCGGCCTTCGGACAGATCACGGGCACGCAAAGCATCGGACGCAGCTTCCAACTCGCCGGGACACTGTCCTTCTGAGACCAACCTTCTCGACAAACATCCGGAAAAGTGGTATTCGTCGGAATCACATTTAACGGTTGGTCAGCATGCAACTGGGTGGCCTGCTTACGGGGATCGCCCTCTTCCTGAGTTCCGTACTCGCGCAGAGTACCGATGCCATACTGTCGTGCGCGGTGACTGATCCATCAGGCGGGGCAGTGGCTTCGGCTCGTCTCGAAGCCACGCATGTGGCTACCGGTGTCTCTCACAACGCAACCTCCAATGAATCAGGACTGGCTGTTTTCGCAGGGCTGCAACCGGGCCTCTATCGGGTGACAGTGGAGAAGGCTGGCTTCGCAACGTTTGCCTATGAGGACATCCGGCTGGAAGTCGGCGCACGGCTTCAATTGACGCTCGCCCCGCGGATTGGCTCGGTGGCCGACACCGTTACCGTGATCGCGGGTGCCGATAGTGTGCTGGGCTTTGCCACCGCGAGCGTCGGGGGAGTACTGTCCGGGCAGCAGATTCTTCAGCTCCCCATCCCTGCGCGCAACGCACTGAGTCTCGTTTACACGCAGGCCGGACTGCTGGGCGACAACTTCGCGGGTGCCCGCCGGGCGGCGCTGAACATTACGTTGGATGGCGTTAATGTCCAGGATCAGCGCAACAATAACGGCGTGTCGTCGCCGGTTTTCACCAGTGTGGACCGCGTGGAGGAGATTCGGGTGATCACCGCTCCAGCCGATGCGGAGTTGGGCCGGGGTTCGGGACAGATTCAGATGATCACCCGCTCGGGCACGAATGAAATTCACGGGAGCATGTTCGAGTTTCACCGCAACACAGTGCTGAATGCGAACACGTGGTTCAACAACCAGCGCGGGCTCGACCCGTTCACTGCGCGGCCCCTGTCTCCAAGGAATGTTCTCATCCGCAATCAATTCGGATGGCGGATTGGCGGACCGGTGCGCCGCAACCGGACCTTCTTCCACTTCCTCTACGATGCGCAGCGAATCCGCCAGCGGACCTCAGTGACGAATACTGTCTACACCGCCACCGCGCGGCAGGGACTCTTCCGGTTCTATCCAGGCGCGCGTAACGGCAATGCAGAAGCCTCGATCCCGGTGGTGGATCTGACGGGCAGGCCGCTCCGGCCCGCGGCGGCTACTGGCGATCTACGGCAGTTTTCGCTGTTTAACCTCGATCCGAATCGCCGCGTGGCCGATCCCACAGGAACGGTGTCGCGCGTGCTGGCCGTCACCCCGCTGCCCAACAATTTCCGTATCGGAGATGGTTTGAACACGGCCGGCTACACCTGGCAACGCCGCTCTACCAACGACTTTGATGTGTTCCACATCAAACTGGACCATCATTTTTCCCACCATCACAGGCTGAGCTACACCTACAACTACGAGAACGAGTCCGAGTCGAACACACGCTATGCGCAGCCTTTTCCCGGCTCGCCGGGCGGCATCATCCGCGGTCATGACCGGTTTCACATGCTGGCGGTGACTTCGTCTCTACGGGCGAATCTGATGAACGAGTTTCGCGCCGGAGTGTTGCGCCCGGACTATCGTGCGAGCGCGCCCTGGGAACTTGCACAGAACGCCGGCTTCCTGCCGCAAGCCAGCGGGGAGACTTACATTCCGGTGTTGTCGCAAGTGAGCAACATTGTGACTACCGACGACGATCCGGTGCATCTGTTTTCGCCGCTGTATCAGTTCACAGACAGCGTGACGCACGTGCGCGGCAGCCATACGTGGAAGGCCGGCGTGGATGTACGCTTCGCCAGCTCGAATGGGTTCAACTCCACCGATGTGATGCCGCGCGTGAACTTCGGCACCGGCGCAGTCGCTGTCACCGGCATCAATAGCATCGCCGGGATCGGGCCGAATCTGGCGACGGCGCAATCGATGTTGAACGACCTTTCCGGCTCTCTCGCCAGCGTTCGCCAGGCGATCAATTCCACCGGAGGGGCCAACCCTCGCTTCGTGCCAGGACATTATAAGGATCGCCATTGGAAGCGTCCCGAAGTGAGCTGGTTCGTGAAGGATGATTGGAAGGCCACGCGGGACCTCACCGTCAACATCGGCGTCCGCTGGGAATACTACGGCGTCCCTTACGACAATGACGGATTGACTGCGTCGCTGGTGGGCGGATCGCCGTCTATCTTCGGCCTCTCGGGCACGTCGTACCGGGACGTCTACCAGCCCGGGCGCTCCGCCGGCGCACTGACGCGGGTACAAACTGTCGGGCCAGGCTCGGCGAATCCCTCCGCGAAGTTGTACAACAACGACTGGAACAACTTCGCCCCGGCTGTGGGTTTGAGCTACGCCCTGCCGTGGTTCCAGCGGCGAACGGTTTTCCTCGCGGGCTATGGCATTTTCTATGAGCGACAGTCGCTACGGCTCATCGATGTGGTGTCGGGGGACCAACCTGGACTTCGGGAAAGTGTCTTGCATCAAACCGGCAATTACATGGATCTCCGCTCCGTCAGTCTTCCCCTGCAAACGCAGGGACCGCCTCTTTCCGTGGTACCGGTCACGGACCGCACGCAAACGGCTCGCGTGTTCAACGACGATCTACGGACTCCCTACATCCAGAATTGGAATGCGAGCCTGCAACGCGAACTCGCGCGCAACCTTGTCTTTGAGGCTCGTTATGTCGGCAGCAAAGGCACCAGGCTGATTCGCGGCGTGGATGTGAACGAACGCAACATTTTCGAGAACGGCTTGCTCGATGCGTTCCTGGTGACCCAGGGCGGCGGCAGTTCGCCTCTGCTCGATCGCATCTACAATGGACTGAATGTCGCGGGCGCAGGTGTGGTGAATGGCACTACCGTTCGCGGCTCGGCTGCGGCCCGTGCGAACGCCACCACGGCAGCGTTTCTGGCGCAGCAAAACGTGGCCGGTTTCGCGGACTACTTCAATACGAGCACGGCGTTCACTGGCGTGCGCGGCGGCCTGCTGCGGCGAGCGGGACTGCCGGAAAACTTCGTCGTCGCCAATCCGCAGTTCAGCAGCGCGCGGCTGGAAAGCAACTTCGCGAACTCAACCTATCATTCCCTCCAGTTGGAATTGATTCGCCGCTTCTCGCGCGGGTGGACGTTCCAGGGCAACTACACCTTCTCCAAAGCGCTCGGCGAAGAGGACGGCGATGGCGACGATTTGAATCGCAGCTACCGCAGTGGGCGCGACCGCACCTTGGATAAGAAGCTGCTCGGCTTTCATCGCGCGCATGTCGTGCGCACGAGTGGTGTGTATGAATTGCCACTCGGACCCGGAAAGCCGTTCCTCAATGCCGGTTGGATTGCGCGCGTGGCGGGGCGCTGGCAGATCGGCAACATCATCAATGTGTTCAGTGGAGCGCCACTGAGCATTACTTCAGGCCGCGCATCCTTCAATACCTTCAATGCAGCCAACACGCCGGCGACATCGCTGGTGCCTTTAGGACGCGACCTCGGGTCAGTGACGCGGAGAGGCAGCGGCGTCACCTATTTCGCGAATCTGCGGCAGGTGCCCGACCCGTCCCTATCGTCTATCACCACCGCAAACAATCTCCGCGCGCGGAGCACTCTTCTTGGTGTGGCCGACGCCTCGGGACGTGTCATCCTGATAAACGCGCTGCCCGGCAGCCCCGGCACCCTGCCCATCGGATTCTTTGAAGGGCCTGGAGCGCTGCGATTCGATTTGAACATCGTGAAGCGCATCCGGCTGCAGGAGCGATGGAATGCCGAACTGCGCGCCGATGCGATCAGCGCCTTGAACCGTCCGAATTTCTCCGCTCCGAACACCGATATCAATTCGCTCAACTTCGGACGAATCAGCGCCACCGATGATGGAAACCGTATCCTGGTGGTGAGCCTCCGGCTCAACTTCTAGATACCCATGAGAACCTATACACTGCAAGAACCAGGACGGTTGGTCGTGTCCAGCACATCAGCTCCGCAAGTGCCCGACCCTGGAGAGGCGCTGGTACGCGTGCTCACCGTCGGCATTTGCGGCACGGACCTACACGCCTTTGAAGGCACGCAGCCGTTCTTTACTTATCCGCGGATTCTCGGCCATGAACTCGCCGTAGAGATCGTGCAGGTGGGGTATGGCGTGGAGGGCTTTAAGGCAGGCGATCATTGCGCCGTGAATCCGTACTTGAACTGCGGCGCGTGCTCGGCCTGCCGGCGCGGCCGGACAAACTGTTGCGCCGGGATGCAAGTCATCGGAGTCCACACCGACGGCGGGATGCGCGACAGTATTCTGCTACCTGCCAAGCTGCTGTACAAATGCGAGAAGCTGCCGCCTGTTCAGATTCCCCTGGTGGAGACGCTGGGAGTGGGAATTCATGCGGTGGGACGCGCCGCGGCGCAACCGGACGATCGCGCCATTGTGCTGGGTGCGGGGCCGATCGGACTTTCCGTGATGGAGTTTCTGAAGCTCGCCGGGGCGGATATTGGTGTGGTGGAGAAGATCCCGGAGCGTTTGGATTTCGCACGCAAACACCACGGCCTTTCTCGCTACTTCCCCTCCCACGAGGAGGCGCGGCAGGAAGAGCCATCCATGCTGGTGTTCGATTGCACAGGCGACAAGGAGTCCATGGATTCGTCGATTCAATTACTGCAGCAGGGCGGGACGCTGGTGTTTGTCGGTCTCATCAACGATAGGGTCTCCTTGTTCGATCCGGACCTGCACCGGCGCGAGGCGACGATTCTGGCGAGCCGCAACAGCACGGCGGCCGAGCACCGGCGCGTGTTGGAGGCGATGGAGAGCGGGCGTATCGACGTATCCCCATGGCCGACGGATTTCGTCAAGCCCGACGTGATGAGCGCGCGGTTCCCGTTGTGGCTGCGCAGACAGGCAGGTGTGTTGAAGGCTGTCGTCGACTGGCAATGATTCTACGCATCACTGTTGTCCTCGTTCTTGCGGCTGCCTGCATGGCGCAGAAGCTCGAGTTGGACCTCGCTACCAGCGCCCTCCTGCAGGAGCGGCTGCAGCGTGGCGTCGTTCCTCTCAAGAAACGGCAGGCGGCCATCAGCCAGGTGTTTCATGAGGCCGGCTGTCCGGTGGAAGCGCAAAGGGTGGACAAGTCATTCGGCAATGTCATCTGCACGCTGAGGGGACAAACGGATTCCACCATCATTGTGGGTGCGCACTACGATTTCGTCGAGCGCGGCACTGGCATTGTGGATGACTGGAGTGGTACTGCGTTGCTGCCCTCGTTGTTTGAGGCTCTGAAGAAGGGGCCACGGCAGCACACGTTCGTCTTTGTGGCCTTTGCCAAGGAAGAGCGCGGGCTCATCGGGTCGACGCTGTTTGTGAAGAAGTTGACAGCCGGGGACAGGAAGAATATCCGCGCATTCGTAAATCTGGAATGCCTGGGCCTGACGCCGCCGAAAGTGTGGAGCAGCCGCTCGAACAGCGAATTGATCGGGCGGCTGGACGAGCTTGCCAAGACCTTGGGCATCCTGGTCGATCGGGTGAATGTGGACAAAGTGGGGGACGACGACACACGCCCGTTCTTCACGGCGCGGATCCCGGTAATCTCGATTCACTCCATCACGCAAGAGACATTCGGAATTCTGCACAGCTCCATGGATCGCCTCGACTACATCCAGAAAGACGACTACTACGACGCGTTCCGGCTGGTGGCGTTCTATCTGGCGTATCTCGATATGAAGCTGTGATCGTCCGTTCGCCTGACGCCTGGTGTATACTCATCTCAATTCGAGCTTACACTTGGAAACTCAATGTAGGAGTTTACGCGTGACAGGGATTCAATCTTGCAGGCTTCTCTCGTTTTCTTTTCTCCTGGTGTCCGCCGTTTCGGCCCAGGAGTACCGTGCCACATTACTCGGTCAAGTAACCGACCCAACCGGAGCGGCGATCGCATCGGCGAATGTCAAAGCCACTCGCGAAGGTACACAGGTGACCAAGGAAACGGCCACCAATCAGGAAGGCATCTACTCCATCATCGGACTCGATCCGGCGCAATACACGGTGACGATTACAGCGGCGGGTTTCAAGACGGTCATCCGGTCCGGCATCGTGCTGCAGACGGCGCAGAGGCTGAATCTGCCAGTAACGTTGGAAGTGGGCCAGATGACCACTGAAGTCACGGTGATCGGCGAACAGGAGTTGGTGCAAACGGCAACCGCATCGCGTGGCCTGGTCTTCGATCCCATCAAGATGCAGGAGATCCCGTTGAACGGCCGGCAGGCATTCATGCTCATGCGGCTGTCGCCAGGGGTCATGTTCACACAGCGGACCTTCGGGTCATCGGGTTTTTCCGGTACGCGGGCCTGGGATGTGAACGGCAGTTTCACCATGAACGGTGGACGCACCGGGACGAATCAGTTCCTGCTCAACGGCGCGCCCATTTCCACGAACGGGACATTCAACGTGTCTCCGAACGTCGAAGCCGTCCAGGAAATGAAGATCATGGTCAACACCTATGATTCACAATATGGACGCAGCGGCGGCGGACACGTGAACACGACCTTGCGCTCCGGCACCAACGGGTGGCACGGTTCATTATTCGATTTCTGGCGCAACAGGATTCTCGACGCGAACACGCGGCAGAACAACGCCGCCGGTGCCAAGCGCGGTTTCCGCAACCAGCATCAGTATGGCGGAATCATCGGCGGACCGATACGGAAGGACAAGGACTTCGTGTTCTTCTCCTTTGAAGGCTGGCAGGAGCGGACGCCGTTCCCGTCAGTAACGTCGGTGCCGACAGCGGATATGCGTACCGGGAATTTTAATACCACTCCGGCGGGCTTCAATGGTCCTGTTCGGGTGTTCGATCCCTTGACGGCGGTTCCCTGCACCGATCCCTCGGTGTCGTCGCAATGCCGCTCCGGCGCGCTCTTTCTGCGTCAGCCGTTCCCGGGAAACGTGATTCCACAGAACCGGCAGAGCCCCATCGGACGGGCGATCCTCTCGTACTATCCGATGCCGAATTTCAATCCGACCGCACTCACGCAAAACTTCGTGCGCGCGGACAACCTCGGCAAGTACCGCTATGAACAACCCATGGCGCGTTACGACAAGATCCTCACGTCGAATGACAGACTCTATTTCCTGTTCACATTCCAGGACGGGTCGGAGGTGCGCAACTCCAACGGATTCGATCCTCCGGCGCGTACGGGGAACGAACCGGGCACGGTACGCCGGGACATGAACTATGTCATCAGCTATGACCGGACAATGACCCCGACGCGGCTGTTTCATGTACAGGCCAGCTACAACCGCTTTGTCCAGAATTTCCCGGATGTGTCCGACTACGACTTTACCTACGACAAGATCGGCATCAAGAAGCTGCCAGTGGTGGATACGTTCCCCACGCGGCTGACGCCTCGCGTGACGGTGAGCGGCTACAATGACATTTTTGGAAATCAGTTCATCAACCAAAGCTCGCGGCAGCAGGCAAATCTGCAGGCCAACGTGAGCGAACTGCGTGGTAGACACTCGCTGAAATTCGGATCAGAAGTGGCGCTCCTCATGCGGCACGGCAAGTCGGCCGGGCGCGCGGGCGGGCAACTTGGCTTCAACAATATCTGGAGCCGGCAGATGCGCGGTGTCCGCGTGGACGGTCTGGACGGCAATGGCGTTGCGGACGCATTGCTGGGAACTTTAGACAGCGGTGTGATCAACTACAACGGCACGTTTTTCCGGAGAGAGCCATACATCGCCGGTTTCTTCCAGGACGACTGGAAGGTGAACAACAGGCTGACGCTGAACCTCGGATTGCGCTGGGACGTGCAGTTCCCGTTCACGGAATTGCATAACCGTGTGAATGGCGATTGGGATTACACGACTCCACAAGCGTTCTCAGGACAGGTGGTAGCGAGGTGGCGCGATCTCGCGGCGGCCACGGCAAACTATCCCGCCGCTCCATCCGCCATCGTCGGCGGGATGACCTTCGCGGGAGTGAACGGGCGCTCGCGCCGCATCTACAATTTCGATCTCAGCAATATCCAACCGCGCATTGGTATCGCTTACGCCATCACACCCAAGACGGTGATGCGCGGCGGCGCGGGGATTTTCCACCGGACGGCGACACAAGACGGATTGACCACCGGCTTCTCAATCAACACGAACTATGTCAATTCCGTGGATGGAGGGCGTACACCGCGTTCTGCGCTCACCGGCCCGTATTCCCTGGAAGACCCGTTTCCGGATGGTGTGGTGCGGCCATTCGGAAGCGCACTGGGAATCGCCACGAACGTCGGCAACGGCGTGAGCTTCGATCCGCCGAACCGGCCCATCCCGCGCACGTATCAATGGTCGTACACAATCGAGCGCGAGCTTCCCGGAAGGATGGTCCTGGAAGTCTCCTACGTCGGCAGCACGACGGTGCATGAACCGGTGGGTTTCCAGATTGGAGAAATGAACCAGGCGAACTGGGATGCCGCGCAGTCCAACCCGGCCTTCTATCAACAGACGGTCACCAATCCCTTTTTTGGGGCGTTGCCGTCGGCGTCTACTTTCGGCACATCGACGACCATTCAACGGCGCGACCTGTTCCGGCGCATCCCGCAGTTTGCCGGAGTGACGAACAACATACTTCCTGTGGGGAAGGTCTGGTACAACGGCCTGCAAACGCGGTTTGAGAAACGCGCGTTCGGCGACCGGAGCAAAGCGGGCGCACTCACCTGGGTGTTGGCCTATACATGGTCCAAGCAGATGGAGCGCGCCTGGTATGACGCGTTCAGTTTCGAGTGGCGCAAACCGTTCACGCAAGTGGCTGATATCGACCGTTCGCACAACTTCTCGGTGGCGTTGATTTGGGATCTGCCGTTCGGCAACGGGCGCGCGATGTTCAACAACCTGCCGAAGGCGGCGAATCTGCTAATCGGCGGGTGGACAGCGAACGCCAACCTCATCTATCAATCGGGAGTGCCGTTGGGGTCGTGGAGAAGTTGGGAATTCCTCTGCGGCGATCCACTCTCCGGAACGCGGACGGAGACTTCGTGGTTCTTCAACGACCGCTCGAAGACCTCGCAATGCTTCCGTCAATTGCGGCCATTTGAGTACACCGTGCTGCCGTCGCGATTCCACTCCATTCGCGGACACACTGCGCCACAGCTTGACGTAATGTTGTCCAAGAAGATGAACTTCACGGAACGCTGGCAGCTCGAGTTCCGCGCAGAGGCGTTCAATGCGACGAACACTCCGTTGCGTGGGGACCCGGCGTCGACGAATCCGACGGACGGGCAGTTTGGCATATTGCCTGTGCAGCAGTTGAACTTCTCGAGGAACATCCAGCTCGGTATGCGGCTGCGCTTCTGATCACGTCGATTCGATTGGTTGCCAGCACTGGACTCTCCATTGCTGCTCCATAGCCATGACTATCCTGCTGTGTGGGGCGGCCAATCCTGGCCGCGGCTGGCCTTTCCAGGCCAGCCATTCTGCAGCACGGCGATGATTTCGATTGGCTATCGAAGGGCATTCGATAACGCGGAGCTCGGCGGTATCCGGGCTATCGGTGGCGATGTCACTCAGTATTTCGCTGCTATTCGGACCTCTATTTGCGCGAGCGCCGTTTGGGATGGGATGCAATCATGGTTCGCAGATCTTCAAATGCCTGTTCGCCGTCCAACACTTCACCACGCTCCGCTTGCGCGGCTCCGCGTTCCAGCTTCGCCTTGAGAGATCGTAGGGCATCGTCACGCTCCCGCTCCTGCCGTTCCAATAGACGCAGCGCTTCTCGAACCACTTCACTGCTGGTTTGGTACCGGCCAGTTTGCACACGGCCCTGAATGAAGGCGTCCAGTTCAGGTGGCAGTGATATGTTGACGGTTATTCGGTTGGTCATAATTAATCTGCAACGAGTATCCTCTCACCGGTTGAGCAGCGGGTCAGCCGGCAGGTTCGACAGGTCGTAGAACTGCGCGACATCCTTCAGCGCGAGCACGGTGCACTTCTGCTGCTTCAAGTGATCCATGTACTGACGGAAGAGTTCCGGCGGCGTGTGGACCCAGGGGTGCGCGGTGTCGGGCACGCCGTGAAACTGCAATACAGTGATTTTGCCGTCGCGCGCTTGGGCGACGGCGTTACGGAAGTTTTCCAACGTGCCGTTGGGATAGGAATCATGCGTGGTGGGGATGAGCAGCGGATGATGTCGCCCGGGGTCGAAGACGGGTCCTACCAGCACCTTGCCGTATGCCACTTCCGGTGCGCCGCCGCGGCGTGCGAGACGAAAGCCGCGTTGTTGCAGGACGGCGAGCGCCGCTTTACCGAAGTTGTTGCCGGGCCACGCGAAGCACGTGGGCTTGGGCACCTTCACCTTTTCGAGTTCGGCTTCCACCTGATCAAGCTCCGCGGCGAGCTTCGCTGCGGCTTGCGCAGAGGCGAAATTGGCGTGCGTCCAAGTGTGATTGCCGATCTCGAAACCCATGCCGTGCAACTCGGCGATGTCGGACCACGACATGAAGTTCGCGGTGTCTTCCATCCAGCGGTGTGTGACAAAGAATGTCGCCGGAAAGCCGAGGTCCTTCAAGTACGGCCCGACGAACGTACGGTGCGATTTGACGGCGTCGTCAAAGGTGAGCACAACCGTTGCATCCGGCGGCCGCTTGGCCGCGAGCGCGGCGGCAGGGACTGCCGCAAGAAACGCCCGGCGCCTCATTTGAGGATCCTTCGCAGCACCCTCTCAAATGCCTGGGCTTGATGTAGAAATCCGAGGTCGGTGGGGTGTGAACCGTCGATGGTGTCCTCGCCGTCAGCGCTGAGCAACTCCTCGCCTTTGAGGTAGTGGAGCGCCGGCACTTTGTCCTTTTGCAGTTTGGCGTAGACCGCGCGCATCGCCTGATGATTGGTTTCGTTGCGCTCGCGCCGCGAGGGATTGAGGAAGTTGTCGGCGTAATTGCGATCTTCCACCAGCAGAATGGGCGTGGCAGGGTGCGCCTTGCGCAGCGTCAGTACGCAGTTCTCTGCGCGCTCGTTGATGTCCTTGGCGGTCATGTTGGGCAGGCAATCCAGCACGAAAACCGCGGGGTCCAGTTCGGCCACAAACTTCGCCACCTCCGGTTCCATGCGGCCGTTGCCCGAAAACCCGAGGTTGATCACTTCGCGGTTGAACATGCGTCCCAACATCGCCACGTGCGTCATGCCGGGCCGCGAGGCAGAGATCCCGTGAGTGATGGACGTTCCGTAGAAGAGGATGGGCTTGGATCCGGCGGGACGCCCCGCGCCTGGTGAAATCGCCGCGCCTTGCAGAACTCCGATTTCGATCGATGTGACCGCGTTGCGCAGCGGCAGGTATAGCATGTAGTCGCGTTGGCCCGGCGGAATGTTTGTGGCTAGCGTGTCGGTGTTCTCCGGGAACTTCGTGGGTCGCCCGATCCCGAGCCAGTGCCACTTGCCCGCGTCGGTGCGAGCGTACAGATCAAGGCCGCTCGCCGCGGTGGCTGTGATGTTCGCTGAAGCGAGGTTCTTGTTGCTGACGGTCCAGCGGGCGTGGATCGCCTTCGAGTTGGCGTTGAAGCGCACCAATACCCCGGAAGAGTCCCGGCTCAGATTCCAGACGGCGTCGCGAACCACACCCTCGGCACGCGCGGGAAGCCGGTCAAATGGGGATTTCCGGTCCTTGAATCCGAGTCCTTCCACCGTGAACTTCTTCGCGTCATGCCAGTCGAGTTCAGGTGCCTGGCGTTCGGTTTGCGCGGCCAGCGGCGAGGCCGCGGACGCTGTAAGGAAGTGTCGGCGTTGCATGGAACGACCAGTGTACCAAGGCTTCGCGTTGACCCCGGCTTTACATTCCTAACGCTTCTTTTACCCAGCCTTTGCAGCCCAACGGGACCGCGCTGGCGTACTGTGTATAGAGGTCGGTGTTCTCGTCCCGGCTTGTCTCGTGTGCCGTGCCGCCACCGTCCTCCCCGGAGCCGCGTTAGCCTATGAACATGGAGCAGATCAAACGACAGGCCTTGTTTTCCTGGGCCGCGGTTGCTGTTCTTGCGCTCCTTTGCGGCGCATTGGCGATCCTGCAGTACAAATGGGTCGGACAGGTGACCCGAGCACAGCAGGAGCGTCACCGGAAGGAACTTCAGATCGCGCTCACCAATCTCGGTGAGGCGTTCAATACCTCCTTCGCGGAAGCGGTAAAGGCGCTTCGGCCGGCGGACTCACAGGTAGAATCGATGGGCCGCGAGGAGGCCTACGCAGCGCGGTTCCGTCAGTGGCGTGCATCCGGGCAAAGGCTGCTGTTCCGAGCCGTGGCGCTTGCCGTTCCGCAGGAAGAGGAAGTCAACCTGCTCCTGTTGGATTTCGCCCAAGGCCGTTTCCAGCCGGCAAACTGGCCGGAGTCATGGTCCACCATGCGCCAGCATTTATTGGCTCGCACCAACCGCGGAGGCCGTCCCCCTCCGAACGATCTAGATGATACTCTGCTCTTCGAGATTCCGCGCTTCGGGCGCCCCCCGCATCCGCCGGGCACGCCAGACGGACCGGAAGCCCGTCCAGGCGAGCAGGAATGGCTCATCCTCGAACTGGATGGGGATTATGTGCGCAAGAGCGTACTGCCTCGACTGATCCAGGAGCACCTGCCCGATCCGGGTACGTTCCGCGTCGAAGTGACGCAACGCGGCAACCCCTCCGCGGTGTTCTTCCACTATCCGGCCGACGACGCGGACCGCGCGAAGCTGGAGGCCGATGCAACAATCACCCTGTTCGAACCGAACCTGGCTCGCGGCCTGGGAATGCGCCGTGGAGGCAAGGGTCCACCTCCACAGGAACCGGTCATGTCCGGCCCCGGCCGCGGACGCTGGCAGATGACCGTAATGCACGCTTCCGGTTCGGAGGAATCGGCCGTGCGCCGCGCACGATGGCAGAACCTCGCGATATCGGCCGCCATTTTTCTGCTGATGTTCGCGGTGGTGGCTGCACTGATGCGCTTCTCGCGGCAGGCGCAACAACTGGCCGAGTTACAGATGAACTTCGTCGCCAACGTTTCGCACGAGCTCCGCACGCCACTGACAGTGATTCGCACCGCGGCCCACAACCTGAAGGGGCGAGTAGCGGCAAACCCCGCGCAGGTCGAGCGCTATGGCGACCTGATCCAGCGCGAGGGCGAGCGGCTTTCCATATTGGTGGAGCAGGTCCTTCGATTCGCTGGCGGGCGCGTCGGTAACGTGATCCGCGAGAAGACTCCCGTGGCGGTGGAGAATGTAATTGAGGACAGCATCCGCGCCAGCAAGTTATCCATTGAGAATGCGCGCCTCAACGTCGACAAGACGTTGGCCCCGGGGCTGCCGCTTGTCATGGCTGACGAACTCGCGTTGCAGCATGCGATTCAGAACCTGCTCGACAACGCGGTGAAATACGGCACGGAGGGCAACAATTGGATCGGAATTGAAGCCTCTCCTATCACCGGGCAGAACGCCCATTTCGTGGAGATTCGCATCTCCGACCGCGGGCCGGGCATCCCGCACGACGAGCAAGACAAGATCTTCGATCCGTTTTTCCGCGGCCGCCGCGCCGTCATGGATCAAATTCACGGTACCGGTCTGGGGCTGAACCTCGTCAAAAAGATCATAGAAGCTCACGGCGGTACCGTACGCGTGCACAGTGAACCGATGAAAGGCACTGAGTTTGTGATTCGAATCCCAGCCGCCCCACCGGAGTTACAGGATGAGTTCGCGCATTCTATTGATTGAAGACGAACCGGGTCTGGTCATGACCGTTACTGATCTGCTTGCCGCCGAAGGCTTTCAAGTGGACTCGGCCACCGACGGCGAGGCCGGACTGCAACGCGCCCTCCGCGAGGATTTCGATCTGATCATCCTCGACATCATGCTGCCCAAGAAGAGCGGTTTTCTCGTTTGCCAGGAACTGCGACAGCAGGGCCGTGATGTAGCGATTCTGATGCTCACAGCCAAAACGCAGGTCACTGATCGCGTAGTGGGGTTGAAGCTTGGCGCTGACGACTATCTCACCAAGCCCTTCGATCCGTTTGAACTTCTGGCGCGCGTCGAAGCGCTGCTCCGGCGTGTGAAGAAGGGCGGCCTCGTCCCGGTGCGCACGTTCCAGTTTGAGAACGTCGAGGTGGACTTCGAAACCGGTGAGGTGAGCAAAGGCGGCAATCCTGTCTCGCTTGCCGCCAAGGAGTTGTCGCTTCTCCAGTACCTCGTCAATCAGCGCGGTCGTATCGTTCCGCGCGAGGAGTTATTGCAGAAAGTCTGGGAGTATCAGAGCGAAGTCAACTCACGTACCGTCGATGTCCACATTGCCTGGCTGCGGCAGAAACTGGAAGACAATCCGCAGAACCCGCGCTACATCCAGACCATCCGCGGCAAGGGCTACCGGTTCGCGGCATAAACGAAGTGGTGGGCCCTGTAGGATTTGAACCTACGACCAACGGATTATGAGTCCGCTGCACTAACCGCTGTGCTAAGGGCCCGGACGATCCATTTCACGGAACGAATGGCGTCGTGTAGCCAATTTAGCATGAATCACCCCGACTCATCCTCACCCCTTTAGCACTACTCGCCGTCTACTCCAGAACCGTCACGGGCAATCAGAATCAGATCCTTGAGGCGTTCGCATGACGGAAGGGAAAGAGCAGGCCAGCGCAGGCGCACGTGTCGGAAGGGCCTCCGAGCGAAGTTTAGATCCCCGAAGCGTCAGATCCACGAAGCATTGACAATCTTGAATAATTGTTGGAATGATAGTCCTATGTCGTCGCCCGATCCTGTCGAGGTTGGGACAGCATTGGACAGAGTTTGTCGAGCCGAGGTTTTGCGGATTCGACCGTCCGCGGTGAAGCGTCCAGGTTAAGGACTCCCCTCACGGGACACTTTGAGGGGCCAAGCCGCGACATCCGATCCAGATACCAATTCCGAGGTTGATCCGCACCTCGACCATCAGGAGCATGCAATGGAACTCCAAAAGTTTTTCGTGCTTACTCTGAGCGTCGCTGCGCTTCTTGCGGTTCCCTCTGTCAGCAGCCTGGCCATCAATGCCGGCGCACCATCAACAATCTACGCCACCGCCTCCGACGGACGCTTGTCCAAGACCATCGGCGGAGCGGGAAGCTGGCGTCTTCTGAGCAATATTGCCGGCGTGTCCCGGTTCGGGCTCGATCCAAACGACCCCCTTCGTGGCGATCTCATGGTGATGGATCCCACCAATCCGAATACCCTCTACCTTTCCACATTCAACGAGGGTGCCACCTCGCTGCTCAAGAGCGCCAACGCGGGGACGACCCTCGTGATCAATCCTCGTAATCCCAAGCATCAACACGGAGATAAACATGCCACGCCGGTTCCCATCTTCAGCATCACTCATTCTTCACTTTTGCGAAGCCATTCTTTGTAAACCAACCACTGTAAAAGAGAGGAGTTCACAATGTTTGCTCGTAACAATAGATTGCGTGGCGTCAGTGCGTCGGCACCAATTGCTGCGTTACTCGTGCTCGTTCTGACCGTTCAGACCGCTGCTGTTCCCAGCTACCAATTTGCTACTCCGGTGTTCGGTTTGGCGACTGCTCCAGATGGGAGTCTGCTCGTGGCGGACGCCGGAGCGGGGATCGTAGAACTCCGGAAAGGCGTCGGCACTTTGATAGCGGCGCTCCCGGGCGTGACGGATATCGCCCCGATCGGAGGTGGCGATATGTTCGCGATCACCAGCGGCGGACCATTTAAACTTCATCGCGTTTCAAAAGGCTCAAAGCGGGAGATCGCCGACCTCGGGGCTTTCGAAGCCCAAGTCAATCCTGACGGAGGAGCCATCGACTCGAACCCCTTCGACGTCGCAGCACTGAATGGAGGAAGCGCCCTGGTCGCAGATGCTGCGGCGAACGACTTACTCATCGTCGACCAACGGGGAAATGTCGATTGGGTTGCGACGCTTCCCAGCCAATTAGTGCCAAGCGCCCACTTGAAACAACTTGCAGGTTGTCCTACTCCCCTGCCACAATTCGCGTTCATCTGTGGTCTCCCGGACATGATGCCCGCACAACCGGTAGCTACGAGTGTGGCGATCGGTCCCGATGGCGCTTATTATGTTGGCGAGTTAAAGGGGTTCCCTGCGCCGACCGGGATGTCGCGCATCTGGAGGATCGCGCCCGGGACACGTCATGCGACTTGCGGGACCAGCCCGGCTTGCACCATAGTCGCGAGCGGCTTCACGTCCATCGTCGATCTCACATTCGGTCCCGATGGGACACTCTACGTTGTGGAACTCGATGAAGCAAGTTGGGCGGCCGTTGAGTTCGGGTTTCCCACTCTTGGAGGCACTGTGAATGCGTGCAATTCAAGCACGTGGACATGCACACAGGTGGCGACTGGGCTTCCCCAGGCGATAGCCGCCACAGTCGGCACTGACGGCAAAGTTTACGTAGCCACTCAGGTGCTCATCCCTGGCGCCGCGGAGATTATTGCATTGCCATAGCGGGATCGTTGCCGGCGCGCTGCCGCGGGAATATCGGCGCTTCAACAGCGCTAGCATGGCAGAGGAATGCTACATAGAACCGTCTCGCTGCCGGCGGCGCTGTTGCTCGCCTGGCCGGCGCTGGCCGCGGATCCTATGATCTTCAGAATCACGGTGGAAGAGGTCAGCGCCAAGCCAGTGAGCCCTCTGCTTTCCAGTCACTTCGTCGAGCTCGGCTACGGCTTTCAGATCGAACCGATGATGGCCGAGCTGTTGTTCAACGCCTCCTTTGAGCCGTACATGCCGTATCGCGATAACAGCATTACATGGTTTGGCTTGTGGAACAACGAGAGGGACCACTCACGCGGCTTCCAGACCGATTGGCGCAAGATGAGCTGGTATCACTCCGGTTATGAGCACAACGCCTGGTTCGCTGCGCCTGGAAGCGAGGGAGCGTTCCACATCAATCAGGAGTCAACGTTCTTTGTCGAGCGTTCTCCGCAACGCAGAGTGCGGCTGGAACGGACGCGTGAGGCCGCCCATGTCAGCCACGGTATGCAGGCCGTTCGGCTCATCAACGAGGAGCACACGGAATGGGGCGCACTCGCGCAGGAGGGAAAGTTCCTGCGGCGCGGTGAAACCTACCGCTTCCGTGGAATGTTGCGAAGCGCCGGCAAAGCGGTTCAACCCGAGATTCGCATTTATCCGCGGGGCCATTGGCACAGCCCGTTGGTAGTACGCAAGCTGGAGCTTCTGGGAGACACCTACCAGGTGCGCACTGCCGAGTTCCGCAATGATTCATTCGAAGGCTACGCCACCTTCAGCCTCTGGATCCCGCCCGGAAGCACCATCCTTGCGGACAACTTCTCGTTGCTTCCCGCGTCGCAGTTCCATGGCTGGCGGGAGGATACCGTTCGCGCCATCGAGTCCCTTGGGCCGAAACTGTTCCGTTTTCCCGGCGGCTGCTTTGCCTCCTTTTACGATTGGCGCGATGGAGTCGGCCCTCTCGACAAACGCAATCCCGCCCCCTCGTACTTCTGGGGTGGCATGAATTCGAACGGTCTGGGCACCGACGAATTCGCCGCTATGTGCAAGCGGGTGGGGGCGGAGATGATGTTCGCAGTGAATATGTATCATCCACGCAAGAAAGACTACCTGCTCACGACACCGAATCGGCCGCCCGCCACCAGCACACACTCTTTCGACATGACGCGCTTCACCGATCTCGAAACCGGCGCGAAGCAGGCCGCGGATTGGGTGGCCTACTGCAACCTCCCCGCCGGCCGTCATCCCATGGCCGCTATGCGTGCGGCCAACGGCTACCGCCAGCCGTGGCGCGTGAAGTATTGGGAGTTGGACAACGAGACATACCGCTGGTTCAGCCCCGAAGAATACGCGCGTGCGGCGGTCGCCTATTCGCGTGCGATGAAGGCCGTGGATCCGTCCATCAAAATCGGACTCGTCACCTACGGCCGCTTCCGGCCACATTTGGGAGCACTCCTCGAAGCCACCGGACGCGACGTGGACTTCCTCGCCGATCGCACCGATTCGGAGGAAGGTCTGGACGAGGTGCTGTCGCTCATGCGGGCTTACAACCAGCGAAGCGGACGGCAGTTGTTTTACGCCAATACCGAGTGGCTGCCGCGCGAGGCAGTAGAGAAACAGCGCGCCGACAACGCCATCGTCGGGATCACGCGCGCGGAGCTGTGGGATCGCATGAGCCGTTGGAGAACCGGCATGGTGGTGCTCGCCAACATGATGTCGTGGCAGCGCCGCGGCGGTGATGTCGGCTGGATCAATTTCAACAACCTCTCAAACACGCATGCGCAGAGCGCAATGGAGACGCCGAAGGAGGATGCGTTTCTAACATCCAGTGGTGTCGCAATGCAGGCAATGAGCCGCACTCCCGCGGCTTGGCCCTTGCGAATGGAAAACTATCAGCCACGCGTAGCAAACGAATTTCAGATCCAGGCAGCCTGGGACGCCGAACGAAAACGGCTTGTGCTCTACGTGCTGAATCGGACCGCGGAGAAACGCGAGGTGGTGTTCGATACGTCGAGCCTGGGCCGCCGCTTCCGCAGCGCGACAACTTCGGCCATCGCGCCGCCGGGCCCGCAGGCCCGCAACACGACCGCAGATTCGGAGGCGGTCCGGTTCACACGCCAGGCCCCGGTTCGCATCGATGTACGAGACAGCTTCTCCACATCCGCCGACCCGTGGTCCTTCCGCGAAATCGTCCTGCAATAAGCCCTACACCACCACGAACGGACTCGCCACCCCCGCCATCGAAATCTGCGTCTTGGCAATCTTCGCTTCAAACTCGTGCCGGAACTTGCGCACGATGGATTCGGTTGGCAGTGCCGCGGCGTCACCCAGCGGGCAGAACGTCGGGCCGACGAACGCGACGGCACAGCAAGTCGGGACGGCCAAACTACGATGCACGAAAAGGCGGGAAAGGGCAATGAGAAATTTGCCCGTCCGGCGACGGCTCACACCATGACTATCGCCACCAACGTGGCGTGCAGTTTTTGGTACGCTACACAACGTGGAGCCAAAAACATTTTGCTCCCTTGCTGTTCGGCTCACCGGAACCACTGTAAAGGGAGTCGGTGGGAGCGAGCTATCGCTGCTGTCGCAGATCCTCCTGGATGACCGTCGCGAGATCGATCACAGTCAGATGAATGAACTGTTGCTTCTGGTGAACAAGGACCGAATGGGCAGACCCATGTTCCGGTTTTTTTTCTGCGACGCGTGCCGAGTCAGCCAGTTGGAACAGGCGGTGGAACGATACCAGAAAGTGGCCATGCTGCGGTACGGCAACTTTGTGTTTGCGTACCGGATGCTGTCGCGCATCTTCGACGAAGATCAGTTTTTAAGCGAACTCGGCAGTCTCTGTATCGAAGGGGATGGTTCTGTGGCCGCCTACTCAGCGCGAGCGGAGAAGTTGCTAGAAGTGGAGAACATCCCCCGGAATGACACCTCCCTGGTTGGGTATCTGTCAGCAACTCAGATCGTTGCCGAAGCAGGGCGCAGCAAGCTCTTGCGAGTGGCCGCCAAATCAGCCGGCGTGGGGACGTCCTGGGAGGGCTTCGAAGACGTCATTCGAGAGCTAAGCAAACCGGAAGAGCATCTGGCAGTCGTCGGCATGATTCGCAACTATCAATCTAGGTATCCTGGGCGAACGCCTGAGGAGTTTTCCACGTATGTAGCGGAGATTGCGCCGGAGGTGGAAGGCCGGCACGCTCGCCTGCAAGAGGTCCAGGGCATCGCTAGCCGCAACCAGGATGTATACCTCACGTGGGACCATATGGACGTGTATTTCGCAACATCGATGCGGAAAACGTGGGAGTTTTCTGATCTGTACGACTTCATCTCCGGTCTGATGAACAGACCGGAAATCCAGGAACTGAAGGTGCGCTACTTCGACCCCACCCAGAGCTACACGGGCAATCGTGTGGACAAGGGTCTGGTAGAGTCTCTAATGTTGAAGCGCGCCAAATGCACGGTGTACTCGGTCCAGGACACGGACACTCTAGGGAAGGATTCAGAATTGGCGGCTACGCTGGCACAGGGAAAACCTGTTATCGCCTATGTCCCCGCCAAGAGTGAAAGCGACCGCACGGCCGAATTGCTTCAGGAGAATCCGCAAACCGTTTTAGAGAGGTTACGCTTCGTGTTGAACGCCGACGATCGATTCATGGCCAACCTTTCGGCGGAGGAGCGCACCTTTGTCGCAGAATTCCGCGCTCTTCCAGACTTTGCCCACACTACGGTCTTTCGCTCCGTCCAGGAGCGCCATGCGGTCGAGCACTTTCACCGGCAGCACGGGTCCGAAATGGAGAGATTATGCCGCCTCATTGCGGTCTCGGAGAATCGAATCTACGACAGCCGCGCGAACACGTTGAAGCGCTTCCACCCGCTTGGTATCCAAGTGAACCTGGCCACAGGAGTAGCCAACGGTGTGATGGTGGTCCGTAGCGTCGCTGAGTGCGCGGCTTTGCTGCGGAGCATTCTCACCGATACGATGGAGTTCGATGTCGTCGAGGACAGCTCGATGTGGTATCTTCGGGAGCGGATCTCGGGCTCTTACTTTCGGGTCGTCACAAAGAACGCCAAAATCAGCAATTGTTTCTGGAACTTTTATTTGAGAGGATAGTAATAGATCCGTCATGAAGCACGAAGCCGCATTTCTTTTCGCCGAATCGGGGCGCGTGGACGCCTGGGATCAGGAAGACAAGGCGTCGTACGATGCGGCGGTCCTGGACACTGAGTATCGTGATCGCCTGTACTCCGAAAAGGGTCTTGCGCTGCTGGACTCCTTGGAGCGGGACTCTACTCCGGTCGTTTACGCCGGGGAGCGCTGAGGCGGCGCGACAGTCCACGGCCGTGCTATGGTCACCGCCAGAACTACTTCCACAGCATCTGAGCGGCCTGCAGTAGACTCAATAGTGCGGAGCCCTCGTTGACCATGATGCGAACATTAAGCCTGACCGCTGATACTGGTCCGGATCGGGAACTCCGACTCACCGTGCCACCAGATGTGCCGGCCGGATTCGCCGACACTCAATCCGCACCCACCCTTGGAGATCTCGCCGAATCGGAGTACTTTGGCATGTGGAAGGGCCGCGCGGACATTGCCTGTAGCCTGGACTTCGCGCGGAACCTCCGAAACACGGCGTGGAGGCGGTTCTCTTGACGGTGCTCCTCGATACACACGTCTCCTAACTTAGAGGCGTGTCCGCACCGCGCAGCGCCCTACACCACCACGAACGGACTCGCCACCCCCGCCATCGAAATCTGCGTCTTGGCAATCTTCGCTTCAAACTCGTGCCGGAACTTGCGCACGATGGATTCGGTTGGCAGTGCCGCGGCGTCCCCCAGCGGGCAGAACGTCCGCCCCATCATGTTCTTCGACACATCCCCCACCAGGTCGATGTCCTTCTCAGTTCCCATGCCTCGATCAAGCCGCGTGAGCAGCTTCTTGAGCCACGTCGTGCCCTCGCGGCACGGGATGCACCAGCCGCAGCTTTCGTGCTGGTAGAAATGCATGATGCGCAGAGCCGCCTTCACCATATCGGTGTTTTCGTCCATCAGGACAACTCCGCCGGAACCAAGCATCGTGCCCGCTTTCGCCATCGAATCGTAATCCATCGTGAGCGGCCACGCTTCATCGCCAGTCAGAACCGGGCACGATGATCCCCCCGGAATGAAGGCCTTCATCTTCAACCCGCCGCGCACACCGCCACCCACTTCGTTGATCATCTTCTCTACTGGAAAGCCCAGTGGAAGCTCGTACACACCAGTCCTGTTGAAGTGGCCAGTGAGACAGGTCAGCTTGGTGCCGCCGGCTTTGGCGACACCGAGATCGGCCCACGCCTTGCCGCCCATTAGCAGAATGCTCGGAACAGCCGCGAAGGTCTCCACATTGTTCAACACCGTCGGGCAGGCATACAAACCCGCCACTGCCGGAAATGGCGGGCGAATGCGCGGCTGCCCGCGATTGCCTTCCAAAGATTCGAGCAACGCCGATTCCTCGCCGCATTCGTAAGCCCCCGCGCCGGTGTGCGTGTAGAGATCGAAATCCACTCCGCGGCCGAGAATGTTCTTGCCGAGATAACCGCGCGCATAGGCCTCGCCGATCGCTTTGTCCATGACGTCGATCAGGTAGCGGTATTCGCCGCGGATATAGATGTAGCCCGTCTTTGAGCCCACTGCCTGCGCCGCGATCAGACAGCCCTCGATCAGCATATGTGGATCGTTCTCGATGAGCACTCGATCCTTGCAGGTGCCGGGCTCGGACTCGTCCGAGTTCACCACAATGTACTTCGGCTTCGGCGATTGCCGCGGTACAAAGCCCCACTTCATGCCCGTGGGGAAGCCCGCGCCGCCGCGCCCTCGCAGGTTGGAGTCCTTCACTTCCTGAATGATCTGCTCCTGCGTCATGTCGAGCGATTTCTCAAACGCCTTGTAGCCGTCGTTGGCCAGGAACGTGTCGATGGAAGCCGAATTCGGCAGCCCAAACCGTACGGTGAGCACTTTCACTTCTAATGGACTGGGAGGGTTGAAGAGCATGGCGGTTTAGTGCAGCTTCCTTAGGCTGTCGATGATTTCATCCAACTTTTCCGGAGTCACGTGATGGTGGAAATCGTAGTTCACCTGGATGGCCGGTGCCCACGAACAGGCGCCCATGCATTCCACTTCCTCGAGCGAAAACTGCCCGTCCGCGCTTACTTCCTTATGGCCCAGCCCGAGCTTGTGGCGCGCATGCTCATACAGTTTGTCGCCGTCCCACAGCAGGCAACTGATGTTGGTGCACACCTGAATGTGATACTTCCCCATCGGCTTCTTGTGAAGCATAGAGTAGTAGGTCACCACTTCGTCCACCTGCACGGGCGTGATCTTCAGCCGGTTGGCAATTTCCTTCACCAACTCTGGCGTGATGGAGCCCACTTCATCCTGAGTGAACATCAGCATGGGAATGAGCGCGCTCTTCAGCCTTCCGGCGGGATAGCTGTTCACCAGCTTTGTCAGCTTGGCTTCAAGTTCCGGGGAGAATGTCATATGCTTAGCGGTCCGTATCTCCGAGCACAAAGTCCATGCTGCCCAACGAGGCAATGGAGTCCGCGATCGGGAATCCTACAAACAATGGCGAAAGAGCCTGCAGATTGCCGAAACTCGGCGTGCGGAAGAACACGCGATACGGCTTCGACGTTCCATCGCTCACCGCGTAATAGGCGAGTTCGCCGCGCGGCGATTCGATCACCACATGCGACTCGCCTGGCGGCACGCGGAAGCCTTCCGTCACAATCTTGAAGTGGTAGATGAGCGCTTCCATCTGCGTCTTCATCTTTTCCCGATCGGGCAGAACCACCTTCGGCGCATCGGCCGTGTAAGGTCCACCGGGCATGCCGTCGCGGGCCTGCTGAATGATGCGCAGGCTCTGCTTCATCTCTTCCATCCGCACCAGGTACCGCGCGTACACGTCGTTCTCCGTCCGCGTCGGGATGTCAAACTGGAACTTCTCGTAGCTCGAATAGGGGTGATCCTTGCGGGCGTCCACCTGCAAACCCGCAGCGCGCAGCATCGGACCTGTAACGCTCAGATCGAGCATGTCTTCCAGGCTGATAAAACCCACGCCCTGCGTGCGCTTCTTGAATATCGGATTCTCGTTCAATAGCCCTTCCAGCATCTCAATCCGCGAGGGCATCACCTTCAGAAACTTGTCGATCCACTTCTCCCAGCCGCGCGGTGCATCGAGCGCCAGCCCTCCGATGCGGAAGTAGCTGGTCATCATGCGCTGGCCCGAGAAGAACTCGAACATCCGCAGCATCTCTTCGCGCTCGCGGAAGGTATAGAAGAAGACGCTCATCGCGCCGACGTCAAGAGCGCTGGTGCCCAGCCACACAAGGTGCGAATTGATGCGAGTCACCTCGGTGAGCATCACGCGCATGAACTGCGCCCGCGGCGGCGCTTCAATCTGCAACAGCTTCTCAACCGCCAGGCAGTAGCCAAGGTTGTTGGAAAGGTTCGCCAGGTAATCGGTGCGGTCTGTGAGCGGAACCACCTGCTGCCATGTCCGCGTTTCTGCCTGCTTCTCGATGCCCGTGTGCAGGAAGCCGATGTCCGGCACAGCTTTGGTGATCGTTTCGCCGTCCAGTTCCAGAATGATGCGCAGCACGCCGTGCGTCGATGGGTGCTGCGGACCCATGTTCAGGATCATCTTCCGGGTTGTGCCGCCGTCGGTTTCGATGATTTCCTCAGCGGGCGCCGCGAGGGTGTCGGTGTCAGCCATGTGCTTCCTCTACTTCCTACTCTTCCTGCGCGTAGCTGTACTTGTAGCCGTGAACCGGAAAATCCTTGCGCAGCGGATGGCCCTGCCAGTCGTCCGGCAGCATGATGCGCTTCAGATTCGGATGTCCGCGGAAGACAATGCCAAACAGATCGAATACTTCGCGCTCATACCAGTCGGAACCGCGCCAGATGGGGAAAACCGAATCGATCTCGGGCGTCTCGCCGCCCACGCGAGCTTTCACGCGCAGCCACAATTTCCGCTCAATCGACTGCATGTGATACACGACATCGAAACGCGGTTCGCGCGGCAGCCAGTCCACCGCGGTGACGCTGCTCAGCCGGATGAACTTCTCATCATGCTTGAGCGAGCGGCAGACATCGAGTATGCGGGCCGCATCCACAACAATGCTCAACTCGCCTAGATCGTTCTTGGCTTCCAGGACAACGCCGGGAAAGCGCGCCACAAGCGCCGCCACGACAGGGTCTTGCTGTAATTCCTCAGGAATCATGTATTCCCTTCTTCTCGCGCCGCGATCCTTAGCGGCTTGCGCCAACCGCTTCGGATGTGCGCTCACTTGGCGCTACCGCGGTCTTATCCTTCCACGGATTCGGACGGTAGTGCCATTCTTCCTCAGCCCAATTCAGCACACCTTTCTTCCAGATGTAGAAGTACCCGGCCAGGATCAAAACAACGAACACCAGCATCTCCACGAAGGCGAACATTTTCAATTCACGGAAGACCACCACCCAGGGGTAGAGAAAAATGGCTTCAATATCGAACAGGATGAAGATCATCGCCACCAGGTAGAACCGCACGCTGAAACGTTCCTTGGCGTTTCCAATGGGAGTCACACCGCACTCGTAGGGGATGTCTTTGACGCGGTTCTTCACCCGTTTCCCTAGCGCAAACGCAAGACCGACGAGCGCAGCGGCCACCACGGCCCCCAATATCGCTTGCAGCAAGATGGGAAAGTAGAGTTCAGGATAGGAACTGGGCATGATTGTTGGGAGGGGAAGGCCCCAACCTTTGACTATAGTGACCCCACGGGAGGGGTGTCAAACGCGCTGGAGGGCGTCCTTCAAGGCTGATAAGCCCGCGCATGCGATACTGTTGATGTGCCGGGACTGCAAATCGAGCTCGATAATGCGACGGTTCGCGCTTTCTGCGAGCGCAATGGCATTCGTAAACTCTCTCTCTTTGGTTCCGTGCTCACCCCTCGATTTCACCCTGAAAGCGACTTGGACGTCCTTGTCGAGTTTCAAAGGGATCGCACTCCGACACTATTTGACTTGGCAGGCATGGAGGAAGAACTGTCCGGGCTGGTCGGTCGCAGGGTCGACCTACGAACGCCCGAGGATCTGAGCCGGTACTTTCGAGCCGAGGTCATCAAGCAAGCAGTAGTGCAGTATGAACGAGCATGATTGCATCCGCCTTCGCCACATGCTGGAGGCAGCCCGCGAAGCGATCTCGTTCGTTGCAGGAAAGGGTCGCGCAGACCTTGACGAAAACCGGATGTTGCTGCTGTCCGTCGTCAAGGAACTGGAGATAATCGGTGAAGCCGCCGCACGAGTTTCCACCGAAGCAAAAGCGCAATGCGCAGTCCTGCCGTGGCCGAGAATTGTTGCGATGCGGAATCGACTGATTCATGGCTACGCCGACGTAAACCGCGACATTGTCTGGCAAACGGTTCAAGACGCTTTGCCGCCACTCGTTCATGTCCTCGAGAAACTGCTTGGTGATCCTGCCTGTCCGGAATGAGAGCCCGTTAAGTCAGTCCCTCACCCCGTTCAACAAGTTGTACATCCGCCCAACTTCGATCTCCAAAACCCCGGGCGCCGTCAACTGAAACCGGGCGAAATCCTTGTACTTGGACAGGTCCAGTTTCCCCCGCGCCTGCTCCTTCGTCATCTTCGCCGCATGGAACCCCTTCACCTGCCCCCAATACTCGCGCAGGTATTGCTGGTTGAAGTCCACCTGCGCGCGGTCACGAATCAGAGGACCGTGGCCGCCAACTGCCATCTTCCAATCCATCCCTTTCAGCCGTTCCAGCGTCTGAACGAACTCGTCCGGAAACCCGTCTCCCAGGTACGGCGCACCGCGGTAAAACATATCCCCTGTGAAAATGATCTGGTCCGCGGGGAGATAGACCGCGACATCGCCCGCCGTATGCGCACGTCCCAGATGCAGCAGTTGGATCTCCCGCGACCCGCGATGCAGCGTCATCCTGTTTGTGAGGGTAACGTTCGGCGGCGTCGGCTTCACTTCGCCGATTTCCTGGATGTGACGGCGCTGCAGGGCCAGCCGGGCTTCGAGGGCGGTTTTCTGCACGCCGCTTGCCTTCTGGATTTGCTCCTCGATACCCGCCGCCACTCTCTCCTGGGTAGCCACGCTGCCGTTGTTCAGAAACGTCGCCTCATGCAGCACGTCGCCGAGCAGTTTCCTGCGCGTGTACTCGTGTCCGATTATTTCCACATCCTTGCCGAACACCTGATTCCCGTTGGCGTGGTCGTAGTGGTAGTGGCTGTTCACCAGCGTGCGAATCGGCTTGTTCGTGATCGTCTTCACCGAGGCGATCAACGCCCTCGCCGCTTCCGGCGTGATGTGCGAATCCACCACCAGCACATCGTCGTCGTTCACCACGACCAGCGAGTTGCTCCCGACAACAACCTTGTCCCCGCCCGTTACAAAGAACACGCCCGCTGCGATCTCCTCGAATTTGTGGGTGGCCGTCTGCCTCGTTTCCAGGGCGAAGCCCGCAAGCAGCAGGAATGGCACGGCGAGCAAGAGTCTCTTCATATGCGATCTCCTAACAACACTTCGCGCGCGCGTACTTGGCTTTCCAATGATGATCCGTGAACCGGCGGTATTCCTCCGGCGAATGCACGCGGCCATGCGCGGCCAAGTGACGCTGATACGCATTCTCATCCGACAACTCGCGCAACAGACCCATCAGAATGCGGGCGATGGTTCGTACGCGGTTCATACTTCCTCCGGCCGCAGCGTCGAAAGAACGAACGGCGCTTCCATCACCTTCGCCTCGCGCGTCCCGCGCAACAGCCCGATCCACAGGAACAGACTGTCGATCAGGATGGTAGTCACCAGCACCAGGAAAACGCCGCACACCACCGCATCCAGCCGGTTGTTGAAGATGAGCGTCTGCATTTCGCCCACCTTCCCCGCGGCCACTTTGCCGGAATCGAGCAGCCCCTGAAATTGACTGGCCTGCGCAAGAAATCCAATGCGCGGAATCGGCGAAAAGATCTTCTGCCACGCCGCTGTATAAGTGACGGTGATGAGCCACGTCAACGGCAGGCAGGTGATCCACATGTATTTCGCCCCGTGCATCTTGATGAGGATGGTGGTGGCCACGCAGAGCGCAATCGCGGCCAGCAACTGGTTGGCAATGCCGAACAGCGGCCAAAGCGAGTTGATGCCGCCGAGCGGATCAAGTACGCCCTGCACCAGAAAGTACCCCCACGCCAGCACAATCACCGCGCTCGATCCGATCACCCCAGGCATCCAACTTGTTTCGCCCAGCCGCTTGTGAACATTTCCGAGCAGGTCCTGTAGCATGAACCTGCCCACGCGCGTACCCGCATCGATCACCGTGAGGATAAACAGCGCCTCAAACATGATGGCGAAGTGATACCAGAAGCGCAGCAGCGAGCGTCCGCCGCCGCTCGAAGCAAAGATGTGCGCCATGCCCAACGCCAATGACGGCGCGCCTCCGGTGCGGTAGAACAACGACTGTTCGCCGACGTCGGTGGCAAGTTCGGACATCTGCTGTGCGGTGACTGGAAATCCCCATCCCGTGATGGTGGCCGCCGCCGCCTCGGGACTCGATCCCACAATGCCCGCCGGCGAGTTGACTGCGAAGAACACACCCGGCTGCAGCACGCTCGCCGAAATCATCGCCATGATCGCGACAAAGCTCTCCAGCAGCATCGACCCGTATCCCACCGGCCAGACATGCGTTTCGCGCGCGATCATCTTCGGTGTCGTGCCGGAGGAGATGAGCGAATGGAATCCGCTGATCGCCCCGCACGCAATCGTGATGAAACAGAACGGAAAAATCTTGCCTGCGAAGATCGGCCCATTGCCATCGGTGAAACGCGTGAAGGCAGGCAACTCCAGATTGGGCCGCACGAACAGAATACCCACGCCCAGCAGCAGCACGACACCAAGCTTCACAAACGTCGACAGGTAATCGCGCGGGGCGAGTAGTAGCCACACCGGTAGCGCGCTGGCGAAGAATCCATAGATGATCACTGCAACCGCCAGACCCAGCCCGCTCAGCGTGAACCACGGCGACAGCGTGGCTGAATTCGCAAGCGCTTCGCCGCCGAAGATGCTCGCCATCACCAGCGCGAATCCGATCACCGAAACCTCCAGCACCTTGCCCGGCCGCCAGTAGCGCAGGTAGATCCCCATGAACACCGCAATCGGCATCGTCGCCGCAATAGTGAACGTGCCCCACGGACTGCCCTTCAGCGCGTTCACCACCACCAGCGCCACTACCGCCAGCAGGATGATCATGATCAGCAGCACCGTGAGCAGCGCCGTGAAGCCGCCCAACTTGCCGATCTCCTCGCGCGCCATCTGCCCCAGCGACTTGCCATCGCGCCGCATGGAGCAGAACAGAATTACGAAATCCTGAATCGCCCCGCCGAGCACTGCCCCCACGATGATCCACAGCGTGCCGGGCAGGTAGCCGAACTGCGCCGCCAGCGTCGGCCCCACCAGCGGCCCCGGTCCCGCGATCGCCGCGAAGTGGTGCCCAAAGAGGATCCACTTGTTGGTGGGCTCGTAATCATGACCGTTGCGCAGCCGCTCCGCCGGTGTGGCGCGCTGGTCATTCAACGCCATCACTCTCGCGGCGATGAACTTGGCGTAGAAGCGAAATCCGATGAGGTAGACGCACACCGACGCCACCACCAGCCACATGCTGTTGACGCTCTCCCCGCGGTTGAGGGCGATGCCGCCAAGCGCGTACGCGCCCGCGATCGCGACTGCACCCCATGCGAGTTGTCCTGCAAGTCTGTTCATGGTTTGTGATTGTAACCGATAGCGCTAGTGCGGCGTGACACGGTTGGCGAACCAGCGTAGAATGGCCTGTAGGTGCGGTTACTATGACGATCACGATTGCATCAGAATTAGAGGAACAGGTTCGCAAGCGAGCACAGGCCGAAGGGCTTACGGTCCAAGCATTCGTCGAACGTCTCATCCGTGAGGAGGACGGCTGGGTTGAGCATGTTGAAGGACCCCTAGGCGAGTCGGACCCTGAATTTGCCGAGGTAAACGCCGCCGTCCGAGAGGGGCTCGCCCAGGCAGAGCGTGGAGAAGCACGCTCCGCTCAAGAGGTGTTTGCCGGACTCCGGGCCAAGCATGGCATTTCGCGTTGAGATCACTCCTCGCGCCGAGGCGGATCTGGAAAGAATCTACTCAAGAGTACTGCGCGAAGCTCCAGGCAGAGGAGCCGCTTGGTGTGATCGCTTCGAGGCAAGCATTCTCTCCCTCTCTACTTTTCCAGAACGGTGTGAGGTAGAACCCAAGCTGTCCTCCTCGCGTAGAACCGTTCGAAAGCTTCTCTTCGGACGCCGCCGGGATGTGTACCGCGTTTACTACGCCATTTTCGATGACGTTGTCCGGGTCCTTCACGTCAGACACGGCGCGAGGAAGGACCCGAAGCGGGTATAGACGAGCGGCTTGTCGGGATGTCCGTCGCCGCTACCTGACTGGCGTAAGGACACGAATCCTGTTGTTACCCTTGTCGACAACAAGAATGCTGCCATCGCTGTTGATGGCAACACCCGCCGGAGCATTCATCCTCGCCGCCGTCGCGGCATCGCCATCGCCACTGAATCCCGCTGCACCGGTAGTATCACCGGCAATCGTGCTGACCACACCTCTCACGTTCAGCCTCAGGAGGCGATTTCCCGCAAAGTCGGCGATGTAGAGGTTGCCTGTCTTGTCCACGGCCATAGCATAGGGCACAAGGGTTCTGGCGGTCCCGGGCGTCACTCCGAAGCCAACTACGCTGCTTACGTTCTCGAGAGGATCCACCTTCCGGACACGCCCGTTCCCGGAATCGGCTATGAAAAGGTTCCCACTGTCGTCCAAAGCCAGTCCACGGGGCGAGTCGAAACTCGCCAATATAGCCGGTCCGCCATCACCTTGGAGTGTGGATCGCCCATCACCCGCGACGGTCCGAATAGTTCCGTCGGTTGCGACAGCACGCACCCTGTGGTTCTTCGAATCCGAGATATATACGGTCCCATCGCCCTTGACACCGACCGCGGTTGGGCTGGAGAGAGAGGCAGAGATAGCCAGGCCACCATCTCCAGCAAAACGCGGAAAGCCATCACCGGCGAGCGTCCGAATTGTGCCGGTGCGGTCAATCACCCGAACCCGGTTATTACCTGAGTCCGCGATGTAGATGTTGCCAGCCTGATCCAGCGCTACATCCGAGGGTGAGGAAAGCCGGGCGAGTGTGGACGGCTCGCCATCGCCTGCGAACCCTGGAACGACATCACCGGCGATGGTGGCAGTGGTGCCCGAGGAGTCAATCATCCTCACCCGGTGGTTTCCGGAATCGGCAACGTAAGTGTTCCCGGCTCCGTCCTGCGCGACCCCTAACGGCGACAGGAGAATGGCCGATGCAGCAGGACCGTCATCGCCACCAAAATGGCTACGCCCCGCGACGGTGCGGATGACTCCAACAGAGTCCACCATGCGGACCCGGTTGCCCTCCGCGATCAACAGATTTCCGCGTGCGTCAATCACAAGCGCGGAAGGGCCGTCCAGCCGCGCATCCAACGCACCGCCACCATCTCCAGTCGAACCACGCTCCCCTGAACCTGCGAATGCTCGCTGTCCGCCTGAGGAAGAGACCGCCCAAACCCGGTTCCCTATGGAATCCGCAACAAGGATTGTGCCGGATGCATCGACAGCCAGGGCCGCGGGTTTGATGATCGCTGGCGTTTCGCTATTGCCCTCGCCAAGTAGAGTAGTGATCACGCCTTCTGGCGACACCCGCCGAACCCGGCTCCCTTCCGCGATCAGTAGATTCCCGGAGGCATCGAAAACCAGTGCGATCGGTAGATTGATTCGAGCCGCCGCCGCGTCGCCGCCGTCACCGCTGAACCCAGGCTGGCCGGTACCGGCGAAAGTGCTCATCCCTCCGGAGGGGTCGATTCTTCTCACCCGATGGCTGAATGTATCGGCCACATAGAGGTTGCCGGCTTTGTCGAAGACCAAAGCGTTGGTCGCACCGATCGCCCCGATGGCCAGAGTGCTGATGGTGCCGTCTGAGCTGATCACTCGAATTCGGTTTTGATCGGTGAGGTACAGCTTACCGTGAGTGTCGAATGCCAGTCCGCCCGGACTGCTCAATTGTGCTGAGGACGCCGGTAGTCCGTCACCCCCGAAACCTCGTTCTCCGGAGCCGGCTATCGTGCTGATGGCCCCTGATGGCGCAATCGTCCGAATCCTGGCGTTACCGGCGTCGGCAATCCACAGGTTCCCGGAGCCGTCAAATGCGAGGGCGCTCGGAGCGAGAAGCATCGCATCCGTGGCCGGCCCTCCATCGCCGAGCGGATGGTCCCTGCCCGCGAGGGTATCAATCGTATAGGAAGCGGGCGTAGGATCGGGAATCGCCGTCAGATGAAATGTCGCGGCAGGCACGCCCGGTACAGTCGCAGCTATGCTCACCGGCCCTGGCGATTGCCCGAGGGTCACACCCACCGACGCGACTCCCTGTGCATCCGTCACGCTAGCGGCAAGTAGAGAGTTCACAGTACCTGAGCTCACGGAGAACCTCACCTGGATTCCCGGCAGGCCAGTACCAGCGCGGCCCAGCACTTGTACGGTGAGCGCTTCCGGGAGACGCGTACCGACAAGTCCAGTCTGATTGTCGCCACTCTGCAATTCCAGCTTCGAAGGAACGTCGTTCGCCGTGGCGGTAAACTGAACGGGAGCCAGACCGCTAACCGACGCGCTGATGAGAATCTTGCCGGGAACACTTCCCAGCGTGAATGTCGTCGTTGCGATGCCCTGCGCGTTGGATCTCGCTAGCGTGGTTCCGAACGTCCCGCCACCCGACGCCACGGCGAAAGTCACCGGAGCCCCGCCGACTGCGATCCCCATCGAGTTGGCCACTAATACGGATAACGCGAGTGGCAGGACTGAACCCGCGGGGCCGGCTTGATTGTTTCCAGCCGCGATGGAGAGGGAGGCAGGAACGCCGGTGATCAGGTATGGGGCGATTGTTGAGGGAACGCTCACGCCCCATGTAGAAGTGTCAACGCGGTCTTTCCCTGCCTGTTGATACCCAATTACTTGTTTGCCCTTCAGGAAGAATGTGTACTTGTCCAGTGTGATCCTTTCCGGATCAACAAGAATCGGTACACGGCTGACGGTTCCGGGTGTATTGATATAGGTTTCACCGATTTCCCAATCCGTGAACAGCCCTAAATCAAACAATAGCGCGAGGAGTCTCTCAGGTAATTGCAGTAATAACACATTCTGAATGTTTGCTAAGGTTCCAGTCACCCAATCGGCATAGCGTTGTAAGAACTTGGCATATTGGCCAGGTATTGAATCCCACTCCGCCAACTGGCTGCTCGTCAGTATTCCAAGCTCAACAACCACCCCCATAAAGGAATTGAGGGTGGGCTCAAAAGGGGGGTGTGGGAACCGATTGGCGCACGGAATTCTCGCTCACAAATACCCTCACGCGACCATTCGAGTATTGTAAGAAGGCCTTCGGGCTCGCCGAATCTGACCCGAGTGGAACAGCCTCCACAACTTGAATCGCTTTCACATGGCTCACAGGATACCGCGACAACGCCCTCAGTAAATTCGAGATATCCTGCTCCGTGAATTGATATCTCGAGTCTCTATTTATGATGTCAATTTGGTAACTTGTCCCCGGAATGGTGTACATTGCTGCTGTCGCGACCTCAGACGAGATCAGGAGAGCAGCAATCAGCCAGTGACGAGGTCGGCCCATGGGCGGAATCATATCACACGCGCGTGAAAGGACCGTTCACAGCGGCTGCGCTACTTTCGGCGGCATCCGATTGAAAAGTCCGCGCTCACCTTTGTGTGAAGGGGCTTCCGCAATCGCTTCTGCGCTACCGCCAGCAGAGGGCCGCCGTCGATTGACGCGCGGGTCTACGCAGTCGTCAATAAGGACGCGCATTCGAGGATCTGTGTGTTGGCGAGGTCAAGCACAGTGAGCACTTGCTCGCGGGTGACGGAAGGGTACAGCCGTAGAAAGTCCTCGATGGTCTCGCCGCCTTCCACGAGGTCGATGAGGCTCTGAACCAGTACGCGCGTGCCACGGAAGCAGGGAGTCCCGCTCATCCGTTGCGGGCTCACCCAGATTGCTTCATCAAGCCGGTTCTTCTGTTCCATCGTCACATCCTCAGGTTAGGCGATGTCCGCCGGTGGCGCAAGCTGCAGGGCGTGTGTCGTGGCACGGACACACCGCGCCGCATATCTTCGCGCCTCCCACCGCCCTGAATAGGATTGCGAGCCTGTCAGGAGTGAGTTACCCTTTCAGTATGGGCATGAAGGGAATCACGATCAAGCTTCCGGAAACAACGCTCCGGCAACTTAGGGACGAGGCAAGCGAGACCGGACGTACGGTCGCCGCACTGGTACGAGAGCGTGTGGAAACTCCGCAAGATCCCGGGGAGGGCTCGGTTTTTGCGATTACCTCCGACCTTGCCGGCAGCTTGGCTGGTAGCAGCCGCTCAGCGACTAACGATCGGCGCAGGTTCCGGCGGGCGTGATTACGATTTGCGACACTGGTCCTCTCGTCGCCTATCTGAATCGCCGCGACCCGCATCACGCCTGGGCTGTCAGCATCATGAAGCAGGCGCGCCCGCCGTTGCTCATCTGCGAAGCCATTCTCACTGAGGCCGTCTATTTCTTACGCGAAGACGGCTTGATGGTTGATCCCTTGTTTCAAATGCTCGAGCGCGACGCAATTCGATTGCAGTTCGACATGTCAGCGCACTGGCCGCGGATCCGCACCCTGATGACGCGATACGAGCGAATGGACTTGGCCGACGCGTCAATCGTCGTGATGAGTGAGTTGCACACATCCTCTCAGGTATGCACTATTGACCGGAAGGACTTCAGCATCTACCGGCGCAACGATCGTCAGGTAATAGATTTCGTAGCCCCGCCAAAACGGTGAGCAATGAAACAGGCACGTCGAACCTGGCCCTTGACTCCGGCGTCGCCACGCGCCATACCGGATTCAGGGAAGGACGGTGCAAACCGCCATGAGTAAAGTTTGGATGGCGCTCCTGATCGCCTGCACGCTGCTGGCGAGCGGCAATGTTCGCTACGACCGTTTCACGGTGGTGGACGTAACCGGCGCATTGATGGACACGCGCGATGTGCCCGAGCCGCCCGATGTCCGTGGCATCCATTTCCTGGTACGATCCGACGAAACAACGGTGGACGTTTTCGTTGCTCCAAGGAAGTTCTATCAAGGCCTAGGCATCAACCTCCGGCCAGGCACGGCGCTCACCATCACGGGATCGAGAGTGAAATGCGGCACCAGCTACGTGGTGCTCGCCCGCCAGGTTCGTTGGGACGGCGTGAACTCTCTCACCCTACGCGATGCCGACGGGCGGCCCGTCTGGGAGACGCCGCGGCTCACGGACTAATTCATCACGAAGGCCCACGCCACGAGGAAATAAGGCGCTGTCGTAATCGACCGAGCCCGAACGCTGACCCCCTAAACCACCCCTAAACCGGTCGGGCTCTGACGTGAATCACTTCACCGGTTCGCATTCCTTCCACAGCAGGAAGCAACTCCTCCTGAAGAGCCCGGTAGTGGGCGAGTTGGTTCTTCGGCACATGGACGACGACAATACCAATTTGGAGTTTCCGGAGGTTCTGCTGGAACTCAAGCTTGCTGTCGATCGTGACCAGTACATCGAATTCCTGCTGGGCGAGCGTCAGTAGTGGGCCATCGTCGAGGGTGCCCCAGCCCATGTCATGCACCGTGGCGCACGTATGATTGGCAAAGAGCAGTTTGACCCGCGGGTCTACGCACTCGTCAATGAGGATGCGCATTCCAGAATCTGGCTATTGGCGAAGTCGAGCACGTAGAGCACTTGCTGGCGAGTGATCGAAGGGTACAACCGAAGAAAATCCTCGATCGTTTCCCCGCCCTCCACTAGATCGATGAGGCTCTGAACCGGCACACGCGTGCCCCTGAAGCAGGGAGTCCCGCTCATCCGGTGCGGGCTCACCCAGATTGCCTCTTCAAACCGGTTTTTCCGATCCAGCGTCACACCCTCAGGTTAAGCTATATCCCGATATGGCGCAATCGCTGTTGCTGGCTGCCCTGCCCACGCCTTACCCCCCCGCGCCTGGCCGTCAAGGCCCGTCTGGGAAACGCCGCGGCTCACTGACTAATTCATCACAAAGGCCCACAGCATGTCGCCGGTGGCCACCGTTACGTACTGATGGCCGTCGAGCATGTAGGTTTGTGGAGCGTTGGTGATGCGCCCGATGCGAGCGTTCCACAGCGGCTTGCCGGTCCTGGCGTCATAGGCCACAAAGTTCCCCGCGCCATCGCTCGCAAAGAGCAGATTGCCGGCCGTGGTGAGCATACCGCCGCCACCGCCGTCGGTCCCATAATACTGGCGCCGCCGTGGCTGGCGGCGGTTCTACGAGAAATTCTCTCGCGGGCATTGCCATCTTCATCAACCGCGTGGGAAGGAAGGCTTTGGCGACGTCCCGAATGTGGATGTAGTTGCGTTTGAAGGGCCCCTCGAAGATCACGAGAAAACACGTGCGCGGAACCATGATCCCCTGTGCCTTCGGTGTCTCTCTTGCGCGCGCGCAGACCGCGTCAGCTTCGCTCGCTGCTCGCCGCCCCCAGCACGTGCGGATCGATGGGCCCCGGCAGAATTGTCCGCCCCTGTGCGTCGATCACTTTCGTGTTCGCCCGAGCGCAGTATCACGATGCCCTCATTGAAGCCAGTCGCTTCGATACGATTGCCAGTGATCGCCACAGTCTGCGAACCGCTCCCTGACGTGTGTGGAGCGTAGGCGGTCATTCTCACCTGTCCTTCTCCAGCAGCATGACATCACTGAGCGTGAGGTCTTCCTGGCAGTAGATGACGGTCGTGCCATCAGGCGACACTGTGAGGGCCCGCGGTCCGATCGCCACGTGCGGCGGGAACGGAGCCACGGGAGTGACGCGGCCGGTTGCGAAGCTGAAGAAGCGCAGCATGAGCGTCGAGGCGCCGTCCACGAAGTAGATCCCATCGCGGTGATATTCCCAGTGCCGGTCGCGCGCTCCCTCGGTTCCCGGAAGCACCGTCCCCTCTCCGCCCGCGACGAGACGCCTCCAGATGCCTTCCGCCCGGTATAACCGCGTGTAATAAAAAGAGCGCTGGTCCACCGACTCGATGGCTTCGAAGACGGGTCCGTCGCTCAGCTTCACGGGAGCGCCTCCCTCGGCCGGGACTTTCAACAGGTCCACGCGGCCGTCATCCGAACTGCTGTAGTAAATCCAGTGGCCATCGCGAGACCAGCTTGGCACCATCGCCGATGTGCGATCGTCCGTTAGACGGCGCAAAGGCCCTCCCGCGGCCGAAACCACGTAGATGCCCGTGTGCTGCGCGCCCTTGTGCGGTCCCATAGTGAAGCGATTGCCATCGAAAACGATGTAATTGCCATCCGGCGACCACTGAGCGCTGCCGAGATGGCCTCCCGTGAAGGTGATCTGGACGAGGTGCGAGCCGTCGCGGTCGGCCACCCACAGCTCGTATGCGCCGGTTCGCTGCGAGCGGAAGACGAATTTCTTCCCATCCGGCGAAAACTGCGGCTCGGAATCTTCCGTGCTCGAAGAAACGAACTTCTGCGCCTTGTGAGTGCTCCTGTCCATGTGCCACAGGTTCATGTCGGACAGGGTCCTGGTGAAGGCCAGCCGCTGGTTGCGCGGGTCGGCGGCCAGCCCGCCGAATGTTCCTTCCAGGAGCCTGGTCACGCGTTTGACGCGGCCGCCATCGAGCGTCAGGCGCACGAGCCCCGACCCGTCCGAGTAGATCAGCCCTCTGCCATCCGGCTGCCAGGCCAAACCGCTGATCGACGGAACGCTATGAATACAGGGGTCCCTGGAGCCATCCTCCGGCCTGCCATCGGCGGGCAGAAGGCAGACGCTGACCTTCTGAGAGCCGGACCGCACGAACGCGATACGCGTGCCATCGGGCGACGGTGTCACCACGGAGTCCTGCTGATAACGGGGCGGCAGGGTCATTGGTTGGGGCGGCGTGCCAGACAGAGACAATCGTACGAGGCGGATGCCTTGGGGGGTCGCATCGCGCACCAACAGCGTTTGCCCGTCGGGCCACCAGCCCACCGTCCTTCTAAATCCCTGGGTATCGGCAATGCGTCCAACGATCCGCGGCTCGCCGCCTTGCGCCGGAACGATGAGAACCTCCTGGGCGAAGCCTCGCACCCCGCGGAGCACTGCAATCTGCCGTCCATCGGGCGACCATGCGGGGGAGTAGTAGTTCGCGTCGCCGGGCGTCACCCGGACCGGGTCGCCGCCTGAGACCTCCTTGACATACACGTCGCGGTGAATGGCGGTCTCGCGCATCCAGGAGAATGCGACCCTCGTGCCGTCGGGGGAGAAGGCCGGCTCCGTTTCGCTGCCTTCGTAGTTCGTGAACGGCACGATTCGGCCTGCGAAGTGCTCCGTTCCGGGACGGTTCCACAGCAGGAAGCCGGCGCCACACGCGGCGGCGAGCGCACCGGCAATGATCCACGCCGCGATTCGTCTGGGCGAGGGCGCCGCAACCTCGCCCAGACGGGCGGCCACGCTCGCCGCGCTCGGCCGCGCCGACGGATCCGGCTCCAGGGTCGCGCCGCAAAGGCGGTCGAACTGGCGAGGGGCGCCTCTCCTGACTGCCGCCCGGCTGCGCGCACCCGCGGCGATTGCCTTCGCGGTCTGGGAAGGTGAATCCGCTGCGAACGGATGGATGCCGGTGGCGAGCTCGTAGAGCACCACCCCCATGGAGAAGATGTCGCTGGCCTCCGTCAACGCCTCGCCTCTGATCTGTTCGGGAGACATGTATCCGACAGTGCCCATGGTGAGGTCGCCGGCAGCCTCGTCGCCAAGAACGCGGCGGGCTAGGCCGAAATCGACGATCTTCAACACCCCGTCCGGCCGGAGCATGATGTTCTCCGGTTTGATGTCCCCGTGTACGATGCCAGCGGCGTGCGCGGCGAACAATCCGCGTGCGAGCTGCTGGCCCCATGCGGCCACCTGCTCGATCGGCTGCGGGGCGTTGCACTTCTCTCGCAACGAGACACCCTCCACCAGCTCTGTCACAATCGCCAGTCCCGCATCGGACCGGATCACCTCATAGACGGTCACGATATTGGGATGATTCAGGGCCGATGCGGCCTTGGCTTCGCGGATCAGGCGGCCAACCGCGGAGGGGAGGCCGGCGACTTTCTGGCCAAGAAACTTCAGCGCCACTACCCGGTCGAGATCGGTGTCCTGAGCGGAGAATACTTCGCCCATCCCTCCTTTCCCAAGCGGCGCCAGAATCCGATACCGTCCGATCTGTTGTCCCACTTCAGGACCGGAGATCTGCTCCTTCTCGTCGAGCATCAGCAAAACGCGTTCGACGACAACAGGGTCAGTGGTGGTCCTTTCGACATACTCCCGTTGCTCGGCGTCAGGCAGATCACTGGCGGATTGAAACAGTTCCCAGGCGGTACGCCATTGCTCCTTCGTCAATCGCCCGGCTCTCCGTTCAGCCTGGACGAGAGCCAGTTCCTGGCGAAACCCCAATAGGTAGTTACCGAACGCGCCGAGCAACCAAGACGGGCGCCGATCTCCTCCGCCGTTAACCCCTCGAAGATCCGCAACTCGACAACCGACCGGATTCGCGGGTCGATTTCCTCAAGATCGGTCAGGAGGCCTTCCACGAATTGCAGGCTTTCGGCATCGCCGCCCGCGGATGATTGGTTTTCGAGCTCGCCGGTGTCTACTCTCTTCACGCGTTGACTTAAGGGCCGGCTGTGCAGGATCAACAGACGCTTCATCAGAAAACCGGCCAGCCCCAGGAATGCCGCGCGCTCCTCCTCGTTCCCGCCGGCCTCCCCGCCGAGGGCACTGTTCCTGAGGAGTTCCACATAAAGTTCGTTCACCAGCAGAGTGGGTTGCCACGAGTTCGCGCGCCCTTCTCTCCGCATCCGTGCGGCCGCCATGCGGCGGAGTTCGGGGTAGAGGAGTTCCATGAGCTGGTCCACCGAGCCCTTGTCACCCTTGCGGAGCCCGGCCATTAGGATCGCGATGCGCTCTGGCTGGGGAGCTGTGAGCATTTCACGTATTTTACCGAAAACGATCCTCGCTGGCCGGGAGCGGTGTTCTGCCGCGGACTGCGAAACCACCCGATCCAAAATTTCTTTTCCAATCACTTCCGGATTCATGCCCCTGCTCTCACATTAGCCTTCAGGAGAGGCCACCGCGCCTCACGCGATAAGGAGGGACATCATGACCGGACTTTTCAAACTGGGTCGAAACACATCGAAGCCCGCCAAACGGACCACCAACATTTTTGGCGCAATCCGCTCTGCGAGGTACTTCCGCCCACTCGCCATACTTCTGCCGCTGCTGATGTTGGGGCCGTCGCCTCAGTTCCGCAAGTGGAGTCTCATTCCGTCCGCCCCCGCGAGCATCTGCATCGGCGGTCAGACTGAGATCATGCAGACCTGCGAAGTGCCGGCGTCGTTCGAAGCTAACGCCATCGCCGCATTTCTTCAGGCCCACAGCATCCCATTAAGCGATATCCCCCTGGTCCGCCAGTACGGCCGGGCGGACCTGCGCAACGAGTTGCGCGCCAACCTGTTCGCCAACCTGTTGGCCATCATCAAGAAGGATCCGGCCACCCGCACCCCCGAAGAACAGCGCGTCTACAACTGGACGCAGGACGTAGTGTGGCAGCACCAGAAGGAACAGTATCTAGCCGCGATTTTAGATCGCGACGCCTGGAAATCGAACCCGTGCAACTGGAAACCCGATAGCGACATAGCGAAACAGTACAACCTGAATTACGATGGCAGCCTGTGGTGTGCCGCCGCCAACAACCTGTCCGGTCTCTTCAGCATTGCGCCTCCGGTCCCCAGCAAGGACTATTTCCTTGCCGCCGCCATGAAAAAAAGCTACGGCCAAAAAATGGGGAGCACCGCAGGGGGACCGGCCGTGCTGAACGGCATGTTGCAGTTCGACATGGCCGCTGCCGCGATCGCCGCCGCGGGTGGGCTGAGCGTGGTTGGGGGAGTCGGTGCGGGCCTGCTCGTGACGTATTTCGTCGTGGGGGCGACAAATTTCGCCACATTTGGAGGGCTCAGCAGCATGGCCGCCGAGGGAGCCTTTGTTCTCGCGGGCGCTAGCGGCGCCGGGGCGGCCGCGATTGTTCTTGTTATGGCTGCAATCGGCGCCATAGCGGCTTTCCAGGTCTACGAGCAGCAAAAGACGCTGGACCAGTTGAACACTCTGACTACCGACTACAATTGGATCCTTGCCAATAAGCCGCGGCTGGAAGGCTATGTCGACAACCCGGTCGGTCTTTACAAACTCCGGCTCAGCTTCGCTGAGAACACCGTCCCCGACTTCCCGAGCACGGCGCTGCCTCCAGGCAGACAGAGCGCGGACCGCAACTTCATCATCACGCCGATGGGAGGCTCTCCGGCCACCAGCCCCACCTTTACGCACTTGGATTGGGCGGGCACCCGGTGGACTGTGCAACCCTCCGGCGGCTGGATTTCCGCGCAAGGCGTCAAACAGGACAATTCCCCCGACTACAACTTCGGTGTTTCCTTCAAATTCAAAGGCTGGGACGGCAATCTGTACACCGCCGGACGCAACGATCTGCACTTCATCGTGAGTAAGCTCCTCCACCAGGATTCGGACACGCCGTTCTGTGAACCGGATTCTACCGGCAACAGTCCCGGTGACGTGAGCAAATGTGCAGTGTACATCACCAACGCAGTCAACCTTCTGGACGCCAACGGCAACAAAGTCACCGTGAGGTTCACCAACTTCCCGCTTTTCACCAGCCCGGCGACGTTCCCCGCCGATTTGACCACCACCACACAGATTGGGATCACGGCGAGTGGAGATCCGCTTCCGGCGATTTCTTTGGTCTCTGCCCTCCCCAGCGGATTCTCCTTCAACGCGACCGGCCCGGGCAAAGCGCAGATCACCGTCTCTCCCCAAGTTGCACCTGCAACATACGACCTGACGTTAAGGGCAGATAACGGAGCATCTCCCGCAACGCAAACAGTGAAGATTCTTGCCAACCTTCCGGTGCAAATCCAGGGGCCGGGCGACTACTCCCTTTACGCCGGCCAGCCGTTCTCCCAGTTGATCACCATTGCCGGCAGTCCTAAGCCGGCTCTCACCTGCACCGGGAACAGTTATTTCCAAGCGTGGGCCGTCTTCACCGACAACCATAACGGCACCGGCACGCTCTCCGGAACGTTGGGGCCAGTAACCCGGGATGTCGCCGGCAACCCTGTTGGACCCGTTCCGGTGGCGTGCACTCTGACTGCGTCGAATGGCCTCACCACCGATACCAAGCTCATAACCATCTATGGTGTTCTGCCGCCCCAGGCGGCCATCACATCCGCCACAACCGTTACCTGGGTCGACAACGATACCAACGAACTGCGAGTCACCACCTCAGTGCCGGCGGGCTCTTTGGGAGTTCCCAAGGTCAGCTTCAGCTTCCCCTGTCCTACTGGGACCACCAACGCCAAGCCCTACTGGATGACATTCAAGGACAACGGCAACGGAACCGCTGTACTCTCCGGCCGGCCGCCGTTTGGCACTACCTCGGTGCCGCTGCTGCTATTTGTTTCGACAGGCGAAGCCCCCAGATGCTATAGCGGAATTAAGGCTGGCCCGAATGGTCTGGAGAATGTGCCAATCCCACCCAACATCACGATCAACGTCCGGCATGTGCCGGTTCTACCCTCTCCGCTGTATCATTTCATGACCGCCGGGGTTCCCGTCGTCGCTACCAACTTCGGCTCGCCCGCAGGCGGCGACGGCACCGTGAGCGGCACACCTCCTCCGGGCGTCCAATTCACCGGCGGTCCGATGTCGACGTGGCACCTGAACGGTACCGCGCCCCTCGGCAGTGGCGGGGAATATGACACGCTCTACACCGCCACCGCGCCCACGGGCAGCGCTTCCGGGATCTTTCAGCTCTTCGTGCTGGAACCTCCCCAAATCGTCAGCCTGCAATCGGCGACCTTCCGCACCGGGCAGGATAACAGCTTCTCCGTCAGCACCACGGGCTTTCCCAAACTGGCAATTCCCGGACTCCGCGACGCGATGCGGATCACCGTTCAAGGAATGCTTCCCCCGGGGGTGGTCTTTACCGATACCAACCCGAGCGGTCTGCGCACTGGCGCCGCAATGTTCAGCGGCAATCCCCCGCTTGCGGCGCGCGGCGCCTACCCGTTGACCTTGACCGCGAGCAACGGCGTGGGATCCAACGCCATTCAGAACTTCACGCTCGTCGTTGCGCTGCCCGGCGATGCCAACAACGACGGCCTTGTGAATTGCGCCGACCTGGACCTCGTCGGCTCCGCTTTCGGGTATTACCGCGGCAGTGCGAAATACAATCCCAATGCCGACCTCAACGGCGACGGTGTGGTGAATTTTGCGGATGCCACCAACGTGGAGTCGCACCTTCCCGCCGGCACTTCCTGCATATTCAGCATGGGCTTCAGCGCCATGAGCGCGGCGTTGAGTGTCAACGGCAAATCCGGGAACTTCGACCTGGCTGCCGCTTTCAGCTTGAATCCCGTGAGCACGGGAATTGATCCCGTCACCCAGCCGTTCTCTTTGCAGGTCGGCGGGTTCAACGAGACCCTTCCTGCGGGTTCCTTCAAGCTACTGCAAAACGGAGCCAAGCAGGGAGTCTGGGTTTACGACGGCAAGATCGGCGGCGTATCGCTCAGCGTGCAAATCCAGCCTTTCGGCGTCAACGCCTTCCAGCTCAAGGCGAGTGCAGCCGGCGGCCCGCTGGCACCGCTGCCCAACCCCGTGACCGTGAAGATCAGGATCGGCGATGATTCGGGAGTGGTGTCCGTGTATCCGAGCGCCAAGTAGTTCACCGGCGGCAGGCCTTACACGGAATGCCCTTCAGTCTGGGACAGCCTCTCGCTAACAGCACTTCGCGCGGGCATACTTGGCCTTCCAATGATGCTCCGTGAACCGGCGGTATTCTTCCGGGGAGTGCACCCGGCCGTGCGCAGCCAGATGACGCTGATACGCGTCCTCATCCGACAATTCGCGCAACAGGCCCATCAGGATTCGAGCAATGCCTCGCAGCCGGCACGCTGCTGGCGAGCGGCAATGTTCGCTACGACCGGTTCACGGTGGTGGACGTAACCGGCGCGCTGATGGACACGCGCGATGTACCCGAGCCGCCCGATGTCCGCGGCATTCATTTCCTTGTGCGTGCCGACGAAACAACGGTGGATGTCTTCGTCGCTCCGAAGCAGTTTTATCAAGGCCTGGGCATCAAGCTCCGGCCAGGCACGGCGCTCACCATCACAGGATCGAGAGTGAAGTGCGGCACCAGCTACGTGGTTCTTGCCCGCCAGATCCGGTGGGACGGCGTGAACTCTCTGACCCTGCGCGATGCTGACGGGCAGCCCGTCTGGGAAACGCCGCGGCTCACTGACTAATTCATCACAAACGCCCACAGCATGTCGCCGGTGGCCACCGTTACGTACTGATGGCCGTCGAGCATGTAGGTCTGCGGCGCGTTGGTGATGCGTCCAATGCGAGCGTGCCACAGCGGCTTGCCGGTCTTGGCGTCGTAGGCCACAAAGTTCCCCGCGCCATCGCTCGCAAAGAGCAGATTGCCGGCCGTGGTGAGCATACCGCCACCACCGCCATCGGTGCCGTAGTATTGCCGGCGCCAGACGACTTTGCCTGTCTTGTAGTCGATAGCGACGAGGTAGTTGCCTGACGATCCGACGCCCACTTCCTCCTTACCGCCCAGCCCCATTGATCCGCGCGGGTCCACGTCGGTAAGGTAGAACATCGCAAACTCGTTGAACTCGAGTACGTAGAAAAGCCCGGTGTCCGGGTTGTAGGCAGGAGGCTGCCAGTTCACCGTACCGCCCGAATCCGGCGACACCAGCGCGCCTGGCACCGTAGCGTTCTTCGCCGGATCAAACTTTGGCCCGCCGGATTTGTTCAAGCCATTCGCCCAGTTGGTATGCGTGCCGTACCTGCTGGTGAGCAGATGTTCGCCTGTGACGCGATCGAGCACAAAGAAGTAACCGTTGCGCGCCGCCGTGAGCACCATCTTCCGCTGCCTTCCGTTGAACATGCCATCGACGAGGACAGGCGTCTGCGCCGAATCGTAGTCGTGCATGTCGTGCGGCGAAGTCTGGTAATACCAGGCCATCTTGCCGGTGTCGACGTTGAGCGCCACCAGCGCGCACGTAAACAGATTGTCGCCCTCGCCGCGGGTTCCGGTAGTGTAGGCGGGCGTCGGATTGCCCGTCCCGATCATGTACAGCTTGGTCTCGGGATCATACGCGCCGGGAATCCACGTCTGGCCGCCGCCATGCCGCGCGGCATCGAGACTCGCCCACGTCTCCAAGCCCGGATCGCCCTTCTTCATCGGCACCATGTAGGTTTTCCATTGCAGCTCGCCGGTCTCCGGATCGAAGGATTGCAGGAAACCCGGGGCATCAATGTCGTTTCCAGTACCGGCAATCACGTGGTTGCCGATGATGATCGGCGCTGGGGTGGAGAAGTATCCCTGATCCAGTTCGGCGATCGTCTTGTGCCAGCGCTCCTTGCCGGTCCGCGCATCCAGCGACACCAGGTAGTTGTCTGGCGTTTCCATGTAGAGGTAGTTGTTCCACATGCCCAACCCGCGGTTGCCGATGTGCGTGCCGCCCTTGGTTTTCCAGAAGTAATGCCACAGTTCGCGGCCATCGCGCGCGTCCACTGCCCATGCATTATCGGGCATGGTGAAGTAGAGCGTGCCGTCCACCTGCAGCACGGAAGCTTTGATGGTTCCGCCACCGACGTTGAGTTCGCCGGACCCTTCGCCCCCGACAATGATGCGCGATTGAGGGCCAGCGAAGCCGCGCCGTCCAAAGCCCTGTTGCGTGTTGCCCATGCCCGGCGTGAGCCGCGACATCCACGCCAGCGACAGGCTCTTCACGTTGACGGAATTCACCTGCTTCAGGGCGCTGAAACGGCGTCCGGTGTAGTCGCCGTTGTAGGTGGGCCACGAATCCTTCAACGGCTTGGTGAGTTCGGATGGCGCGATGCCTTTGCCCTGTCCCAGCAGCAACGCCGGCAGGAATAATAGGGTTCGGATGGATCTCATTTCAATGTCACCAGGTAGGCGGTCACGTCGTGAATGTTCTTATCGGTGTAGCCGGGCAGCAGGTCGCGGTGGGCTTTCAGCGGGTCGCGCACTTCCACCTTCGGAATGTCGCCATCGCGGCGGAACGTCGCCGTAGTCCCATCTTCTCGGGCCAGTGTAACGGTGAAGTCGTCGATGCGCACGAGGCGGCCATCTTCCTTCGCACCCGATGGCAGCGTGACGGCCACAGTCACCGTGCGCCGCCGCGAGTTCGACTGCGCCGGTCCGCCGAAGCGCTGGCGCGCACCACCCGCCACCCAGGCATTCTGCAGCGCCTTCGGATCAGCGATGCGGGACGCGATGCCCTGCATATCGCCTGTACCCGAATGGCACCCGCTGCACTTGGCCGCGAAATACGCCTGCCCCTCGCTCGCGTTTCCCACGAGAATGCTCGGGGCTGCCTTGCCGACAGATGGCGGCATTCCCTGTCCGCCGATTGTCCCGAGCACGCTGCGCACGTACGCCGCCACGGCCTTCGCATCTTCGCTCGACATCTTGATTGCAGGCATACCGGTGCTTTGGCGGCTGCCTTCAATCACGGGGATGATCAGTTCGCCGTCCTTGTCGCTGAGGCACAACTGCGAGCGCAGCAGGTTGGGACCGCCCATGTCGCCGCCGCGCAAGTCCGCGCCATGGCAACTGCGGCACCCTATGCCGTACACGGACTTGCCGCGCTCAAGCTGCGCCGGGTCGCCGGCAACGCGCTGCTGTCCGGGAATGAAGCCGCCCATGCGGCGCGCGGGGGGTGTTGGCGGCGTGCCCTGCCCTTGTAAGGACGGCAAAAGCGTCAGGAACGCCGTCGCCCAATAGAGTTTACGAACTTGCATTGTGATGAGCCTCGTGCGACCGGTTGAGGGCGAGAGCATCGCCCCCGGAGCGCATCCTCCTATAGTAGCCCGGCCACAGAATCCCATCTTGATGCTAATTTACCCATCCAACCGTCACTTTTCGTTCGGTCTCGTGTTCCACAGATGTACTGCTTCATGCGTTCTTTTCATTTCCGTATTCCCTGCGTCGCCCTGCTGGTTGTGGCGGCGACGCAATTGTTCGCTGCAGACTTCTCTGTTCAACTGAATCTGCAATCCGCGCAGAGTCTTCCTGTCGGCACCCCCATCCAGTTCCAGGCGGTCGCCACGCCGCCGGACCCGGCAGTCGCCTACCGCTTCACCGTTCGCCAGGGTAGCGAGATCGCCGTCCTCAGGGACTTTGAAGCCGGTTCCAACGGCCTCTTCTCCTGGGTTCCCATGCAGGAAGGCGCCTGGGACGTCGAAGTCACCGCGAAGAACCCCGCTGGCGCTACCGCCGGCTCCACAGTCAGCTATCGGGCCGCCGCACTCGCCTCCACCCAACCCGTCGTCAGCTCTGTCGCCGGCAACACAATGCTGGCGATCTACAGTGTCCCGCCCTGCAACGGAGCCGCCGTCCGTGTTGCTTTCTATCCCGTCTCCAACCCGGCCAACATCACCTATACCCCCTCCAGGGCCTGCAACGGGAAAAGCCTCAGCTTCCTCATCGCCGGGATGACCGCCGCGACGCCATATGCGCTCCGCCACGAGGCCATCTCCACCACCGGAACCACGTCCAGCCCGCTGCTCAACTTCACCACCGGGGCCAAGCCCTCCGGCATCCCCGGCACGACCGCCGCGCAAGCGCCGTCAGCCTCCACCAGCAGTCAGGACAAAGTGATCTTCCAGGAAGTGCTCGTACCGGCTGCCTGCCGTGCCACCAGCCTCGACGGTTCGCTGCTCTGGTATTACAACGCCGGCGCGAACGGATCCGTCCACTATTGCCTCCGTCCCGTCACCGGCGGAACCTTCCTCATGCTCCCCAGCTACCCCGTTCCCCAAACCGTTCTCCGGGAAGTCGATCTCGCCGGCAACCTCATCCGCGAGACCAACGTCGCGCGGATCAACGAACAACTCGCCGCGCAAAACAAGCCGGTCATCACGGGCATTCACCACGATGCCTCGCGTCTCCCCAACGGCCACACCGCGATGGTGGTCTCCCGCGAGCGGAGGGTGAACGGCGCCAACTGGCTGGGAGACGGCATCGTCGTAGTCGATCGCAATTTCCAGGTGGTCTGGACGTGGGATTCATTCGAAAAAATCGGCACCGCCACCGCCAACCCACCCGGCGATACGTGCGCCTTTTCTCTGGCACCGGGTTGTCCGCCCTACTCCGGAACCTCGCCCGCGGTGGACTGGACACACGCCAACTCCGTCACCCTCAGCGCCGACGGCAATCTGCTCCTCTCCATCCGCCACCTCGACCTCGTGGTGAAGATCCGCTACGCCAATGGCTCCGGCAACGGCGACGTGCTCTGGAAACTCGGAGCGAACGGCGACCTGCCGCTCACCAATCCGTCCGTCGCCGCTTACCCATTCCATTCCCATCCGCACGACGCCACGCAAGTGGGCGATCGCGTGATCCTCTACGACAACGGCAATACGCGTCTCGCGCAAGCTGCCGGCAACAGCCGGGGCCAAGTCTACATCCTCAATGAAGAGGCCAAGACCTCTACTCTCGAGTTGAATGCCGACCTCGGCTTACGGGCCCTCGCCCTCGGAAGCGCCCAGCGGCTCACCAACGGCAACTACACCTTCGGCTCCGGTCCAAATACCAGCACCCACACCGAGTTCACCCCAGCCCCGCTCCCCGCCGGCACGCTCAACTACAAGGCGACCATACCCGAAATGCTATACCGCAGCTATCGGATGCAGGACATGTACACGGTTTCGGGCTCGGCAGGTACAAATCACACTGGCCTGCGCTTCGTCCCCGTCACGCCTTGCCGGCTCGTGGACACGCGCGCGGCCTACGCGGGAACCCGCTCCGGATCGTTCGGCCCGCCAACGCTCGCCGCCGGCTCGACCCGCACCATTCCGATTCCATCCTCCACCACCTGCACGGTTCCGCCCACCGCCAAAGCCTACGTTCTGAATCTCACCCTCGACACCTTCGAAAACCAGACCGGTCCCGTCGACTTCGTCACCCTGTGGCCCGCGGGCGAAACCATGCCCGAACACTACACCGCCCGTACCTCCACGGGAGGCTACATCGCCAACGCCGCAATCGTCAAAGCGGGCGCAGCCGGCGCAATCAACGTTTACGCCTCCAACGCCGTCAACATCGCCATCGACATCAACGGCTACTTCACGGACGACATCGCCACCCCGGGCCTGCTCTACTACCCCATGGCGCCCTGTCGCGCCGTCGACACCCGTGGTCCCCTCTACAGTAGCCTCCCGCCGCCCTACGGCAACCAGCGGATGACCGCTCGCGAAGCCCGCGCGTTCCGGCTTCCCGGATCGCCCGCCTGTCAGATTCCCGCTGCCGCCGCCTACTCCGTGCAACTCACGCTGGCCCCCGGCGAACTCACCAACGGCAGCCCGGTAGCCTTCATCACCGCCTATCCCACGGGAGTGGCGCAGCCCAACGCCTCCATCATGAATGCCTTATCCGGCTATGTGGTAGCGAATAGCGCCATCATCCCGGCAAGCGCCAACGGCAGTATCGACGTCTTCACGCAGGACCCCACCAACCTCATCATCGATGTGAACGGTTACTTCGCTCCCGATGACGGCACCGGGCGCGGCCTGTACTACTTCCCCACCGCGCAATGCCGCCTCATGAACACCTTTGATCCCTCCTTCGGCAGCCCCTTCGGACCGCCGCTGATGTCTGCCGGCGTGGATCGCACGTTACCGGTTCCCACATCCCGCTGCACCAGCCTGCCCGCCACCGCGAGGGCCTGGGCCTTGAACGCCTCCGTGGTCCCCAACGGAGTCTCCGTGCCTTATCTCAGCCTGTGGCCCTCCGGCTCCCCCTGGCCAAACGTATCCCAACTTAACGCATTCCAGGGACAGACTCTGGCGAACTCAAGCATCGTGCCCGCCGCAGCCAACGGCTCCATTGACATCCGTGTCGCAGGCCCCACGCATGTCCAGCTCGAAGTCAGCGGCTATTTCGCCAAGTAGGCGAGTTCCTTACTCCACCACCTCGCCAGTCCCGCGCGGGCTAAAGCCAGCGCCACGTGGGGCAGGATTCATCCTGCACCGGGCTTCAGCCCGGGCATTCCGGTGACGCGGACTCCGCCAACTTGATACTAGCTTGTATCCTTGCGGGAACCTCGTAGATGGTCCCTAACGGGCTGTGCGTTTCAGGCTCAGCATGTTGGCCAGCAGCCGGTACGCGCCGGGCACGCCTTCCGGCATCTGGCGGTAGAAGGCGTACGCGTTGTAGACGTAAAAGCCCTTGCCGTAGGTGGCGAACATCAGCCCGCCCTTCTGCGGCGGCTGGCCGGCGTCCTGCGTGGAAAGCAGCGGCGTGTAGCGACTGTCCCAGGAGGTCCAGAATTTCGAACCGCGCTCTTCAATCCAATGGTCGAAGTCGGCAAGTGTGATGCGGTTGGGCACCGTGAAAACCGGGTGAGCCGGATCGAGGATCTCCATCTTCGATTGCTCGTCGGTGACTTCTTCCGGGTTGTTGCCCATCACATACGGATACGGGCCGTAGTTGTGATCGAACTCCGGCGTATTGTACTGCACGATGAGCACGCCGCCGTTCTTTACGTAGTCGAGCAGGCGGGCGTTGTTGGCCTTGAGATCGTCGCACACGGCGTAGGCGCGAACACCGAGCAGGATCGCGTCAAACCGCGAAAGGTCGCCCGCGGCCAGATCGGATGCCGTGAGAAAGGCCGGCTGAATGCCGAGGTTGGCGAGCCCCTCGGCCACTTCGTCACCGCTACCAGTGACATAGGCAACCTTGAGGTTCGGCGCGATCTTCACATCCACGCCGGATGTTGTATGAGTCGCGGCGCGGTAGAGGAAGTACGGCCGCAAGCCCGGATAGCCGGTGATCTGATACCCTTCGCGGTACTCGCGACCGTTGTGTGTAGCCACTGCGGAGCATTCGTAGCGACGGCCATCGAGCTTCGCCGGCGTCACAGTGAACCGGATCAGATCAGTCGAGAGAGGTTGCCGCTCCGGGCTCACCCGCCACCCCTGCGGACACACCAACCGCACGCTCCCTTCCGCTGCCGCGCTCCGATTGCTCCGCAGGGCGACGGTCAGTTCAAACGACTTCGCCCCCAGTGGCACAATGCCGGCGCGCGGCTGCAATGTTACGGAAATGGCCGGGCCTACCACCAGCGGTTCGGAGACAGATCCCTGCCCTGTGACGCGCTGCGTGGTCTGCACAATCTGACCCGCGTGGAAGACGACGCCGTTGACTTCGAACTCGGCCCACGCGGTCAACGGATACGGGCGCAGCGGCTGGCCGAGGAGTTGTTCGTCGATCTGATCGTAATACGGGAAGCCGAGATGCGGCCGCTGGAAATAGGGCCGTGTGAGCCGCGCGGTTTGCGGGACGGTCACTTGAAAGCCGGCGTCGGATTCCTTCAGCTTCCACGGCTCTCCATCGGTTGCCTCCAACCACTTGCGCTTCAACACTGCCAGGCCGGATCGCACGTTCACCCTCACGTCGAACTGCTGGCCTGCAACGGCAACCCTCCCCGTGGCGGCTTCGGCGTGCAAGGACACTCCCAGGGCCGCTGCCAGCGCCTGATGAAACTGCGCCCGTTTGATGGCAAGCTCATGCGACAGGCGCGGCGCTGCCGCAAGCAGGGCATCCGTTCGCTTCAGTCCTTCGGCCAGATGCGGTGCAATGCGGGCCGGATCGCGGGCATCGAATGCGGCCATCGCCGCTTCCACCGCACGGCCGATCGCAACAAGCGCGGTGCGTTCCTCCGGCGATCCGGCAAGCGCGATCAGCGAGGTGTCGATGCCATCGAAGAACGACTGTTCCTTGTCCGCTCCGCCCACATGGGATTCGAACCGGCGATACACGCTGGGACGCGGAGGCGCTGACGCACCCATCGGGCCGCCGTTCTGCGACTTCTGCATGCCCAATCCCTCGCGCGCCAATTGCGAGTAGGTCGTGCCCAACAACGGGTCGTACTGGCTCACCGGCACCTGCAGATGCGCGGGCTGTTGGCCGCGGACGCGGGCGTAGTATTTGAGCGGTGCCCAAGGCTGCAGGCCCGCGCGGATCTGTTCCGGAAACCGCGCCGGATCGCCGGCCGCAGCAAACACCTCGCGAGCCATTTCCCCTGCCACCTCATGGTTGCCGTGGCCATCCGATGGTCCACCGACAAACACCGAAGTCACCACCAGCGGACGCACCATTCGCACGACACGGACGCAATCGGCCAGCACGCGGTCGCGCGTCCACTGGCCCAATGCCTCGGCCTTGGTCTTGGAGTAGCCGTAATCGGTCACGCGGGTGAAGTACTGATCGACGCCGTAGTGGCGGCCCGCTTCGAGCAACTCCATGGTGCGGACAAGACCGAGCGCATCGAAGTAGTCGGGCGACATCACGTTCGCCCCGCCCTCGCCTCGGTTCAGCGTCAACAACGCCACGCGGGTGCCGCGCCCGCGCGATTCGTAGGTGAGCATGCCGCCGTCTTCATCATCCGGATGCGCCGTCAACATCAGCATGCTGGCGCGGGTGTGCAGCTTCTGCAACAGTTGCCAAACGGCCGCCGAACCGCGATTCGCTGGTATGTCCTGCGCCGTGTCGAGCGGCCGGACAGATGTGTAGTACGGCGCTTGCGCACAGAGCAAACCACTGAACAAAAGGGCTAAGATCACTGCCCGCGTCCGAACGCGAAGACGAAGTACCGCGCGCGGGTGTCGCCGACGTTCTTCCACCCGTGCATTTCGTTGGAAGCCACGAACGCCGATGAACCGGGGCCGAGCCGTGAAGTATTGCCTTCGATGGTCACATCGAGCGTTCCTTCGAAGATACAGAGCATCTCTTCATGCGCATGTTTGTGGGCGTCGTGCGGCATCTTGCCGGGAGCCAGCTCCGTGATGTGCATGTCGATCGGATAGCCGGTGTGCGTTGCTCCGTTCATCACAGCGCGACCGATGTTCTGGGCGTTCTGCTTCACCACCAGATCTTCAAAGCGATACGTTTTGGACGGTAGCTTGGGAGGGGCTTGTTTCGTTTGGCCAGAGGCGAGCGCCGGCAGTAGAGCAGCGAGGTTGCGTCGTGATAAAGGCATCCACCTAACTTATCACTGCCGTGGCAGCCTGTTTGCCGGTCCTCACACAATCGGGTATGCCGATGCCGGAATAAGCGTTGCCCGCCAGGTGCAGCCCGGGGAAAGCCATGATGCGGCGTTGAATCTGCGCGATGCGATGGGCGTGACCTAGCGTGTACTGCGCCATCGACCTCCGCCAGCGGACAATCCGGTGGAAGTCCGGCTTGGCCGTCAGTCCGATCATTGTACGAAGATCCTGCATGACCGCGGCGAGCAACTGTTCATCCGATTCGTCGAGCACCTGCGCGTTGCCGGCTCCGCCAACGAAGCAGCGCACGATGGAATAGCCATCAGGGGCGCGGTGATTGAACTTGTTGTGAACGAAGGTGCAGGCCAGCAGCTTGCGCCGTTCCACCTTTGGCACGAGAAAGCCGAACCCGGTAAACGGCGCGGGGACCGACCCCGGCCGGTACACCAGCGAAATCGTAATGGACGACGAGTAGTCCACCGTCTCGAGCAGCCGCGCCATTTCCGCATCATGCGCCCGTAACAGAGCACCCGCCGCATATGCCGGTGTCGCGATGATCACGTGATTGGCGGAGATCCATTCGCCGTCGACACGGACGCGCCAGGCAGCACCGTCGCGTTCTAGTGCTTCGGCCTCTTTGTGGATGACGCGGGCATGCTGGGAGACACCGCTCTGGATGGCATCCACCATGCTGCGGAAGCCGCCCTTGAGCGTTCGGAACAACGGCCCGCTCTCGGCCTGGGCCATCCTCTTGCGATTCTCCAGGACGCCTCGGGTGAGGCTGCCGTACTTCGTCTCGAGATCGACAAACCGGGGCAACACGCTGTTAACGCTGAGTGCGCGGGAATCGCCGCCATAGACGCCGGAGAGCAGCGGGTCGGCGAGGTAATCGACGGTTTCCTGGCCGTAATGCTGCCGGATGAAGTCGGCCACGGAGCGTTCCGGGGGAGGCACACCGGGGCGGCGCAGGAACTCGATGCCCATGCGGATCTTGGTGCCCCAACTGAGCAGCGGCGAGACTGCCACAGGCATGATTTTGGTGGGCACCATCATCATCATCCCGTCAGGCAGGGGAACAAGCCGGTTGCGCTTCCAGACGTAGGTGATCCGTTTGTCGTCGTTGGACGAAATGATGTCCTGCTCCAAGCCCAGTTCGCGCGCGAGCTGCGTCGCTTCCGGCTTGATGGAGAGGTAACTGTCGGGGCCGCCTTCGAGGATGCAGCCTTCCCATTCGTGCGTTTCCAGCACTCCACCCAAGCGGGAGTTCTTTTCGATGAGAGTGGAGGATTTGCCAGCCTCCGCCAGGTACCAGGCTGCGGACAGTCCGGAGATGCCGCCGCCGATAATAATGGTCACGGCTTGAAGTCGCGCACCATTTGGACCACAGCCTTCACGTTCTCAACAGGGGTCTCGGGGAGGATGCCATGGCCGAGGTTGAAGATATGGCCGGGCCTGCTGCCGGTGCGCTTCAGCAGCTCATGCACACGGGCTTTCAATTCGGGCAGCGGGGCAAAAAGGACGGCCGGGTCGAGGTTGCCCTGCACCGCGGAACGGTAGCTGATGTCCATCCAGGCCTGGTCGATGTTGATGCGCCAGTCGACGCCCATCACATCGCCGCCGGCGGCGTGAAGCTCTTTGAAGAAGCCTGCGGCGCCGGTACCAAAGTGGATCACGGGAACCGAGGACGAACGAATGCGTTCGATCAGCGCGCGGGAATACGGCGCAACGTAGCGGACGTAATCGTCGGGACCAAGCGCGCCCACCCAGCTATCGAAGACCTGAATAGCGCGAGCGCCGGCGCCAACTTGCATCAGCGCGAACGGACCGAGCACATCGACGATCTTGCCCATGAGCCGTCGCCACAGCACCTCGTCGCGATACATGAGCTGCTTGGTGCGCAGGAAGGTCCGCGACGGGCCGCCTTCAATCATATAGCTGGCGAGTGTAAAGGGCGCTCCGACGAAACCGATGACCGGGACCTTTCCGCTCAGTGCCCGGACCACCATTTGAATCGACTCACCGACATAGCCGAGGTCATCGGCATTGGAAATGGAGAGGGAATCGACATCGTTGGACGTGCGCACCGGGTTGTCGATGACGGGCCCTTCGCCGGAGACAAAGTCGAGTTTGAGACCCATGGGCTCGACCGGCAGCAGGAGGTCGGCGAAGACGATAGCCGCATCGACATCGAGAATCTCGACGGGCTGGAGCGTGACGGCAGCCGCCAAGTCGGGCCGTTTGCAGATTTCTAGTATGGAGTGTTTGGACCGGATTTCGCGGTACTGTTTCATGTACCGGCCGGCCTGCCGCATAAACCAGACCGGGCGCACGTCAGTGGGACGGCGCCGGCAGGCATCGAGGAAACGACTTGTCATTGGAGCCACGCGCATGGGTGTTCCGATCCGCCTTGTTTGTCTTCACATAGGAAAAACCGGAAGCCCTTTTTGGAGGGAGCCGGTTTTTGAGAGTCCTGCTGGAGGTGCCTGGCAGTCCACTGCCGTCCGTTGATAAAGACAGGCTTGGTCCAGGCTTCGCTGTCGAGAGTTCTGGGCGCCACGATGGAAACGGAGAGCATTCCCTGGGCGGGGAAGCCCGTACGCGGATCCATGATGTGGCTGTAGAGTTTGCCTTCCGCGCGGAAGAACTTCTCCGAGGTTCCGGAAGTGGACAGTGACATGTCCTTCAACTCGATTTCAGCGACGCTTTTTTTGAGATTCCTGGGGTGACGGATGGAGACCTTCCAACCCTTTTCGTTGGGTGGCGCACCGAGGGCATAGATGCTGCTGCTGCCCGCGGAGATGAGAGCAGCCGGGATCTTCTCGGCTTTCAAAACGTCCACCATCCGGTCGACCGCGTATCCTTTACCGATGCCCCCTGGATCGAGCTCCATTCCGGGGGTGAGAAACCGAATGGAACGGTTGGAAGCATCCAAATGCACCTTATCAAAACCGATGCGCCCAAACACCCCGCGAACTTCCGCGCGATGGGGGAGCCTGCCGGAGCCTTTGTAGAAGCCCCAAATCTTCATCAACGGACCAACGCTGATGTCGAAAGCGCCGTCGCTTTCGCGCGTGTATTGCGCGCAGGCTTCCAGAAGCCGGAACAACTCCTCGCTGACCTGGACGGGGGCGTTGGCAGCGCCCGCGTTGACACGACTTAACTCACTGTCTTTCTTATAGTTGGACAGCATTCGGTCCAGGCGGCGGACTTCTTCGAAGGCCTGATCGACGGCGGCCATCAACTTCCCCCTGTCTTCGCCATACGCCACGATGGTGTAAACGGAACCCATGGCGTCCAACGACTGCTCCAACCGAAGCATTTCTCCGGCTGGGAGGAGGGCAGCGGTAGCCCCAATCAACAAAAGTAGCACAACCTGTTTCACGCTTCTGAGTTTTTTTGCGTTTTTTCTATGCTTTGGGCGTCGCGGGGTCGCCCCTTGCGGACCTTTTTGAGCAAGTACTGCAGGCGCTGGTTGCGATCGACGCGCATGTCGGCCTCAAAACGGAGATCGGGGAGGCGGAAGACGTCGACGCGCAGGCCTAACTCCCGCTTTAAGAAAGGCTTGGCGTGATCGAGGGCGGCGATCACCGATTTGTGGCGAGACTGCTCGCCGGAAATAGCCAGGCGGACTATGGCTGAGCTGGAGTCCGGACTTAGCTGGACCTCTGTAACGGTGACGCCGTCCACGCGAGGGTCGGACATTTCGAGGGTGATGAGCTCGGAAATCTCCTCGCGGAGGGATTCGGTCAGCCTTTGATTGCGGCGTTCGTCCATAACTGCTTCTGAATGCGAGTCTAGCAGGTGGGGCGGTTCCGGACAACGGGAAACGGGGTCAGGATAATCTGTTGCGAAGTGTTCCGTTTTGTTCAGGCGCGGGGTCTGAAGAACCTTATGGCCACTGATGAACTCCGATGAACGCAGATAGGTGCTCTTGTCGCGAAGATGTTACGTTATGTTGCGTTGTGTTGTGGTGTGGTTCCGAAGTGTTCCGTTTTGTTCAGGCGCGGGGTCTGAAGAACCTTATGGCCACTGATGAACTCCGATGAACACAGATAGGTGCTCTTGTCGCGAAGATGTTACGTTATGTTGCGTTGTGTTGTGGTGTGGCGGTTGGAATTGGCTTCGTTCCGGAACAGACTGGGCTTCGGAAAAAAGTGTCCGATTCTGTCCGATTCACCGGTTTTGGGAAAGTGTTCAGAGGTGTTCCGTTTTGTTCAGGCGTGGGGCGTGGACCGAATTGGCTTCGTTCCGGAAAGGCTGAGCTCGAGAAAAAGTGTCCGATTTTGTCCGATGGGGCTTGGCTGGAGAGTGTTCCGAAGTGTTCCGTTTTGTTCAGGCGCAGAGAACGGCTGGCCGGGAGCGTCGAGACCGATTATCGCGACGCTCGGTTGATGCTGCACTCGCGAAGTACAGCGGATATTCAAAGATGTCAAAGACCAGACGGGTGGTGGCCTTCCCAGGCGCGCCCTCTAACTCAATAGTAGCAGGCCAGGAAAAGAAGAACAGTCTAACGCATTGATTCCAATAGTAATACTGCATGTGACCGCTTTTTGTTCGCCCCTCGTATTCGCGCTTGTGGACAACTTCGAAGGCCTCAGATCGATGTGCGAAGGCGCAGGGTAACCGTTCGCACCTCAGGCCCGCGTTGGATGCGCAAGGTGCGCGACTCGCCATCCTTCTTGAGGGACTTGAGGACCTGGTACAGCGAGAACTGTGTGTGGCCGGCTATGCTCCGTAATCTTTGAGATCAGGAAAGACTCTGAGGGAGAACTGTATCGTCTGGTCGCCGCCTGGAAAGCGACCAGACTGGAGGAGGAAGCCTATGTCGAACAAATCTAAACGATCACCCTCGGCTGACGAGATTGCCGGGATGGCCACGCGCGGAGAAGATGTTTCGAGGTTCTTCACCAACCAGTTCACGGTGGTTCGGCCCGTGCGCCGCGTGGACGTGGACCTGACTCAAGGAATGTTGCGAGAACTTGACGAGCGCGCCGCGCGTCTCAATGTGAGCCGGCAGGCGGTGATTAAGACCTTGCTGCGGCATGCATTAGATCATGAACAGCCAAACCGGCCACGGGGTGGCCGACGGGTGAGCTAATCGCGGGCAGTCGCATTATGTAGTCTGCCGTGGAAGCCTGGGTTCCGTGGAAAGAACCGACGCGCCTCTCCGTGCGTTGTTCGGACCATGTTCCGGAGGCTTCGGATCTGACCTGATACGTGACCGGATGTGTTGCCTGATAGCATCGGTCGAAAGGCACCACTCATCTCAGGGAGTCGAGGCCAATACTTCAAAACCGACCCACTACGCTCACGCCGTGAAGAGACGGAGTTCAGCTCAGCACGAGAAGAGCTTCAATGTCCCAGATTTGATACCATTGTGCCGTGAGGGCGGTCGTCTTTCACCCGAAAGCGCGTTCCCTCGGGCGGTTCGCGACCGGCTGGGTAAGGCTCTGTATCTACTGCAAGCTGGAGTACAGCCAGGGATGGCACTTTCAAAGCCTATGCCTGCGGTTGCCCGGGGTGTTTCCGAACTGCGGCTGCGCGGCGGCGACGCGCAGTTTCGGACGTTCTATTACACGGCGAGTGTGCCCAGGGTATTCTCGTGATTCACGCCTTCGCAAAGAAAACCAGACAGACGCCGGCATCGGAGATGGAGTTGGGCTTGACGGCGATTGAAGGAGTTGATCGATGGGGAAAACTAGCCAAAGATATTTGAAATTTTGATTCCACCGGCATTCTGCCGATGGTCTGGTTGTCAAGACTGGACCGAAGGAGAAGCCGATGGAATCGTTCACAAAGCTGTTTGGCAGCCTGCTGGTTTTTGTATACCACTGTTTC
>JACQZR010000066.1 GCA_016213775.1 Acidobacteriota bacterium
GCAAATGTTTTTTACGGTGGTCGTTTCAACCCTCGGTGGCTTGACTATTCCCCAGACCTTGCCAGTCGGGGAGTGGCTGCGGGCGAGTTTGGATTAAAGAGCCGGTTCGGCCATCATTCCCCAAAACTGTTAAGCACCCACCAGAGCCCACTTGTTCCGCCCCCGAGAGGTGGTACAAGAAGATTGATGCTCCCGAAGTTCGCCGCCGTTGCGGCTCTGACCCTAATGGCCGGCTGCGCGGCAAAGCAGAAGCCTATCTCGCTCGAATACGTCTACCGGCCCCGCGACCAGATGCTGATTCCGCCCGGAAGCCAGATCCCCTCACGGCAACGCATCGAAGTGAAACTCGGCAAGGCCCGGCTGGGCCGCAGGCGCGGCAATGCCTGCGAGGTCAAGACCGACACTCTACAACTGGGATGGAACAAATCTGCCGCGAAACTGAACATGGACGTGGGCGGTACGAATGACCCCACGCGCGTGCCGCTGGCATCCCAGGAGGACATCAACACCTTCCGTCAGGGACTGGTCGACCTGGAATCGAATGGCTGCCTCAAGCCCGGCGAATCCGGCCTCCTGTTAACGCGCATTCTGGAAGGTGTGGCGATGCCTGCCCGCCTCTCCTACAGCCTGCGCTACGGCAACATCTATCAGGGCTTCATCGATGTGCGCCCGCCGTTACGTCTCAAAGTGGTGGTACCGTTACGCGAAGGCCCCGTAGTTGGATTCGAAACGGCGTGGTACCAGGTGGACAACGGCCGCTTGAAACCCGAGCGCGTCGAGAGCAGCCGCAAAGGCGTGGTTGCGGCGCTCGCCAAACCGAACCTGGCCGTGGTAGCCGTCCCCGCCGGCACCCGGTTCTATCGCGTATTCTTCCTTACCCGCCGCTCCCCCAACGATCACGACATTCTGCTGCTCACCGCCAAGACCCTCGAGGAACTCGATTCCCAAACTGCCAGGATCCGCGCCGACAGCGAGGCATCCTGCAAGGCGAATCCATCCTGTATTCTTGTACCGCAGGGAAGTGCGATCTCGGCCGAAGCGCCGGTGCTCGCGCGCGGTCACCGTAGCTACGCGCCCGTCGCCGGCACGATCAGCGATGTGATGCGCTCGGCCGGCGTCAAGCAGTTCAAGGATGCGAAGAATATCCGCGTGACGCGCCCGTACGGCAAGACGCTCATCCCCCTCACCTGGACCGGCGCGCAAACGGATATACTCGGGCTTGTCTTAATTGGCGGAGAGAGCATCCACTGGGAGGATTGACTTGTGAAGCGCAGAGACTTTTTTCAGAAAGCGACGATGGCCGCTGGAGTGCCGATGATGCAGGCGAGCGCCCAGGTGGGCACGCGGCCGGCGATCAAGATCACGGATATCAAGACCATGTTCGCGGCCACTGCGAGCAGAAACTTCTGCTTCCTGAAGGTGGAAACCGATCAGGGAATTCACGGCATCGGCGAAGCCTACTCGTGCGGCCCCGACCTCGCAGTGAAAGCCGTTATCGAGGACTTCAAAGGATGGCTTGTCGGTCAGGATCCGCGCAACATCGAGTTCCTCTACAACATGATGTACAACTTCACCCGCTTCCCCGGCGGGTTGGTTGTGAACGCCGCCATCAGCGGGATTGAACACGCGCTTTGGGACATCGCCGGCAAGGCCGCGGGGCTTCCCGTCTACATGCTGCTTGGCGGCAAGTGCCGCGACAGGATCCGCCTCTACCAGAGCGCCGGCGGCAACGATCCCATGCAGGTTGCCGACCAGGCGAAGCGGCTTGTGCAGAAGTACGGCTACACCGCCATCAAGATGCGCCCGCAACCGTCGCAGGACAACTCGCGCCCGTACAACGCAGTGACGCGGTTGGCGGCTGAGCGCGTGAGAGCCGTCCGCGACGCCTTGGGTCCGGACGTGGACATCGGCTGCGACATACACGCCCGCTTCTTTGAAGTCTCTCGCGCCATTCGCATGGCCAAGGCCATCGAACCCTACAACCCCATGTGGCTGGAGGAGCCTATCCGCCCCGAGAACGAAGCCGCCATGGCGAAGCTGGCCGATCACGTAAGCATCCCCCTGGCCAGCGGCGAATGCAACTACGGCCGCCACGAATTCCGCAAACTCCTCGCGCTCCAGGCCCTCGACATCATTCAACCGGACATCTGCCTGACGGGCGGAATCCTCGAGATGAAGAAGATCGCCGCGATGGCCGAAGCGCACTACGTGATGGTGGCACCGCACAATCCCATGGGCCCGGTCGCCAACGCCGTGAACGTTCACTTCGCGGCCTCCACCCAGAACTTCCTCATCCTGGAATACCATCCCGATGACGAATCCCCGCGCAAAGACTTCCTCAAGGAGCCGCTGATGGTGAAGGACGGCTACATCCCGCTGCCCACCAAGCCAGGGCTTGGCGTCGAATTGAACGAAGACGCAATCGCCAAAGCCCCAGTGCGAAGCTGGCATCGCGGCTTCGACTACCGTGCCGACGGCAGCGTCGGGTACGTATAGCGCATGCCCGATCTGCCGTTGTGGAAGTATCTGCTCGGCGCATTCTGCGCTTTCAATATTGGCGTAGCAAAAACCGGGATGCCGGGGTTGGGCATTCTCGCCATCCCCTTGTTCGTGGTGACGGTGGGCGACGCGCGCCTCTCCGCCGGATGGCTGCTCCCCATTCTGCTCAGCGGCGATATCTTCGCCGTGTTCTATTACCGCCGCCACGCCGCCGCGGGTAAGCTGTTTTCGCTGGCGCCGTCGGTGGCCGTGGGCCTCGCCGCCGGATCGTTCATGCTGCGTTTTGACGACCGCGTGCTTCGGCCCATTGTCGGCTTCATTATCCTGAGCATGCTGATTCTCTACCTCATCCGCAAGCGCAGCGTGAACCCTCTGCCCACGGAAGGCGTCGTCTACACATCCTTCTACGGGGGATTCGCGGGCTTTGCCACCATGATCGCCAACGCCGCCGGCCCGGTGATGAACATCTACCTTCTCAGCAAACGCCTCACCCGCGAGGAGTTCGTCGCCACCGGCGCATGGTTCTTCTTTCTGGTGAACCTCAGCAAGCTGCCTGTCTACTTGAACCACGGAATGATCAGCGGGAAATCACTTGCATTCGATGCCGTGCTGCTGCCGGCAAGCATCGGCGGGGCCTTGATGGGACGCAAGCTGCTGGCGCTGATGCCGGAGCGTGTCTTCGAGTGGAGCGTGACTGTCCTGGCGTTCCTGGCCACCGGGCTCCTGTTCATGCCAAACCGCTAGTAAGGGAGTTTGGACTCACTCGCTACGCAACGCCAACATCGGATCACCAAGCGATGCACGCCGCGCCGGAAAGAAAACCGTGGCCAGCGAAACACCGATCAGTACCCCCGCCGCCAAAGCAATCGTAAGAAAATCATTCGGCTCCACCCCGAACAAAAACTGCCGTACCAATTGCGACGCCGCCAGCGATGCCCCGATCCCCACCACCACTCCCACCGCCACAAGTACCAGGTATTCACGAAGCACCAAACTGACCAACCTCCGCGGCTGCGCTCCCAGCGCCAGCCGAACACCGATTTCCGTCCGACGCCGCGCCATCACATACGAAATGTTCCCGAACAGCCCAATCGCCGCCAGCAGCAGCGCAAGCCCGCCAAAAAAGCTCGAAAGCAGAGCCAGCGTCCGCTCCTGCCACAACCGGTTTCGCAACTGCTCCGACGCAAACTGACCGCCTCCATACCGTAACGAGGGGTGAATCTCCTTGAACCGGCTGGACCAATCCGGCGCTGGACCGCGCAACCGCACCAGAAGTGTGTGCGCGCCAAATATCGGAATATCCAGCCCTTGGAAAGTGGGCGAGTAGGCGGCTGCCGGAATCTCTACCCGCACACCCTGGACCCGCACGTCCGCCACCACTCCAACAATTTGACTCGGCGTATCGTGGCGTGGGAACTGAATCACCTGCCCGATCGGATCGCGCCCGGCGAAGTATTTCCTCGCCAAAGTCTGGTTGACGACGACCACCCGGGGAGCCCCCGCGCGATCGCCGGAGGAGAATTCCCTGCCCGCGAGAACAGTAATACCCATCGTCCGAAAGAATTCCGCGGAAGTCTGATAACGGTGGACCTCCACTTTCTCTGTCGAATAGGAAGGGATGAGCACATCGTTGGTCCAGCCGCCCGTGAACGGCTGGCAAATCGCCGCGGCCTCGACTCCCGGTGTTCGCGGCGCCTGATCCAGCAGCGCAGCGTAGACCTCCGGCTTCACACCGGCAGCCGTTCCGGGTTGAAACTCGATTTCGGTGAGATACAGGCTCTCGGTCCGAAACCCGAGCGGCACTCCATGCAGATTGACGAGTGTTCGCAGAAACAGCCCGGCCCCAAACACAAGCACCATCGTTAGCATCACCTGAATTGCGATCAGCAGCTTGCCTGATCTCGCGCGGAATGGCTGCGTCGACGTCGATCGCTCACTCGATACCGCAGCGGCAATGGAGCGCATCGCCGGCAGGATGCCGAATAGCAGCCCGACAAGGAACGTCGCCCCAGCCGCGAACACAAATACTCGCCAGTCCGGTTGCAGATTCAGTGCCAGCGGATTGCTGCCTCTTGCGGAAGAGATGATCGTCACGAGAATCGACGCTCCCCCATAGGCAAAGCAGATCGCAAGCACGCCTCCGATGGAAGCCAGCAGCATGCTCTCTGTGATCAACTGCCGCATCACTCGCGTCCGGCTCGCCCCGATCGCCAGCCTCATCCCGATCTCCCGTGCACGCGCTGCTCCGCGAGCCAGCAACAGATTCGCAACGTTCGCGCAGGCAATCAGAAGCACCAGCGCCGCGATGGCCAGCAGCAATTGGAGCGGACGCGAATACTGCAGCCGCAGGGAGGACAGCCCCGTGCTTCCGGGTTCGAGAACGATATACCCTGCACGGACCATCTCACGTTCCCGCGGCGTCCAGGTGGATTCGGAAGTGAACTGGTCCACATGTCCGCGGAACAGCGCCTCTGCTTCCGCCTGCGCCGGTACCGGTTGCACTCCCGCTTTCCGGCGCCCGATCACCTGCAGATAGTTCATTCCCGGACTATTGAGAGAGCGCGCCGAGGTGCGGCTGAACGTAGTCCAGACATCAACGGACGAGCCGGCTGACACGCCAAAAAACTCCTGCGGCGCCACGCCGATAATGGTGTAGCTGTACCCGTCCTTGTCGAACGTCTTGCCAACCACACCCGCATCCAATCCGAACCGCCGCTGCCAGTACCCATAGCTGATGACCGCGTGGTCCGGCGCACCGGGAACGTCTTCACCCTGGACAAAGAACCTGCCTGCCGCGGGCGTCAAGCCGAGTACCCGGAAGTAATCCACCGAAACCGTTTCTCCCGTGACGCGCTGATCCACTCCATCAATGGATAGGTTGATACGCCCAGGCCCCGCCGTCACAATCAGGCCGCTGAACGATCTCGCGCCGCTGAGCACTTTGACAAACGGATGCGAGAAAGCGCCACGCGATCCGCGCTTGCGATTTGGCTTCACCACCAGCGACAGTTCCTCGGGATGCGACACCGGCAGAGAGCGGATCAGGACGGCGTTGATCAGCGAGAAGATGGCGGTATTCGCACCAATACCCAACGCCAGCGACAACACCGCCGCCGCCGAAATCAGCGGGCTCTTGCCCAACTGTCGCAGCCCATAGCGGACGTCCTGCAGGATGGTTTCCAGCCAGACGTATGTGCTCGCCTCGCGAGCTTCTTCATGGATCCGCGTGACGTTCCCAAATGCGCCGCTGCTTTGCGAGCGATGAAAATCCAATTCCTCGCGGATGTCCTCATCCAGGAGACGCGACCGGAACAAGTTGAGAAACCTCTGCAGCACGGATCAGCCTCCCAAGGAGAAATTGTCGATCAGGTCAGGCTCAGGAATTCAGCGACTGCTGCCGCATGATCGCGCCAGGACGCTACTTCTTTGGCAAGCCGTTTATGCCCCGCGGCGGTCAGGGAATAATAACGAGCCCGCCGCGAGTTCTCGCTCATCTTCCACTCGGCCCGGATGAGTCCTTCGGCCTCCATGCGCCGCAGCGCCGGGTAGAGCGAGCCCTCTTCTACGCGAAGCTGTTCGTTGGAGAGATTGAGGACTTGGCAAGTAATTCCGTACCCATGCTCAGGCCCTCGCGCGAGCGTCTTCAGCACCAGCAAATCGAGCGTCCCATGTAGAGTGTCGCGCGGCATTCCTTCTCGCTTGACCTAGATGTCTAGGAGAAGTATCGCGCCATTTCCCCTAGATGTCAAGGGAAAGCTTGCAGGTAATTCTTACTTGGTGATACTGAGACGGAATAGGAGAGTTGTGGCCGGACTGTGGGGCAAAACGACACACGAGTCCGCTATGTAGGCCTTAGTTTCCGCATGGATACTCCTGACAACCCAGCGGGTTAACTTTGGCATACCACTTGCTCGGAACAGCGACGTGCCATCTCAGGGAGGCCTGTGTTGTTTCTGGCCCCACCATCATTGTGTGCTCGCCGGCGGAAAGTCGGCCGAGGCTGTGCGAGCGGAAACTGGGAAACCGGCCGGCAGCGCCCGCCACGAATATGGCCTCGCGGAGGCGTCCTGCACATCAAAACAAAACTCTGTCAGAATGTTTTAGGAGGGTAGTCCTTTGAAACGCACATCCGTGGCTTCTTTGATTCAGGCGGTCGCCGTGTTGGCAACGCTGGCCGTGATTCCCGCGAGCGCGCAGTTTGCGGCGTCTCAGACGTCGCTGTCATTTCCGAATACGGGCAATCCTTCGAACCCGAACATTGGTTTCGTGACGATCACATCGTCCAATCCGAGTTCGGTGGCATTCACGCTATCGGCCACCACCAATAGCGGAGGACAGTGGTTGACGGCGGCCTCGACCTTCGGAAACACAACCCCGGCGACACTTCAGGTCTCCGTGAACACCGCCGGTCTGACGACCGGGTTTTACACGGGCACGGTGACTGTCACTTCGTCTACAGGCGTACCCCAGCCTTTAGCCATCCAGGTGAACCTGACTGTCGGCAGTGGTTCCGGCGGTTCGTTTACGCTGTCGACTACCAACATCACCTTCAACTCACCCTCCGGGCCGCTATCGCAAAGCGTGACGCTGACCTCCACTGCCGTCACCAGCTACACAACCGCTTCCAACCAGACTTGGCTGACGGTTTCCCCTTCCACTGGATCTGGTCTCTCCACCTACTCCTTCACTGTGAGCGCCAACCCCGCTGGATTGACGAACGGCACCCTATCCGGGATAGTTTTCGTAACCGCCAACAACTCAACGCAACAGATCAACGTTACGTTCAACGTGGGTGGTGGGGGTGGTGGCAGCGGGAATGTCAGCCCCTCATCACTGACCTTCTCGACTTTGGTCAATGGGACCGCACTCAATCAATCGTTCACGTTCACTCCAGGGACAGTGACTACCGTAAACCACTCAATCACCTACTCGGTGACCGGTCAGAATTGGCTCACTGTCCTTCAGCAGACCCAGGGACAAGCCGTTTCGCAGGCCATATTTAACGTCGGCGTTAACACAGCGGGCCTTGGCATCGGCACCTACAACGCGACCATCAACCTGTCTGCGGCGACCGGATCTGCTGCATCCGTCTCCGTGTCGCTGGTGATCAGTCAAACTGGCGGCGGTGGATCCATCACAGTAAGCCCACAATCGGTTTCCTTGAGCTATCAAATCGGTGGTCTCGCCCCACAGCAGGTGATCAACATATCCAACCTCCCGATTGGCGCATCGTATACGGTCACCAATTCTTACGTTTCCGGGGCCGGCTGGCTCAGCAATATTATCGGCTCCCTCACAGGCTCTCAGTTCTCACTTTCTACGAATCCGGCTTCTCTCGGCCAAGGCCAATACAGCGCAAACGTGGTTCTGGCCTTCACCACGGGCCAGAACATCCAGATCCCGGTGACGCTGACCGTCACTGGCACTGGAGGCGGCGGTGGCGGGACATCATTGAGCCCCAGTTCGTTGAGCTTCTTCCACACGTCGGGATCCGGTGTAAACCCAGCAACGCAAGTAATCACGCTGTCCGCTCCGGCCGGCCAAAACTTCACTGCGTCTGCCAGCATCAGTTCCGGCACGGGGTGGTTGAGTGTCTTCCCGACTTCCGGGACCACTGGCACTGCCACCACTCTGACGGTTCAGGTCTCTCCACAATTTCTGAATATCGGAGGCTACAACGGAACGATCACAGTGGTCGTCGGAGGTCAGACCCTGTTTGCGAACATTTCACTGACCGTATCCACCACCGGTGGAACAGGCGGCGTGTCGGTGAGCCCCTCTTCACTCGTGTTCAATTTCACACCCGGCGGGAACGTACCAGTCAACCAGACTGTGACTCTGAGCACTCCCACCGCGACTAACTTCAGTTTGGTCGCAACCGGGACCTCTGGAAGCGTCAACTGGCTCGCAGTTGGACCGGTCTCCGGCGTCACAACGTTTACGGGCGCCTCGGCCACCGCGGGCCTCAGTGTCGGTTTGGTGAACGTTAGCAGCCTGCCGCTTGGAACCTACCAAGGCAGCGTAAACATCACCACCGGATCCGGTAATGTGACGCTGGGCGTCACGCTGAACGTGGGAGTCGCGGGCACAACCTCTTCCTCCATCAGTCCGAGCCAATTGACATTCACGTTCCAGGCCAGCACGGCGACACCGCCCGCCCAACTGGTGACTATCAATACAGCCAACGGCACCACCAGCAGCTTCACTGCTACCCCCACCACCACTACGGGAGTAAACTGGCTGTCGGTAAATCAGACGAGCGGCACTGCGCCCGGTGTTTTCGCGGTGATTGTCAACCCGCACATTCTTCAGGCGGGCACACACACAGGGAATATCAGTGTGCTGGTGGGCGGGCCCGGAACCCCTGTGAACATCCCCGTCACCATCCACGTCCTGCAAGGATCTCCAGTGCTGCGCACGAACCTGACCTCGGCTACCTTCAACTACCAGATCGGCGGCACCACACCTGCTGGTCAGGGCCAAAGTGTCGACCTTGGCAGTACCGGCACCAACCTCACGGTCACCACGTCGTTCTCGGTCAACTCCGGCGGAAACTGGCTGAGCGTAACGCCGGCCAGCCTCAGCACTCCGACGACTGCGTCGATAGGCGTCAACGCCACCGGCCTTGCCGCGGGCACTTATACGGGCGTGGTGAACTTCACTACTCAAGGTGGACAAACCACGCCAATTCCCGTGACCCTCAACGTGAGCAACTCTCCGCTGCTGAACGCTAACCCGCAGACGTTACAGTTTTCTACAGCGGCCGGAACCACCCCGGCGCAGATGCAAAACAGCTTCAACGTGGGCACCACCGGCACATCCGTGCTGGCCACTGCCACCGCAGTCGCAATGAACAACGGCTCCTGGCTTTCGGTCTCTCCGACTTCCGCCTTGTCGACACCAACCAATTTCACCGTAACGGTGAACCCGGCGGGTCTCGCGCAGGATACCTTCTACGGTGTGATCATCGTGAACACATCGTCGCAGGGGCAGGCTGGCAACGCGCCGATCATCGTTCCAGTGGTCTACACGAACGGTGGAACGTCGGGAGGTGGCGGAAGCGGCGCCTTTACGGTGACGCCGTCCACCCTTACATTCACCCAGATTCAGGGCGGGGCGGCGCCAGCGGCACAGGCGCTCAGCGTTTCGGCAGGCAGCGTCACGCCCTTTACGGCATCCACCTCCACCACCAGCGGTGGTTCGTGGCTGAGCGTGAGTCCCATTACCGGAACCACTCCTGGATCCGTGCAGGTCTCGGTGGCCGCCGGCGGGCTTGGCTTAGGCACCTACAACGGGTTTGTTATTGTAACTCCGTCGGTCACTAACCCCAGCCCATCGGTGATTCCAGTGACACTCAGCGTCATCACATCGCCGACCATGGTTGTGTCCCCCACCGCGCTGACATTCGACTTCCAGACTGGCGGCTCGACCCCGGCATCACAAACCCTTACCGTCGGCGCCACCGCCGGCGCAAGTGCGGCGCTGCTGAACTTCAGCGCTACCTTCACCACGGCGAGTGGCGGCTCCTGGCTGACTGTCACCCCGCAAAGCGGAACAACTCCGGGCAGCCTCACCGTCTCCGCTTCTCCGACGGGACTCCCATTGGGCACCTATTCGGGCACCATCACGATTACCTCGGTGGCCGTCAACAGTCCGTTTGTGATACCCGTCACCTTCACGGTCCGGCAACGCACGCAGGTGCTGTCGCAAATCGCCGACGGATCCAACTGGAGAACCGGCATCACACTGGTGAACCTGGACACCGCCGCGGCGGCATTCACTCTGCGCTTCTACGACGACAACGGGAATCCACTGGCGCTGCTTACCGATGCGCTTTCTGGACGCAGCAACACCATTGAAGGGACCATCCCTGTGGGCGGCGTGCGCACCATCAACACTCTCGGCATCGACGCAACGCTCTCGCAAGGTTGGGTCGAACTGTCCACCACCCGCACTCTGAACGGTACGGCGGTGTTCCGGCAAAGGTCGGACCGCGGCGACCAGGAAGCTGGCGTACCGCTCACGGGCACAATCAACCGCTTTGTCCTGGCGTTCGACAATGTGGACAACTTTGTCACCTCGATGGCCATCGTGAACACAAACGCCAGCCAGACAGTGGCAACGAACCTGATCATCCGCGACGAACAGGGTAACCAATTATCTACCGACACAATCGTGATGGGGCCGCGAGTTCACCAGGCGTTTGCCCTACCTGACCGCCTGCCTGTGACACGCGGACGCCGCGGCAGTGTTGAATTCTCCACCAACGGAAGCGACATCACCGGATTGGGTCTGCGCTTCAATCCCGGCGGCGCATTCACTTCCTTCCCGGTGTTGCCAAAGTAGAAATTACGGGCGAGTGCCGCCGTTGTAACGGGGCCTTCGCGGTATAGGCGGTACGGAATCTGTGGGGCGCATCACCAACACTGATGCGCCTCATAAATTCTTTGATATGCGCGTGCTTCCTGTTTACGGCATAATGGCAGTGCGAATCAGGACGGCTGAGCTATGCACTTCCATGGCTACGATACAGGTGACTTCCATGACGAGATGTTTCTTCCGGACGGCACCCCGCGGCCGGAAGCCAAACTCCTGGTCGACACCATCACTTCGCTCTCCGGTGGCGAACTCCAACTGCGGCAGAAATCAGCGGAGCGTACACTCCTCGAGTTGGGTATTACGTTCAACGTTTACGGGCACGGCGACGGCACCGAGAAGATCTTTCCATTCGATTTGATTCCTCGAATCGTCCCCGCCGACGACTGGGCAAGGCTGGAACGAGGTTTGAAGCAGCGCATCACCGCGCTCAACCTGTTCATTGACGACGTCTATCACGACCAGAAGATCCTCAAGCAGGGCGTGATCCCTCGCGAAGTGATTGAATCCGCCAAATGCCTCCGGCCGCAGTGCGTGGGCATGAACCCTCCCAAGGGGATCTGGTGCCACATCACCGGAACCGATCTGGTGCGCGACCGCGACGGCCAGATCTATGTGCTGGAAGACAATCTGCGAGTTCCTTCCGGTGTTTCCTATGTCCTGGAAAACCGCCATCTCATGAAGCGGACTTTCCCGCAGATATTTGAAGGCGTCCCCATACGGCCTGTTGACGATTACCCCAGCCGGTTGCTGGAAACGTTAGAGTACCTGGCCCCCGCCGGAGCGGGTTCCGCCCGTGTCGTGCTCCTCACTCCTGGTATCTACAACTCCGCGTATTTCGAACATAGCTTCCTGGCCCAGCAGATGGGCATTCCATTGGTGGAAGGCCGGGACCTGGTGGTCAACAACAAGCGCGTCTACATGCGTACCACCAAGGGTTTCGAGCGCGTGGATGTCATCTATCGCCGCCTGGACGACGACTTCCTCGACCCCGAGGCCTTCCGGCCGGACTCGCTCCTCGGCGTGGCAGGTTTAGTGGAAGCCTACAGGGCCGGTCACGTTGCCCTGGCGAACGCTCCGGGCAACGGAGTAGCGGATGATAAGGTCATTTACGCTTATGTTCCGGAGATGATCCAATACTTCCTGGGTGAAGAGGTCATCATCCCCAACGTTCCCACCTACCTGTGCTGGCGGGATGCTGACCGGCAGCACGTGCTGGCCAACCTCGACAAACTCGTGGTCAAGGCTGCGAATGAGGCCGGTGGGTATGGAATGCTCGTGGGGCCGCATGCCACCGTTGCGCAACGGGAGGAGTTCGCCGGCAGAATCTCCGGTAATCCGCGCAACTACATCGCGCAGCCGACCCTCGGATTGTCGCGCGTTCCCACTCTCGTCGACGATCACGCCGAAGGACGCCACGTGGATCTTCGTCCCTACATCCTCTACGGGAAGGAGATTTTCGTTATGCCCGGTGGTTTGACCCGAGTCGCTTTGAAGAAGGGCTCCCTTGTAGTGAACTCGTCGCAAGGAGGCGGCAGTAAGGACACCTGGGTCATGGCTGCCACCGGGGGGGCGCAGTGAGCACCATCTTATTGAGCCGCGTTGCCGACAGCGTCTACTGGATGTCCCGTTACATCGAACGCGCCGAAAACGTAGCCCGATTCGTGGATGTGAATCTCAACCTGTCGCTCGATTCGAGTCTCGGCATGTCCCAGCAGTGGGCTCCGTTGGTCGCTACCAGTGGGGATTTCGCCCTCTTTCAGGAGCGTTACGGCGAGGCCACCCGCGAGAACGTGATTGAGTTCCTCACCTTCGACGCGAAGAATCCGAATTCCATCCTTTCCTGCCTGCGCGCGGTTCGCGAGAATGCTCGTACAGTCCGCGAAACCATTTCCTCCGAAATGTGGGAACAAGCCAACAAGCTCTACCTGATGATCAATGAGGACGTGCAGAGCGGACGGGTCTGGAACTCGCCGCACGAGTTCTACGCCGATCTCAAGTTGGGCTGTCATTTGTTCCAGGGCATTACCGATTCGACGATGTCCCACAACGAAGCGTGGCAGTTCATCCGTTTGGCGCGAAAGCTCGAACGGGCCGACAAGACCACCCGCATCCTGGACGTCAAGTACTTCCTGCTGCTCCCTCACGTGCAGGATGTCGGAACGCCCATCGACGATATCCATTGGGCCGCTGTGTTGCGTTCGGTAAGCGGCTTCGAGATGTACCGGAAACGCTTCGGCCGTATCTCTCCTCTCCGCGTCGTGGACTTCCTCATTTTAGACGGCGAGTTCCCGCGGTCCGTCCGGTATTGCCTGCAGCGCGCAGCCGAGTCGCTTCACAAGATCAGTGGAACACCGATGGGGACTTTCCGGAATGCCGCCGAGCAACGGATCGGGCACCTGCGGGCGGAGCTCGACTACACCTCCGTCGATTCCATCATCGGCCAGGGTCTGCATGAATTCCTCGACGATTTCCAGACCAAGCTCAACACAATCGACGACTCGGTGTTTGAAACGTTCATTGCCATGCGGCCAATGGGAACATCCGCGGCGCGGTCGTAGCGGCTTTGCAACCTGCCCCCGAGTGTGCGCATCATGTAGATGAAGGCAAGGGGAGTAGGTACTCCCTCACATAGAGAGCTGGTATGTCGTCAACACGGTACTCGCGAAACGCGGTCCCGGCATATCGGATCGGGTGAACCACCCGGGCGCCAAGACCTTGCTTCCCCCCGCAGTGGGGAAGCATTGATCTCGAACCTTAGGAGGGTTCATGAGCTGGTATCATCCGCCCGCATTCTCCATCCTACCCAACCGCCCAACTGATTCTTGCATGCCAGGATCGGCCGTATGACGCAGGAAGTAGAAGAAAAACGGCAGAATCCATCCGGCCCGGAATGGCACCGGTTGGAAGCCGCTACTGTCGCCACGGAATTGTCCAGCGACATTGCCGCCGGTCTCCATCCGGACGACGTAGAGAAGCGATTGGCCCAATACGGCCGCAACGAACTCACCGGAACCGGCCTCCGCAGTCCCTGGAAGATCCTCTGGGAACAGCTCACGGCGCTGATGGTGGTGATCCTCATCGTTGCCGGCGTTGTGTCCGCACTGTTGGGCGACTACAAGGACGCCATCGCGATTCTGGCGATTGTCGTCTTGAACGCAATCCTGGGATTCAGCCAGGAGTATCGCGCCGAAAGGGCGATGGCCGCCCTGAAGAAGCTCTCCGTCCCGCATGCTCGCGTGAGACGCAACGGCGTAGTAGAGGAGATCTCTTCGCTCGAGCTGGTTCCAGGAGACGTGTTCTTTCTGGAAGCCGGCAACTTCGTCCCGGCCGACGGGCGGCTGTTGGAGACCTCCGATCTTCAAACCCACGAGTCGGCGCTGACAGGCGAATCCGAGCCAATCCGCAAAAGCACCCGCGCAATCGACCTTCCCGAACTTCCGGTCGGTGACCGCCACAACATGGTTTACCGCGGCACCGCTGTAACCTCTGGCCGCGGTGCGGCGATGGTGACCGGCACTGGGATGCAAACCGAATTGGGGCGTATCGCCACCCTCATCCAAAAGGTGGATCAGGAAGCGACACCGTTGCAGAAACGGCTGGAGCACCTCGGCAAAGGGCTGGCGATTGCGGCGCTTTCCATCGTCGCGGTCATCTTCATACTCGGCATCCTGCGCGGCGAAGAGCTCAAACTGATGCTCTTGACCGCGGTCAGCATCGGCGTCGCCGCAGTGCCTGAAGGCCTGCCTGCTGTTGTTACCATCGCCCTCACTCTGGGCGCGCAGCGCATGCTCAAACGCCGTGTATTGGTCCGCCGTCTGGCTGCGGTGGAAACCTTGGGGTCAGTGACCGTCATCTGCTCCGACAAAACCGGCACCCTCACCGAGAACCGCATGACCGCCACCAGCCTCCAGGTGCCCGGACACGCAGTGGAGGCGCAGGAAGCCGCCGCCGACGGAGAGGATATTCCGAAGTCGGCAACGCTCCTCATGGCGGGCGGCGCACTTTGCAACGACGCCGTGGGCGAGATGGGCGACCCCACAGAGTTGGCCCTGTCGAAGGTGGCCGGCAGCTTTGGTATCGAGAAGAGCCTGCTCGACTCGATGCTGCCCAGGGTCGGCGAGGTGCCATTCGATTCGCACCGGAAAAGGATGACCACGGTTCACCGCCTTCCCGAGGATGCGGAGCAAGTCCCCGCGCCGGTCCGTGACCTCCACGACGGAGACCACAGCTTCGTCGCCTTCACCAAAGGCGCGGTGGACGGTCTCACAACCATATCCACCTCGGTCTGGAACGACGGAAAAGCGGAGGCCATGAATGAGGCTTGGCTCTCTCGCATCGCGGGCGCCAACGAGGAGCTGGCGTCCAAAGGAATGCGTGTTCTCGGCGTGGCGTTTCGCAAATTGAGCCGTGAAGACGAACCCGGATTGGAAGGGGAAATGACGTTCGTCGGAATGGTGGGAATCGTCGACCCTCCCAGGAAAGAAGCCGCCGCGGCTGTGGCCACCTGCCAGAGCGCCGGCATCTGGGCAGTGATGATTACCGGCGACCACCCGCTTACCGCCATCTACATCGCCGGGCAATTGGGCATCACCGGCAAAGCCGCCGCAATTACCGGCGTTGAGCTGGAGCGTATGTCCGTGGAAACGCTGCAAACCGCCGTCAAGTCCACCCACGTCTACGCCCGCGTGTCCCCGGAACACAAGCTTAAGATCGTCGAGGGGCTGCAGCGCAACGGGCACATTGTCGCAATGACCGGCGATGGTGTCAACGACGCACCGGCGTTGAAAAAGGCCGAAATTGGTATCGCCATGGGGATCACTGGAACGGATGTCGCGAAGGAGGCCGCCGACATGGTCCTGCTCGACGACAACTTCGCCACTATCGTCGCCGCCGTCGAGGAAGGGCGCGTCATCTACGACAACGTCCGCAAGTTCATCAAGTACATCCTGGCGACGAACTCAGGCGAGATCTGGCTCATGCTGCTGGCGCCCATGGCCGGGATGCCCATCCCGCTACTGCCCCTGCAGTTGTTGTGGATGAACCTGGTCACCGACGGCCTGCCTGCCCTCGCATTAGGCGTCGAGCCGGCCGAAGAGGACGTAATGCGAAGGCCGCCCCATTCGCCGAACGAGAACATCTTCGCGCGCGGCTTAGGGCGCCATGTTCTCTGGGTGGGCCTCCTGATGGGTCTGCTCTCGCTCGGTCTCGGTTACTGGTATTGGAGCGCCGGGGATCCGAACTGGCAGACCGTCTTGTTCACCACCCTCACGTTCTCGCAGATGGCCCACGTGATGGCAATCCGTTCCGAGCGCCAGTCACTCTTTCACCAGGGCTTGTTCTCCAACAAGGCTCTGCTGGGCGCCGTCCTGTCTACCTTCCTGCTGCAAATCGGGCTCATTTACACACCTTTGCTGCAGGATCTGTTCAAGACCCGTGCTCTCAGCGGTTTCGATTTTGCACTCACGGTTCTAGTGAGTTCCACCATCTTTGTTGCGGTGGAGTTTGAGAAGTGGTTTTACCGCCGGCCTCACAACGCCTGAAACGGATTCTCCAACGGTTTGCGGAACCGCCGTGTGAGTTTCTCGCGTAACATAAGGCGCGCCCGCAGCAGCCGGGTTTTAACGGCCGGCTGCGTCAAACGCAGAATTTCCGCTGTCGCCTCTGTGGAAAAATCATTGATGTCGCGCAGCGCGAATACGTTCCTGTAGTCGGCTGGCAGTGAGGCGATGGTTTCGTACAGCAGGTGATGTAGTTCCTGCCGGCTGAACCGTTGCTCCGGATTACCGTCCCACACCGCGATTTCGCGCAGGCGGGCGTCCGCCTCGTCACCGTCGGGCTCATCCAGCGATAGCTCCCCGCGCTGGCGTCGTTGTCGCAGGACTGTTAACGACTCGTTGGCCGCAATGCGGAGCAGCCACTGCGGAAAACGCTCCCCTGATTCCAGATGGTCCAGCTTGGTAAACGCTTTGAGAAAGGCCTCCTGCATGGCGTCCGCCGCATCCTCATCGTTCTGGGTCATGGTGCGGGTGAGCGCGTACACGCGCCGCATATGGCGGCGCGTTAGTGTTTCGAACGCGGAGGGGTGCCCCGCCCGGGTCTGGTCAACCAGGGCGGAGTCGGAGAGTGCGACTGCAGCGGTATCGGTGGTCATGGTTTGGCCAATCCGTACAAAGAAATATATTTATTTATGCTACGAATGCGAGTGAAATGCAACGGGTTTGTTTTGCAGGCGCCTGGATTCCAGGCGGGCGGGCGAACCCTATTGCAGCTTCCCGCCGCTGGCTTGTTGCGGCTCCAGGCGTATCTCGCCAAATGCCGACTCATACTCTTTGATGTTCTGCGTCAGCACATTCATCAGCGCCTTGGCCTGCTGGGGACTCAGATAGACTCCCTGGAAATTGTGGATCTGCACCGCATCCGGCGTAGTCTGCTGAACCAGGCCAAACATGAGAAAGAAGTCCCAGAGGTTGGCACGGACCTGAACACTGTTGGCATACGATTCGCGGTAGTCCGGCCGTTGCATCAGTTCGATCTTCGGGGCTTGCGCTTGGTAAGGCATGAAGACTCCAGGTTCTGTTGGTATTTGCGAGGCTTTGAGGAAGGAAGGCGTCGGAGTTAGTGGCGGGGACGACGGGGCTCGAACCCGCGACCTCCGACGTGACAGGCCGGCGTTCTAACCAACTGAACTACGTCCCCGCACCTCTCTTACTCTACCATGACACCGCCTCGGGAGCCAAATGTCGACTTCGCTATGATCTCGGGAATGACCACCACGCTGGAATTGACTGACGAAGCCTGCCAGTTGGCTGAGAACATCGCCAGGGACGCCAACCGGAGTGTGGGCCAAGTTGTGAGCGAACTAGGGCTGCTGTAGCCTACGCTTCGCTTGCAGGGGAATGTCTACCTCGGTGTAGCTGCCCGGTGTGGCCGCGTCCACGACTTCCACGACACGCTGAACATGAGGCTGCGGCGCGGGCCATTGTGAATGGCCGATCACCACGATGGCGATCGTGCGCTCCTTGAGATTCTGTTGATAACGAAGATTCTTGTCGATGGTTAGGAGTACCTCAAATCCACCCCGCTCGGCGACGGTCAGCAACTCGCCGTTTTGCAGTCGGTCCCATCCGAGATCGGCCGAAACAGTTACCTCGTGCGCGGTCAGATATCGCTTGATTGGAGCCGGCGTCCCTGATCGAAGAGTACGCGCATCTTAGGGGGCGTAAGCGGGAGGCTTATCCAAACTGCGGGCGGCAAATTCGATCACGGCTTCAACCTGAGCCCGATCCAGCCCGGCGAACCATCCCATGATGTCATCAATGTTCGCACCCGCTTCCAGGTTCTCGAAGATCGCGGACACAGGCATTCGGGTTCCCTTCAGAACCCATGCGCCGCTCACTTTGCCGGGGATGCTTTCTACAACGGGGCACTGCAACCAGTCGATGGCGCCGGACGGATCTCCCATGGACCTCGGGGCGTCGGCCGCGATCTTCTGCAACCATGCCTCCAAAGAGAGGCCCTGCAGCGGCTTTCTCCTTGAGCGCCGCTGCCTGTTCGTCGGGTATTTCGATGACGGCCATGAGCCGCTCCTCTCCTCTCTTTAATGATAATTAGGACACCGCCTCAGCTTCGGGGCCAGATCTCAACTTCGCGCTATGATTCGGGTATGACCACCACACTGGAATTGACCGACGAAGCCTACCAGTTGGCCGAGAACATCGCAAGGGACACCAATCAGAGTGTTGGTCAGGTTGTGAGCGACCTGATCATGAAGGCGGCCGACTCAGAAGGCCCTGCCCTTGAGGTGAAGATGGTGGACGGCTGGCCAAAAGTCCACTTCGGACGGCGAATCACCTCTGAGGAAGTGCAGCGTCTGATCGACGAGGACGAATGATCTTCCTCCTGGACTCGAACGTTCTCATTGCACTTACCGTCTTTGCCCATGTCCATGAGCAGCGTGTCGACGCCTGGATGAAGTCGGCCCATCCGACATGCGCGGTGTGTCCAATCACCGAGGGTGCGCTGGTCAGGTGCTTCGTCAAACTCGGCGGACACAGCGGCGCTGCCACCGCCAAGGACACTCTCCGCCGCCTCATGGCCCGAGGTGACTTCCTCTTCTGGCCGGACGACTTGAGCTACGTCGATCTTCCCACCCGCGGCCTGACCGGCCACAAACAAGTGACCGACTTCTACCTCGTGTCCCTGGCCCGTGCCCGCGGCGCGAAGCTCGCCACCATGGACGCCGGTATCGCCTCACTCTTCCCCGACACTTGCGACCTCATCTAAGCAACTACCGCAGCCACGAATCGAGATTCTCCTTCACGAATTCGTCATCAGTCAGGTGCGGATAAGAAGCGCACACCCGGTCGATTTCCTCCGCCTGACCAGCCGACAGCGACTCGTGCTCGTCCAGGCACCAGATCCCCCCCAAGAATCCTTGCCGCCGCAGCACCTCGTGGATCCCCGCAATGCACCCATGAAACTGGTTGGCCACATCGAACAGCGCCGAGTTGGCATCCGTGAGTTGCACGTTCAGCGCCAGCATGTCGTTGATGTACCCCAACTGGATCCGCCGCAGCAGTTCCACGGCGCGCCGCGTCCAAACCGCCCATTGGCCGAGCAGCCCGCCCACAATCCGAACCGTCGTCCCCTCCACACGAAACGGCGTAATCAGATCGACGAGGATGTTGTCGTCGTTGCCGGTATACAAGGCAATCTCCTGCGCCCGTCCGGATGCCGCCACCGCCCGTACGACATCCAAAGTCTGGTAGCGGTTGAACGGCGCCATCTTGATCGCCACCACATTGTCGATCTCGCAGAACCGCCGCCAGAAATCGTATGGCAGCAACCGCCCGCCCACCGCCGGCTGCAGATAGAAACCCACCACCGGCAGCACTTCCGAGACGGCACGCGCATGCGCAATCATGTCGTCAATCGAAGCCGTCTTCAGCGCAGCCAGACTGAGCAGCACCGCGTCGTAGCCGAGCCGCGCGGCCAACTCCGCCTCCGCCACCGCCTGGCTCGTAGGCCCACAGGCGCCCGCAATTTTGAGTACCTCTTTCAATTCCTCGGCCGCCAGCGACAACACCGGCTCCAGCAGCCCGCAATCGCGAATGGCGAATTGCGTGGTGTGCACCGCCACGGCAACTCCGCCGGCCCCGGCCGCGACGTAATACCGAGTCAGCGCCCGCTGTCTTCGTTCATCGAGTTTGCGTTCGCTTGTGAGGGCCAGCGGATGTGCCGGGATGACCAGACCTTTTGCCAAACGCTGGCGGAGGGTAGTGAGTGAAGCCTGCATGCGCGATAATACTAATGTAACCCTCCTCCCCCGGAGACACAGTAGCCTAGGATTCGGGAGAACATGTCGGACCGTCCCTTTGTCCATCTGCACAACCACACCGATTACTCTCTGCTCGACGGGGCATGCGAAATCGGGCAAATGATGAAGATCGCCGCCGGCCAGAAAATGCCGGCGATCGCCATGACCGATCACGGCAACCTCTTCGGCGCCGTGGAGTTTTATAACAAAGCCAAACAGACCGGAGTCCATCCGGTCATCGGCTGCGAAGTCTACGTCTCCAAGAAGGAACACAAGGACCGTTCCGACACCCGCTACAACCACCTTGTCCTTCTTTGCGAAAACCAGGAAGGCTATCGCAATCTGCTCAAACTCGTTTCAACAGCGTTCCTGGAAGGCTTCTACTACAAGCCCCGCATCGACAAAGACATGCTCGCCCAGCATGCCAAGGGGCTCATCGGGCTCTCGGCGTGCCTGCAGGGCGACATCAACGAAACCCTGCTCAACGATCAATACGCCGAAGCCCGCCGCATCGCTCACAGCTACGAGGACATGCTCGGCAAGGGCAACTTCTTTCTGGAGCTTCAAGACCACGGACTCGACGAAGATCGCAAGGTCATCCCGCTGGTGGAGAAGCTCGCCCGCGACACCGGCATCCCGCTGGTGGTCACCAACGATGCGCACTATCTCCAGGCCGACGACGCCCGCAGCCACGAAATCCTCATGTGCATCCAGACCGGCAAAACCATGTCGGACCCCAACCGGATGCGCTTCACCACCAACGAGTTTTATCTGAAGACGCGCGCCGAAATGGAAAAACTGTTCGGCGACCACATCGACGCGCTCGACCGCACCTGGGACATTGCCCAGCGCTGCAACGTGAATCTCCAGAAGGTGAAGGACCCGTTCCCGCGCTTCGAGATTCCCGAGGGCCACTCCACCGACAGCTACTTCGAGTACGTTGCGCGTCAGGGCTTTGAAAAGCGGCGTGGGCGCCTGGAGGCAATGTACGCCAAAGGGCTGCTGCGCAACGAGCTCGGCGCTTATGCTGACCGGCTGGATCAGGAAATCCGCATCATCCAGCAAATGAAGTTCTCGGGCTATTTCCTCATCGTCTGGGACTTCATCCGTTTCGCCAAAGTAAAGGGTATTCCGGTGGGTCCGGGACGTGGATCGGCGGCCGGCTCTCTGGTCAGCTTCGCGATGGAAATTACCGACATCGATCCGTTGCAGTACGGCCTGCTCTTTGAGCGCTTCCTCAACCCGGAACGCATCAGCATGCCCGACATCGACATCGACTTCTGTACACACCGCCGCGGCGAGGTGATTCAGTACGTCACGGAAAAATACGGCCGCGAGCAGGTGGCTCAGATCATCACCTTCGGGACCCTGGCTGCCAAAGCGGCCATCAAGGACGTCGGCCGCGCCCTCGACATGACCTTCGCCGACGTGGAAAAACTCACCAAGCTGATCCCGCCGACACTCAACATCAAGCTCAAGGAGGCCATCGAGCAGGAGCCCGCGCTACAGGATCTCGCCCGCAAGGACGACAAGGTCCGCGAAGTGCTCCAGGTCGCCCAGCGGCTGGAAGGCCTCGCGCGCAACGCAGGCGTACACGCCGCCGGGGTTGTCATCTCGCCCGTCCCGCTGCGCGAACTCGTTCCGCTCTACCGCACCAGCCGCGACGAAGTTGTCACCCAATTCGACATGGTGGGTCTGGAAAAACTGTCGCTGCTGAAGATGGACTTCCTCGGCCTGACGACGCTCACCATCATTCATGACGCACAGGGGCTGATTGAGAAACACCGGGGCGTCACCATCACTATTGAAGACGTCCCGCTCGAGGATAAGCCGACCTACGACATCTTCTCCAAGGGCTTCACTTCCGGCGTCTTCCAGTTTGAATCTGAAGGCATGAAGGACATCCTCCGGCGCTACGTCCCGGAGCGGTTGGAAGACTTGTGCGCGCTCAACGCCCTCTACCGGCCCGGTCCCATTCAAGGCGGCATGATCGACGACTTCATCGACCGCAAACACGGCCGCAAGGAAGTCGCCTACGATCTGCCTCCGCTCAAGACGGTCACTGAGGAAACCTACGGCGTCATCGTCTATCAGGAGCAGGTGATGCAGATCTCGAATCTCATTGCCGGCTACTCGCTTGGCGACGCCGACCTGCTCCGCCGCGCCATGGGTAAGAAGAACGCCGAGGAAATGGCCAAGCAGCGCGAGCGCTTTGTGAATGGCGCGCTCGAACGCGGCTTCCCGCAAAAGAAGGTCGAAAAGATCTTCGATCTCATGGAGCAGTTCGCCGGCTACGGCTTCAACAAGTCGCACTCGGCCGCCTATGCCTACCTGGCCTACGTCACGGCCTACCTGAAGGCCCACTATCCGCGCGAGTTCATGAGCGCACTGCTCACTTCGGAAACGGGCAACACCGCAAAAATCGTCAAATACATCAACGAGTGCCGCGAGATGGGCATCAAGGTGCTCCCGCCCGACATCAACCACTCGGACCTCAACTTCACTCCCGACGGCGAAGCCATCCGTTTCGGTTTGGGGGCGGTGAAGAATGTCGGCGCCAACGCCGTGCAGTCGATCGTCGACGCCCGCCAGCGGCTCGGCAAGTTCAAATCGCTCCACCAGGTCTGTGAGGAAGTGGACCTCGGCGTCGTCAACCGGCGCATGCTCGAAAGCCTCATCCGCGCCGGCGCAATGGACAGCTTCGGCCATTCCCGCAGCCGCATGTTCGCCGCCGTGGAAGGCGCCATGGAATCGGGCCAGCGTGCTTACAACGATCGCATGAGTGGTCAGGCCGGCCTCTTCGCCATGGATATGGGCGACGACAATGTCGATCGGCCGCTGCCGAATATTCCCGACTGGTCGCCGCAGGAGACGCTTCAGGGCGAAAAGGAAATGCTCGGCATCTACGTCACCGGCCATCCGCTGGACCCGCACCGTGCCAAGATCCTGGAATTGTCGCCGCACAACACCGGCACATTGAACGAAATGGCGCGCGGCACTGAAGTGAAGCTTTGCGGAATCCTCACCGGCGTCCAGCGCAAGCGCAACAAGGAAGGCAAGCTCTTCGCCATCATGCAGCTCGAGGACTGGTATGGCACGCTGGAAGCGATGGTGTTCAGCTCCGCCTTCGACGCCCTCACTCCCTACATGGTGGAAGACAAAGCCGTGATGGTGCGCGCCGCCGTGTTGCCGGAAGAGAATTCCTCCCCACGCCTCAATGTGCAAGAGATCATTCCAATCGAAAACGCGCGCGTCAACTACCCGACACTCATTTCCATACGCGTTGGGCTTGGCAGCGTCGAACGCGCCAAGGAACTGCATTCGCTCATCGGCCGCAAGCCCGGCGACACCGGCGTCCGCCTTCGCCTCGAAAAACCACGCGAATTCTCAGTCGTCCTCGACCTGCAGGCCAAGGTGGTGCCGGACAAGGAATTCCTGTCCGAAGTGACCCGCATCTGCGGCAACGAGTCAGTGGAGATCCTCGCCGGTTAGGCCTCTACCGGTCAAGCCCTCTGTTTTAAACATCGGTACTGAACCCGGGAAGGCTCTCCAGCAAAGAGGGCGATCTTGAGCTTCGTGACAGAAAGCACATATTCCGGTAATGTGAAAAGAGAAGGGTTTGACGATGACCGTAATTGAACTTCCCGATGAACTGGGTACTGAGCTGAGAGCCAAAGCGGCAGCAGAAGGCCTCACTTTGGATGCATGGTTTCAAAAGATTGCGACGGATTCCCCTAAACGGAACGGTGCGATTGACTGGTCGCGGTGCGCTGCGGTTGAAAGTGTGTCCGACAGGCTGCGCGGAGCATGGGTGTTTAAGGACACCCGTATGCCCGTTTCCGCCGTGTTTGAAAATCTGGAGGCGGGGGCCACAATAGACGAGATCATCGAGCAGTTTGACATCACGCGGGAACAGATCAACACAGTATTGGAGTTTGCGACTCAAAGCGCGGAGGCACCACTATCCGTTCCCACGGATGTCAGATCCGATGCGCGTTCTCTTTGATCATGTAATGCCGCAAGGCGTCGCCCGCTTTCTTTCAAGGCATCGTTACGAAGGCCAAGGAACGCGGATGGGATACGTTGGGCAATGGCAAGTTGCTAGCCGCCGCGGAACTCGCTGGCTTTGACGTGCTCGTCACTGCTGACAAGAACATGCGGTATCAGCAAAACC
>JACQZR010000008.1 GCA_016213775.1 Acidobacteriota bacterium
CCTCGCGGCTACGCCTTGCGTTTCGCTACGGTTGCCTGTCATCGGCTCCGGTTGGCTCCTTTCATCCAACAAGATTCTGCCCATGCTGGGCACACTAGGGCGGCCAATCCTGGCCGCGGCTGGCCTTTCCAGGCCAGCCAATTCGCGCGTTGTGAAAAGTCGTAATTACCGGGCGTGGACCTTGGCGACACTGAAGTCGGCGTTGGGTCCATGGCACACCGAGCAGCTTTCCCCAAGAGCCGTCGTGTTAGCCACCGCATGCTGCCAAGCCGGCAGCTCGTTGTGACACGACAGGCAGGCGTTGGTTGCGGCAGGGGTCGGGCTGACGGGGGCCATCCTGTTCACCGTTGCCATGCGGTTGTCGCCGAGCGGCAGGAACTGCGTCCCGTTCTCATGACACTGCGTACATGTGGTGATGTTGCCCGGGTAACGGACTTCCTCAGCATGGATGCGGTGGATGAAGTTGGGGAAGTTCCAGCTCTCGCCGGATGTGTTGTCCACCAGGTTCGGATTGTGGCAGAAGGTGCACGCTTCAGCCGTGTTCCGATTGCCCCCGTGGAAGCCAAACTGCGTATGGCAGGTTGCGCACTTGGCCGTGGAGACCACCTTGCGGCGCGGCTCCATAGGTTTACCATCCGCCGTTACCGCGATCACTTTGAAGGTGGACACTTCGCGAACCGAGCGTTCCTTGGTGGTGCCTCCCATCAGGACAACCGTGCGATAGGCTTCAATACCGAACTGCCACGATCCGCTGGTGGTTTCCGGCAGCCCGGCCGTGAAGGTGTAGGCATAGCGTCCGCCGCCAAGATCCGCGGCGGCCTTCGCGTCTTCGCGAACGTAGCTGGGAATGTCATTCGTCGGGCCGCCCATGTACAGTCGCATCGTGCCGAGCTGTGCCAACGGAATCGGCTCGCCTGCTTTGTTCTTCACCGTGAAAGTAACCACCGGTTTCTTCCCCGGCGATGCGTTTTCCACCTTCTCGATGCCGGCGAGAACCCCCTCAAGCAACGAGGAGCGCTGTGGCACTGTGTGCGCGCCGGGAATGGAGGCGTCGAAATCGTTCACCACGGTGGCGGTGTGGCATTGCGAGCACTGGGCATCGGAGCTGGCCGGCCCACCCGGGTGTCCTTTGCCGGAGGCAAAGTCGACGTCCTCGTGGCAGGAACCGCAGGTGGCGCGGGATGGAGCCTTCATCCAGTTGTCGGCCTGCACGGCGCCGGAAACCTTTTGCGGTTCGTGGCAGACCTGGCAGTCCATGTTGGGCGCAGGATTGGCGATGTCCGAGTAATCGGCGTTACCAATCACGTACTTGCCCTTGGCAATGACACTGGGGAGATGGCTGCCCATGTGGATCTTGTGGACCATGACTTTCAAGTCCACGGTGTTGCCGCTCCCAGGTTCGATGGTCTGCGGCGTGTGGCACATATTGCAGACCGCTATGCTGCGGCGGTTGCCGCCATGGAACGCCAGTTGGTCATGGCACTTGTTGCACGAGCTGGAGCGGACGACGTCGCGGACCTTTGTTACTGCTCCGCCGGCGGGGACAAAATCGAGCCAGGCATCCGCCCGGTTAGTACCCAACTCAAATTCGGTCAGGTTGCGGCTGCCATAAATGGCGATGGTGTGAGTAGCGTTCTTGTCAAAACTGGCGGGGGCCTTGGCCACGAACGTGTAAAGGTATTCCCCTTCCGCCACCTGTTGCCACGTTCCGGTGTTCTCGCCCGTCGCTTGAGTAGCGGTCTTGCCGGCTGTCGTCCGTTGGCGCGTAATATAAGATACATACTGGGTTTCATTGGCGGGGATGTATGCCACCAGAAAACTCACGCTAATCAGGCCGGGTGTCTGGACGCCGAGCCGGTCCAGACCAAGCCCCTGTGGGTCGGTCAATTTGATCCAGGCCCGGATTGTGCCATCAGCGGCGATCTCGCCTTTGGTCACTTTCATCACGAGTCCGGGGCGAACGAAGTTTGCAGTCCGTTCGTCAGCGTAAAAAGCCTTCTCCGTCGGCCGGAACTTGGCCGGGTTGCGATCAGCCACCAGGGCGGCCGAGACCAGAAGGACGCCCAGTATGACCAGGATAAGTTTTGCGTAAGATCTTGGATTCATAGAATTGGTCCGGTTCGTATAGGGCCCGTGCACGCCATATGCCAACGCTGCTGGAAATAGCCCGAGGGCGCCTGCTGGTAGGGGGTAGTGAGATCTAACCCTCTTGTAGTGAGCGGAGTGCGGGTGTTGAGAAAGCCACCGTATTGTGGAGCAATGGGACGATCAGAGCCTCGTCTCCGAGTCGGACGGGCGTCAAATCACCCGTTTGTAAGAAGTTGTAAAAAGAATCACCCAGGCTGCGTCAATTCCCGCAAACGGAAGCACTGACGCAGGTACCCGGCCCATCCCCCATAGGACAGCCATCGCGACGACATAGGCGGACTTCTCAACGATAGCTGCCGGAATCAGAGGGGCAAAGCGGACGGGGTCGCGGGATATGAGGAGGAAGGCAAGCTGCCAGGCCAGCGCCGTCGCCACAAAGCCGTAGTAGAACTCCGGGTGGTTGACGGGAAGATCGCGCCCAACGAGGCTCTCCAGCCCGTACAGCGGCACAATTGGATATCGCCAGGACACCGTTCTCGGTGCGCCAGTGTGTGAGCGACACCGTGAAAGCGCTGCGGCAGCTTGCAAGCGAGAAAGGCCTCAAACTGGAAGCCAAAATGCCCCTCGATCTGCCCGATCACGTCTTCGGCGATGGATCACGCTTGCGTCAGGTCATGACGAATCTGATTGGAAACGCCATCAAGTTCACCGATAGCGGCAGCGTGAGCTTACAGGTGGAACCCGAGATGCAGACCTCGGAAGAGTGCGTGCTGTTATTCTCGGTGACCGACACGGGCGTCGGCGTTCCGGCTGAGCAGCAGGCCTTGATTTTTGAGCCCTTCCGGCAGGCCGACGGTTCAGCCACGCGGAAACACGGCGGCACGGGACTGGGTCTGGCGATCTGCGCGCGGCTCGTGGATCTCATGGGTGGCCGCATCTGGATGGAGAGCATTCCCGGGTCCGGAAGCACGTTTTACTTCACTGCTCACTTCAAGCGCCAGACCGCGCTCGAATCCATGCAGCGCGTGGTGGCACCGGCGCCGCGGCCGGTGGCGCCCACCCACGAGACCTCACTTCGCATCCTGGTGGCCGAGGACAACAAAGTGAACCAGAAACTGGCGCTGCGCCTGTTGCAGAAGATGGGCAACAAAGTCACAATCGCCAACAATGGACTGGAAGCGTTGCACATCCTGGCGGAGCAGGCCTTTGACCTTGTCCTGTTGGATGTCCAGATGCCCGAGTTGGGCGGTCTGGAGGCGGTGGCCATCCTGCGCGAGAAGGAAGCACAGAGCGGCGCGTTCCGCCAGCCGATCATAGCAATGACTGCCTGCGCGATGTCAGGGGACCGCGAACGATGTTTGGAAGGCGGCATGGACGGTTACGTCACCAAGCCGGTGTCGGCGGATGTCCTGATCGAGGAAATACGGCAGGTGCTGCCGGGATGGCGGGGTCCAGTAAGCGCGCCCGCGCCTGCTCCAATGCCGGCCGCCACTGAGCCCGTGAATCAATGGGTGCACTAAGCCCGTGGTTACTTTGCGCCCGGCTCGGTGGACATGCCCGGTGCGGTGGGTGCGGGCACTTCGCCATCGATCATCCTCTGTTTGCCGCTGGTCTCCATGTAGATTGCGTTTGGCATGGCCAGCAGCATGTTCATGTTGGCGGAGCCACCTCCGTGACTGGCGAGTTCGAGGCCGTAGCCATCGGCGATGGCGGCAATCTCCATCCACTCGGTGACACCGCCGGCGCGCCGGTTGTCCGGCTGCACGACGTCGGCGCCCTTGCGGGCAATCAGGTCGGCGAAGGCGTACTTCGTGTATAGGTTCTCGCCGGTGGCGATGCGGATGTCGAGTTTGGCGGCTAGCTCGGCGTAGCCGTCCATCTCGTGTGGAGGCATCGGCTCTTCATACCAGAAGCAGCCCATGTCCTGATAGACCCTGCCGCGGCGGAGGGCTTCGTTGCGGTTGAAGATCTGGTTGGCGTCGAGCATGACCCGGCGGCCCTTGCCCGCAAGATCGATGGCCAGGCGGACGCGGCGGATATCGTCATCAAGATCGTAGCGGCCCACCTTGATCTTGATGGCTTTGTAACCTTGCTCGAATGCGGTCTCCATCGACTTGCGGTAGCGCGAGAGGTCCTTGTCGTTGTCGTAATACCAGCCGCACATGGAGTAGGCGGGCATGCGGTCGCGGTAAGCTCCGAGAAGCTTGTAGACGGGGACTCCGGCCGCTTTGCCGATGATGTCCCAGATGGCGATGTCGGTTGCCGAGAGAGCGAAGTGGACCACACCTCCGACTCCGTGATACTCGAGGGCCTTCCACAGTTCGGAGCGGATCTTGCGCGGGAAGGCAGGATCGAGACCAAGAATCACCGGCTTCACTTCCTCTTCCAGAATGGCGCGGACCACTTTGGGTCCGCCAGGTACCATGCCAAAGGAGGTGGAGGCCCAGCCGGTGATGCCGGCATCAGTCTTGATGCGGATGGTGACACCGCCCTGATCGACGCCGAGCTTGTGGATGGCGTCGTAGTGCGGCTCGCCCGGAGGACGCGTGACGAGATCCGTTTCCAGGGCAGTGATCCTGATCTGCTTCTGCAGGGGCGTGGTGGCGGCGGGCATCTGCATGGCCGCGGCGGCTGCGACGGCAGTGGACTGAAACAACTGACGGCGGTTCATTGGCTGTCATTATACAAGGCCGTATAATCGGGGTGAGGAGTTGTTATGGCGAGTGTGCAGCAGGCGTTGATGACAGTGGAGGAGTTCAGCCGCCTCCCGGAGGAGGGGCCTTATGCCCACGAACTGCATGGAGGAGTGCTTGTTCGCGTGACACGACCAAAGTTCAAACATACGCGCATCCAGAGGCAGCTAAGAAAGTTGTTGAGCGCAGCCGCAAGAGACGAACTCGTGGAGATTGAGATGCCGTTTCGGCCTCTCGAAGAACACGAGGTTCGGGCTGCCGATGTGGCAGTCGTTCGAGCCGCCCGGGAAGCTCAGATAGACCCCGACGACTATCTGCACGGTTCGCCGGAGCTTGTGGTGGAGGTGCTATCGCCGTCCAATACCGCGACCGAGATGTACGAGAAGGAACAGTTGTGTCTGTCCACCGGGTGTGAGGAATTCTGGGTTGTTGACCCGAAAAGGCGACAGGTGCGCGTGAGCCGTTCTGGTAGCTTCGCATATTACGGGCCCGGGCAGTCGATACCGTTGACCGTGCTGGGCGGCGGCGAGATCGCGGTGGATTCGATATTCAGTTAGTCTTCACGTAGGAAGCCAAGGCCTCCAGGTTTCTGGCGAAGGTTTCCGAATTAATGATGCGGGTGCGGGGTGGCTTCTCGCCCCGGAATAGCTCCACGACATCGTTCTCGTGAAGCTGCACAGGCTTATTGTTGATGGTGAGCACCATGTCCTTGGCGACGAACACCGAAACTACTTTATCGGCCTTCCCGATCACTCCTTCCTGAGTCCATGCGCCACGGTCGTCCAGTGAGCGGATAATGTCCGCGACGCCGGATGCGCGGCGGGGGCGCTGCTGTGATTCGGACCAGGGCGAGAGTCCATGGAGGATGTCGGGGCGGCGGAGTGTCTTCGGATCGGCGGCGGCAACGCGCTTGTATTCGGCCTCCAGCGGGGCGAGCCATGCGCCGCTGACCAGCACGCCGTAGTGAGTGATGACGCTCTCGTCGGTGTAGCTGAGCTCATAGCCGTCGGGCCTGCCGGGCGCGGGCACGCCGGGGACTCGCAGCATCATCCCCTTGGTGATGTACAGCGGACGGTTGGTCTTCAACTCGTAGAAGCGGGCGAGCACCGGAGTGCCTTTGGGCATGCGGCGGCGGGCCTCGACATCACGTTCCGCGGGAGGTAGGACCGAGCGCTTGAGGTAGTCGAGAGCCCGAGGGATAGGTTCGATGTACTTGCGATTGCCGGTCTCGGAGTAGAGCAGCAGCAGGGTCTGCATGATGCCGTGGGATTCGCCGCCGGTGACGGATGGAGGTTCGAACTGGCGCGCCCAGGCCGGGTGCATGTCGGTGTTGTACTGCTGCGCCCAGGCGGGCTGCGGGTCGGGCATTTGAGCGAGCAGCATGAAGCCGCCGCCTTTCTCGGCCGAAGCGAGGTAGCGCGGGTCCTTGTAGATGCGCGCGGCTTCGAGCATCATGTCGATGCAATCGGAGATGGTGTTGTCGTTGAAGGTGTAGAACGAACGGTAATCCGTGTTCGGCCATTTGCGAGGCCAGTCATTGGGGTAGCTTGCTCTTTTGACGGGGAACTTCGCGGGGTCGGGAGGAGCGCTGAAGCGCTGCGCCCATGCGCCATTTGGATACTGCGCCTGCAGTAGATGATCGAGAGCGTAGAGGGCCGTTTCGTGAATCGCCTTATCGGAGAAACCGAGCGCTTTGTCGGTGCGCATGAGCAGACGGACGCAGGCTTGCGTGACGTTGTCGTCCAGCGTGGTGACAGCCCGCGATGCATTGGATGAGCAGTTGTCGTCGATGCGGTAAGAGATCTTCTTGCGCTCTGAAGGCCGGAACTCGATCGAATAATCCCAGCCACCGGAGCAGAGCTGGCCTTTGACCAAAGCATGCGAGGCGGCTTGCGCGGCTTCGAGGTAGAGGCGGTCGCCGGTGGCGGCGTAGGCTTCGAGGAAAGCCATGCCGACGCGAGGCGTGCCTTCGCGCTGCACTTCCACGTGATGCGGGGTTTCAGAGTGCTCGCTACGTCCGTAGCTCAAGTCGTCCGCATAGGAGTAGTGGTAGCCACCGTGAGTAGACACTTGTTTGGCGTAGAAGGTGGCGGCCTTCTTCATGGCGGCGAGCGCGTCGGCGCGGGATGGCTGCTGCGCATCGAGCACGCCTGGGAGGAGCAGTAAGAGAATCGTCATTTGGCCTCGCTTGACATCGGCATACCGATCTTATACGAATACTCTATCCATTTTGGAAACGATCGTAAGGGGCTCACATGAAATTCCTTCTCACAACCGTGTTGTTCGCGGTGTCGCTGCCCGGGCAGACGGACCGCGGCGGCATCACGGGCTCGGCGACGGATCAGATCGGCGCGGCGATTCCGGGAGTGTCAGTGAGTGCGACTCAAACCGGCACGAACGCGAACTTCAAGGCCAGGTCGAACGAGGCCGGCGAGTTCACTCTTCCTTCGCTGCCGCTGGGCATCTACCGAGTGGTTGTGGAGAAGCAAGGATTCAAAAGCGCGGTGCATGAGGGGGTGCGCATTGAAGCGGGGGCGACAGTCCGTTTGGATACGAAGCTCGATCTTGGGGGTGTGTCGCAAACCGTCGTCGTGACGGCCGAGAGTTCGGCACTGCGAACCGATGACGCGAAGATTCAGAACACTGTCGATGATGTTTTGATCGAAGGGTTGCCAACGGTGGTGGCGGACAATATGCGAAGCCCGTTCGATCTGGCGGGGATCACGGCGCAGGTGAACGGCGGCGATCAGGATTTTCGCATTGGCGGAGGACAGGCCGGATCGTTCGGGGTGATGCTGGACGGTTCGTCGGCAAATACGAACCGCGCGGGGTCGACGTTGTGGGCCGCGGTGAACGCGCCATCGCTCGACGCGATCACGCAGTTCGCGGTGGAGACGAACGGGTTCAAAGCGGAGTTCGGCCGGGCGGGCGGCGGGCTGGTGACCTTCGTGTCGAAGTCGGGGACGAACCAGTTTCACGGGACTGCATTCAACTATGTGCGCAACAATGCATTTGACGCGCGAGGCTTCTTCAACCAGACGGTGCCGGTGTACCGGCAGCATGATTTCGGTGGCACGTTCGGCGGTCCGGTGATCCTGCCGAAGCTCTACAACGGAAAGAACCGGACGTTCTTCTTCCTGTCGTACGAGGGCTTCCGCAACCGCAAGGGAGGAAACACGAACGCGATCGCGCTGCCGCCGGCGGAGTTCTATCAAGGCGATTTCCGGAACGCGGTATCGCGCACGCTGCAAAACGGCGCCTACATCCGGTACAACGTTTTCGATCCGGCGACCACGGCATATGTTGGGCCGAACTATGTACGGACGCCGTTCCCGAACAACATCATTCCCCTTTCGCGGTTTGATCCGATCAGCAGGAAATTTCTCGAACTGGGGCAGCAGACGATGACGGGTGGGCTGCGCACCGACGTTGTGCCGGGGACTCCGGAATATTGGCTGGAGAACTACTGGCAGCGCGGGACGTCGATCAATCCGAACAACAAGGGGAGCGCCAAGTTCGATCATATACTGACGGCGGCGCACCGCTTGTCGGGTTACGTGGCATTCTCGAAGCGCGAGTCGATTCCGGGGCCGGGCGGCGCGAACGGTATTCCGGGGATCTGGAATCCGTTCCAACAGTTGAGCGACACGGCACCCGTGTATCGCGGAAGTTGGGATGCGACGCTGACTTCGCGGATGCACAACCGCTTCTATTTCGGGGTTAATATTTTTCATGACAACAACTTCCCCTTGAGCGAAGGCGGCGGATGGGAGGCGAAGGGAATGTGCATTCCGAACGTGCCTGCCTGCGACCGGAACCTGCCGATCTTCACGCTGGTGGATTTTCCGAATTGGGGCGGCGCCGGCTACAACGGATCGGAGAATCCGACGTACACGTTCAACGACGATTTGAGCATCAGCAAGGGCAAGCATATGCTCAAGATGGGCTACCTCTTTGAGTACACTCCTTACGTGGGACTTGGGCAGCAGAACGGCGCGGGCAACATCACGTTCTCGACGGCCATGACGAATCTGCCGGCGCAGGGCAACAGGAACATCGGCGGAGGGGTGGCGTTCGCGGCGCTGGCGCTGGGATACGGTAGCGGCGCGGCGATCCACACACCACGGCGAGTGGAGATGAAGTGGCGCTATCACGCGATGTACTTCCAGGACGACTGGCGCGTGACGCCGCGGCTGACGGTGAATCTGGGGATGAGGTACGAGTTTAATCTGCCGGCGCTGAACGGAGACAACAAGTGCGCGGACTTTGATCCGACTGTGCCTAATCCGGGCGCGAGCGGAAGGCCGGGAGCGCTGGTGTTCTGCGGAACGGGGCCTGGACGGATCGGGCGCGAGACGATTCCTCCGGGCTGGTACCTGGGGTTTGGTCCGCGGTTCGGATTCGCATGGCGCGCGACCGACAGGATTGTACTGCGCGGGTCGTCGGGTGCGAGCTATGCGCCGGTGAAGTCGATTACCGGATCGGGGCATTTCCAGGGCTTCTCGTTGATCACGTCGTTCCCGGATCAGACCGGCGGAATCGAACCGGTGTTCCGGATCAGCCAGGGGATACCCGCGTGGCCGAAGCCGCCGTTCATCGACCCGACGTTTGGCAACAACGGCGACGTGGACTGGTGGCAGGGGCAGGAAGCGAACCGGCTGCCGCAGATGTGGTCGTGGAGTCTGACGGCGCAGCGGGAGTTCAAGGGCGGATATCTGCTGGAGGCCGGCTACAGCGCGATGGTGGGGACGCACCTGGTGGCGAACCTGCTGAACACCAACCAGGTGGACACCAGGACGCTGCCGGCGAATCTGAACATGTTCACCAACGCGGGGCGGAACCTCTTGAACACGACCTTTAGTAACAGCAACGGACTGGTGGCGGCAGCGGGCTACACCAGACCGTACGCGGAGTTTCCAGCCAACTTCGCGCTGCATCGCTCGCTGCGCCCGTTCCCCCAGTACAACAACATTAGTACGGCCAATGGAGGGGACCACAGCGGCCATTCGAGCTACCATTCGCTGATCGTGAAAGTGACCAAGCGGTATGCGAAGGGACTGGTGATCGACTCGTCGTATGTGCTGTCGAAGATGATGACCGATTCGGACTCGATGTGGGGAAGCGGGGTTGCGATTGACATGTTCAACCGGAGGCTGGAAAAGTCGGTTTCGAATTCGGACCGCACCCATGAGCTGAAATTCAACTACGTTTACGATTTGCCGTTTGGGCCGCGGAAGAAGTGGCTGAACAAGGGGCTGGTGTCGCGCACGATCGGCGGATGGCGAATCGGGTCGGTACACCGTTATGCGAGCGGAGTGCCGCTTGTGTTCACAGGCGCGTTCGGGTTCCCGATCGGAGGGAACCGGCCGACGATCGACACGTATGAAGGCTGGCGCGCCGAGATCGCAGGCGAGAAGTTCGACCCGTATGTGGACCGCTACTACAAGACACCGACGACAGCCAATTGGAACGGCGATGTGGCGACAATCACCCAGCAGGGGTTCTTCCCGCTGCAGCCGCGCGACCGCACGGGGAACATGACGAAAAACAATCCAAAGGAACGGAACTTCCCCTTGTACAACGAGAACGTGTCTCTGTCGAAGAGCTTCACGGTGGCTGTGGAGCGGCGGGTGACGGCGGATCTGCGGTTCGAGGCGTTCAATATTTTGAACCGGACGCAGTTTGGGAATCCGAATGCGAATTTGAACGATGTGGCGAACCTCGGGCTGGTGCGGACGCAGGCGAACACACCGCGGCGGATGCAGTTCGCGTTGAAGTTCAACTGGTAGGAGAAGCCAGAAGCCAGAAGGTCAGCATTCTGCGTTGCTCCGCGACTATTGGGCGGCGTTGGCTGCGGCCGGTTTGTTGAGACAGCAATGTTTGAATTTGCGTCCGGAGGCGCAGGGGCATGGCTCGTTGCGGCCTACCTTATTTACGCGGATAGGCTGCGGCGTAGCGGGCTGCGGCGGCTTCGTTTCGGGAGGGGCTTCATCAGCCACGGATGGGTTCGTGGGTTGGCTGCGCTGTAGATCGGCCGGGTCCTGGTTTCGAGGATGACGGTAGGGTCAGTTGAGAGAGAATGCTGACTCAGAATCCGATTCGGATTCCGATGCGGAAGAGGCGCTGGTCGTTGCCTTCCCGTCCCGTATTCTGCACGCTGCCAATCAGTCCGAAGTTGCTGGATGAAGGATCCGCATTGGGGTTGGCAAAGTGCGGTGTGTTGGAGATGTTGAAGGCCTCGCCGCGCAACTGGAGATTCACGCGCTCGGTGATGTTCATCCTGCGGAACACACCCAGATCGGCATTGATCAGACCGGGGCCGCGCAATACACCAACGCCGCAGGTGCCGAAACGAGGCACATTGGGAGATACGGCGTTGGGATCGGCGAGATTGGTGCGATCCCACCAACGGGTGCGTTCGCCGATCTTGGCAACAGGCCCGATGCAGTCAGCAAACTGGCTGGAGCCGGGGGCGTTCAGGACAGTACCGGGGGCAACCGGGGTGACCGGAGTGCCGCTGCTGAGGCGAGTCAGCACGTTGATCTGCCAGCCGCCGAGCACGGCCGCGGAAACACCACTGCTCGCCCATGGCTTGCCCTTGCCGAAGGGGAGTTCGACGACGGCACTGGCCGAAGCGTTGTGCTGGATGTCCTGCGGCAGGGGGCCTTTGTTCCGACTCCAATAGGCCGGGATGTTGACGCGCGGACTGGAGACTGAGTTCTCCTGGGTGTAGCCCAGAGAGTGGCTCCAGGTGTAGGAGAATTGTATCTGATAGCCGCCTTTGAATCGCCGCTGAATGCGGGTTTGGAGCGAATCATACTTATTGGTGGGGAGGTTTCCGATGAAGGTAGTGGCGGCAGTGCGGCCGAATCTCTTCACCAGTTGCTGGCCCGCGTTGCCGGTACCGATGTCGGCCCAGTTGGCATTGAGAAATGCAGTCTGGCGCAGGGATCGGGTGGCCACATAGCCTGCCGAGCCGATCCAGTTGCCAAGCTGCTTTTCGAGTGTAAGATTCCACGACTGCACGTAGCCCCGTTTGAAGTTGGTATCGGCCGTGATAAAGGCGGCGGTCAAGGGCAGCGGCAATCGCTCCCGCTCGGGGACAATGGGAGTGGCGGGCAAGCCGCGATCCAACGTCGTGGAATAGGACCAGGTGCTGTCGAAGGCGAGATTCTGAACATACTGAATGGGGTAATTGGCGCGCAGGTCGCGGCCAAGGCTGAACGGATCGTAAGTGATGCCATAGCCGGCTCGCATGACGAGTGAGTTGGTTGCGCGCCAGGAGAGACCAATTCGAGGGGAGAACAGCCGTTTGCTCTGATGCAAGCCACAATCATTCGGTGTGGAGCCAAGCCCGCAGAGGATGGCCTCGTTTGTGTTGTAGTCGTAGCGTTCCAGGCCGCGGTTGGGGCGGACGGGCATCGGGTAATACTCCCAGCGCACACCGTAGGAAAGGGTGAGGCGAGGGGTGAGTTGCCAGCGGTCGCGAACATAGAGGCTAGAGAAAGTGGACCGGACGTTGTACTCGGGAACCGAGAGGACGTTGCGGCCGGCTTCACGAGGGAGGCCGAGAAGCAGCGAGCCGATGGTGTTGTAGTCGTTGGCCGCCTGGGCGCCGCGCCGCGTTGTGGTGGCGTTGCGGAAGAGGAAGCCGCCGGCGGGACCGCCAACAGCGCCTGCAGCATTGGCAACACCCTGGTTGAGCTGCAGGATGTACATGTCGCCGCCGAAGCGGACGTCGTGGGAGCCTTTCGACCAGTTGCCATTGGCCACGTACTGATACTGGTAGTCGCGGCCGATGAACGGCGAGTTGTTGTCATTGCCAAGAAGTGAGAAGCCATCGAGAGGGATGCGCCCTAATCCGCCGGCAAACGAGGAATCGCCATTGGTGCCGGGGATGCCGAGAACATCGCGAGCGATATTTTTGTCCATGTTCGGAAACAATGCATTGGTGTCGAGGAGCATGACGCCGACATAGCCATCGAAGATCAGGTTCGGCGCGGCAACATAAGTAGTGGAGACCGTGCCGGAGTAGGTGCCGCCATATCCATTGCCTGGGCGCGTGTCGGTGGGATGGACCGCGGGGCCGGCGAGAAGCCCGAACGGAGCAGGGTTGTCGGTACTGTAGTCGAGGTAGCTGAGGCGGAAGAATGCGGTCCACTTCTTACTGAGATTGAGGTTCACCTTGGAATCGATCTGCGCGCGGTCGTAGGCATAATTGATGCCCGCGAGGTAATTCAGATTGAGTCCGAGCGCACCCTGGCCGGGGACATTCGGGAGCGGCCAATCGGGGAGGTCGAGGATTTTTCGTGTCGGGCCGGAGAAGCGCGACCGTGGAATCTGGTTATTGGGAAAGGCGCTACGATCGGTGGCGAAGACATTCGGGTTCGCCGGGTTGTAGGCGGCGCCAGTGAGGGGATCGAAGATCGGCGTGGGGGAGCCGGAGAGGTCGCCGGCACGCATGGCGACGGTGGGGACATCGAGAAACCTCTGCGCGTTCTGACGTTCGGTGGTCTTCTCGTAACTGACGAAGAAGAAGGCCGTGTTGCGTTTGATGGGACCGCCCAACGTGCCGCCGCCCTGGTTGTAGATGTACTTCGGCTGGCCGGCGGAGCGATTGCTGAAGTAAGGATAGGCGCTCAATTTCTGATTGAAGTGATGGAGGTGCGCCGAGCCATGGAGCTGATTCGTACCGGACTTGATCTGCAGGTTGATGGCGGCTCCGCCGGCGAGTCCCTGCTCGGCGTCGAAGGAGTTGGTAACGACGTTCACCACTTCGATGGATTCGAGTGTCGGATTGATGCCGGTCATGTGCGGCAGGTTCGGGTTGTAAGCGGTGGTGCCATCGATGCGGACGTTGTTGTTCTGGTCGCTGGTGCCATTGACGGAGTAGCGCACCGAGCGGGTGGGGTTGGCGGGAACCGAATGGGCGTTTTGCGGAGGCGAAAAGCCTGGGAGGGTACCAAGCAACATCTGATAGTTGCGTCCGATGGGGATGGGGACATTCTCCAGAGTCTTTGTGCCCACCTCATGGCGCACTTCGGCGCGGTCGGTCTGCAGTGCGGCGACGCTGGCCTCGACGGTGATTTGCTCGCCCACTTCACCGATGACGAGGCGAGCCTCGACGCGGGTGAGGTTGTTGACGGTGACCTCGACGCCGGATTGCTTAAAGGCGCGAAAGCCGTCGGCATGGATGGTGATGGAATAGAGACCGGGGTCGATGGTGGGGAAGCGGTACGTGCCGGTCTCGTTGGTGACCGTCTCGCGAGTGGCGCCGGTGGACTGCTGGGTGATGGACACTCTGGCGCCGGGGACCGCGGCAGCGGAAGCGTCGGTGACGCTCCCGACGAGGCCTCCGTACAGAATCTGAGCGCGAACCGGCTGCCAGCCGGGCAAGCACAGGATTGCGGCGGCGGCGATGCGTAGCGTGTTGAAATGTGCTGTTCGAGGATTCATGAAGCCCTCCCAGATTTTCCCCGAAACCGGGGCCGGTGGTTTAGTAGTGGCCAGTATACTCCTCGCGGTGTGTGGCAAGTGATGCCGCTGGAAGCTGGAAGCAGACGCGAGTATGAGCACGGAAGACGTTGAACGCCAGAACGAGAGCTCTTACATAATTGGGAGCCGTGTGCCATTGCTCATCGTGAGGGAGTTTGAGAACGGCGAGGAGCCGGGATATTCGTCGCAGCATCGCTGCGAACGCTGAATTCAAGAGATAGGCGATTCAAGACTACCGGTCCCCTCGTCGAGAATTACTTTCAGCAGATTGCTGATGGCCTCCAGTTTCGCCGGAGAGAGCATGTCGCGGAGGGCGTTGCTGCTGGATGTCGAGGGGCATCGGGTGTCCTGAATCTGCGTCGATTGTGTTTTTCGGACTGGACAGCGCCGGGATGTCCAAGCCTGGAAGGCGTAGCGGCCAACCTTGCTGGCCTGGCCCATCGGCGGTACTCTTGCGTAATGCGACCGCTTCGGTATTCCATCAACATCACATTGGACGGCTGCTGCGATCATCGTGCGATATCCGCGGACGAAGAGTTGCATCGTCACGCGATCGAGAACCTTGACTAGGCCGATGTCCTCCTCTTTGGCCGGGTGACTTACGAAAAATGATGGAGGCAGCGTTTCGACCGCCGGCGGGGACGGGAGGGAGACCTGAATGGATGGAACCCTTCGCCCGGACGATCGACGCGGCAAAGAAGTACGTCGTGTCGAGCACCCTGGACCGGGTCTATTGGAACGCCGAACTCGTGCGCGGAGATCTAGAGAAGGCCGTTCAGCAGCTTGTCGTGCGGACCACTGAACACTCGATCGTGGGTCGACATCACTTGCGTCGACATCGCGCACGCCGACCTTGACTCCGTACCCACAAATGGGTACTCTTGTCTCGTGAAGGCCTCTGAGCCGAGACGCTGGCTCAAAAAACAAGGCTGTACGTTTGTTGAAGAATCCCGTCACACCCGCATCACGCTCGGCTCCAGAGTCTCACGTATGCCGCGCCACCCGGCAAAGGACATCAAGAAAGGAACTCTTCTCGCCATCCTGAAAGACCTGGACTTGAAGATTTGAGCGCAATGGAACCCTACACCGCGCGATTCGAGCCTGACCCGGACGGGGGCTTCGTCGTCACCTTCCCCGACTTCGGCTACGGCGTCACCCAAGGGGAAACACTCCCCGAAGCAATGGCTATGGCCCGAGACCTCCTCATCCTCACCATCGGCGATTTCATTCGCGGCAGTAAGCCCCTTCCAGCGCCATCCCGCCGCCGCGGCGCCAAATACCGGCCTGTCCCCCTCCAGGCCCTACAATCCGCCAAGGTAGACCTCTATACTGCCTTCCTCCAATCCGGTCTCAGGAAAGCAGAATTCGCACGCCGCGTGGGAATCTCCAAGACCCACATCGAGCGACTCTTCTCGCTTCGCCACCACTCGCGCCTGGATCTCATCGAAACCGCACTGGCAGCGCTCGGCAAATCGCTGCACGTCGAAACTCGCGACGCGGCGTGAGATCGAAGCACTCCGCGCGGATTTTGCGCAATGGCGTTTGGCATCGGAGGAGGCTCCTTGGTGGAGCCATCGTCCCAATGCCCGGTTCTATCCAGCGCTGCCCGGCGGTGAATGTGTGATCGTCCCCGGTGAGTTCGATTTCGATGGGCTGTGCGATCGAATGGGACGCAGTTGCTCTGGCCGGCATCTTTGTTTCCGCTAGATCCAAGCGCACAGGTTGCTCGCGCAGCCGCTGCCGCCACATATAGAAGGAGTGCTCGTTGATTTCGCGCTGGCGCCAGAATTCCCGGATGGATTTCCTGCTCCGTTATGAGGTTCCGCCATTGGGGGGCGTGCTCTAGTTGCTTCCTCAACTCAAGGAAATCGGCGGTGAGTATCTTTTTCGGGGTCTCCTCGACAATACCCGAGAATGCAATGCCAACTCAACCTATCTCACGCATGCCTGCCGGAGGCTCACCCTAAAAAGGAATTGGGAAGAATGGGCTCGACAATAGCGCTCGCTTTGCGTCAGATTGTATTGCACTGAAGCTGATAGGAGCTAGTCCCTGATAAATGTAAGCTCGTTGAACCACAAATTGCCATCCGGGCCGGCAGTGATACCTGAAGGAGCGGCGTCAACGGTCGGAATCGGAAACTCTGCGAACACGCCACTGGGGCTGATCCTTCCAACCTTATAACGTTCCACAAACCAGAGATTCCCATCGGGCCCGGTAATGATGCCTAGTATAGCGTTTCACTAAAACATATCCAGTGTGATTTGTTTTTTGGTAGACTCGTTGCATGGCGAGTCATTCGCGGCATCCGAAGCTCTTCTTGTTTGAGGAGGAGCAACACATGCTCGATCAGTTACGGAATTCCAA
>JACQZR010000064.1 GCA_016213775.1 Acidobacteriota bacterium
AGAAGCGATTCCGAAAGAATCTCCCCCGCCGTGCTCATCCCACTCTCGGTCAACTGGAAGCCAGCATTCGCAACGCTCTGCGACCCGCTGAGGCCTACAACATGGTCCCCGGTCGCGATCCCCAAAACGGTTAAGCACCCGAAACTCCAGGGCCACCGTGTTCATTGTGGCATGCGTTGTACGATAAGAAGATAGCCCCTAATGTCAACCCAAGAACTCGATCTGAAGAAGACGGTGAATCTGCCTAAGACCGGCTTCTCGATGAAGGCGAATCTGCCGCAGGCGGAACCGAAGATGCTGGCTCACTGGAAAGAATCCGGCCTCTACGGCAAGATTCGATCGAGCGGCGCCGGCCGGCCTCGTTACTTGCTCCACGACGGACCTCCGTATGCCAATGGACGCATCCACCTGGGAACCGCCTTCAACAAGATCGTGAAGGACTTCATCATCAAATCGAAGACTATGGCCGGGTTCGATTCGCCGTACGTCCCGGGTTGGGACTGTCACGGCCTGCCTATCGAAATCAAAGTGGACGGCGAACTCGGCAGGAAAAAGGCCGAGATGACGGCGTCGCAGATCCGCAAAGCCTGCCGGAAGTACGCTGAGAAATTTGTCCATTTGCAGAGCGAGGACTTCCAGCGGCTCGGCGTATTCGGACAGTGGGACGATCCCTACCTCACGATGAACGCGCCGTATCAGGCGGAGATTGCGGCGGCGTTTGTGGAGTTCCTCCATCGCGGTTATGTGTATAAGGGGCTGAAGCCGGTGAACTGGTGCATCAGTTGCCGCACCGCGCTGGCCGAAGCGGAGGTGGAATACGAGCCCCACGCGAGCCCCTCCGTCTGGGTCCGTTTCGCGCTCACGACGGATCCGGCCGCGATCGACCCCGCGCTGGCCGGCCGCAAGGTTTACGGCCTCATCTGGACCACTACACCCTGGACCATCCCTGCCAACATGGGCATCGCCTACAACCCGCGTTTGGCTTACGTTGCCGTGGAGGTCCACGACGATGTCTACATCGTGGCGCAGGATCTGTTGAAGGACACCGCGGAAAAGTGCGGCTGGGCCGATCCCAAAGTGGTGGCCACATTCCTAGGTGAGCGGATGGAGAAGACGGTTTTCCGTCATCCGTTCCTGGAGCGCGATTCCATCGGCTTGCTAGCCGATCATGTGACGCTCGAAGCCGGCACCGGAGCGGTGCATACGGCTCCCGGCCACGGTCAGGAAGACTATGTGAGCGGGCAGCAATACGGCCTCGCCACCTACTGTCCCGTGGACGCGCACGGACGGTTCTTCCAGGCGGAAGGGGCTGCCGGTACGCTACCGGAGGAGTTGCTGGGCAAGACGGTGTGGGAGGGGAATCCGGTGGTGACGGCGGTGCTGCGGGAACACGGCGCGCTGCTGGCGGAAAAGCGCATCGACCACAGCTATCCGCACTGCTGGCGCTGCCACAAGCCGACCATCTTCCGCGCCACCGACCAGTGGTTCATCGGCATGGAGCGCAACAACCTGCGCCAGAACGCGCTCGATGCGATCAAGAAAGTGAAGTGGATGCCGGCGTGGGGCGAGGAGCGCATCTCGAACATGATCGCCACGCGGCCGGACTGGTGCATCTCGCGACAGCGCACCTGGGGTGTGCCGATCGTAGTGTTCTATTGCGACGGCTGTCACGAGGCTCTCACTGACCGCAAGGTGCTGGACAGCGTGGTGAACCTTTTCCGCGAGCAGAGCGCCGATGTCTGGTACGAGAAATCGGCGGCTGAGCTTATCGGCGACGGGGTTGCTTGCAAGAAGTGCGGCGGAACAAGCTTCCGCAAAGAGAACGACATTCTCGATGTGTGGTTCGATTCCGGGTCGAGTCACCTGGCCGTGCTGACAGACCGCTACGGGCTGCAGTGGCCGTCCAACCTGTATATGGAAGGCGGCGACCAATACCGCGGCTGGTTCCATAGCTCGCTGCTGGTGGGGGTGGGGCTGCGCGGAAGTGCGCCATATCAGGAATGCGCCACCAACGGATGGGCGCTGGACGGCGATGGACGCGCGATGTCGAAATCGCTGGGCAACGTCATTGCGCCCGAGGAGATCATCAAGAAAGACGGCGCCGACGTGCTGCGTCTGTGGGCGGCATCGGTGGAATTCAACGAGGATGTGCGTATCTCGGAGACCATCCTCACGCGCCTCACCGAGGCATACCGCAAAATCCGCAACAACTACCGCTATGCGCTTGGCAATCTGGATGTGTTCGATCAAACGAAGGATCTGGTGCCGGTGGCCGGCCAGTTGGAATTCGATCAATGGATTCTCGTGCGCGGCGAGAGTGTTGTGGAGCGCTGCCGCAAACATTACGAGGACTTTGATTTCCACAAGGTCTATCAGACGATCTACAACTTCGCCACGGTGGACCTGAGCTCCATCTACTTCGATGTGATCAAGGACCGGCTGTACACGTCGGCTCCGGCTTCGCATGCGCGGCGCAGCGCGCAGTCGTCGTTGTACAGGTTGATACGAGCACTGACGCCGCTGATGGCGCCTCTGCTGACGTTCACGACGGAAGAGGTGTGGCAGCACATGGCGAAACTACCGGGCGATCCGGACAGCGTCCACCTGGCGCTGTTCCCTGAAGCCACGGCGCTCACTGACGGGCTGCCCGCGGCCGCGCGCGAGAAGTTGTCGAAGTGGGAAGCGCTGCTGCCTGTTCGCGAACAGGTACTCAAATCACTGGAAGTCGCACGGCAGGAGAAGTTCATCGGGGCGCCATTGGAAGCGCGCGTGCGGCTACGCGCGGGGAAAGACCTTTACCCGCTGCTGGATGAGTTTTTGGGGGAGCTTCCGTCGTTGTTCATTGTGTCGCAGGTGACGCTGGAGAACCACGCGGACGCCGATCTGGCAGTGCACGTGGAACGCGCCGCGGGAGGCAAATGCGAACGCTGCTGGAAGTACTCGCAAGCCATCGGATTCGATCCGTCGTTCCCCACTGTGTGCGACACTTGCGCGGGCGCGCTCAAGGAAATCGCCGGATGATCTCGCGCCCCTCGCGAATCTCGTTGGCGCTGGCAGTCCTGTTCCTGGACCGGCTCACGAAGTATTACATTGAACAGAACGTCGGGGCGTGGGACACGCACGTCGTGATCCCGCGATTCTTCTACATCGTGCATGCGCAGAATCGCGGCGCGGCATTCGGATTTCTGAATCAGTCGGAAAGCCCGTTGCGGCTGGTGGTGCTGATCGGAATCGCGACGCTGGTGATGGGGTATGTGGCTTATTCGTTGTGGCGGTTGCCGGGTGGCGGCTGGCCGGCAAGCAATGGCATCGCCTTGGGACTGTCGCTGGTTCTGGGGGGCGCGGCGGGCAACCTGTTCGACCGCATCTGGCGCGGCAGCGTCACCGATTTTCTGCAATTCTTCATCGGCTCCTACGAGTGGCCGAGCTTCAATGTGGCCGACAGCGCGATCAGTGTTGGAGCCGGGCTGCTCATACTGACACTTTGGCGAATCCGGCCCGCGGAGGCCTGACATGTTTCCCAAGCTGTTTTCCATCGACGGATTCTTTCTGCCTACTTACGGGCTTCTGGTAACGGCCGGCTTCCTGGTGGGGTTGTGGGTTGCCGGCAGGCTAGCCAAACGTGACGGGATGAACCCGCAGCTTGTCACTGACCTCGGCATCTATGTAGCGCTTGCGGGGCTGGCGGGCGCAAAGCTGCTGATGCTGCTCTATGACGCCAACTACTATCTGTCGCATCCGGGCGACATCTTCTCGATGGCGACGCTGCAGGCGGGCGGAGTTTTCCATGGCGGGCTGATCGCGGCGCTTGCCGTTGCCATCTGGTATGTGAAGCAGAAGAAGCTGGCGTTTCTGCCCGTGGCCGACGTGTTCGCGCCGGGCATCGCGATCGGGCATGCCATTGGACGGATCGGCTGTTTTGCGGCCGGCTGCTGCTGGGGTATCGCGTGCGACCGTCCGTGGGCGGTGAAGTTCACGGATGTGGAGGCGTACAAGCTGGTGGGGGTGCCGCTGGAGAAGCCGTTGCATCCGACGCAGCTCTATGAGGCTTTCGCGGAGGCTGTGATTTTCTCGATCCTGTATTGGCGGATCGGCAAGGCGCACGGTAGAGGGACGATTATTGCGCTGTATCTGATGCTGTACCCGGCCGCGCGGTTTGTGGTGGAGTTTTTCCGGGCCCACGAACAGGCCAATCCGTTCGGGGGGCCGTTGTCGATTGCGCAGTGGGTGGCGCTAGGCCTGGTGGGCGCGGGCGCGGTGTTATTTGTGGTGTCTTCCAGGCAACGCGCTTAATGTCGCCGCGCCACATCGGCGCGCAGCCGCCGCATGCCGCGCAGCCAGCGGTCGTAATCGGATGCCTTTCGCTGGAAATAAGTGGCCACTTCCGGATGCGGCAGTATCAGGAACTTCTCCTCGGCCAGCCCTTTGATCACCGCATCCGCCACCTCTTCCGGCGACACAGAGCCGGTCTTGAGGAAGCTGTCCTTGTCGCCATCCTCGCCCAGCAGCATGCGCGTTCGGACGCCTTGCGGACAGACGCAGGAAACGCGGATGCCGGCGTCGCCATATTCCATCGAGACCCATTCGGCAAGCGCGAGGGCCGCGTGTTTGGTTACCGCGTAGAGCGCGGAACCCACCTGTGTCAGCAGTCCCGCGGCCGACACTACGTTCAGCAGATACCCTTCTCCGCGCGCGGTCATTTGCGGCAGCACTGCCCGAGCGGCGTACAGGTGCGCCCTGTAATTGATGTCGAAGATCCGCTCCCAATCGGAATCCGGGGCGTCGATGCCACCTTCAATGAATATGCCCGCGTTGGAACAGAACAGATCCACCTGGCCATGTTGGGCGGTGACATCGGCCACCAGCTTGCGAATCTCGGACTCCTTGCTTACGTCCACCTGATAGGGTGTCCCGCCGGCGGCTGTCGCCGCGTTGCGGGCAGCGGTGGAGTCAATGTCGGCAACGGCAACGCGCGCGCCTTCCATGGCGAAACGGATCGAAAGAGCGCGGCCAATCCCGTGGCCGCCACCGGTGACAATCGCGGTCTTTCCGGAGAGCTGCATGGTGGTCTATCTTAGCAATTGCGTCAGCATTTCCAGGGGGAGCAACGATCCCCCTGCACCTCCTATACGTCTGGGACGTATAAGATTAAGGTATGATCGCTGAGGACGAGAGGATGGCGATGGAGTTCTTTATTGCCTGCGCACGCGAGGCGCACCCGGTGATTCCAGGCACTGGTGGATCTCGCGAGGCCAGATGGGCTCGAAGAGGAGGAGGGAGGAGCAGCGGTTTCTGTCAGCCTCTGATCGAGCAACCCTCGATGCGCTGTCGGCAACGATCAAGTCAGAAGTGAGAGAAAGGCGATGACTATGGCCAGAACGAAAAAACCAGCACGCCGCACTCAATTGGGCATTGTACTGGAAGAGAGCGCGAAGGAGATTCTTGCACACATCAGGGGTGAGAAGTCGTTTCCCACGCGCCGGTTTGTCATTCCCGGTAATGTCGACGTAAAGTCGATCCGGGTGGAATCGGGCATGTCACAGGCCGAGTTCGCACGCACGTTTTGCATCAACCCTCGAACCTTGCAGGAATGGGAGCAGGGGCGCAGAACACCTGACCCAACTACCCGAGCCTATCTTTCGGTTATCGCCAAGAACCCCAAGGCTGTAATGGACGCTCTCGCATCCTAACCTGCCAGCCGGCAGCAACCCGCGTCTCAGTGCGTCACTTATCAGTGCGTAACTTATCAGTGCGTGACCACCGCGCCCAAGGTTTTCGTCGCCTTTGCCTCCGGCAGTGTGATGACCACACGCAATCCCGGGTTCGCGTTCACTGCCTGGACATTGCCGCCATGCACCCGGACGGCCCGCTGGACGATGGATAGTCCCAAGCCGGCGCCTCCGGTGTTGCGGCTGCGATGGTCCTCCACGCGAAAGAAGGGATCGAAGATGCGCTGCAACTGATCCTCGGGAACGCCGGGGCCGTAATCGCGCACGCTCACCGAGGCTGTCCCCTCTGAATGCGCGATTTCGATGTCCAGGTCCGATCCTTCGGGTGCGTAACGGATGCCGTTGCGGATGACGTTCTCGAAAGCCCGCCGCAACAGCTCGCGATTGCCCACCATGTGAATTGCATCCTCACCGCGCCAGCGCAGGCGGCACTGCTTGCCGGCCGCCTCCAGTTCGCAATCACTCACAAGGCCGCGCAGCAATTCATCCACGCGCACAACCTCGGCGGCTGTCTGCAGGACTTCGGCTTCGGCGCGGGCAACTTCGAGCAACATATCCACGAGTTCGGTGAGCCGGTCCACTTCCTTGCGGATGCGTTGTTGCGCCGAACCGCTCATGCTGCTGCCGGCGAGCTCCACTGCGAACTTGAGCCGGGCCAGTGGTGAGCGCAACTCGTGCGAGACGTCCTGCAGTAGCCGTCGCTCGGCTCCGATCAACTGTTCAATGCGACCGGCCATGACGTTGAACGCGCGCGCCAACTGCCCGATCTCGTCCTTGCGGCGAAGTTCCACCCGGTGACTGAGATCGCCGCCGCCGAAGCGCTCCGCGGCGTGATGCAGGCGGCGCAGGGGTGCGACGATCCAATACGCCAGCACACCGCTGAACAAGGCAATCGCGGCGACAATCCACAAATAGTAGGGCGTGATGGCGGCGGCATCGAATGCGGCCAGATGCTCCACCAGCCAGAGGTATTTGCCGTCAGGCGTCTCAAACACGAGGGCGATGGGCTCATTGGTCTTGCGCAGCCGGCTCCACCACGTGCGCGGAACGCGGGCATACTGCACCACAGTCTGCATGTCCTCGCCTGTGGCAAGGTCGCGGCCCCAGGCGTCGAGAAGGTGACGGTCGCCGGGGAAGTAATCGTCCAACTTGCTGAGAAACTCGCGCAAACCTTCGGGCCCGCGTAATTCAAAGATCCGCCTGGCTTCCATCACCTCGAAGTTACGGAGGCGGGTGATGGTGTCGCCAGGCCCGGGCAGGCGGCGCGCAAGGTACATCGTGGTGGCAATGACGCCGCCGATGGTGAACCCGGCGACCAGCAGCAACCAAAGAAAGATTCTGGTGTAGAGCGTCTTCATTCCGCCCGGCTACTCTCCTTCTTTGCGGGAGAACTGATAGCCCGCGCCGCGAACCGTGCGAATGAGATCGCGCTTGGATTCCAGTTTCTTCCGCAGACGGCTGATGTGCACGTCGAGCGACCGTTCCAACGGCGATGCCTCCCGCTGATGGAGGACGCCGGCAAGTTCATCGCGATTCACCACGCGGCCGGCGGAGCGCACCAGGACCTCCAAGATATCGAACTCGGCGGCGGTGAGATCCACGGGCAGATCATCCGACCATACTTCGCGGCTGGCGGGGCGCAAGCGCACGCCGCAGGATTCATACTCCGTCGCCGACACGGCGCGGGAAGTCCGCCGCAGTACCGCACGGATGCGGGCCAAAAGCTCCTCGGGGCCGAACGGCTTGGGAAGGTAGTCGTCCGCACCGGCGTCGAGACCGCGGATGCGATCCGGCTGGCTGGTGAGCGCGGTAAGCATAATCACCGGGACCGTACTCCGTTTCCGGATTTGCATCAGCACTTCGAAGCCATCCATCCCGGGCATCATGACATCGAGCAAGACAAGGTCGAAAGGCTTCTCCACCGCCTTGGCGAGACCCCTGACGCCATCGTTGGCCGTATCTACCGTGATGCCGTTGGCGGCGAAGAATTCGCTCATCAACTCGCACAACTCCACATCATCGTCTACTAACAATATTCGCGCCGAAGGCGCCGTGTCGTTCATACAATTAAGCCTGTACGTTTTCTCACCCGATCATAACCCGAATACCACGATTGGCGGCCAACGTTAAGGATTCTTTGCACTTCCACTGTTGGCGGATTCCCTGTTTCCGGCTATTCTAATCGTGGAAGGACCATGTTGAACCGATTGCTCACATCCGTCGTTTTGGCCGCTCTGGCAGTGCCGGGGAGCGCGGGTGCGCAACGTCCCGACGGTCCACCGGACCCGCAACAGCGCCAGGCGTTCCTCATGGACATCATGGGCACGCAACTGAATCTGAATAAGGATCAGCGCGGGCAATTGCAGGGGATTCTGGACAGGGCACGCGAAGCGGCTACTCCGCTTCACGAGCAGGTAGCGAAATCGCGCGAGGCGATCCGGAACGCCATTCGCGACGGCAAGTCGGGCGCCGCGCTCGATCCGTATCACAAACAACTAGGGCATCAGTTCGCGCAACTGATGGCGATCGAATCGAAGGCTTACGCTGAGCTGTTCGCCATCCTCACACCGGAACAGAAAGCCAGTGCCGACGTTGGCTATAACATGCTTGGCATGCTGCTTGCTCCGCCGCGTCCCGGCGGGGATCGTCGCGGAGGCGGCGGCGGCCGCGGCTCCGGCGGACCGCGCAAACACTGAATACGGTACGATGTTCCGTGAAGGAATACCGCTTCATGGAACGCCGCCACTTTCTGCAATCCTCGTCCAGTATTGCCACCGGCCTTGCGGCCGGACTGGCTTCACCGGCTTTTGCCTTTCAACAACCCAAGCGCGTCGGGCTCATCGGCTGCGGCTGGTACGGTAAGGCCGACCTGCTGCGCCTCATCCAGGTGGCCCCGGTGGAGGTGGTCTCCCTCTGTGATGTCGATAAGCGCATGCTGTCGCAAGCAGCGGATATCGTTTCCACACGCCAGGCGTCCAAGAAGAAGCCGCGCACTTTTTCCGACTACCGGCAGATGCTGGCCCAGAAGGACCTGGACATCGTGCTCATCGGTACACCGGACCACTGGCACGCCCTGCCGATGATCGAGGCGTGCAAAGCCGGCGCTGATATCTATGTGCAGAAGCCCATCAGCGTGGACATCGTGGAAGGACAAGCGATGCTCGCCGCGGCGCGGAAGTACAAGCGCGTGGTGCAGGTGGGCACACAGCGCCGCAGTACACCGCATCTGATCGAAGCGCGCGACCGGGTGATCAAAGAAGGCAAGCTGGGCAAGATCGCGCTTGTCGAGATCTACTGTTACTACCACATGCGCGCGCGGGAGAATCCGCCGGACACGCAGCCGCCCGATTACCTCGATTACGATGCCTGGACCGGCCCTGCTCCCATGCGCCCTTACAACACGCTGGTGCATCCCCGCCGCTGGCGCGCCTTCATGGAGTACGGCAACGGAATCATCGGCGACATGTGCATCCACATGCTCGACATGACGCGCTGGATGCTCGACCTCGGCTGGCCGCGATCGGTCTCTTCGTCGGGCGGCATTCTCGTCGAAAAGAACAGCAAGGCGAACATCACGGACACACAGCTTGCCACGTTCGACTATGGCGACATTAAGGTGGTGTGGCAACACCGCACTTACGGGCATCCGAACGACGAGAAGTATCCCTGGGGCGCGACGTTCTATGGAGACAAGGGCACGCTGAAGACGAGTGTGATGAGCTACGACTACATTCCTTACGACAAGAAGCAGCCGTCCGTACACAAGGACGTCACCTACGAGCTGGACCAGTACCCGGAAGACCGGACGGAGGAAGCGCTGGAGCGGCACGTCGCACCGGCCATCCGCGGGCACATGAAGGACCTGCTTGCCAACACCGTCAGCCGGGGCAAGCCGGTGGCGGATATCGAACAGGGCTACATTTCGACAACCACGTGCATTCTCGCCAACCTGTCGCAGGAGCTTGGCCGGTCTCTGAAATGGGACCCCGCGCAGCAGGTGATTGTGGGCGATGCGGAAGCCAACCGGCTGCTGCGCCGTCCCTACCGCCGTCCGTACGTCCATCCCGAACCTGACAAAGTATGAAGCGTTTCCTTCTTTCGGCTCTGCAGGTATTCCTAGCAGTAACAGGAATCGGCTTCGCCTGGCTTAGTTTCCGTAAACCAAACATAGCGCCTCCGGCCAACGTCACCGTGGACGGGACGCCGGAGCGGCTGGCGCGCGGCAAGTACCTCTATAACGCCGTGCTGTATTGCGACGGGTGCCACGGTGAGAAGGATTTCACCCGCTTCGGCAATCCCGTCACTGCCAGCGGAGCGGGTTTCCTGTTTCCGCCGGAGCTGGGGCTTCCCGGCACCGTTTCCGCTCCAAACATCACCTCGGACGCGGAAGCCGGCATCGGTCTGTGGACCGACGGCGAGATCATCCGCGCCGTTCGGGAAGGCATCTCCCGCGATGGCCGGGTGCTGTTTCCGATGATGCCGTATCACGGCTACCGCCACATGAGCGACGCGGACACGTTTGCCTTGATCGCGCACATGCGTACGATTCCGCCGTCCAGGGACAAGGTGCCGGTGACGCAGATCAACTTCCCTGTAGGGCTGATGATCAAAGGCGTGCCGCAGCCCGTTACTCAGCCTGTGCCGCCAGCCGATCCCGCGAACAAAGTCAAATACGGCGAATACCTGGTGACGATCGCCGCTTGCGCCGATTGTCATACGCGGATGGTCCGCGGCCGCATTGACCGGGAGAAGCTCTACGCCGGTGGCCGCGAGTTCCGGATCGGCGACAAGCGGGTAGTCTCCGCTAACATCACACCGGATCCGGAGACCGGCATTGGGAAGATCACTGAAGACCAGTGGGTGGAGAAGTTCTACCAATACAAAGACTACGTCAGGAACGGGCCGCCGAAGGTAGGTCCCGAAGGCTTCACACTCATGCCGTGGCTCGAGATGGCGCAGTTGGAAGAGGCCGACCTGCGTGCCATGTACGCCTATTTGAAAACAGTCAAGCCGGTAACGAACGCGGTGGAAACCCACCCTGAAGCGCCGGCGCAGAAGAAATGAACCTCCTGAATCTCTTTGACCAGTCGCTGATCGGCCGGAGCGGCGAAACGGGGCTGGAATTCAACGGCCGCGAATACACCTTTGGCGATATCGAGGCCCGCAGTAACCGCATGGCGAGTGCACTTGCGGAACGCGGGCTGGAGAAGGGCGACCGGCTCTGCATCTACCTGTCCAACTGCGTCGAATTCATCGACCTGTTTCTGGCGTGCATCAAACTGGGTGTCATCATCACGCCGATCAATATCCTGTACCGGGATCGCGAGATTACGCACATCGTGAACGACTGCGAGCCGAAGGCCGTTATCTCTGATTCCCCGCTGGTGTGCAGTGCGCCGGTGTGGACGCGGGCCGAACTGGCGGCCACGGCGAGCACTGCAACGAGACCGGACGTGGTGACCGACGGCGATACACCGGCGGCGATTGTGTACACCTCCGGCACCACGGGGACCAGCAAGGGCGCGGTGCTGACGCAGAACAATTTCCTCGCCAACGGGATCAATATCGTGGCCTGCTGGCAGATCACCGCGGCGGATCGCTTCCTTCTTGCTTTGCCCTTGTTTCACGTACACGGACTTGGGAATGGGGTACACGCGTGGCTGATTTCCGGCTGCCGGATGCGGCTGCTGGAACGCTTTGAACAAAGTAAGGCGGTAGGGGAGTTTCTCGACTTCCAACCGACGCTGTTCTTCGGAGTACCGACGATGTACATCCGCATGCTGGAGGCGCCCGCGGAGGCCGCCCGAAAAATCGGCAGCAGCCTGCGGCTGTGCGTCTGCGGATCCGCGCCGCTGCCCGCGCAGACCCTGGAGCAGTTCCGGGAACTCTTCGGGCAGACCATTCTCGAACGCTACGGCATGTCGGAAACATTGATGAACATTTCAAACCCGCTGATTGGGGAGCGGCGCGCCGGGACAGTCGGATTCCCGATGCCGGGGACGTCGGTGAAGATCGTGAATGCGAAAGGCGAACAGGCGGGGGTGGACGAGGCAGGCGAGCTCTATGTGCGCGGGCCGAATGTTTTCCCAGGCTATTGGCGGCGGCCCGAGGCAACCCAGGCGGCTTTCGTCGATGGCTGGTTTCGGACCGGCGACATCGGTCTGCGGAGTGCCGACGGCTACTACACGTTGCAGGGGCGCCGCAGCGACCTGATCATCTCGGGTGGATTCAACATCTATCCGCGCGAGATTGAGGAGTTCCTTCAGGAACAGCCCGAAGTTGCCGAGGCAGCCGTGGCTGGTGTTCCCGACGCCGTGCGCGGGGAGGTCCCGGTGGCTTTTGTCGTGCTGCGGGACAAGTCGTTTGACGCGGCCGAACTGGGGGACCGGTGCCGGGGGTCGTTTGCTTCGTTCAAGGTGCCACGGTCGTTTGTGGCGGTGGAGGTGTTGCCGCGGACGGCGCTAGGGAAAGTGCAAAAACACCTGTTAGGCTCTGTTGAGAAATAACGATGTCACTTGCAGTGCAGGGGCGATTGCCAATCAGATTGACAACCGGCCCATGGGCTGGCCTGGAAAGGCCAGCCGCGGCCAGGATTGGCCGCCCCACATGACGGCGGAATGTACAAACTCCAGGGGCCGATCGGCCAACCTGCCCCACAACCGTAAATGGAACACTTGTCCCATAACTGCCTTAGCGCAGAAATCCTGAAAGGAATGGCGGGGAGGCGGCATTCCCCGTCATGAGGTTATTACTGGTCATTGCCTTCGCCGTAACCCTCGCCGCGCAGCCGGTGGACGAATCGCTGGTGTTCCTTCCTGCGATCAACGACATTGGCCGCTACCTGTATGGCGGGCGTTCGCAGCATCTATCGCGCTGGAACCCTACCAAAGAAGCAGCCAGCCAGTTGGAAGGCCGCCGACAGACGCGCAGCCCCTGGAGCGAGACCACGCCGCCGATTCTCAAACTGGTTCGCGTGGAAACGCTCTCCGCGACAGAGGCGGTTCTCCTGTGCCGCGAGGGGACAGTGAGTCCGCAAATGATCGATCAGTGGACGCGGGTGCGTATCTACTTTGGCAAGGTGAACGGGCAGTGGCGATTGACCAGCTACCAGACTATGCCTCGGGTTTTTCCTGCGCGCTGGGCTCCGTAGTAGCGACCGGCGCTTCCTTGCGAGCGTTCTCGAACAGGAAATTCAGTGTCTTTTCGGTGCGGATGGAACTGGCAATGCGGCCGATGGTTCCGTTCTCCTGGAACCGCTTGCGGACAGCCGCCACGGGTTCGCGCTGCTGCTTGGCGTAGCGGTTCAGCTCGCCATCCACCTCATCCTGAGTGGCATGGATGGTTTCGGCAGTGGCAATCTTGTCCAGCACCAGACTGCCGCGAATTTCCTTGACTGCGCGGTCGTGCATGGCTTCCTTGACGCGCTTGAAATCGACCTTCTCGCGTTCCTTCTCATGGCCCTGGAAGATCTGATCGATGTAGATTTCCACCTGGCGGTCGACGTAGGTGTCTGGCACTGGGAACGGATGCATCTCCGCGAGCTTGTCGACGATGGAATCCTTAGCCGCGCGCTGGGCGCTGTATTCCTTCTCGCGCTGCATATTGGTGCGAATGGCCTGGATCAATTCGTCGTATGTCTGGAAGTCGCCGAGGTCTTTGGCAAAGTCGTCATTGAGCTCGGGCAGTTCCTTCCTTTGCAGACGGCGGAGGTAAACGCTGAACTCGACGGTCTTGCCGGCGAGACGCTCCTGCCCGTAGTTGGCGGGATACTCAATGGTGATGTTCTTGGTATCGCCGGGCGAAACGCCGAGCAGGTCGTTGAAGCCGGCAACGGTTTCCTCGGAGCCCAGCTCGACCTGCAGTTCCTCGGCTTTCATGGGTTCGCCTTCGAGACCACCGACGCTGACAAGGTCGATGACGGCGACGTCGCCGGATTCGGCGGGGCGCGGGTCAATGTTGGCGTAATCAGCCTTGCTCTTGCGGATCTCATTGATGCGGGCGTTTAGTTCCGCTTCATCCACTTCGGGTGGGGCGTAGGCAACGGTGACGCCGCGGTATTCCTTGAGCTCGATCTCGGGAGCGACTTCGAGGGTCACTTTGAAGTGCACATCCTGGCCTTCGTGGTAATGGAGGCCGGACACCTCGGGAGTGCCCACCATGTCGAGGTGCTCCTCTTCCACTTTTTTGCGCAGAAAGCGGGGAACGAGGTTCTCCAGGACCTCCTGCTTGATCCTGTCGCTGAAGCGCGACCTGATCATGGACAAGGGCGCCTTGCCCGGACGGAAACCGGGAAGGTTCGCCTTCGCCCGGAATGACTCGGCAACCTTTGCCGTTTCGGCCAGAACATCCTCCGTGGGGATGATGACCTCCAACTCGTGTTTGCACCCTTCCACAAATGCCACTTGCAGAACTCCCTTCTTCTTTCCAAACGAACCAAAAACCAGATTGAGCACCCGGCGGGGCGCGGATTACTCAGCACCGCCGGAGCAACTGGACAAGTACATTTCCTGCTCGACGCTGAGGCGGTCGATCTTGATGCCCATGGCATCGAGTTTCCAGCGTGCGACCTGACGGTCCAACTGTTCCGGAACAGCGTAAACCTTGTTCTTCAATCTCTCCTGGGCCGAGTGATTCCTTACCAGGAATTCCGCGCAGAGTACCTGATTGGCGAAGCTCAAATCCAGAACCGACGCCGGAGGTTGGGCGCTCATTACGCCGGACTGGCCTTCGGAGAGCATGTAAATCCTGCGGCCATCCCGCAAGACATATTCTTCCACACCTCCGAGTCCTTCCACATCGGCGGGGGTCTGTTTGCGGGACGCAGCCGCGCGTGTGAGGCCATCGACATCAATCTCAACATTGAAATGACCCGAATTACAGAGAATTGCCCCGTTCTTCATTTTCTCAAAATGCTCGCGGTGAATCACCGCCTTGTTGCCCGTGACGGTGATGAACACGTCGCCCAAGGCGGCCGCATCGGACATGGACATGACGCGATAGCCGTCCATCAGGGCCTCCAGGGCCTTGATCGGATCAATCTCGGAAACGATGACGTTGGCCCCCATGCCGCGCGCACGGGCGGCGATCCCGCGTCCGCACCAGCCGTATCCGGCAACCACGACGGTGGAGCCGGCCACCAGGATATTGGTGGTACGGAGCAGGGAGTCGATGGTGGTCTGGCCGGTGCCGTAGCGGTTGTCGAACAGGTGCCGCGTCATGGCGTCATACATGGCGATCACCGGAAAACGCAATCCATCCTGCCGCGAGAGTGCCTTGAGCCGAACCACCCCTTCAGTGGTTTCCTCGGTTCCGCCGAGACAGTTGTCGAGCAGATCAGGCCGGTGCTGGTGAAGGAATTGAGTCAACCGGCCACCGTCGTCGAAAACCAGGTGCGGCTGCCACGCGGCGACTTCCGACAGCGCGTCAGGGGCGAATGCGGGAATGCCGTAGTCGCGGGTGAGCGAGGCGAGGACGTCCTGCTGCTGGTGTGCACCGGCGGGGCACAACGCGGGGGAGCCACCGGCATCGCGCAGGGCGATGAGGAGATTCGCAGTCTCAGCGGAAGCGGGGAGAGAAACGCCAAAGCGCAACCCGGCGAAAGGTTGCGCCCTGATAAACTGCTTGCGAACACTCTGGAGAACGGGCATCGACTGGAAGACCCACTCAATGCGCCGTTTGCCTTTGTCGGCGGACAGAGGTCTCCCTTCGCCTGCCACGGCAGGGACTGCGGAGTCAGGCTTGGGGATCATGGCTTTGCGTGACCGGGAACCGGCTAATCAGCCCCGTGCCGAGGCGGCCAGGCTGGCGCCTTCGCGCAGGGCCTCGGCCTTATCGGTGGCTTCCCAGGTGAACGACGCTTCCGAGCGGCCGAAGTGACCAAAGGCAGCCGTGGCGCGGTAGATGGGGTTGCGAAGCTTGAGATGGTCGATGATGCCGCGGGGGGTGAGGGGGAAGTGCTCGCGCACCAGCTCGGTGAGGCGGGTTTCATCCACACTGCCGGTTCCGAACGTGTTCACCATCACCGACACCGGATCGGCAACACCAATGGCGTAGGCGAGTTGCACTTCGCAGCGCGAAGCGAGGCCGGCGGCGACGAGATTTTTAGCGATGTAGCGGGCCATGTAGCAGGCCGAGCGGTCGACCTTTGTCGGATCCTTGCCGGAGAAAGCGCCGCCGCCGTGACGGCCCATGCCACCATAGGTGTCGACGATGATCTTGCGGCCGGTAAGACCGGTGTCGCCGTGTGGTCCACCGATGACAAAGCGGCCGGTGGGGTTGATGTGATACTTGGTGTTCGCGTCCACCATGTTGGCCGGCAGAACTGGATCGATGACGTGCTTGCGGACCTTCTCACGCAACTCTTCAGTAGACACCGAGTCATGGTGCTGCGTGCTGATCACGACGGCATCGATGCGGGCCGGTTTGCCGTTGATGTATTCGACGCTGACCTGACTCTTGCCGTCAGGACGAAGGAAATTCACTTCCTTGGCGCGGCGGGCATCGCTGAGCCGGCGGACAAGCTTGTGGGCGAGAACGATCGGCAGCGGCATGAGCTCTTCGGTCTCGTCGCAGGCGTAGCCGAACATGAGGCCCTGATCGCCGGCGCCGCCGGTGTCCACACCCATCGCGATGTCGGGGGACTGGCTCTGAATCGTGTTCAGAATGCCGCAAGTCTTGGCATCGAAGCCGTATTCGGCGTTATCGAAGCCGATGTCGGCGATCACCTGGCGCGCGAGCTTCGGTACGTCGACGTAGGTGTTGGTGGTGATTTCGCCGGCGACTACGCAGATACCAGTAGTGACCAGGACCTCGCAGGCCACGCGGCCTTTGGGATCGCTGGCCAGAACCGCGTCTAATACGGCATCGGAAATCTGATCCGCCATCTTATCGGGATGGCCTTCAGTGACCGACTCCGACGTAAAAATATGCCTCATGCCATCAGCCACGGGCGTTACCTCCTAAACAGTGAACTATCAGATATCGTTCCTATGCGCGCAGGCGGTCTCCATGCACAGTCCACCTTCCGATTGTTCAAGGGATGGGGGTCGAACTACTTGGAGTGCGCGCAAGTGCCCAAACTCTCAGTGTATGCGAGGGTGGCATGGAGCGTCAAATCGGAGGGTACAGCTCGGGATGATGACGGGAGGAGATCAAACAGCCTGTCGAGATCTGCCGCCCTTGTGGGGCGGGCAATCTTGCCCGCGGCTGGCCTTTCCAGGCCAGCCGCGGCGATGGAAATCGGCCTTCCGGCGGTTCCAACCGACGCGCACGATTCCATCCTGCACAATGCAAACTGTGCACTTGGGCACTCGTGCCGCCGGAAACACATGCCTCGCCGTAATCGTCCCGCCCTGACCTTGGCAAGACTCAATGACGAAACCAGAGAAGTCGAATTCGAGGCAGTATATTTCAGATCGTAGGTGGGGCAGCCTGTTAAGCTGGCCTGGAAAGGCCAGCCGCGGCCAGGATTGGCCGCCCCACACGACGGCGGAATGTACAAACTCCGGGGTGCCCGCCCTAGTGCGCATCAATAGAACAGGTACTTGCGCCAGTTGTCGTCGCCCTTGGCAAGGAGGCGCATCAGGTGCCGGCTGGTGTGGAGCGAGAAGGGGCGCGGGGCGCGGTGGAGGTTCATGCCGGCTTCGTCCGGCGTCCTGCTGCCTTTGCGGTTGTTGCAGGGGTTGCAGCAGGCGACCAGATTCTCCCAGGAGCTTTCGCCGGCACGGGAGCGGGGCATGACATGGTCGAGCGTGAGTTCGGAAGAGGGGAGAGTCTTGCCGCAATACTGGCAGGTGTAGCGGTCGCGAAGGAGGATGTTTTTGCGCGACAGAGAACGGCTTTGATGCGGGATGCGGCGGTATTCGAGCAACCGAATGACGGAAGGGAGTTTCATCGCCTCGCGCGCGGAGTGAACGTAGTTGGGCACATGCTCCTCAGCGGAGGCAACTCCCTTCAAGACCATGACAACGGCGCGCCGTGCGGCGCAAACATTGATCGGCTCATAGCTCGCGTTAAGAACGAGCACCGGGTTGTGTAGCCGGTCCAGACTCGCCATTCGCAATCATCCCCCTACATTGGTTTAACATCGACTCCAATATTGGCTCGTGCCGAGGCCGCCAGAGCAGGCGCGGGCATGGAAATTCTACGATCGGCGCGGGCCAGCGTCAGAACGACGACGCGGGCGGCGCCAGCTTTTTTCAACGCCTGAGCGCAGGCGGCGGCTGTGGATCCGGTGGTGAGCACATCATCCACGAGCAGAATATGTTGTCCGGTGAGATCGGCTGTCTTCACTTCAAAGCAGCGCGAGACATTACGACGGCGATCGCGATCACTTAAGCCGGCCTGAGAAGGCGTCCTGCGGGAGCGCCGCAGAACATTGACACACGGGATGCCGCAGAGCCGGGAAAGCTCACGCGCCAGCAGCGCGGACTGATTGAAGCCGCGGGACCAGTTGCGAGTCCAATGCAACGGAACCGGAACGATGCTATCGATGCGCTGGTCTCGTGGCAGGGCGAGGGAGAGGCGGCGGCTAAGAGGCCGGGCCAGCGTATGGATGGCGGCGTATTTCAGGAGATGAATGAGCTTCTGCGCAGTCCCCTCGTAGAAGGCATACGAGTAAGCCGCATCGTAGGATCGTAGACCGCTTCTGCAGGCCGCGCAAACCCCTGCTTCATCGAGCGGATAGGGGGTGGTAAAGGGAGTGCGGCAGCGGGCACAGAGGAATTCGGCTTCGAGAGGAGCCATGGAGTCCAGGCAAGCTGTGCAGACGGGGTAGCGGGAAAACTCGAGAAGAGGCGTGGAACAGAGACGGCAATCGGTGGGGAAGAGGGCATGAAGAACTCGCCCTAGAGTGGAGTTTAGGGCTTTTAAAAGCGACGCTACTGTATGGAGCGACGTACTCGAGAAGATGCACCTCCCGGAAGTACTAGTGTACAACAAAGCCGGTGTCGAACGGATGACCGGGCTGAAGTATGATAGGCAGGGTCATCCATGAATCATAGAAGAGCATTTCTGGCGACGGCTGCGGGCGCGCTGGCCGCCAATGTCGATCCCGCGCCGGCGGCCACAAGGAAACCGAACGTGGTCATGATCTACGCCGACGATCTTGGCTATGGCGATCTGGGCTGTTACGGCTCGAGCATGAAAACCCCGAACCTGGACCGGATGGCAAAGGATGGGATACGGTTCACGAACTTCCTTTCGGCCAACCCGGTCTGCTCGCCTTCGCGAGCTGCGCTGCTGACTGGCCGCTATCCCACTCGTGCCGGCGTGCCGCGTGTCTTCTTCCCCAGAGACACAACCGGGCTGCCGGCCAGCGAAGTGACGATCGCACAGATGCTGAAGCCGCTTGGCTATAAGACGATGTGCGTCGGCAAATGGCATCTGGGACACCTGCCCGATTACCTGCCCGTGAAGCGGGGCTTCGATGAGTATTACGGCATTCCTTACTCCAACGACATGAATCCACCGGTGGTGTTGCACGCAACCGCGGACAAGGTGGAGACGGTGGAAGAACGAGCGACACTGGAAACGCTGACTCCCCGCTACACCGAACAAGCTGTCCGTTTCCTTGAGAAGAACAAGGACGAGCCATTCTTCCTCTACATGCCGCACACGTATCCGCATATCCCGCTGGCCGCGTCGTCGAAATTCCGTGGGAAGACGCCCCACGGGATATACGAAGATGTAGTTCAGGAGCTCGACTGGAGCGTGGGTGAGGTTCTCGCGGCGATCCGGAAGAATGGTCTGGAGAAGGACACGTTGGTGATGTTCTCCTCCGATAATGGGCCGTGGTATCTGGGAAGCCCGGGAAATCTGCGCGGGCGCAAGGGCTCCACCTATGAGGGGGGCGTGCGCGAGCCGTTTATCGCACGGATGCCTGGTCGAATCCCGGCGGGCAAGGTGTGCGACGGGCTCGCGTCAACGATGGACATTCTGCCGACAGTGGCGAAGCTGTGCGGCGCGAAGCTCCCATCGAGCCCTGTGGACGGGATCGACATCTGGCCGCTTCTCACAGGGAAAAAGACGGAGCTTGCCAGGGAAGCACTGCTCTATTTTGATAACCTGTACCTGCAGTGCATCCGGTTGGGGCGGTACAAGATGCATATCGCGCGCTACAACTCGCAGGTCTACAGCCCCGCTCCGGCAGGCGGGCGTGTGAACCTGCCATTGAGTAAACCCGAACTGTACGACTTGGCCAGCGACCCGAACGAGAGTTACGACATTGCTCCGGAGCATCCGGAAATCGTTAAGGATCTGCGGGCACGCATCGACAGGCTGATGCCTACGTTTCCAGAGGAAATCCGAAAGGCGCACGCCGAGACTTTCGCCAAGAAGACTGTTGGGAATACCGCTACTTTTCCGCGTCTGGCGCCGCGACAGTAGTCAGGCCGGGAAAGGTCCTTTCGGTCCAGGCTCGAATGACGGGCGCGGCTTTCGAAGGGAAACGGTGACCTCCCGGCAGCATCTGGAATTCTACATCCGAAGCGCGCGTTCGCAGTTTGCGGGCGTAGTCTGAAGTGACGGACGCGGGAAAGAACTCGTCCTCGCTCCTGGCAATGTGTAGAAGGGAAGCCGAGACGCGGCCGTAGCTGCCTGTCTCCCAATCCTTGGGCACGCCTCCGCAAATCCCTACCACCCCCGCGACCTCTTCAGGGTAAGTGGCGGCGAAGCGGTAGTTGTAGCCGACCGGTTGCGAGTATCCCATCAACACTGTGCGTTGTGGGGGAACGGCGAAGCGGGATTCGAGTTCCGCCCGTACGTGACGGAGCATCGCATGATGCATTTGAATGCTCGAAGATCCGTGATTGCGCGTGCCCCAGTTGTAGCCGACGTCGGGTTTGCTCTGATCGGGGTAGAAATGGTGGGGGGCCTGAACGGAGGCAACCAACTGATCCTTGCCAAGGACCGTGAGGGAAAGCCGCAGCATCGACGCGGCACTCATGGCGTAGCCGTGGACAACAATCCAGAGCAAGGGAGAAGGGGCAGGGGGGACATGGAGAAGGTAATAGCAATCGAGAGGCAGCAAAAACGTATGCGATTCGATTGAATCTGTCGTGGAATCCTTGGGCAGTTCCATGTAGTTCTTCACCTATCACGCCGATAGAGGGGGCAGGAGCAGCGACGAGTTGCCCCGGCGGCAGTCGAAGTACTATCGTAAAACTGGAGTGTCGGGCTTCGCCAGTCCAGTGAGTTCGATAGCCGGAGTTGGCGGAAGAAACGTGAAGGAGTTGACAACAGTGGATTTCCCGAATCAACTGGCTGTTCTTGATCGAGCAATCGCGCTGTCCCGCGTGGGTGGGGATTCGGAATTGCTGCAAGAGATGGCGCAGATCTTTCTGGAAGAGTGTCCGTCACAGATGCTCGCAGTGCGGTCCGCTGTGGCCGCGCGGGACCCGAAAGCTGTGGAGCGGTCAGCGCACAGTCTAAAGGGTAGCGTCGGCAATTTCGGAGCCACCATGGCGCAACAGGCGGCTCTCGCGCTGGAGATGTTGGGCCGTCGCGGTCAACTGGAGGATGTGGATTCCGCGCTGTATCAATTGGAGGACGCGATTCACCAATTGCAGCCGGAGATGGAAAGTCTGGCGCAAAGCGTCTAGAAGACCGATCCTTATACACGCGGCGGCCAGCCAACAACTCTCCCTGTCCGTTTTTCCTGTGTTCATCGCTGTTCATCCGTGGCCCATTTAGTCGGCGAAAATCCACCCAACGAGTGGGGCTAGACGGCTATAATGCTTGCGATGCCCGAGCCGCCCAAAAGCACGGAGTTGCTGCACCTGCACACGTATTTTCTGTTCCCGTTTTCCATCGACCGGAAGACGGTGACCGACAATCATTGTGCCTCCTGGAGGGACACCCATTACTGGATCGACGGATTGGATAAATGGCTTGCTGAGCATCAGACCCCGGCGGGGTCGGCTGTGGTGTCGAAACTGGGTCCATGGCGTCGAGCGGCCTATTCCCGCTTTGACCTGGACTCTCCCGCATACCAGGACATGGTGTTTTTCCATCCCTTCGTCCGGAGGGTGTTCTTTGACACATCGCGAAAGGACCTGAGCGAAAACCTGCTGCGCTGTTACGAGATCCCGCTGGATGGCGTCCGGCTTTCGATGGAAGCGCAGGATGCCAAGGGCCGAGAAGCAAAAGTGGCGGTGACGGACCTGCGTCTGTTCCTATTCGCCAACGGGATCGGCATTCTCAGCATCGGGGTGGAGGCGTATGGATTATCTGCTGCCCAGGCACTGTGGATCAACGAGATGATGCGCAAGGTGTACCCGTCGTCCAGCCGGCAGATTCGTGAGGCGCGGTTTCCGAGCAGGCTGGCGCTGATTCTGGAACGCAACGGGGAGACGCTGACGGTTGCGGAGGAGCGGTTTCAGGATTGCCCCGGAATGAGCGTCTTTCTGCCGCCGCTTTCCAAGACCATCACGTCGTTGCTTTACTTCGCGGATTATCAGCAGAACGAGTTCGAGCCGGTGCTGGATGAGCGGATGATCGTCTACACGTACACTGCACTCGATCCCAACAGCATAGACGACGGCTTCATCGCGAGCGAGGAGTATAAGATCCTGCTGAGCCGTATCCTGTATGTGGACCGTGATGGCGACGACTATCGCTACGATCGCTACTTTGTGCGGCAACAGATGATGCGGCAGCTTTACACACGCTGGGCACACCAGGGCACGTATTATGGAGCTACCAGCTACAGCAACGTCACTGTGTGCATCGGGAACTTCGACTGTGACGAGCACGAGCTTCGCGAAGGCTTCCTGGTGCATCGCATGTTCGACGGACGCTACTACCTGATGGCGATGGTGGCGTTGTTCTACAGGGCCACTCTGCTGCACTTTGCCGAGACCAGCGCCGAGGTTTCGAAGATTCTCTACCTGGACCAGCAGGACGACAAGCTGTCAAGTGAGAACATCAAGCTGGCGAATCATCTGCGGGCTGATTTCCTGCACTTTGCCAACTACTGGTACTTCGACGAATTAGCGAACAAAGAAGAGGAAATCGACCACTTCCTTCTACAGTGCCGCGAATACCGGACGGACATAATGAAGCGGGAAATAGAAGAAGAGGTGGACAAACTGAATGCCTCGTTGCACAACTATTTCCAATTCCGCAACACGGAAGCTGTCAACCGGTTAGCCATGTTGAGCCTGATTTTCGGCGCGGGAGCGGTGCTGACAGGGTTCTTCGGAATGAACTTCGGGCGGGAGTTCAGCAAGGTGATCTTCCAGGGGGAAGCGGAAGGTGGCTGGATACACTATTTCGCGGTGATCACAGTGTCGTTTCTCGCCTTTGGGGCATTGGTATTCGGGCTATATGTGGTGCTGGCGAACTGGTCGGATTATCAGACGATTTTGCTGCCAAAGAAGCAGACACCCTCGCAAGGTGGGGAAGATGGGACGAAATAAGAGCCGCGCGTCGCTTCTTCCGGCTCTCTTCTATGGTATCATTAAGTGGCCCAATGGCTCCGACGGGTCAAGCTTAGGTTCGACTCTCTCTGCATATGTCACTTCGACTTCAACTTGAGTACTGGAAGGACGGCAAGTGGTGGGTGGGGCGTCTCACACAAGTCCCCGGTGTGTTTAGTCAGGGCGCGACACTGGAAGAACTGGCAGAGAACGTCCGTGATGCTTACCGCATGATGTTGGAAGAACAGGAAGCTGTACCGACTGCGGGGCCCATCGAGAGCAAGATACTCGAAGTCCTGACGTGAAGCGTCGTGAATTCGTTCGTGAACTGGAACGATCTGGTTGTAGCTTAGTGGTTGAGGCTCTCGGCTAAGCCCTAACGGCTTCCAGTCTCCGCAAAACCGAGGCTTGGCCGGAGCCAACTTCCGTTCTGGTGCTATGATGGAATCTGGAAGGGGGCGTAACGGCTTCGACGGGTTTGTACTGGTTTGAGCAGGCGTGCCGGGTTCCGAGCTCCCGTTAAACGATCGGAAAACCAAAACTGCCAACACGCAGTTTGCTTACGCTGCCTAGTCTTAGGTAGCCGCCCTAAGGAGGCGAGCCCGCGCACCTCCGGTGGACGTCATTTTTGCGGGATAGGCCGAGAGCTTCTGTCCGGAGCTTGCAGGCCGAGATGAATCGGGCTTGGTTGCCGGTCTTTTTGCCGATTCTGAACTGGTGACCGAGACATAAGAATCTGGCTACGCACGTAGGCTGTTCAGGGCAGGCACTCTCGGACGCGGGTTCGACTCCCGCCGCCTCCACCAGCCTTTGCCAAGGCTACGGCTGGCAAGCCTCGGCTTGCTAGGCCGGAGGGTTGACGAAGGCTGCCCGCCAGTGTGCTTTCGGACCCACGCATTACGTCTATCTCCTGCGCAGCCAAGCGCACCCGGACCAACGGTACACAGGAATGACGAGCGATCTCAAGGCGAGGCTCGCCAAGCAGAATGAAAGTCGTGTCCCATACTCTCGAAGTTCTTACCTTGGACGTTAGCCACCTATGTCGCATTTCTCCACCCGTGAGAAGGCATCCGATTCGAACGCTATTTGAAATCCGGCTCCGGACGCGCCTTCGCCAAACGCCATTTGGTGGGCCTCGGCGTTGATGATTCTTCCCGGCTGCCTGACCAGTCACGTCCCTTGAAGCCTGTGGGAGCGAGCGTCCGGCAGCGACTACTTCACTGCCCACCAGACGCCGAAAAGTGTCAACGGCGGCGAAGTGACTGGGCCATTTTCGCAACTTATTCGCCCGCTTTTCCACCACGCAGGGTTTCCATAAAAGGAGCCAGGCGGTCTCCCGTGTTTGAAGGAGATTAAGCAGCCAGACAGTGTCCAGTCTGGGTATTCTCTTGTATCGGAATGCGCCTCCGGGGCAGTGGGTGGTTAAGAGTACTAGACCATAGAAACACGAAAGAAAACTCTTGACTCCAACTCTGGTCCTGGGTAATATCAAGTGTGTCACATGCGGTCTCTCTGCCATGTGTACGTCTCAATTCTCTCTCGGAGGTTTACGATGCGAATTTTGAAGGCCCTGATTTTGGGGGCTGCTCTTTGCGCCATGGCGATCCCCTCATTTGGCGCGCTCACTAACTGTGGAACTGTAACTCTGGACACATTGCTTTCTGGCGGGGCCAACCAAACTGGTTGCCAAGTCACGGACAAGATGTTCACAAACTTCAGCTATACCGGCAGCATTGCGGCAAGTCTGATCAATGTCTCCTTCCAGTCCAACGGCCCAGTTCCGGCCGGTGCCTCGATCGCCTTCCAGCCAACGTCTGGTAGCTGGACTGCGGCGTCGATTTCTTGGACCACGGCGATTGACGCTGCGGTTTGCGCAAACTGCCAGTTCCTCGCAGTGTTGGATCAGATCGGTGGACCGCCGACTCCCAACAGCAACGCTGGAACCTTCACGCATACTCCCGGTGGTGTCGTCAACGTCAACGGCTCGGCTCCGGGCACCCTCAGCGGGCAGGCGAACATTGCTCCCGGTGTGGTGTCTATCGCCACGAACTTCACGCAAACGGGCGGTACCACTCTGCAGAGTGTTCAGAGCACGTTCTCGCAGTTCGATGCCAGCATCCCTGAGCCAACGTCCTTCGCTCTTATGGGCATCGGACTCATCGGTCTGGGTCTCCTCCGCCGCAAGTTGAGCTAAGCTAAATCTGCTAGGTTCTGTTAGACGAAGAAGGGCCGAGGCAAAGCCTCGGCCCTTCTTCGTCTAAGGCCGTTCTCCGATCACCAGGCAATCAGCATCGCCTGCTTTGGCTCGCCCTTATCCCCTCGTCCGCCCTCCCGCAGGATGGCGTCCTCCAACGCGCGTAGACGCTCATGTCGTGTCTGCGTCCAACCGAGAGAGAGCAAGTCCTTCCTACGCCGCCCGGTCCCCGCCCCACCCCTGCAAGAGACCGCAATAGGACTCCACCGAGCGCGATCCATTACCTCCTCCTCCTCCGCAGGATCGTCCACCGTTCCCGGCCCCGCCTCTCCCATCGGGAGAGTACTGCCCGGGGGCCAGTCCCCTGAGAACCTGGGTACTCATTCCGGCGTCCACAACGGGAAGATAGGATCAAGCGTGCCCACATTCACGCAACACCAACTGGTCGCGAATTGCTCGGATGTGCAATGGCTCACTTTGAATTCTGGGGTACCAAAACACATGAAAAATCGTTTGCTTCCGCTCTTCAACAAAGCCCTGCTCTTAGGCGTTGCTATCGGCGCGATGGTCATTCCATCCTTCGCAACTCCCACGGCGTGTACGACCGTGAAGTTGGACACACTCCTAGCAGGTGGCGCCAATGCCGATGGCTGCCAAGTCACGGACAAGATGTTCACCAACTTCTCCTATGCGGGAAGTCTCCTTGCGTCACAAATCAACGTTACGTTTCAGTCAAACGGGCCGGTTCCCGCGGGTGCCAGCATCACGTTCCAGCCGGTATCTGGAACCTGGTCGGCGATCGACGTGACTTTCACTACAACCATTGATGCCGCAATCTGCCCGGCCTGCCAGTTCACTGCGGTATTGGACAGCATCTTCACCCCGCCAACCCCGAACGCCAACGCCGGGACGTACACCCACACTCCCGGAGGTTCCATCAATCTCAGTGGCGCGTCGCCCGCGGCGCTGAGTGGACAGGTGATCGTTGGGGGGACGTCCGTCGCTACGCGGTTTGTCCAGACGAGTGGCGACAGCCTGCAGAGCATTCAGAGCACATTCTCGCAGCAGGTTCCCGAACCGTCCACTTACGCTCTTATGGGTCTTGGTTTGATCGGCTTCGGTTTGGCCCGTCGCCTCCGGGGGTAAATCTCTGTTCTACTTTCAGGAAGGCCGAACCTCGTTCGGCCTTCCTGCTGATTGCCCCCCCCCGCCTCGTCCCCCTGTAGCCCTCCTTCCCATTAGATTCTCACTAGGTTCCGCTAGCCCGATCACAATCTGATTGTCCCTTACCCCTCCCGAGGGGTTCACTTGTTTCCCGGAAACTCAGGATGCCGATTCCCACTCCTAACAAAGATATGAGCGAGCGAGCGTAATAGGCGTGCTGTGGGGTGGGTGGGTGGAATGCCCCCACCGGAAGTGCAAGCGCATTGGGAGTTTTCACCAGTGTCGGCCCGAGACAAGCGCAAACCCCTCTCAAATAAAAGGGTTCTCGTTTGGCAACCAAAGTGCCAACTAAGTACGCCAATGGGCACCGACCAAAGCTGGGTACTGACTTGGGTCGCCATCGCTGCCAGCATCCTAATGGGGCTGGGAGGGGTCTGCCTCTTTGTATACGCGGTGAAGAAGGATTTGTTCCGCGATATCGAAGAAGCCAAATACCACGTGTTCTGGTCCGATCTGGAGGAATTGGTTGACCGATCGCAGGAACGCGCGGGCACATCCGGGAAACAGGAGTAGAAGAGAATGAACGTTTCGCACACCGATGCGGGGAAGAAGGGAACGACGGAAAGGCGGTCCTTTCTGACGTGGCTGAGCAGCACGGCACTGGCGGGGTCGGCGGTGATCAGCGCACTAGCCAACTTCGTCTTTCTGAAACCGAGAGCCACCTATGGAGCCCCCAGCCGCTTCTCCATCGGCCGTCCGGACCAGTTCCCATCGGGAGCGCGGATTGCGATTGAAACACGCCGGATCTGTATTGCCAGAGAAGGAAATCAGGTGGCGGCCATCTCCACTACCTGCACCCATCTCGGTTGCATCGTGGGTGTAGCGGACACCGGGTTCGCATGTCCATGCCATGGGTCGCGATACGACCAGGATGGCAACGTCACAGGCGGACCGGCACCCAAGGCACTGCCGTGGTACCAGGTGAAACTCGCCCCTAACGGAGATCTGGAAGTCGACACGAACGTGGAGATAAAGGCCGGGACCTACTACAACCTATGAGCACGGAACCCTCAGAAACCCCCACCGCGGCGCGAGGCTCGTGGAAAGACCTGCCGCAGAACATCTGGACGTCGGTCTTCCGGCACTCGCTGCCCTCGTCGGAACTTGGCCAGGCACAGACCTCCTTCACCAATTTTTTCCTTCATATTCATCCAGTTAAGGTCAATCGTCACACGCTGAAAGCCGGCTACACGCTCGGACTCGGTCTGATGTCATTCTTCCTATTCCTCATACTGACCGTGTCCGGCGTGTTGCTGATGTTCTACTACGTTCCTTCGACAACGCAGGCCTACGACCGCATGCTGGACCTGCGTGGATCGGTGGCGTTCGGTACGTTCCTGCGCAATATGCACCGGTGGGGCGCGCACGGGATAGTGGCCATCGTATTCCTTCATATGTGCCGCGTGTTTCTCACCGGATCGTACAAAAAGCCGCGGGAGTTCAATTGGATAATCGGAGTCCTGCTGCTGCTGCTGACGTTGTTTTCGAGCTTCACCGGCTACCTGCTGCCGTGGGACCAGTTGGCCTTCTGGGCGATCACGGTGGGTACGGCAATTGCGGGCTACGCGCCCCTGCTCGGCGAGAAGATCAAGTTTCTACTGCTCGGGGATAACACGGTGGGACAGGAGGCGTTGCTGCGGTTCTATGTGCTCCATGTGGTAGTGCTGCCGATGGTGATGACGCTGCTGATAGCGATTCACTTTTGGCGGATCCGCAAAGACGGCGGACTGTCCCGCCCTCCGGAGGCCGACGTGACTCCCGGCGCGGAACGGTTGAGTGTGCAGGTGGTTTCGACCCCTCAAGGAAAACAGGCTTTCGGGTTCATGGGCTTGGTGCGGGGTCCGTTTACCAAGGTTGGGAACGTCCCTGAGAACACGGTGTTCAGTTGGCCCAATCTGCTGGTGGCGGAGTTATTTGTTTTCATTCTGACGGTGGCGGTGATTCTGGTGATCTCGCTGCTGTTCCATGCGCCGCTGGAAGAGCCGGTGAATGCGATGCACCCGCCCAATCCGGCGAAGGCGCCGTGGTACTTCCTGGGCTTGCAGGAATTGGTGAGCTACTCGGCTTTCTGGGGCGGGGTAGGGATTCCCGGCCTGGAAGTGCTGATTCTGATGCTGGTTCCGTACCTCGACAGAGGTTCCGGCGGGATCGGGAAGTGGTTCGCCAAGGAACGTCTGATGGCAAACACGCTGTTCCTGACCTTCACCTTCCTCAACATCTTCCTGATCATCATCGGAACGCTGTTCCGCGGGCCGAACTGGGAATTCACGGTGCCTTGGTAGAGGAGAACGAAACAGATGAAACTAGCACTCTCCATCGCCAGCCTGATCGTACTCGTGGTTCACGGTGTTGTTTTCTACGATCAGTTTTTCCACAAGTGGGAACGCTACCAGACCGCCTACTTCGACCAGGCGCGTTCGCAGGCGCGCAATGACGCTGAGCGCGCTGAACTGTCGGAGCGGAGTCCGCGGATTGAACAGATCATCGTGACGCAGTTCGGAGAATCGCGAGTAGACCGCTGCGGCACATGCCACATCGCCATCGACGATCCGCGGTTTGCAGGGCTCGGCCATCCGCTGAAGGCGCATCCGTACTCGGCGAAGCTGGGCGATGTGCAGGTGAATGGGATCTGGCAGCGCCGGCATAAGTTCAGCGACTTCGGCTGCACAGTGTGCCATGAAGGCCAGGGCCGCGGTCTGACGGACCACTACGCTCACGGCGAGGACCATTACTGGCCCGAGCCACTGTTGGGTTATGTGGTGCAGGCCAACTGGAAGAAGGAATTCCAGCCGCATTTGAAGGGCAAGGACTACATGGAAGCGGCGTGCGCGCAATGCCACAGCGAGGAGAAATTCGCCGGGACGCCGCAGATTGCACGCGGGCGCCAATTGTTCTTTTCCAACAACTGCTACGGGTGTCACCGGATCGAGGGGATTTCCGACGGCACGTTGGGGCCTGAACTGACCGAAGCGGGCAAGAAGTTCAAGGTGGATTACCTTTGGGAATCCATCGTCGATCCGCGGGCCGGTATGGCGTCGTCGTTTATGCCGAAGTTTGATCTCAAGAACGACGAGATCAAGGCGCTGGTGATCTTCCTCAAGAGCCGTCATGGCGTCAACCTGACTGAGACGAGCCTGTCGCAATACCGCACGCGGCTACACGCGACGGGCGCGCCAGCTTCGGAGACATCCACAACGCTCGCGGCGGGAGACATCATTGCCAAGGGCAGGAAACTGGTGGAAGACCGGGCCTGCGCGGCGTGTCACAAAATCGGCGAAAAGGATGGCGGCATTGCGCCGGACCTTTCCTTTGAAGGGCTGATGAAGGACGACAAATGGCTGGTGGATCATTTCCGCAATCCGCGGGTGGTGATGCCCGATTCGATCATGCCGGGATTCCGGTTCGCGGAAGCGGACTTCCAAGCGATGTCGGCTTACCTGATGACGCTGAAGACCGCGCCGGTGTCGGCATCGCAGGCGGACACGTTTCAGGCGCTGTGCGCACGCTGCCACGGGGACAAAGGCGACGGGCTGGGGAAAACCGCGCTCTATATCGACCCGGCGCCGCGCGATCTCACCAAAGTGGCGTTCATGAATTCGAAGCCGCGGGAGCGGTTTGTGCAATCCGTGAAAGAAGGCGTGCATGGGACGTCGATGCCGGCCTGGTCCAAGGTGTTGAACGATCAGCAAGTGAGCGGGCTTGTGGACTATGTTTACGCAACCTTCGTCAAGGAAAAGGGGCGTGAGCTGAAGCCCCGCAACGTACCCGAGAAGAATCCGGTGGCGTCTTCGGCGCAATCGATACAGCGCGGCGAGGGGATCTTCCTGGCGCGCTGTACAGGATGTCACGGACGCAAGGCGGACGGTAAGGGGCCGAACTCGCTTGACATCGTGCCGCGTCCGCGCAATCTACGCAATTCGCCGTTTGTTACCAGCCTCTCCGATCGCCGCGTGCTGGAAGCGATTCTCTATGGCGTGCAGGGAACAGCCATGCCGCCGTGGGTGGATTACGGCTTGTCGGTTAATGACGCAGGCGATCTTGCGAACTTCATTCGCAGTCTTACGCAAAAGTCCGCCAGACCTCAACTACGCGCAGGGAATCAGACATGGCAGCAGAACGAACAGTAAACACCTCAGCCACGGGCTCTACCGCGGCGGTTCACGTCGACACAACAGCAAAGTGGTTTCTGCTGAGTGCCGTTACGTATTTCTTCATCGTCGGGATCATTGCCGTCATCATCGCTGCCAAGTTCGTTTGGCCGGAGATGCTGGGCACGATCGCGCCGCTAACCTACGGGCGGCTGCGTCCGTTGCACGTGAATGGCATGTTGTTCGGGTGGCTGCTGGCGGCCGATATGGGGCTGACGTATTACGTAGTCCCGAGGCTGTGCGGCGTCAAGCTGTGGAGCGAGAAGCTGGGCGTGGCCACGGGGATCCTGTGGAACGTCATCATTTTGGGCGCGGTGGTCTCATTGCTTGCTGGCTGGAACCAAGGGTTTGAATACGCGGAGCTGCCGCTGGTTCTGGATGTACTGGTGGTGGTGGCTTGGTTAATGTTCGGCGCCAACATCTTCGGGACCATTTACACACGTAAGTATCAACAGATGTACGTATCCACCTGGTACATGATGGGGACGATTCTGTGGACAGCGTTCGTGTACCTCACGGGGAACTTCGCGACGCTGCTGACAACAGGGGTGAACCAGGCGAACCTGAACTGGATGTACGTGCACAACGCGGTCGGGTTGATCTTTACTCCGGTGGGATTGGCGCTGGCGTACTACTTCATACCGAAGAGCGCGAATGTGCCGCTGTACAGCCACAAGCTGTCGATGATCGGCTTCTGGTCGTTGGCGTTTTTCTACGTCTGGACCGGAGCGCACCACATGCTGCACGGGCCGATCTCACAATGGCTGCAGACCATCGCCATCGCCTTCTCGCTGATGCTGCTGGTTCCGGTGTGGAGCGTGGTGTATAACTTCTTCGCCACTATGAAGGGCCACTGGCCCAAGACACGCGATAACGTGCAGTTGAAATTCCTGATGTCGGGAGTGGTGTTCTATCTGCTCACCTGCTTCCAGGGGCCGATGCACTCGCTGCGAACGGTGAACGCGATTGTGTCGAAGACGGACTGGATTCCGGGGCACGCGCACATGGCGGTGCTGGGAGCGTTTTCGTTTTTTGCGATTGCCGGCACGTACTATGTGATTCCCCGTATGTTCAACGTGAAGATTCATTCCGAGCCGCTGGCGAACTGGAGCTACTGGTTCCTGATGATCGGCGGGTTGGGCTTCTTTGTGACGCTGTGGCTGGGAGGTTTCTGGCAGGGATGGCAATGGAACAATCCGGCGATTCCGTTTATCGACACCGTGATTGCGCTCAAGCCGGTATGGATTGTGCGCTTCTTCTCGGGAATCTTCATGTTCACCGGAATAACGCTGTTCCTGTACAACATCATGGCGACAGTGGTGGATTCCGGCGGCGCGAAAGCGGAAGTGCAGGCCTAAGGAGGGGATCATGATAGCAAAGAGCGACAAAAACGCAACCATTTTTATCGTGCTGGCCGTGATCTTCTTCATGATCGGCGGTCTGTTGACCACGGTGGTTCCGCCGCTGGTGGACCGGTCGTGGGGGAAGGCTTTTGAGAATTCGGATCCCGCCAAGGGGCCGACCGGGAAACTGCAGCCCTATACGGAGCAACAGCTAAAAGGGCGAGCGATCTATGTGCGCGAGGGCTGCTGGTATTGCCACACGCAGCAGACGCGGACGCTGCTGGCCGACACGAAACGCTCCGGCTGGCGCGGGGTGGATTCCCCGGTTTCCACACCGGATGAATTCGTCTACGACAATCCCCATATGTTTGGCACGAAGCGGACGGGACCGGATCTGTCGCGGGTAGGCGGTAAGTACGACGCGCAATGGCACCGGACGCACTTCAAGAATCCGCGCGACCTGGTGCCAGGTTCGATCATGCCTCCATTCCCCTGGATTGCGAATAACGAAGAGGACTTCCAGGCGATGGTGGCCTACCTGCAGACGCTCGGCCGCGGTAAGAACTGGCGGCCGGAGAACGACTTTGAGAAGTGAGGAGGAATCATGGACTACACCTACCCGAGCGTTTTCTTTTCTTACCTGGTGTTCTTCCTGTTTCTGTTTGTCGCCCTGTACTTCTTCTTCCGGTCGTTCCGGGATGGCTATTGGGGTGCAGAGAGTGAAGACGTAAAGTATCAGGTTTTTGCGGATGAGGAATCAAACGATGGCAAACGTGCAAGCTAACAAACCACAAGACGAAATCCAGGAGATCGCGGGCGGTTGGATCACCGAACGGAAACACACGCAGGTGCCGGGGTTTCTGCGCTTTTCCTACATCATTATCGGAGTCTCGACGGTATCGTATCTTGTCCTCCAGATGTACGGCGATGTGGGGCATCCGGATCGCGGATCGCTGGTGGAGCAGTTCAACAGGATCTCGGAGACTTCCCCGGGGCTGATGTACGGAGTGGCCGCGTTGGCGGCGGTGTTCTTCCTGGCGGTGATTATGTTCGCGTTTGGTGAAAAGGAACACGACTAACGGAAGCCGATGATGGCGGAAACCTTGTACCAGATCCAGTCGCCGGATGCGACCGATTATTGGACCCGAATGGTCAAATGTCAGGACGCCTGCCCGGTACACACCGATGCGTGCGGATATGTGACGGCGATTGCGGAAGGGCGTTATGAGGACGCTTACCGCAAGGCGCGCGCCACCAATCCGTTTGCCTCGATTTGCGGGAGAGTTTGTGGGGCTCCGTGTGAACTGAATTGCCGGCGCGGATCGGTGGATGCGCCGGTGTCGATTCGGGCGCTGAAACGGTTCGTCAATGAAAGTCACGGTCCTGAAACCGGTGACTACTCGCTCTATCGCGACGCCTGCGACCGGCGCATGCTACCGCCCGGAAGTGGAAATGGGCGTCGAATCGCGGTGGTGGGGGCAGGTGTCTCCGGGCTGACGGTGGCGCATGATCTGGCGCAGATCGGCTACAAGGTAACGGTGTTTGAAGCGTACTCCGACCCGGGCGGCATGTTGGTGGTGGGTGTGCCCGTTTTCCGCCTGCCGCGCGATCTGGTGCGCAAGGAGATCGACGCGATCCTCTCGTTGGGAGTCGATCTCAAATGTAATATGAAGCTCGGCCGCGATTTCACCATCCGCGATTTGCGGCGGGATGGCTTTGAGGCGATCTTCCTCGGCATCGGCCTTCCCAAGGGGCGCAAGTTGAGTATCCCCGGTGCGAACTTTCCCGGCGTATACGACGGGTTGGAGTTCCTACGGTCGTTTAATGAAGGCGTTCCGCTGCCGGTGGGGCGCAACGTGGTTGTGATCGGTGGCGGTAACGTTGCTTACGACGTTGCCCGGTCGGCGGTGCGTCCGTTTGAGGCGCTGGAAGAGCGCGAGGAAGTGGACGATCATTTGGGGCGGGGTGAGACGACGGCGCTCGATGTCGCGCGGTCCGCCATGCGGATGAGCGGCGACAAGCACGTGAACCTGGTCTGCCTGGAGAGCCTCAGGGAGATGCCCGCCGACAGGCGCGAAATCGAAGAAGGCGACGAGGAAGGGATCAAGTTGTACAACGGGCGCGGCCCGGTGGAAGTGCTGTCGAAGAACGGGAAAGTCACCGGATTGCGCACCAACAGGTGCGTGGCGGTGTTTGACTCCGCCGGTAAGTTCAACCCCGTCTTTAACAACGAGGACATTGTGGATATTGAGGCGGACACGATCATGTTCGCCATCGGCCAGACTGCGGATCTCGCGTTCCTGCAGCCCGATGACGGCGTCGAAAGCGCCCGCGGACTGATCAAGGTGAACCCGGATACCTATCAGACAACGGCGCCGGATGTGTATGCCTGCGGCGACATCGCGCACGGTCCCAAGCTGTTTATCAACGCCGTGGCGTCGGCGCAGATCGCGGCGCGGTCGATGCACGATTACCTGACCCGAACGCGCACCGATGTCGTTGTGAGAAAACGCTGGGTGCCGGCGTCGTACACCATGTACAACGGTTGGGACAGTATCCGCCGCCAGGAGACCGATGCGCTTTCGCCCGACCGGCGGGCGGCATCCATCGAAAACACGGAAATCAACTACAGCGAGGCGCAGGCTCAGAATCAGGCCGCGCGCTGTTTGCGCTGCAACGTGAACACCGTTTTCCGCACGGAGATCTGCGTGGCCTGCAATGGCTGCGTCGATGTCTGTCCGATGAATCTCATCCGGCTGGTGGGGCTTGGCTCGCTGGTGGAAGACCGGAACGGCCTGGAAATGGTGAAGGCGCAGTTCGGTGTGGACGAATCGGCCATCAGCCAGTTCACCAGGGACGAATTGAATAACATGGGCGCCATCATGATGAAGGATGAATCGACGTGTATCCGCTGCGCGATGTGCGCATCGCGGTGCCCCACGAATGCCATCACTATGCAGAAGTTCGAGTTCCACCGGGAGTGCGTCAGCATTCCCACGGTCAACAACAAGCTGCTTCAGCCGGTGATGGCGTAGTGCCTGTTAGGAAATAACCGTGTCAGAACTGCACAGGCCGGCACTTTGTGGCGCGAGCTTCAGGCCAATGCCACAAGGTTTACCATTTCCGGACACTTTCGGTGGGGCGAATCCCCTGAGCCGCGCCGGGCGACATTGCCCGGCTGTCCGCAGCCTCAACAACTTGCGAAGAGGCCGACGAGGGCGTCGGCCGCGGGACAGGGGTCCCGCCCTACAAAACCTTGCGGCATTGGGCTTCAGGCTGCAGGGTCGAGACTGGTCCCGACCTTTTTCATTCACCGGAAAGCCTCGACGGTGCGCGCGCCACAAGGTTTTCCCAGTTCCGGGCACCTTCGGTGGGGCGAATCCCCTGAGCCGCGCCGGGCGACATTGCCCGGCTGTCCGCAGCCTCAACAAACTTGCGAAGAGGCCGACGAGGGCGTCGGCCGCGGGACAGGGGTCCCGCCCTACAAAATCTTGCGGAATTTACTAACACATGACGCTCACCGATGCAGCATTGAACTTCACACTTGGCCTGGCGGGGAGCCTCCACTGTGTCTCGATGTGCGGTCCGATTGTGCTGTCGTGGAGTCTCTCGGGACCGAACCGGCCCTCCAGCCATTTCGCCTATCATGCCGGGCGCATCGCGACGTATGGGGTGCTGGGCGCAATAGCGGGATCGTTAGGTCAGGCGGTGTCCTCGCTTGGATCGCTTGCGCGGCTGCAAAACGCGGCGGCGGTGGTGGCAGGTGCGCTCATGGTTGTCGCCGGACTGCTGCTGTTAGGCGCGATCCGGAGACCGGCGCTGATTCAGATTGCTCCGGTGGCGGGGTTGACTCGGCGGGCGGCTCGGCTGCTCAACAACACGTCGCTGATCAGCCGTCTGCGCATGGGCCTCCTGATGGGGATTCTGCCGTGCGGACTGGTTTACGCGGCGCTGCTCAAAGCCATGGCGCCGGCCAACGCCTGGGATGGCGCGGTAACGATGGTGATGTTCGGGTTGGGTACCGCCGGATCCTTGTTGGGCTTGGGGATATTCTCAACTGTTTTCTCGAAACGGATTAACCAGTGGGGTGTTCCGGTGACGGCGGTGGCTGTAGCTCTGATGGGTGTTGCGTTGCTCATTCGAGGGTTGATGCCGATGGCTGTCACTGGATCGGGCCACATGCATCACCACTGATAGAACCATCATGCTGGACACAAGCACTCCTGTCGCCAGTAGCCCGAGCGCACCGCCGGTGCCGCCGCCGCGACTCTACCACGCGTTTCGCAAACGGATACACCTCATCTGCTTTCTCGTTTTTGTGGGGCTGCCGTTTTTTGACGTGATGCGCTTCGACATCCCCAAGCAGCGATTCTATTTTGCCGGGCAGGAAATCTGGATCAACGAATTCGCCATTATCTTCTTCGCGTTGATGTTCCTGCTGTTTGTCATCGCCGGAGCGTCGATGCTCTACGGGCGAGTGTACTGCAGCTATTTTTGTCCACAAATGATCTTCTCCGAGCTGTCGCTGGCGCTGGAGGAACGGTGGCAAAAGTGGATCAACAAGCACTTCATCCAATGGCCGGCAGGGCGGCGAAAGGCCGCCGCGCGAGTCGGGTTCTATGCGACGTTAGCGGGGGTATCGGTATTCCTGGCGTTCGTCTTCATCTCCTATTTCGTGGAGCCGCGCGACCTGATCCGGCGCCTGATGCAGTTCGACATCGTGACGGCCGGGGGGATCGCGGGGGCAGTCACCACGATTTTCACGTTTCTCGATTTCGCGTTCGTCCGGCTTCGTTTTTGCAAGATGATCTGCCCGTATGGCTACCTCCAGGGCATGTTCTCCGACAAGCAGACGCTGCTGGTGGTATACCGCGATGGTACGGCCAAGGAGAAGGCGTGTATCGAATGCAAGAAATGCGTGCGCGTTTGCCACATGGGTATCGATATCCGCAAGTCGCCCTTCCAGATCGAGTGCATCCACTGCGGGGAATGCGTGGAAGCCTGTGACGACGTCCTGGCGCGGCTGAAGAAGCCTGGTCTGATTCACTACACTTGGGGGGAACAAGGGGAATTGTTGGGAAGTACCATGGGGGATAATCCCCGCCCCTGGTGGTACCGGATGGGGCTCCGAGATGCCAAGCGCGCGGTGGTGGTATTTGTCCTTCTGTTCTACGCATCGGGCCTTACTGTTGCGTTGTCGATGCGCCAAACCGTAAGTGTCCGCATCCAGCCTGACCGGACAGTCTTATACGCCACTAATGAGGCTGGTGAGATCACGAATGCATTCCGCCTGAACCTGGCGAATCGAGGCGGGCAGGACTCCGAGATCCGTATCGATGCGGAGGGCTTGCAAGGCGCACGGTTGGTGATCCCCGCCGAGGCGTTGCGGATCGAAGGCGGGGAATCGCGGCAAATCGTTTTCCATGTGGCAGTTACAAAGGGCGTGCTGCCGCCGGGAGTGAACCATTTTCGGTTTCGGGCCACCTGGTCGCCCAAGGGCACAGAGCAGGTGTATCCGATGACTTTTATCACACCAACTTTTATCACACCATCGAAATAGAGGGGAACAGAGGCATGAAATTCCTGCTCGGATTCGTCTTCGCACTGTTTGTGGGGATCATGATCTACGTGTATGTGGAAACCAAGCGAATCGCTCCGCAGATTCTCGACGAGAAAGGGCAGCGCATCTGAGCATGGCTGCGGCAACAGAATTGCTCTGTGACTTGTGCGGGCTCGATTGCGGACAGCAACCGTACCGTCAGGCAGCGCATCATTTCTGTTGCCTCGGCTGCATGAATGTCTACAGCATTCTGGAAGAGAGCGGAGTGCTGTCGACCGGTGTTGACCTAAGGGAGACGGACCTTTTCCGGAAGAGTCTGGAACTTGGTTTGATTTCCACTGGAAGCGGCGTTTCCCGGCGAACCCCTCCGAGCGCCGGGAACGCCCCTTCCGACCAGGCCGGCGCAGTCACCGAGGAACGGCTTTTCCATCTCAGCGGGCTTTGGTGTTCAGCGTGTTCCTGGTTGATTGAGCACACGCTCACCAAACAGCCAGGTGTCGAATCCGCCGAAGTCTACTTTGTTTCGGACCTGCTGAAACTGCGCTACCACCCCCAGTATTTCCCCCACACGCGTGTGGCCGAGTTGCTGGCGCCGCTCGGTTACAAAGCATCCGAGTATACCCCCGACCGTAGCGTCGCCGACGAGGAGCGCAAAGACCTGCTCATGCGGTTGGGTGTGGCGGCTTTCCTGTGGGTAAACGTGATGGGGTTGAACCTGTCGGTCTACCTGGGCGCATTCGACAACATGCCCGCGGCGGTGAGACCGTATCTGCCATTCGTGGTGATGCTGCTGACGCTGCCGGTGCTGTTGTATTCAGCGCGTCCGGTGTTCCGGCTGGCCTGGGTCGGGTTGAAAAACGGCTCGCTGCGCATGGAGTCCTTGCTTTCCCTGGGGATTTTGGCGGCCTTTTCCTATAGCGCGGTGGAGAGCTTTCGCGGCGGAATCCATATTTACTTCGATATTTGCTGTGCCATCACTGCGCTGGTGCTGATCGGCAAAGTGATCGAGCAGGGGGCGAAACACCGCGCGGCCAAGACCATCGCGTCGCTGCACCGGATGTTGCCCAGCAAAGTCCGCTTTTGGGAAGACGGCAAGGAGCGCTTTGTCCCCGTCGATCTTCTGCTCGCCAACCACCGGTTCCTGGTGAAGGCCGGCGAACGTATTCCCGCCGATGGCGTCATTGTGGAGGGCGCCTCTGATGCGGACGAATCGCTACTAACGGGTGAGTCGGAACCCGTGGCCAAACGCGTGGGAGACACGGTTGTTGCGGGCAGTCTCAATCTGAGCGGGGTGCTGCATGTGCGTGCCACAACGGTGGGCGCCGGTAGCACCATCGCTCAGATTGTTGCGGCTGTCGAGCGGACGCTCGCGAGCCGGTCGGAGCTGGAGCGGAAAGTGGATCGCGTTTCGCGGGTGTTTGTCCCGTCGGTGATGGTGTTCGCGCTGGCCGTGTCGGCGTACTGGATGCTGAGCGGAATCCCGGCGCTGGAGGCGTTACTGCGGTCGGTGACCATCCTGGTGATCGCCTGCCCCTGCGCACTCGGGATCGGCGCGCCGCTGGCGTTGACCGCGGCTGTGGGAGCGGCCTCCAGGCGTGGAATCCTGTTGCGGGACATGCAGGTACTGCAATCGCTGCGGTCGCTCACCACGGTGGTGCTGGACAAGACCGGCACGATTACGGAAGATCAGTTCGCGCTGCTGGAGTATCCGGCGGAGCACCTGCCGTTGTTGGCGTCCCTGGAGGCGGTGAGCGAGCATCCTCTGGGCCTCGCGGTAGTCCGCCGGGCACGTGAGGCTGGAGTTGAATTGAGGGAGCCTCGGGACGTGGTGGTGGACAAAGGAACGGGGATTTCGGGTGTGGTGGACGATCGGCAGGTGCGCATCGGCAATCGGCGAGCTTTTGGATGTATTCCTCAGGAGTTGGAGCCTCTGGCGGCCGAGCATGAGGCGAACCGCCGGACGGTGGCGTTCTACTCGCTCGATGGCGTCGTGACCGGGCTATTGGTGTTTGGGTCACGGCTTCGCCCGGGAGCGCGCGCTACTGTGGACGGATTGCGCCGCCGTGGGTTGGACGTCCTGCTGGTGAGCGGCGATTCCGAAGCCACCACCGCCGCCGTCGCCAGGGAGATGGGGATCGGGAAGTATTACGCCGGGACCGCACCGGCTGAGAAGGTTCGCATCGTGGCGGAGTTGAAGCGCGCCGGCGGCTCGGTGGCGATGATCGGCGATGGGATCAACGATGCACCTGCTCTGGCGCAGGCGGATCTGGGGATCGCGATGGGTTCCGGTGCGGACCTGGCGATGCACTCGGCATCGATAGTGCTGCTCAGCACCCAGCTCACCCGCGTGCTCGATGCGATTGACCTGTCCCACCGGACGGTTTCGGTGATCCGGCAGAACCTGTTCTGGGCGTTCTTCTACAACACGGTTGGGATTGCGTTTGCGGCTGCGGGGCTGTTGAATCCGCTGATCGCGGCGGGGGCGATGGTGGTGTCGAGCCTGTCGGTGATCGGGAACTCGTACCGGTTGAGCCGGACAAAGGGCGGAACGAAATCGATCCTCGCGGACCAGCGGATGGCGCTTTTCGGTTGACGCCAGACGATCAATCCCGTAGCATGAGTAGTGCCTCCCCTCGAAGAAATGAGATGATGGCTGATCTAGCAGCACCGCCTCTCAAGACCGACGCGCCGGAAATTCCCGATAAGCTCTATTTCCGCATCGGCGACGTGAGCAAGCTCACCGGCATCAAGACATTTGTCCTTCGATTCTGGGAGACCGAGTTCCCTCAACTGGCTCCTAAGAAATCGGGTACGGGACACCGTCTGTATCGCCGCAAAGACGTCGAAACCGTCCTCATAATCAAGCGCCTCTTGTACGAAGAACGCTTTACTATTGAAGGCGCACGCAACTTCCTCCAAACCAGGATCCAGTCGCTCCGTACGGCTCCCAAAACCAAGAAGTCGGCGCCAGTGGAACCGGGCCAGCGCTCCCAACGTGGGCTCTTTGACACCACCATCTCTCCCGAAGCGCTCGACCCGATTCGCAAAGAACTGCGTTCGTTGCTGGACATCTTAACGTAGGGTCGCCCCCCTCGCCCTTCCTCGTACTTTCCCCCCTCCGGCCGATAAGACCAACTGAAAGGCCAGCACAACTTCGGTACCGCGCCAGGGCGCGTGAGATGGAGGCTCATCATGATACGGCTCACCCGGCTTAATCACGAGTTGATGGTGTTGAATTGCGAACTGATTGAGCACATCGAGCAAACGCCCGATACCGTCATAACGCTGGTAAACGGCCAGAAGTGGATGGTTCGCGAGAACCCCGACGAAATCATCTCCAAGGTCGTCGATTACCGTCGCAGAATTCAATCAGGCGTTTGTATACGCGATCTCGGCTCGGACAGCGGTTCCGTCCGGTAATTGGGTACCTTCAGCGAACTGTTGGTAAAGGGAGAGCAGATGGCGGGTGGTGGATCGACAACGACAAGATCGGGTAATCGTCCGGATGTGGCCTCTCTAGTAGGCGTCTTACTCGCCATTGGTGCGATCGTCGGCGGCCTGCTGCTGGAAGGGGGGAAGCTCTCGGACATCGGCCAGTACACGGCCGCCATCATCGTCCTGGGCGGCACGATGGGGGCTACGATGCTCAACACCCCTCTCCACAACTTCATCGGGGGCTTCCGCCGCCTCGCCCACGTCTTCCTCGAAAAGGGGAATGCCGCCTCCGCCACCATCGAACAGATCATCGAATTCGCCACCAAGGCCCGAAAAAACGGCATCGTCTCCCTCGAACAGGAAGCAGCCCTCATCCCCGATCCTTTCCTCAGAAAAGCCCTTACGCTCGCGGTGGATGGCACAGACCTCCAGGAGCTGCGCAGAATGATGGAACTGGAGATCGAAATTCAGGAACACGAAGCCGACGCCGAAGCGAAGGTCTTTGAACAAGCCGGCGGCTACGCTCCCACCGTCGGAATCCTCGGCGCTGTCATGGGGCTCATCCAGGTCATGAAAAACCTCGCCAACATCGACGCCGTCGGTCACGGAATCGCGGTCTCTTTCGTCGCCACCGTTTATGGTGTCGGTATCGCCAACCTCTTCTTTCTTCCCGCCGCTGGAAAAATCAAAGCCCGCGCCCAACAGGACATTCAAATCAAGGAGATGATGCTCGAAGGTGTCAGCGGAATCGTCGAAGGCCTCAACCCGAAACTCATTCGGGCCAAGCTCGAGGCCTACGACCATGCTGCCGCCAAACGCAAACAGGCCGTAGCTAAACCTCTCGAAAAACCGTGACATCGAAACATACAATGGCAAGGCGAAAGAAACAGCACCCACACCCCAATCACGAGCGCTGGCTCGTTTCATACGCCGATTTCATCACGCTCATGTTCGCCTTTTTCGTCGTCATGTTCGCCAGCTCCCAAACCGACAAAGGCACAGCCAAATCGGTTTCTGAGTCGGTGAAGCGCGCTCTGGAAGACAATCAGTTCGCCGCCAAAATCGCCGGGATCCTCGGCGGCACCATCGATAACAAAGGTATGGGCAACGCCATGATGAAAGGCCCCGGCGGCGCTCAGAAATCCACCCAGCAGTTCCAACTTCCTCCCCAAAAATTCGCGGAACTCCTCCCCGCCCAGAAGTTCCTCGACGACAAACTCAAGGACGACATCAAGGCAGGCAAGGTGCAAGTCCATATGGGCTCGCGAGGTCTGGTCGTCAGCCTCAGCGAAGCCGCATTCTTTTCCCCAGGAGACGATGCCGTCTCCTCCGGCGCCCGCCCCACCTTGGACAAGATCGCCAAGACGCTGCGCGAACTCCCCAACCCTGTTCGCCTCGAGGGTCACACCGATTCCGTCCCTATCCACAACTCGCGCTTTCGCAGCAACTGGGAGCTCTCCGCCGCGCGCAGCATCGCCACCTTGGAGATGCTTACCACGCAGTACGAAATCCCCCACGAACGCCTCGCGGTTGCCGGCTACGCCGATACCGTCCCAGTCGCCACCAACGAGGATGCCGCAGGCCGCGCGCGCAACCGCCGCGTCGACATCATCATCCTCAATCAGTCCGGTCTCACTCAAGAGCCCGAAGCCGTCAAGGACGCCAAGCCAAGCCCGTTCCCCCCGGAGCCCAAGCCCTCCAATCACTAGCCAAAAATATTTGAGACTTTTTGGCAGGCATCAGCGGTCAGCTTTCGGCGATCCGCTTCAGAAGGCCGCGCTGCCGGATTCTCTCGCCGCAAAGCTCTTGAGCCCAGACCGGGGACAGCCGGTTCCCAACCGATGAAGGTCAAGTGGCGCAGGTGGCTTTAGAGCAGTGGAAGTTTGAATTGCTGGAGGCTGTTCTGGAGAGTCCGGCGATATGACTCTTCGAGTATCCCGACGCAGCCCACCACCGGGAAGCCTGAGTTGGTTGCGAGCCGGCGAGCCTTCTATTCGTCCATGAGAATGAGGTCGGCGTCGATCTCCAGGGCGAGCGCGACAGCGCTCCGCTCGCCGGCGCCAAGTTTGGGAAGTGTTGGGTGATTGTCAATCGGATTGGGATTTCGAAGTGGCGTTACCTGAATCCAGTGCGCCTTGGCCACAGCTTCGGCCCCGGGCATTCCCGTTCCGTTCATGACGACTTCGGTGTGTACCGCTTGCGGGATGAGGATGACTTCGAAAAGCTCACGCAACGAATCCAGTTGGCCGGCCCGTGCGAGCGTGATCAACGGCGACGCGTTGGAAACGACCTTCACTGCCGTAGACGGTGCAATGCCTGGCGGTCCTCGGCCAATTCCTTCACGCCGTAGTGCATTGGGACCTCGCGTTGTCCGGCGAACTCCAGGAAAGCCTCCACCGGTGTCGCGCACAGCTCGGCAGCGCGGCCAAGGGAGATCTTGTCCTCTCGGAAAAGTTCCAAAGCGAGGAGGCGAGCCGCATCGGGGGAAGGGTTGGAAGGGTCCAACTGCGCCGCTTCCGCCAGATCTTCCGGCAATTCCACCTGCACGCTCTTCATATCAATTACGCTAACACAAGGTTGCGAGCCGCGCCGCAAACGAGCGCCCCAAATGATAAAATCTGGTCAGAGTCATTCCATCCCCTGGGGAGGAGCCTGTCCATGTTGCCCACCAAGCCCCTGGCGACCTTCGTCGCCCTAGGTGTGTCCGCCGTCATCCTCATCGCCGGCGGCGCCAGTGTCGAGCCCAAACAAAAAGAATTCACCGCCAGCCAGAAACGCTGGTGGAGCCTGCAACCCATCGCGGCACCCGCTCCCCCCATCGTGAAGAACAAGACCTGGGTTGCCAACGACATCGACGCCTTCACGCTCGCTCGCATGGAGGCCAAAGGTATCAAACCCAACCCCCGCGCCGATAAAGCCACCCTCCTGCGCCGCGTCTCGCTCGATCTCACCGGCCTCCCTCCCACACCGGATGAGGTGCAGTCCTTCCTCTCCGACAACTCGCCGCAAGCCTGGGCGAAGGTGGTGGACCGGCTGCTCGCTTCGCCACACTACGGCGAGCGGTGGGCCCGCCACTGGCTCGATCTGGCCCGCTACTCCGACAGCGAAGGATTCAAGAGCGACGAGACCCGCCCCAACATCTGGCGCTATCGCGACTACGTCATCCGCGCCTTCAATGAAGACAAGCCCTACGACCGTTTCATCAAAGAGCAAATCGCCGGCGACGAGCTCTACCCCAACGATCCCCAGGCCTTGATCGCCACTGGCTTCAACCGCCACTTCCCCGACGAAAGCAACGCGCGCAACATCATGCAGCGCCGCCAGGAACTTCTCCTCGACATCACCGACGTCGTTGGCTCTACCTTCATGGGACTCACCGTCGGCTGCGCCAAGTGCCACGACCACAAGTTCGATCCCATCCTTCAAAAGGACTACTACCGCCTCCAGGCCTTCTTTGCCAACACCCGCATTGAAGATCAACTCCCGCTGGCATCGCTGGAAGCCCGCAAGCAATACGAAACCAGACAAACCGCCTGGGAAGCGCAGACCGCGGATATCCGCGGCGAAATGCACAAGCTCGCCGAGCCCGCCCTCAAGTCCATGTGGAAGGATGGCTTCGACAAGTTCCCTCCGGAGATTCAGGATTCCATCACCACCACCGCGGAAAAGCGCACCCCCATTCAGTGGCACATGTATTACAAGGCACGCCCGCAAGTGGAGTTCACTGACGACGATGCTGCCAAGAAGCTCAAAGGCGAAGCCGCGAAAAAGTACGGCGTACTCAAGCGCGAGCTTGCGAAGTTCGACTCCATCAAACCGAAACCAATTCCCGTCGCCCAGGCCATGATCGACAACGCCAGCGACGCGCCCAAGACCTACGTCCTCGGAGTCTCCAACTACGCCGTCCCGCTCTATGAAGTCGAGCCCGGGTTCCTCTCCATCCTCGATCCCGCACCCGCCAAAATCATCAAGCCCGAAGGCTCCACTTCCTCCGGCCGCCGTAGTGCTCTCGCCAACTGGCTCGCCGATGCAAAGAACCCGCTTACCTCCCGCGTGATGGCCAATCGCGTCTGGCACTACCACTTCGGACGCGGCCTCTCGGCTTCCCCCAGCGACTTCGGCACCATGGGCGAACGTCCCACACACCCCGAGCTCCTCGATTACCTCGCCACCTCGCTTACCGCCAACGGCTGGAGCTTGAAGCATCTCCACCGCCAGATCCTGCTCTCCAACACGTATCAACAGTCGAGCGGCTACAACGCCGAATCCGCCGCCGCCGACCCCGACAACAAGCTTGTCTGGCGCTTCAACCGCCGCCGCCTGGAAGGCGAAACCGTCCGCGACGCCATCCTCTCCGTCAGTGGCGGCCTCAATACCAAAATGTACGGCCCGGGTGTTTTCCCGCCGCTCCCGCCAGGTGTTATCACCCGTGGCGGCTGGAAAGCGGCCGAAGATACATCCGAAGCCGACCGCCGCTCCGTATATGTTTTTGTGAGGCGCAATACGCGTTACCCCATGTTTGAAACCTACGACATGCCCGACACTCATGAAAGCTGCGCCCGGCGCAACAACACGGTCACCGCCGGGCAGGCCCTGGAGCTTCTCAACAACGAGCTCGTCCTGGGGTGGGCCCGCGGCCTCGCCAAGCGCGTTCAGAATGACTCCGGCATGACGCCGTCAGCGCAAGTCGAAAAGGCCTACCGCCTCGTCTACTCCCGCGCTCCCAAGGCCGAAGAGACGCAGTCGGCTGTCGCCTTCCTCAACCGTCATGACAAGATCACAGGCAGCCGCGAGACCTCCCTGGTGGACCTCTGCCACATGCTCCTGAACTCCAATGAGTTCCTGTATCTGAATTAGGAGAATAACGTCATGATGCACAAACTCGGTCATCACTGGAGCGTCCGCACCCGGCGCGAATTCTTCACTCAGGCAGGCAGCGGATTGGCGGGCCTCGCGCTCAGCTCGATGCTCGCCCGGGACGCCGCGTCCGCGCCCATGAAGACGGTGGATCCGCTCATCGCCAAACAGCCGCATCACAAGCCGATGGCCAAGTCCATCATCTGGCTGTTCATGGAAGGCGGCCCCAGCCACATTGATTTGTTCGATCCTAAGCCCGCCTTGCAGAAGCTGCACGGCCAGCCGATGCCGGAGTCCTTTGGCCGTCCCATTACTGCCATGGGTACCGCCAACAACACCCTCATGGGGACCAAACGGCAATGGGCCCAACACGGCCAGAGCGGCCTCTGGGTCTCCGACTGGTATCCGCACATCGCAAAGCATGCCGACGATCTCGCCGTGATTCGATCCTGCAAAGCCGACGGTCTCAACCACGTCGGCTCGGTCTGTCAGATGAACACCGGCGACATCCTCGCCGGCCGTCCCTCTCTCGGCGCCTGGGTCACCTACGGGCTCGGCAGCGCCAATCGCAATCTCCCCACCTTCGTCACATTGCTCGACGATCGCGAGCCGGTCGGCGGTCCTAAGAATTGGAGCGCCGGCTTCCTTCCCGCCACGTTCCAGGGCACGCAGTTCCGCACCGGGGATACGCCGATTCTCCACCTCAAGAACCCGCAAGGCGTCACCAACCAGCAGCAGCGCGGCAAGCTCGATTACCTCAAGGAATTGAACCAACGATGGGGCGTCGACAAGACCGACGACACCGAACTCGATGCCCGCGTCCGCGCCTACGAACTGGCCTACCAGATGCAGTCCGCCGCGCCGGAAGCGGTCGACCTTGCCAGCGAATCCGAAACCACACGAAAGCTCTACGGCCTCGACGATGCCCTTACCCAATCCTTCGGCCGCAACTGCCTCATGGCGCGCCGTCTCGTCGAACGCGGCGTCCGCTTCGTCGAGCTTTACTGCGGCTCCGGCAGCGGCTGGGATGCGCACAACAACATCGAGGCAAACCACTCCAAGTGGTGCCGCGTTTCCGACTTGCCGATTGCCGGCCTTCTCACCGATCTGAAGGCCCGCGGCATGTTGCAGGACACGCTCGTGGTTTGGGGGGGTGAATTCGGCCGCACGCCGTTCAACGAGAAGGGCGATGGGCGCGATCACAACCCCTGGGGTTTCACAATCTGGATGGCAGGCGCCGGCATCAAAGCCGGACAGGCCATCGGAACAACCGATGAGATTGGTCTGCGAGGCGTCGAGAGCCCGTACCATGTGCATGACATTCATGCCTCGATGCTCCATGCAATGGGGCTCGATCATGAACGCACCACTTACATGCACAATGGCCGCGCCGAACGTCCCACGCTTACCGCGGGCAAGCTCATCAAACAGCTTTTCGCCTGACGGTATCGAATGAACTTTCTACTCTCATTCCTGTTTGCGGCGTTCGACTCGCGTAACGACGCCAGCCTCATTGACAAGCTCAAACGGCGCGATCCGCAAGGAATGAGCGAGCTTTACGATCGCTACGGAAAGCTGGTCTTCTCCGTCATCCTTCGCGTGGTGAAAGACTCCTCGCTCGCTGAGGACCTGGCGCAGGAGACCTTCCTTCGCATCTGGAACCGCGCCCAGTTCATCGATCAGGAGAAGGGCTCGCTCGGTCCCTGGATTCTCGCCGTCGCCCGCAACCGCGCCATCGACTATCTCCGTTCCGTCGATGGCCGCATGGCCCAGAAGTCGACCGAGTTCGATCCCGCTGTCGAGCAGCCATCGTCCTTCATCAACCTGGAGCGCGACGTCATCAACTCCGATCGTGCCCGGGTGCTCCGCGAAGCCTTCACCAAACTGAACCCCAACCAGCGCATCGTAATCGAGATGGCCTACTATGAAGGTCTCTCCCAAACCGAAATGGCCGAGCGCATGAAGCAGCCCCTCGGCACAGTCAAGACTTGGGTGCGCACAGCCCTCAGAATTCTGCGCAATGAACTGGAGGAGGTGGTATCGGTATGAGCGCACCGGACAACAACCTCCGTGATCTATACGAACTCTACGCGCTCGGTTTGTTGGAGGAGCCCGAGAAATCGCAAATCGAAGCCGAGCTGCAAGCAGCTTCGCCGGAGGCACGGAAACGTATGCGGGAGGCCCTGGAAAACAACGCAATCCTGATGGCGAACGTCCCGCTGGTGGAGCCGCCTTCCACCCTCCGCAACCGCGTCCTGGCCGTGACAGGAGTCGAAAAGAAGAACCGCGCCTGGATGGCAGTGTTCGCCACCGCCTTCGCCGGACTCGCCGCCGCATTCTTCATTTACAGCGACGCGCGCAGCAAGGGTGTCGAAATCGAAAATGCCCGCGCGCTGTTGCAGCAGATGCAAGTGGAATCGGCGAAAACCAACAGCGAACTCGCCCGCGCCCGCCACGTCCTCAGCTTCCTCAACGCCGCCGAAACCAAAGTGGTTACTTTCGGACCCAAAGATCCGAAACCGCCTCGCGGACGCGTCCTGCTCCACCCCGACCGCGGAGTTCTCCTGATCGCCTCCAACCTGCCGCCGGCCCCCAGCGGCAAGATCTACGAGATGTGGATCATCCGCAAAAACGCCGCCGGCGCAATGGAAAAACCCGTCCCCGCCGGCCTCTTCCAGACCGACAACGCCGGCAACGGGATCCACCTCCAGGAAGGCGCGGTCCCACTCAACGCGATCATAGCCGTCACGCTCGAGCCCGAATCCGGCTCTTCGGAACCCACTACCACGCCCCTGTTCGCCGCGGGCGCCTGATCAGCGCGCCGTTTCTGACGACATCCGGATTATGCCGCGTCCGACTCCAGCACCCTGGAACGATGAGGAAGGCGACGCGGCTGTCCGGCAAAGTTGATGAACCGCAAGATTCGCACTTCGCCGATGAGGCTATATCCGAGGCGCCCCCCGGATGGCCAGATAGCGATCGAGCGCTTGCCACAAACCCGGGACGATGGGAGTTCAACCCTGCGCGAAAGAGTGGATGGTTCGGAGAGTGCTCATCAGACTTCCGAGCTTGTCGAGATGGAGAGCGTTAGCTCCGTCGGATAGCGCGCGCTCGGGGGCCTCGTGGACTTCCACGAACAGCGCGTCCACGCCAACCGCGACGGCAGCACGGGCCAGCGGCGCAATGAACTGCGGCTGACCACCGGAAGCAGTCCCGGCAGCGCCGGGCATCTGGACACTATGAGTCGCGTCAAAGACGACAGGGTATCCGGAAGCGCGCATGATGGCGAGTCCGCGCATGTCGACGACGAGGTTGTTGTATCCGAACGTTGTCCCGCGTTCGGTAAGGAGCACTTTGTTGTTGCCGGTGGATGCCACTTTGTCAGCGGCATGGTGGATATCCGCCGGGGAGACGAACTGCCCTTTCTTGATGTTGACCACGCGGCCCGTGCGGCCCGCGGCGATCAACAGATCGGTCTGCCGGCAAAGGAACGCCGGGATCTGAATGATGTCGGCTACCTCCGCCACAGCATCCACCTGGGGTGTTTCGTGAACGTCGGTCAGGATGGGGTGCCCTTTGGCTTTGACACTCGCAAGGATCCGCATGCCTTCGCGTAGTCCAGGTCCACGGTACGAGGCCACGCTGCTGCGATTGGCTTTGTCGAAACTGGCTTTGAATACGAACGGTCCGGCGATGCGGTGAATCCCGTCCGCGAGGAAGTGCACGTGTTCCTCGCTTTCAATAACGCAGGGGCCGGCAATGAGCGCGAGCGGGGCGTTATCCCCGATCGAGAGCGACGGGGACAGATCGATCTTCACGGGGCGCCTGGAAGACCTCCTTCTTGTGCCGGTAGACCGCGCCTATGAATGCGCGGAACAGGGGATGCGGCTCGAGCGGCTTCGATTTGAACTCGGGGTGGAACTGGCAGCCGAGATACCAGGGATGATCGGGCAGCTCGCAAATTTCGACGTACATTCCGTCGGGTGTCTGGCCGGAGAGCCGCAAGCCGTGGGCGGTGAGGATGCTCTCAAACTCGCGGTTGAATTCATAACGGTGGCGATGGCGCTCGCTGATTTCGGGCGCGCCGTAGGCTTCGCGGGCGAAGCTGCTTTCGGCGAGCTTGCAGGGGTAGGCACCGAGCCGCATGGTACCGCCGAGCTCATCGACGCCTTTCAGTTCGCGCAGCTTGTAAATGACGCGGTGTGGAGTGGCGGGCTCGAATTCAGTGGAGTCGGCACTGGGGAGGCCGCAGACATTGCGGGCGAACTCGATCACCATGGTTTGCATGCCGAGACAGATGCCGAAGTAGGGCACCTTGAATTCGCGCGCGTAGCGGATGGCGTGGAGCATACCGTCGATGCCCCGCTTGCCGAAGCCGCCGGGCACGAGAATGCCGTCGAAGGGCTGGAGTTTGCGGATGCATTCAGGCCAGGTGAGATCTTCGGCTTCCACCCATTCGATGTTGACCTTGACACCATGGGCGAGGCCGCCGTGAAGCAACGCTTCCTTGAGGCTCTTGTAGGCATCCTCGTAGGTGACGTACTTGCCGACGAGGGCGATGTTGACGCTGTCGATGGGATTGCGCATGCGCGTCAGCATGTTTGACCAACGGCGGAGGTCACGGGCAGCGGCGTCCATTTTGAATTGGCGGAGGATGAACTCGTCCACCTTCTGGTCGGCGAAAACGAGCGGGATTTCGTAGACGCTGGAAACGTCGTTGGCGCAGATGACTGCTTCCACATCGACGTCGCAGAACATGGCGATCTTCTCTTTCACTTCCTGCTCGAAGGGGCGCTCGGCGCGGCAGATGAGGATATCGGGCTGAATACCGATGGCGCGCAGCTCCTTGACGCTGTGCTGGGTGGGCTTGGTCTTGAGCTCCTGCGCGGCGGCGATCCAGGGAACGAGGGTGACGTGGACGAAGATTGCGTTCTCGCGGCCCACTTCGTGGCGCATCTGGCGAATGGCTTCGAGGAACGGCAGCGATTCGATGTCGCCGACGGTGCCGCCGATTTCGACGATCACCACGTCGACGCCGGCAGACACGCGGCGCATGGCCGCCTTGATTTCGTTGGTGACGTGGGGGATTACCTGGACGGTTTTGCCGAGGTAGTCGCCGCGGCGCTCGCGGGTGATGATCTGCTCGTAGAGGCGTCCGCTGGTGAGGTTGTTGGCTTGGGTGAGAGGCGCGTGGGTGAAGCGTTCGTAGTGGCCGAGGTCGAGGTCGGTTTCGGCGCCATCATCGGTGACAAAGACTTCGCCGTGCTGGAAGGGACTCATGGTGCCGGGATCGACGTTGAGGTAGGGATCGAACTTTTGCAGAGTCACGCGAAGGCCGCGGCTTTCAAGCAGGCAACCGATGGAAGCGGCGGCGATGCCCTTTCCCAGGGAACTCACCACACCGCCGGTCACAAAAATATACTTCGTCATTCTCCCCCCTTCCGCTAACTCAATTATGTTCGGCAGCTACGGCAACATGGACGCAGTAAATAGCTTGGAGACTTTCTCGAGATCCTCAGGTGTGTCAACGCCGAGGGACTCATATTCGGTATCCATCACACGGATGCGATAGCCGTTTTCGAGGGCGCGGAGTTGCTCGAGGCGTTCGGCGTCCTCAAGGGGTCCGACGGGCAGTTGGGAATAGCTGAGCAGGAAATCGCGCCTGTACACGTAGAGGCCAATATGCTTGTAGTATCCGGCGTTCTGACCCCTGTCGTAAGGGATAGGGGAACGCGAGAAATAGATGGCATTGCCGCTGCGATCGGTGACCACTTTCACGACGTTGGGATTGTTGATCTCGGAGCGGTCTTCAATTTTCTTTCGCAGAGTGGCCATCGGCGCATCGAAGTCATCGAGCAGGGCCAGAGTGGCGGCGTCGATGGCGGCTGGGTCGATGAGCGGTTCGTCGCCCTGGATATTGACGATGATGGAGGCGGTGTCGGCGCTGGCCACTTCGGCCACGCGATCGGTACCGGAGAGGTGGTCGGCGCGGGTCATGCGCACGGTGGCGCGGAATTGCCGGGCGGTCTGATAGATGCGGTCGTCGTCAGTGGCAATGACTACATCGGTGAGATAACGCGCCTGAGCAGACCGCTCGTAGACGTGCTGGAGGATAGTTTTGCCGGCGAGAGTGGCGAGAGCTTTTCCTGGGAATCTGGAGGAAGCAAACCGGGCGGGAATGACGCCCAGAATTCTCTGCGGCACAAACAAGTGTAGCATGCGTTTTGGCGTGAGGAAATCCGTGAAATGAGGTTTCCGGGCACTCGTATGAAAAGAAGAGAATTTTTGTCTTCAGTCGGGAGGAATATCCACCACATAGTAGGTGTCCGGCCCGGCGGAGTTCACTGCAAGTGCGATACGGCGGACGTATCGCTGAACGATTCGCCATTGCGAGTTTCCGAGCACGATTACAGCAATCTTCCGGCCTTTGAGGTTCTGTTGAGCAGCGATGTTCTTGTCGGTGGTGAGGAGGAGTTCAAACCCTGCCCCCTCAGCGCTCCGTAGCAACTCACCGTTGGCCAGTCTGTCCCATCCAGCATCCTTGGCCTTTGTTACGGTATGGCCACCGAGAAATGGGATGAGCGGTGCGGGCGTCCCGTGGTCAAACAGAATTCGCATTGGCTAGGTCTGGCCCGATATTCTCGGAAGCTTGGTGCGGGGGAGGATCGAGACTTCGCGCCGCGAATTCCAGGACATTGATAATTTGTTCCCGGGTCAAATCGAACCACTCCATGATGTCTTCGATAGTGGCCCCGGATTCGAAGTTCTCAAAGACGGTGGACACTGGCATGCGTGTGTCCTTGAAGACCCAAGCGCCACTCACTTTCCCCGGAATGCTCTCCACGGCGGGACACTGCGACCAATCGAGGTATGCCATGAATCTGCCTCTCGTACTATCGTATCGTGACAGCCAAGGCTCAGCGGGGGGTGCCACGCGCTCGCTGTCGCTCAGTTTGTCATGGGACGCGGAGTGGCGTTGCCTTCGGTCATTCCCATCGCCCATTTGACGGCCTCGAGCCACATCTGCTGGATGTCCTTGCGGTCCCAGACTTCCTCGCGATGGCCGAGCGCGGAGTAAAAGACCCGGCCCTTGCCGTAATTGCGTACCCAGGTGAGCGCGAAGTCCTTGTCCTTACGGTGGACGCCGTTCTTGTTGAGATCCACCTTGTCGCCGTCCATGCGCATGAGCACGCGGACACGGTCGCGAGAGTAGTCCTTGAACTGATAGATCTCATCCTTGAGCACGAATTGGGCGGGGAAGTGCTTTGTTGACGGATGCGTCTGATCCTCAACGATGACGCTGGCGTCGATTTGATTCCAGGGGTGGAGGTCGAAGTAGCCGCCGATCATCTCACCGTACTCGGGCCACTTGTAGAGCGTGTCGGTGGCGGAATGCGAACCGAGGAAGCCTTTGCCGTCGTCACGCACAAAGCTCAGGAGATCCTTCTTCTGCTGATCGGTGAGATCGATCTCGCCGGTAGTGTAGAAGAAGACGGCATCGAAGTAATCGAGGTTCTTCGCGTTTCCTCCGATTTTCTCCTTGGTGAGTAACTGGGTGTCGGTTTTGATGTAAGTGTCCCAGAGGCCGGACTCCTGTCCGATCTTCCACAGCGTTGCCATGCCGTGGGATACGGAATCGTGCTGGAAACCTTTGCTGGCGCCGATGGCAAGCAGCCGTTTCTTTTTTGTGGCGGGCTGCTGGCCGGATGCGGGGAGGAAGGCGAGGGCAAGCGCGGCCGCTGCAATGAGTGAGTATTTGAGATAGCGCATGATGACATCCACTCTTCTATGTTAACGCGCACAACGGAGTGCGGGCGCGAGCAATGTTGCGGGCTTGAGGAAGGTGCGCGCAGCACCCTGTGCGCTTTTATCACAATTTCGGATAAGATTGAGGACATGCAAGTCAGCCGGCGTTCCCTGCTTGGGGCGGGCCTCGCGCTCCCGCTCACACCGTCGCTTCTGGCCGCGTCGAAACATGTCGTGTTCGTATGCGGGGATCATGAGTATGGAGGCGAGTCGACGCTGCCGCTGTTGGCCGCGGAACTCACAAAAACTTACAAGCTGCAATGCACGGTTTTGAAGTCGCAGCCGGATCAGAACGCGGAGGAGGACATCCCTGGTTTGGAGGCGCTCGCCAAAGCGGACCTTGCGGTGTTCTATTTGCGATGGCGGCGGCTGCCCGGGGATCAAGTGGCGCACATTGACGCCTACACCAAGTCCGGAAAACCGATGATGGGGTTCCGCACCACGTCGCACTCGTTCAACTACCCGAAGGGTCATCCGCTGATGGAGTGGAACCGGTGGGGTTCGGTGGCGCTTGGCACGCCGCCGGGATGGGGCGGCGATGGGCACACGCACTTCGGGCATCAGGCGAGCACCGACGTAACGGTGATTCCCGAGGCCTCGAGGCACCCGATTCTCACGGGGGTGAATGCGTCATTCCACGTGCGCTCGTGGCTGTATCGAGTCCTGCCGAAGTGGCCGCCGCAGGACGCGGAAAAGCTGCTGATGGGCAAGTGCATCAATCCGAACAAACCCGCGGAGGATAATCCGGTGGCGTGGACGTGGAAAAACCAGTACGGCGCGCGCACGTTCTACACGTCGATGGGGCATCCGGAAGACTTCAGCGTCGAGCCGTTCCAACGCCTGGTGATCAATGCGATTCACTGGTGTCTGAACCAGCCAGTGCCGAAGAAGTGGAGGGGTCCGCTTTCGATCAACGTACCCTACCGGGGAATGGTGAAAAGCGAGAAGAAGGGTTAGCGCGAGATGCGTTCGGAATCGGGCACGGAGCGCAGTTGGGCGTCCTCCAGGCGCTGGGATTCCTGGTAGGTGTACAGCATGCGGTGGATGACGGTGATGTTGCCGAGCACGGCGATGATCCAGAGCACGGGCGCCATGCGATCGAATAGGCAGCCAATGATGACAAGGACGATACGTTCCGGCCGCTCCATGAAGCCGACCTTGCAGCGCGGGATGGTGTTCTCCGCACGCGAACGCGTGTAGCTGATCATCACCGAAGCCGTCATCACGATGGCGGTGAGGACGACGTAGAAATTGCGGTTGATGGCGGCGTAGTAGACCAGCAGGCCCATTAGCAGGCCGAGGTCGGAGTAGCGGTCGAGCACCGAATCGAAGAAGCCGCCGAAACGCGTGACTTGTTTGGTCTCGCGGGCGACACGGCCGTCAACCATATCGAAGATGCCGGCGCCAATGATCACCAGCCCGGCGGCGCGAAAGCGTCCGAAGGCGAGCAATACGGCGGCGCCGACGTTGATGAGTAGTCCGATGAAGGTGAGGACGTTCGGATGGATGCGGGACAGAGCCAAGCCCCGGACGATGAGGCGGATCAGATAATTGCAGGATTCGCCAATCCAACGGGTGTAGGTTGTCATACTTCTGTCCTTTCGGTCAAACAGCCCCTCAGGAGATATTACCCTATTTGATCGTGGATCGTGCTGAGCTCGAGGACTTCCACTTCCTTGAGACCGCCCGGGATCGCGATCTTGATTTCGTCTCCCACTTTCTTGCCCAAGAGGCCCTTGCCGATGGGGGAAGAAGTGGAGATTCTGCCGTTGTTCACGTCGGCTTCCTCACTGGTCACCAGCTTGTAGGTAATCTTGATGTCCTTTTGGAGGTCCAGGAGGACGACTGTGGAGCCGAGGCCGATGCGGTCGCGGGGGATCTTGGTCATGTCCACCATGGAGAGTTCCCGCAGGCGCCCCTTAAGCTGGGCGAGACGGGAATCGACGAGACGCTGGCGTTCCTTGGCTGCGTGGTACTCGGCGTTTTCGCTGAGGTCTCCATGGCCGCGCGCTTTAAGGATTTCCTTCGGCAATTCGTTGCGCAGCTCGTATTCGAGAGCAACGATTTCTTCCTGCAGTTTCTTCTTCAGATCTTCCATGATTGCGTTCGACCAAAGAGATGCCCCCTCGGGGCCTGCCTCCCATTATACCGTGACGAAGCGGGAGGTTGAGTCCCGCAAAAAAACTAAACCCTGCAGGCGTTTGACTGCCTGCAGGGCCAGAAAAAGACAACTTTTCGGATGAGAACGTCTAACTAGTTCAGATCTTCCCACGGATTGGGGGGGAAAGTCGGGCCAGGTATGCTGTCGTCAGCGAACTGGAGGTCTTCCCACGGATTGGGCGGGAAAGTCGGTCCAGGTATGCTGTCGTCAGCAAACTGGAGGTCTTCCCAGGGATTCGGAGGGAAAGTCGGTCCAGGGACCGTGTCCGCAAAGCTCACTGCAGCCGCAGCCACAACGAGAATGCAGAGCGCGAAGAGACGAACAAAACGAGACATATTGGAAACTCCGCAAAATGAATCTGAGCGGTTTACCTAGCTGCCCTGACAGGCATTTATGCTAGCCCAGCTAAGGTCGCCATAGTAAGGATACTCTAGGTGTTTCACCGTATGCAAGCAAAAAAGTGCAGAACTGTAGCGGTGTGAGTACTATAGCAAGCGTCACATTGACGCCACGAGCCAGAAATCGTGGGGAAACTCAACACCGCGGGGGTGGATCGGAACGGAGAGGACGTGGGAGCGAACGGGAGAGTGGGGGGTGCGGCTCAGTCGCCACGGTAGGCGTCGACGGCGTAGCGGCCACGCTCGCCGCGCGACCTGCGACCAGGATAATCGATACGCATATCGTTGCAGACCTCGTCGAGCATTTCCACAGTGGACTCCTGCTGTTCCTGGGCGAAGGTATTCAGGAGTAGATTGTCACAAACGGCATTGATGACGCGGGGAATACCCTGGCAGCAGCGGTGGATTTCGGCCATGAGGTCGAAGGAGAAGACGGTCTGATCGCGCATTCCCGCCTTTTCGAGCCGGTAGTTGATGTAGGCGATGGTGTCTTCTTCCCGGAACGGGTGGAGATTACACCGCAGGACGATTCGCTGTTTCAACTGGCGGAGATTAGGGGCTTCGAGTTTGCGATCGAGTTCGGGCTGGCCGGAGAGAATAATCTGGAGCAGTTTGCCGCGGCGGTTTTCCAGATTTCCGAGAAGGCGGATCTCCTCGAGCACTTCCCATTCGAGATTGTGGGCCTCGTCGACAATCAGGACAGAAGTGCGTCCTTCGTTGGCCTGCTGGATGAGCAGGTGGTTGAGTGCGAAGAGGACTTCGGTTTTGGAATTGCGGTTACAGCGCAGGTCGAGATCGTAGGCGATCATCTCAAAGAACTGGTCGGCGGTGATCCTGCTGTTGAAAACAAAGGCGAATTCCACCATCTGAACTTCGAGGAAGTCGCGCAGGCATTCGAGCAAAGTGGTCTTTCCGGTACCAACTTCTCCAGAGAGGACGATGAAACCTTTGCGGCTTTGCACCCCGTAGATGAGGTTGGCGAGGGCCTCCTCATGCATTTGACTGCGATACAGGAAGGTAGGATCCGGACTGAGATTGAACGGATTCTCCTTGAAACCGAAAAAGGCATTGTACATAAGATGAGCCTAAAAAGGTGCGGGTGCCCCGCCCCCAGTCCTCCGCAAGGAGCCTCCCTGATTTTCGGATAGACTGATCTTGCAGCCTCCAGTGGATGCTCTCCGTCTGATTACTCTGTATGCATCCTATCACGAGTGAGGCGTTCCGCCAACCTCTTGAGGCGTCAAGGCAGCCGTCCACTATTACTCTTCGGCAATAAGGGGACGGGTCTACAGGGTGTTAAGCGACTTCCAGCAATGCCCATCCAGGAAGGGCGGCGGGCTGGCCGTTCAAAAAGACCACTCGGCGGGTTTTTGGGAAGGGCAGTCCGGTTTGAATCGCCCGGCTATAGAGAGGCAACTGACGGAGAATCCTGCGTAGACCTTCCTGTTCGGTGTCGGTCTGGGAGACTTTCGACAGGAACCCGCCACCCCAACCAATGCAAACCAAAGCGGAGGTCTCGCTCTGGATAGCCCTTTCCAGCCGGGACTTGAGCGAGGCGATGCTGTCTTCCAGTGACTTCATGCCGGCAGCGGCGGCGTAGGCGGCGTGCAGATCGATGAGGCGCGCGGCGAATGCGTTGGCGCCAGCAAGAATCGCCTTGGTATCCAGGGATTCCCTCCAGCGCAGGATGCGCGTGACCTCCGGCTTGCGGAGCGTCTGACGTTCTGACCAGAGACCTTCAAAGGATGTCCCAGGCGCGGCCATCTCACAAAAGTAGGGGGTGGCTTCCTCGATGCGCCGCGAATCGACGCTTCCGCGACCGGTCTGCTTCCAGCCCAACTCCTGTTTGCCAGCGCCGCGCGGAACCAGGGCGGCGGTGCGGAGCAGATAGACCTTCATCGACGAGGAAGGTACGGGCGCGGAATCGGCGAGCGCGAGCGCCCGCATGCGGCTGTGGCCTTCGAGCCCGATGGCCATATCTTCGGCGGCTTCGGCGGGACGGCGCGGCAGCCGGTCGCCCTGACATCTTTCCTGCACCTGTTTCCAGGCGCTGTCGGACCAACGGGAATAGAGGACCCCGGTGTGGAGAACTCCCTTGAGCGCGGAGGCGGGGAGAAACGGACCGCCCACTCCTGCGGCAAATGTAGGAATAAAGAGGGCGTCCGCTCGCTGCTTATCCCAAAGCGCAGCCAGACTCGGGTGTTCAAACGGAATGCGCCGCCCGGCGAAGTTCTGGGCGAATCCTCCCCAACTGGCGAAATCGAGCTTTTCGGCCTTGCGCAGTTGCGCGAGGTAGCCATCGAGGCGGGGTCCCTTGGCTAACAGCTTGAAAATACGGCGCTGATCGAGGACGTTGACATGATCTTTCCAGACCATGTAGTCGATGGGAGAGAGTTTCTGCCCGTCTCCGACAAGTGTGGGGGTCAAACAGGTGAGTTTGTATCTCATGGGTTAGCCCACCACCTTCCATGGAATCGGAATTGCCAGAGCGTAACCAGCCCTGTAGACGGGATGCGGGAAATCGTCCGGGGCGACATCGGCGGCACTGCCGCTCAAGGCGGATGTGGAGAAGACCACGGAGCCCTCGCTCACCATGCGCAGATTTTTCTTTTGCTCTCCGGCAGCAGCCAGACTGTCCACTCGTCCGGAGCGCTCGACCAATGAATAGGATCCGCGAGTCCAATCAACGCCATCCTGTTCGCCGGGGCGGAAGACGGAGAGCAACCAGTAGGCCATTTCGGCGGGAGGCGGCGGAGGGGCGGTCTCCGATTCGACACCTTCGACAGGCGCAGCTTCGACAGGCGGTTCGGGCGGAGGAGGTGGAGGAGGCGGAGGAGCCGGCGGCGGAACAGCCTTGGGAACAAGCACCAAACCGGGAAAAACGCCTTCCTGGAACTCCGGCGGAGCGGAACGGCCCCAACCAAGAGAACGCTCGCCGCCGAAGCCGCTGTCGGCGAGAAGGCGGATGCAGGTCTGGACGGGTCCGGCCCATTCGGTACGCGCCTCATCCGAGGCGAAAACGGCTACAAACCACAGGCCGGAGTCGGCCGAGAATTCCAGGCAGGCGGTGGTTCCAGGGTCGCCGGTATTTCCGGTGATCCGGTCGACCGGCACTGTCCGGCGCATGGCTCTTCGAAGGGGTCCGGCAAGACGGCCTGAGCGCGAAACGGGGAGAACGCATTCACTTTCGCCATCCACCACCCAGTCGTCCTCACGCAGCCTGCCATTCGGTTCGAGGAGGGTTTCCACCACCTTCAGTGGTACGAACCTGGCGGCCTTCCAGCGCTGCCGCGTGGAGGGGGGCGGCGGCCAGAGGTTGCGCGGCGGCGCGATGAGAAGTGTCTGTTGATGGAACGGATAGCAGGAGGTGAACCGCACGGCGGGTTCCGCCGAACCGGTAGTAGCGGCGAGCCAGCGATCGAGCCAACCGAAACCCTGCATGGCGAGGCTGACGGCGGAGTAGAGCGTGTCGCTGTGGTAGATGGAGCCGACGCGGTCGCGTGCCCCGTCATCGGGGGCGATGCGCCAGGGGGTCACGGGCCGGAGCTTCACGAGCAGTGCGGGATTCATTGCGAAACCGATGGACCAATGGGTCAGGACAGCTTTTCAGCGAAGGCGGGGCCCTTCACCAGGGCGAGGAGCCCGGCGGAATCGGAGCCTGCGAGAAGTTCGGCTTCGGCGGCGCCTTCTCCGTAGTAGGCCTTGCCACGCCAGCAGACGCGGACGGAGGAAATGCGCACCCGGCCGTTGCCGCGCGAACCGCCGCCGCCGAGGCTGTCATCTTCCATCATGCGCAGGCTTTCAGCCACCAAGCCGGGGAGTTCTTTATCTTCGTCGCACAGGATGTCGACGACAAGGCGCGCTTTGAAGCGGGCGCCCGCGGGGACGCGCTCCAGTGTGCGCGGATTGGCCTGCGAGGTGATGCGATCGACGGCATTCTCACTCTTTACTTCTGTCAATTCGTCGTCGAGGTTCTCGCGCATCTGGGCGGTGATGCTGTCGGGATCGAGCGGGGCATCATAGACGGCGAGGCGGGCGGGGGTGGCCGGTACGCCGTCGATGGCATCGCCGCTCATGCGCTCCATGCGGTTGGGGTTACGGCCGAACAGGACGCAGATCTCGTCATCGGGACGGTCGCTCTGGTGGATGCGCACTTCCTGCCCCTTCCGCTTGGACAGGTAGACCATCTCAGCGGGATTGATGCCGGCGGCGTGTTCCACCAGGGAACGGAGGCGTCCGCGGAGCGAGCTGCCAGGCACGTAGGGCCGGCCGAAGGCGTCCTTTACGACGGGGTTGTCCGCGCCGCCGATTTCGAGCGAACCCTTGCCGGCGCCGATGTGGAGGCCGGTTTCGCAGATGAGGTCGGCTTCGACCACCAGTTTGCCCTGGAATTTCAAAGCGGTTTTCGTGGAGTGAGAACTCATGATGACTTTCCCGTACTATTCGTTGTAGGCGACGATGGCTTCAAAGAGATCGCGGAAGCGTTCATAGCCTCGCGCCTCGTTCTTGCGGGTGACCTGGAGGAGAAGCTTCTCCAGCACGTCGAGGCTTCGCAGAGAGTGGCGCGCGATGGTGTAGGCAAGACGCGCTCGAAGCATGACGAAGTGGTGTTGGCGCTCGGATTCCGGGGCGCGGCAGGCACGGCGGACGGCGTTGTAGAGACGGCGGAGCTGGCTCTTAGTGCCGGAGTCCATGTCGCGCATCCGGCTGACGACGGCGTGGGCCTGGTTGTCGAGGTACAGACTGTCGGAGATCAGCTTTTCGATTTCGATTTCAGGAGGACCTTCGAAGCGGCCACCGCCAGGACGGCCGCGGTCGCCGCCACGGTCTCCACCGCGATCACCGCCACGATTGTCGCGGTCCGGGCGGTTGCCTTCGCGGGCCTGCCCCTGGGGCGGACGATCACCGCGGCCTTCGCGGCGGCCTTCGTTGGGTTTGGGTTCGTTTCGTACTTCCGACATAGTGTTAAGCCTCAGTCAGTAATCTGGCCCATTCTAGCGCGACACGACCGGCGGGCCGCAATTTGACCTGTGATGCGTTCTTACCCACGAGCTCCACTATCAGGGAACTGCGCAGCCGGTCGACTTCGCGATCGCGGGTCGGCGGAAGGACGCGGAGCACACGGCGGTGCAACCGCCACGGCTTTTCGAGCTCGCCTTCCTTCTTGCGCGATACGCTAACGGGTGAGAACACCTCGTCGCGATAGAACGAGGAAAGTTCTTTGAGAAACTGGGTGTTGCCGCCGAACTCCTCCGCCACGCGGACCATCGTATCCTTGAGCTCAGAGGCGCCGTTGACATGCCGCCATTCCAGGATGCGTCCGAGGAGAGCGAACGAATCGCGCGAAGAAGATTTGGCCTGCTCCATCATTTCACCGGCCTGTTGGAAGAGACCGGCCAGAGTCGACTCGGGGCCTTGGGAAATGGCCAGCGACATGGTGAGGGTCTTGCCCTCGCCGCCGGGAAAATCCTTGAGGCTCTCCTCGCCGAACCGGCGGAAGAGGCGTTGCAGTTCACGTGCCAGTTGGATCAGTGCGTCCCAGGCGCCATAGGCAGCGAAATCGTCGCCGCCGGAATAGAGGATGGTTACTTTGCGCCAGAAATCGGGAAGTGAGCACAGCACTTCGAGTTCACCGGCGAAGAATTGCTTGTAGAGGACGGACAGTTGAACGTGTTCTTCAATGGAGGTGACACGGCGGAAACGGACGTCGAGGTTATCGGCGTCGCCACGGAGCACTCCCCACGTTTTGGTTCCTTCCGCACGGGCGCCCAATTCGTTGGCATCCACTGGCCGGCTGCCATCGTCGGACAGCGCGACATGGCGGGTGAGCAGAATCTGATCGGGTTCAGAGCCGATGGTCCAGGAGTACTTGCCACTGCCGAGGGTGAGGCGGGCAGGAGCTTCGGGGGACCACCCAACCACACGCTGTTCGATCAGCCCGTTGCCGAGCTCCTGGCGGAAATATTCGTCGGCGTCCTGATATTCGCTGCCGGCACCTGAGTCGAAGCTCAGACCAAACGAACCGGGCGTTCCGCGGCGGAGAGCCATAGCTTCGCGCAAGCGGCGGCGGACAACGGCCCAGTCGCCCAAATTCTCAGTGGTGGCCCAAATCAGGTGCAGGCGGCCGGCGCTCATCGCCTGGATCTGCGCTGCCGCAGCCTGAAGGAAGGTTTCCGCCTGTGGTTCGGATTCCTGGGGAAGGACAACCAGAAACTGTCCGCCGCCGCTGGAACCGAGCAGGATTTTGGACAGTCCGAGTTCGGACAGCAGGGCGCGGGGCAAGACGTCGCTCAAAAGGCTGACCCAGGCGCAACGTCCAGCGAAGAGTCGTTCGTCATTACTTTGTGGCGACGCTTGGGACGGAGCGTCCGGGCGCGGCCCGCGGGCGGGAAGCGCCAGAAACTCGGGCATCCCGAGGAGCCGGCCTTGCAGGAAGATCTGGATGGACATGGATCAAGCGCGGACGAGTCCGAAACTTCCCACTCTACCATGTTGGATGGGAATCCTTAAAGAGGAGCCTTTGTTAGAATGATGATTATGGTTGCCAAAAGCATTGCGCACGCGGTTGTTTTGTGTGGGCTCGCCGCCGCACAGAATGCAACGGACATATTCGAGCGTGCGCCTCCGGCTGTCGAGCAGGCGCTGCGCGAGCGCGTGGACAAGTTCTATGGCTTTGTGGGCGAGGGTAAGTACCGGGCTGCCGACGCTCTTGTGGCGGAAGAGGCTAAGGACGCGTTCTTCGAGGCTGACAAACGGCGCTGCTACAAGTTCTCCGTCAGCAGAATCAACTACAGTGAGCAGTTCAGCCGGGCCCAGGTGCTGATTTCGTGCGAGGCTGATGTTTACGTGAAGCCAATCGGGAACAGGCGATTGACGATTCCGCAAAGTAGCTTTTGGAGGATTGCCGACGGCCAGTGGTGGTGGGTTCCTCCGCCGAAGGAAGCGCTCTCGACACCATTTGGAAAGATGGATGGCAAGAAAGACGACGGGGCCAGGCCGCTGATTGAACGCGGACCGAGCGTCGAGGAACTGCGAAAGATGTTCACCGCCGATCGCACGGAGATCCAACTGGATCCGGCCAAACCGTCGACGACCGTGGTGCAGCTACGCAACGATATGCCTGGAGACCTGCGTCTTAATTTCGATGGAGCCAACTTCCCGGACATCAGCGTGCGGCTGGCGTCCGACGTCATCGCGTCGAAGCAGACCACCGATTTAACCATTGTCTACACGCCGTCAGTGAGTACTCCACGGAAGCCGGGCTCAGTTGCTGATGTAGGCGTGATCGGCAATCCGCTGAGCGCCTTCCTGAAGATCCGATTGTCGTTCTGAGCGAACAGGTTACATTCACGATTGTGGGGCGGTTTGGCCGAGCACGGCGGCGGTTGGCTGGCCTGGAAAGGCCAGCCGCGGCCAGGATTGGCCGCCCCACAACCGAATGAGGAGCTACTTCACGCCAAGCTTTTCAGCCATTTTGTGCAACAGTTCCCGGTCAGCCTGGTTGAAGCCTGGCTGCAGGCTGACGGCAAGCGCCTTGTTCCGGACAGCGACGGTACCGCCGAATTGGAAATAGAGCTCCTCCTCGGGGTCCGGAGCGCGAAGCGGCACCGGAATCTCGTGACCGGTTCCGACCAGGTCGAGAATCCCGGGACCCTTTGGCGCGATGTTGACTGTCGCCGCGAACTCTCGGTCGATCATCAACGGTTCCAACAGCGGTTTGCCGTCCACGTCCACCAGCGGCCTGCCGTTGTCGGCGTATGCGATCACGTTTTCGTAAACGATTTTGCGCTTTGTGCTGGCGGCCGCCTGCGGATCGAACCAGGCTTTGAAATCCTTGGCCGGATCGAAAGGCGGCGGCTCCTGGCCCGTCGCCTGTTTGAAAGCTTCCCGCGTTTGAAACACCGGGAAGAGATGCAGATTTTCCAGACTGTAGGTCGGGAAAGGTAATGCTGACATATAGAGATGAACCTCCGCATCCAAACTAGCCCACGCGCCGACGCGGCCCTGCGGAACGTAAATCTCAAGTTGTTGAAAAAAAAGCAAAAATAAATTCAAAACGCGAGGGACGGCACTCTGAGCCGTCCCTCGCGTCCGTTTTTGCCGGGTGTTATCGGATGGCGATGCTGGAGCCGTTGGCGTACGCCGTGGCCCCTCCACCGCCGGGTTCGACGAAGGCACCGAAGTTGCGTGCGGATCCGGTTGCGGCATCCGACGGTACCTCGAAGAGCACCTCATACACACCGATGAGGTTGGGGGCCAAGGTCGCGCTGATGACCCGGACGCCGGCATCGTTGATACCGATGACGACCGTTCCGTTCACACGCTGACCAGCGCCAGGTGTATTGGTGGAGGCTGCGCCGGTTGTACGGCCGAGGCCGGACATGTAGACGCGAGCCTGTTCGCCACGGGCGATCGCATTGTCGGGAGTGACGAAGGTTCCGTCGTTGCGGACAACCACGGCGTACCTCCTGCCCTGACTGTCAGTGGTTTCGAAGATGCCCGGGATGACACGCTGCACCGTAACGTTCACGGTGGAGGACGTGCCGCCGGAGCTGATTGTCACCGGAAGGGACTGGTTCTCGGGTGCTTCGTAGGGCACCTGAACCACAATCGACTCGCCGGCTGACGGCGTATTAGTGACGTAGAAGATGGGAGCGGCAACCCCGCCGAAGGTAACGGTGGCGCCACCCAAGGTGGTGGGCAGCGGCCCGGTGAGGATGGCCGGGAAGACCGTCCCACTCACGCTCGGGACAATGTTGCGTCCGCTGATCTTCACGATGGCGCCCGGCGCGATACCGGGAGCACCGCCGGCGACGCTAGTGATGTCGCCCTCGGTGAAGTTCGGACCCGGCGGCTGTACCGTCAAGGTCCAGCTAACCGAGTTCGATCCGAAGGTGGCCGAGATGGTGACCGGTCCGGCAACGGACCCGGCGGTGACGTTCACGCTGACTCTGCCGGTGGAGTCGGAGGTAGCGCTGTTGGTGGAGAGAACCACCGATCCGCTGTTGACCGAGAAATTCACCTGAAGGCCGGGAACACCGGCGCCGTTGGCGTCCAGAACCGCGGCGACCAGCGGTGAGGGGAACGCGGTGTTGATCAGTGCCGTTTGCCCGTCACCCGAGATGCGCTGCATCGTGGTGGCAGTGAGGTTCACCGTGAGACTGAAGACGGCGGTAGCGGTGGTGAGTCCGCCTTGCGCTGTGACACGCACCCGGACCGGTCCCGGCGAATTGCCGAGGCGAACGAGGGCGGAAACACGAGAGTTCGTGTCCGACCGGGTGATCGGATTGATCAGCGTGGCGGAGCCGGATTCCACTGTCCATGTAACGTTGACGTTCGGCAGGTTATTACCGAAGCCGTCCTGGACGGTGGCAACCAGCGCGAGCGGAAGCTGAGCTCCCGGCGCACCAGCCTGGTTATCGCCCTGCGTCGGAATGATCTTGCCCGGAAGGCCCGGCGTGACCAGGATATTCAGCGTACCGGCCTGTTGTCCGCCGGCCGTGATGATCACCTGGGTTTCGCCGATCTTGCTGCCAATAACGAGGTCGCAACTGGCGAAGCCGGTGGAATCCGTAAGACCGGAGTTGTCGGCGCAGCGGGCCGTCGGCGCCACCGTCGGATCGAGGCCTGTCGTGGCGGAGATGCCCACGTTGGGGATCGGGGAGCCCGCCCCGGGTCCGCTTCCCGCCGTAACACGCACTTGAATGGCACCAGTGATGGTGGTTCCCGCCTGATAGCTCACCACCTGATCCAGACTCGCCGGTTGAATCAAAGTCACGTTCGGCAACGAAGCCAGCGTCTGGCCGAACTGGATGGGGATCACCGTAACGTAGAAATTCACCGATCCGGAGAAGGTGCTGGCGTTGATGGTGGTTTGCAGATAGGAGGCGAGCAGACCGGAGCCGACAATCGGCGAGGTGTAGCTGTTGGTGGATTCTCCTTGGAAGTCGGTTTGCGTCTGCGTAAAAGAGAGGCTGCCCGTGGGGCCGTTGATCGTTGTCGCAGTCCAGTTGACGATCGCGTTCGGAACGGGATTGCCGGAAGTGTCGCGGACGACGACGCGAAGCAGTTCGGGGGTGGTGGCAGCTTCGCGAATGACCTGTCCGTTTCCACTGCGGGCGGAGATAGCACCGGTTGCACCGCTGCTGCCAGTTCCGGACGTGAGGTTGAAGGTACCCGTGACTACAGGTGCGCTGCCGGCGGAGACAGTCACCTGGAAAGCTCCAGTGGTGCTGGGAGCGATCACTATCGCCTGAGCATAGCCATCAGGATCGGTGAACTGAGTCGCATTGGTGGTGATGATCGCACCGAACGAGTTCGTTGCGAACACCACTGGAACACCGCTCAGCGGACGCCCATTGGAGTCGACGGCGCGCACCACCAGAGGAAGAGATTGCGTGCCGGGATTAACAAACTGCCCATTGTTATATAGGTAGATCGATATCGGATTGCCGGTGGTTGCCGGGCCCGCGAAATTCACGTTCCCCGGAGGGTTAGTGCCCGTGGAGAGGGTGCCGGTGACAGTGTTGGTACTGAGATCGATGCGCAGCAACTGGTTGGTGCCGGAGACCGCGGCGTACAGGTAGCGGGCGGTGGGGAACTCGTTGGATGCTGCGATCGACCGGACGTTAGTGAGCAAACCCACACCGCTGAAGCTGGCTTGCTGGAACGAGCTGGGGATGGAAATGTCGTAGAGTGCGCCGCCGGCGCTGGTGGCGAAGACTCTGCTGCCGGACACCGGAACGATCTTGTCGAGAACCACGTTGCCTGCTTGTAGTGCGGTGAAGGTGCGTGTCCCGAGGTCCACTGTGAGGAGCGAGCCAAGTCCGACTGAAGCCGAAGCGTTCGTCATCACCACGCGAACATTGCCGAACGTATCGGGGACAAAGTGGGGCTTGCCCGGTTGGCCGTTCAGTTGGATGTAAGTCCCTTTGATGTGAGTAAGGTTCACCGGGTCGAGTTCATAGAGCGCGTTGGTTCCGGAAACATAGACGAGACCGTTGGGGCCTACCGAAACACCCGTGGGGAGACCGAGGTTCGGGACGGAGTTCAACACGCCGAAGGTGTTTGTGTCGACGGCAGTCAGGGTCCCGTTGGAACCGACCACGTAAAGCCGCGTGCCGTCGCGGGACACTGCGATGTCGACCGGGTTCGACACGCCACTGAACTGGGTAATGATCTGATCATCACTCGTACGGATGGCATAGACGCTACCCGCGAGGACATAGATTTTACTACCGTCAGGAGACATCACCGCCGCAGTAGCGCCAGCTCCGAGGCTCTTGCGGTTCACTACGGAGAAAGTACTTTGGTCGCTGGTGGCCACGATGGTGTCCGTGGCGGAACGGCCAATAATGTAGTACTTGTTACCCTGCGGCGTCGCCAGCACCAGGAAAGAATCCTGAGCGGCGGAAATGCCGCCAGGGCCGGGCGCAAACGGATCGCCGGTATAGGGGTTGACGGGGCGCAGAACACCATCACCCGGGGGCAAAACAAAGACGTTTCTAGAAAATGCCGCCGGCGAGAGCGCCATGGCGAGCAAGAGGGGGATAGAAGACCACAGTTTTCGAGACATGCCACCTCGTAGAGGATTCAATGTGGATGGAAGGACGCGCAACTATCAGTCTATCACTACCTTGATAGACGGGGAAGAGTTATGTTGGTAGGAGCCGGGGCGGGGTTTTGAGAAACGGGACATACACACAAGCAAAACAGGCGGGGGACGAATCCCCCGCCTGCAATGTGTTTCCGGATTACCTGATCTGTTCCTAGTTGTTCAGCGCTTCACCGGTGATACCGGGGCGCGGATCGAGGATCAGAGCCAAGTAGCCTTCCGCCAGCTTCTGGCTGCCGACGTCAGAGACGAAAGCAAAGCCATGGGCATAACGGAAGTTGCAAACCGCGATGATGTAGCCCTGGAATCCAGGCGTAGCCTTGAGACCATTGCTGCCACCGCTGGAGAGGGTTCCCACCAGCGTTTCGCCACCAGCGATCGGCGTCGTGGTCGTGTTCGCAGCCGGGGCCGCGCCACCACCAGTGGTCGATCCATAGTAGTTCAACGTGCAATTGCCACTCTGCGGGGACGTTCCGTACGGATCGGCCGAAGTGTTGGCGATTGCGAGACCCGTATCAAAACCAGCCTGGTTGGTCGTGAAGGGGAACAACAGGTGAGTCACGCAAGCGTTGGTGCTGGCGGAGTTGATAGCCGTGGACTGATCAGCGAAGCGCGGCAAGGATGCAGAGGCGCTCATGGTGTTGCCACCACCGAGCGGAGCAAAGCTGCCGTTCACCGCGATTGTACCCAGACCGGGGTTGTTCGTCGGGCGGAACGCGACCGCAACCGCAAAGCTGGCGGTGTCAATCTGGTTCGGATCCTGAGCAAACACTTCCCAAGTGAAGGAGCCGCTACCACCGGTCAGCGGAACTTCGATCGCACCGCCAATCGCGCCAGACGGGAAGATACCCGGCAGAGTGTTAGCAGCGTTCCAGACTTCGGCAGACGAGGTGGGGTTGGAGAGAACCGTGCCAGCGGCAACATTGCGGCCGGTGCTATCGGTAGCCACGCCGAATGCTGCCGTGTAGGCTGTCGTTTCGCCACCACCCGAGGTCTTCGAATCCGCAGTGGCGGAAGTAGCGTTGCTCAGGGAGTGGGTGCTAACGTAGATGCGGATGTTAGCCGGAACATTGTTGAACGCAACGCGGAGGCGGGTACCGTGGTCGGCGCGCCCAGCGCGGTTCAAGCCGTTCACAGCGGTGAAGCCCGTGTTGAAGAAGCCCGACTCCACAACCGTACCGGTACCCGTCTGAGGGGCGCCGTTGTTCAGTTGCGGCAGGTTCTGCTGGTTACCCGGTTCCTGGAGGGCCGGATTGATGTCCCGGACCTTCCACGAAGCGGCATAGGCTTCACGGAAACGAGCTTCGAAGTTGCGGCCATTGTACGCCGACGGAGAACCATCGTAGACCGCAGTATTCGACGCTGCCAGGTTCCGATTGATGTTATCGCATTGGAACAGGAAGGTGCGGTTCTGCGTGGTGGAGCTGAAGCCACCGCCCGAAAGGCTGCGGAGAGCAAACAGCAGGCCCTGCTGAACGAAGGCCACGTTAACCGAGGACTGGTTCAACTGAAGGTTGGCCGGCGGGTTCTGGATGGACACATAGGCAAAGATCTGGCCGTTGGCAGCCGACGCACCAGCGATGGCCGCGCGAATATTCTTCGTGCGGAACAGGCGGGTGGCGGAGGTGCCTGGGGCGTTGATCGGAACGGCGAGCCAAACGATAGTATTATCGCTCTGGCGAACGCCCTGGAACACGTTGCGGTTAATACCCGAAGCATCGAGCGCGGTACCACCGGCACCGGCCGTGAGCGGGCTGCAAACCGTGCTGCCGGAGGCCGGAGCGCACGGATTCTGGCTGCCCGGTTGCGGATCGTCGACGAACAACAGGGCTTCCGTGATAGGATCATTGAGCAAACGGCTCGTAATATTGGTGCTCAGTGTGACCGAGATGTTCACCTGCGGCAAAGCAGAACCGACAGTCGGTATCTGGCCGCCCGTGCACGAGATCACAACGTCACCGGTCTGTTCCGCCAAACCTTCCGTCCGAACCGTGAGTGGCTGGGCCGTGGTCGAGCAGACGATCGGGGGCGTCACCTGAGCGCTCGCAATCCCTGCTGCCAGGGTTACAGCCGCGAACGCAAGTAACAGCTTGCGAAAATCTGACATTTCCCTCTCCTTGTAGAAGTTGAACTGGAATTGATGGAATTTCTCTTTCAACCTGTGCCTAAAAGGTCTTTTGTTTGTTTTCCAGAAAGGAAGAGTGTCCGGTATGGGGTTTCCGGCTTGGTAATTCACCTGATTAGGGCTTCCCACCTTATCGAACTCCTTGCTCCACTGACCTTCTCCCAATCCAGTGCGTCTCTAATCTCTTTGGCGGCCCCTTTCGGGAACCGCATCCCTACGACCCATTCAGGCCGTCTTTTTCTCGCGACCCTTGCCGGTCGTTGCGTGCTCGCGGGATCCATGCTGTGAATGCCGCTATGAAACGTCGGACGCAGTTACCATCTTTCATACCACTACTCGTAGTCCCAAGTCAAGGAAGAAACTACACTCCTGACCCGAAGGGGAGCAGCGGCTCAACCGGCAAAGATTCTGCGGTCAATCTGAGATTTAACCATGTCAAGGGGCTTGTAGTCAACAGTTTTTCACCGATCAGCGTACAGAAACGGCTACCGCGTTGCTTTCGAGGCCGTTTTGGCGAATTTTCAGGGGTACATCCAGGCCCGGGGCAACACCTTGGCTGATTGTACCGGTAACAATATATATCCCGGGGAGGTTTGGCGCGGGACTCGCGGTGGTGGCTGTGATCTCCGCTCCTTGCACAACTATGCTCACTGGATTCACTGTAGTACGGATATTTCCCTGCTGCCGCAGCGCACCCAGGCCGGTTGCATAGATTTGAATATTTCCGCCCCGGGCTACGGGATTGCCGGCGCTGTTAGCCTGATTTCCGGTCACATTGACGATCATGGCTGCGCCTGTCTTTGGATCCTGGAAGATGGCAGGAGCCGATGGCAGGAGGGTGACGGGGACCTCAGAGAAGCCATGAACAGATTCCACTCGCAGGAAATATTCACCCGCTTCCAACTGCTGGGGAACCTCGACGTTGAGCCGGAATTCGCCAGCCAACTGAACCACGGCGTCCTGCCCTCCAACGGTGACTTTCGGCACGTAATCCGTTGATCCCAAACCTTTTCCGGTAACCACGGCGAGTGAACCAGGTGCGAGCTCAGGAGTGAGGGAGGCGGCGTTGACAATTCCGGTATTGTCGATGGCGGCGTCGATGCTTCCAAGCCGCCACTGGGAGTTGACGCGATCGAGGGCAAAGGATTCGCCTCCGTTACCAGAGATTGTGATCTGGCGGCCGGGGTTGCCCAAATCCGTAATCGTTCCGGTAAAAGCCGATTTGCCGGAGAATCGGACGATTTGTTGGCCATCCAGACCGCCGCAATAATAAAGGTAGGCTGTCCCGCTGCCGGGCAGCACCTGCGAGGCTTCCACCACGGCGGACCCGGGAAGGGCGAGCGGTACTCCGCAACCACCGGAAGGCCCGTCGACCGCAATCGGGGAGGTGCCTGAGCTTACCAGGAAACCAGAGGGACTCGGCGAGCGCGGCGCCAGCCGGATGGTGCTGAGCACACTGGCTTTCCAGGAACGGCCCGACGCTGTGAATCCGGCGAGATAGTCGTCCAGCCGGCTGCGGTTGAGTGCGCTATTGGGGTCGTGGATGAGGATGGACCCATCAACGCCTACTCCTGTGGCAACGACAAAATGGCTGCCGACGGGCGAGTCGTTGAGCGACAACCGAAGGGCGAGAATCGTGGGTACTCCCTGGTTCAGCAGGTCGACAATCTGTGTGTCGGAAGGCTCGAAAACCTCGATATCCACATTGTTTCCCAGAAAATCTTTGAGCCGCCAGAGGTTCAACACCGGCTCGGCAGGGCCACTGGGGGTGAGGTACCCATCGCAGATGCTGCCTCCGCCGGTGTCCAGCACGCAGAAGTTCTTCAGGAATTCGTTCAGCACCGCCGGGTCCACCAGCCCCATTGAGCCTGGCAGTTCGTTGCGGCCTTGGAGATATCGTATCGTGGACGAGGTTGCGGCCAGGAGCGCACCCTTCTGCGCGAAGGTCGCAGTCGTGTTGCCGAGGGTGAGGGCACCGGTCTGCATGTGGCGTGGGAAGTTGTTCAGCGAAGCCGCAGCCGCTCGGGCTGTGAAGGTGACTACTTTGCCTGCCACTTCGGCGGTAACGAGGACGATGCCTTCATTCTGTTGCAAGCGCACGCTGGCCGATGCCTCGCCACGTTCGTTGGTGACCGCATCCGCTTGAACCACTCCTGACCCCGGCGACGCAGTGAACTTCACGGGTATTCCGATGAGCGGACTCGCCAAATCATCGACAAACGAAACCATAAGCGGATTTGTGAGAACGGCACCGGGCAAGCCCTGCTGCGTGTCGCCGCGCTTTTTGGTGAGGCTGGTAATCGCTTCCGCCAGCGCAGTTACTGTATAGGATGCGGACGCCTCGTTACTGCCACCCACTTCCTGGGCCGTTACGGTGACTACCCCGGTCCGCGAGGTGGAAGAGACCGGGGATTCCCATGTGTAGGAGCCCTGGACGGTCTGGATCTGGAACGGAGCGATTCCCGAAGGGGTATTGAAAGAGACCCGCAAAGCCGATCCGTTTGGGAATCCACCAACAATCACGCGGACGCGGCCTCCGGCAACCACCTTTGAAGGGGTTACGCTGATGAGCGGTTTGCGCTCCTGATCCTGCTGCTCGACATCGCCATCGCCACGATAGAAAAGCTGCCCGCCTTCAAAGTTCTGGCGGATGGCATCGCCGTCGGCATAGGCGTCGCTTACCGGGAATCCGAGGTCTCCGTCCGTGCCGCCAATTTCGGCGTACCGCTGGAGTAGCTTCCCGGTGACCTGCATCACTCGGGTGGAAGCATGGGGTCCCGTTAGTATGCGCAGGAGGAAGGCGCCGGCGAAGGATTGGCTAACTGCGCCCGCGCCGGTGAAACTGAGGGAAGTCCGCGCAACGGTTAGCGGCGGGCCGATTGTCGCGGTTTCATAGCCGAGGGAGCCCCAGCGGGTGAGAAGCGGATCGTAGACGGGCAGCACTGGTGATCCCGCAAGTGCACCGCCTTCGAACATCTGCCGGCCTGTGGGAGTCGGGTCGCTGATGGGGTAGGCGAGCGTGCCTGCCGGACCGCCGTTGACGAGGTAAGCCTTGAGGATATCGCCGCTGACAGCGTAAACCCCCGGCGAACGGTCAGAGCGGCAGAGGAGGTAGCGCGTGCCGTCAGCGGCAAGCAAGTCCTGGGCGTAGCCAATCCCCATGCGGCGGACGGGGTTGGCGGCAGGCAAAACGATATTGAGGCGGAGGCGCGTGACTGCGTCCTGGAACGACTGCTGAATGGCTGTTGTGGGTGCTCCCTCGCCGATCTGACAACACGGAGCGGAGACGAACACTGTCAGCGTCCCGCTCGATTTGCCGTCGGAAACAGCGGTAATCTGCGCAGTCCCGCCGCTGGCGCCTTTGAGTACCGCGGAGTAGGTGTCCGCACTCGGGGTGACGCTAAGGATACGCCCGTTTGAGGTGACCCACGTGACTTGGCGGTCGGTCAACTGCTCGCCAGTGGTGGCAGTGACGCGAGCCCGGACGGTGATGCTCTCGCCAACGTTGATACGGGTAATGTCGGCGGAAGCAATGCTCAGCGTCACGGTACCCACGGCGGGCCGGATGACCGCGTCGGTAGTGGCGGTGTATTGGATGCTACCGCCTTCGAAGGTCTGGCGGAACACGCCGCCGCCGACACTCAGTTCCTCAGTGATAGGAATGCCGAGAGAACCCAAGTGCATACCAGACTCGAAATAGAGCTTGTAGATCTTGCCGGAGACCGGAAACACCTTCCCGGTGAGGGCTCCGGTGGCGATGCTGTACAAGGCGCCGGCGAAGTATTGCTGCGTGGTCGTCGAGAGGGCAGTTTTGGAGGTGAACACCGATTCGGCGGAGACCGCGGGGCCGAGTCCGGTGATGCCGCCGATGGTGGCCCATCTGGTGAAGAACGGGTCGCGAACGGCGTAGCTGGCGCTGCTGTCGTTGGTGAGCAGGGTGGAGGAGTAGGTGAACAGCGCATAGTTCTTGCTGAAAATCGAGTAGGAACATGCGCGTCCTGTGGTGCCGGAGGAGTTAGTGGGATCGGTGTAGCTGGCGCAGCCGCTGGTGTCCTGCAGCGGAAAACCGGCCGTGTTCACACCGATGGAATTGAAGTAGCTGTATATGGCTGGGTAGAACTGGTAGACCGAGATTTCGCCGGCGGGGACAATGGCGTTCCCTTTGATAAGCGCGAATTTGCTGCCACTGACGGTGCCGCCCTGTCCGGTGGTAGCGGAGGCTTCGTAGAATTCCTGAACGTAGCCGCCGGTGCCCAACGCGCGCACGTTGCCTGCCGCCGGAAGGCTTACGAGCGCATTGAACCGGTTGCGGTAAAAAGCGTTCACGAAGAGGGACGAAATGGAGGCAGGCGCGCCATCTCCGGGATCCTGTGCGAAGAGGGGGAGCAGCGTAATGAAGACGAGTAAAAGGAGCCGGGGAAACCGCATGCGGAGCATCTATATATTACCCTTAAACCCACGGATGCGGCGTTAAGTTGCAAGTCTATCAGGCTAAGGGATCCCAGACCGGTGGGAGGAGGAGGGTGAATCCAGCAATCGGATCGCCCGCCGTGATGGTGTCGGGATTCTCCAATACCAGCGGTTCTTTGCCGGGCTGGAACACTTCAACAACGCGGCGCTCAGGGTCAATGAGCCAAGCCAGACTGGCTCCGTTGGTGAGCCAGACGAGCATTTTTTCGCGGAGGGTGCGGAGGCGGTCGGAAGAGGAACGCAATTCGATGACGAAGTCAGGACAGATGTGCCAGTACTTTTCACGGCTCTGGGGATCCAACTGCTGGAGGCGGCTCTTGAGAATCCAGGCAGCGTCGGGAGAGCGCCGGGAGGTGTCGGGCAGTACCCAACCTGTTGAGGAGTCGGCGACAACACCCCGCCCGTCTTGCCTCGCCCAGTTCCGAAGTTGGGCACTGATCTCGTTATTACGCACACCGGTGAGAGTGAACGTTGGCGGCATGACAATAAGTTCCCCTTCGGCGGTGGTTTCAAACTCCAAGTCGGAGTGCTCTGCGCAGAAACCGGCAAACTCGTCATCGGTCATGGGACCGATAGTCAACGTGGCCGGAAGGTATGCCTGGTTGATCAAGAAGGCCATATGCACAGTATAAGCTGTTGACATTGCCGCTGCTGCTGATACTCTGGAATCAGGAGGGCACCCCGGCCCGAAAGCCGGGGTGTTAACCTGCTAACCTAGGCGCAACGTCAAAACGAAGCGCCCAAGCGTCAGGGTGATACTAACGCAAATGCGAAGTCGCATGGTTTACCTCCTTTCCCGGGGCTTGACTCACGGTTGCGAGCCGTGAGTCCCCCGGTCAGAAAGAAAGGAGCGCACCCAATACGGTCCGCGCCTGCGTTATCCCTCCAATGAAGTAGTGCTCCCGCCGCCGCATTCCTCTCACCGCATTTTGCCGGGTGGCGCAAGGAGTTGTTGACATTGCCGCTGCTGCTGATACTCTGGAATCAGGAGGGCACCCCGGCCCGAAAGCCGGGGTGTTAACCTGCTAACCTAGGCGCAACGTCAAAACGAAGCGCCCAAGCGTCAGG